>NZ_QUFI01000002.1:0-201094 GCF_003478505.1 Clostridium sp. AF27-2AA
CGGCCTGCTTCGGACCTTTCGTGACTATTCTTAAATTTTTACTTTCCTTCGTAGGTGATTGCGGACTCTACGTCGTATCCGGCAAGGCGCTCCCGTCCTTTGAGGCCTGCAAGCTCCATCACGAAGCAGAGCTTTACGACCTTGCCGCCCAACTGCTCAATGAGGCCTACAATGGCCTCGGTGGTGCCGCCGGTGGCAATGAGGTCATCCACGACTACTACTTTCTGGCCCGGTTTGATGGCATCCTTGTGAATCTCGATCTCAGCGGAGCCATACTCCAGATCATACTTTGCAGTGATGGTCTCTCTTGGCAGCTTGCCCTTCTTGCGGATCGGAACAAAGCTCTTGTGCTCTGCGTAGGCAACCGGCACACCGAAGATAAAGCCGCGGGATTCTGGTCCTACAACCACATCGTATTCCAGATCTTTTACCATTTCACGGATGCTGTCAATAGCCAGTGCCAGTCCGTCTGCATCCTGCAAAATGGAGGTAACATCGCGGAAAATGATTCCCGGCTCCGGGAAGTCCGGAATGCTTACTACGTAATCCTCTAACTTTTTCATCTCTGTTCTCCTTTATTCGAGCGTTCGGAAACGCTTTATTTATGATTGTCTGCGCACTGCGCATCCATTCCGGCACTGCTACCGTAATACCTTCATCAGGTTCTTTACTTCCTTCTGGCACACATCCTCCTGGAAGGAGCCGTACTCATAAAAGCAATAGCCGGATACCGATCCGCTGGCACGCCCGGCTTCCACCTGGCGGCTGATGATATCATCGTAGCGTTTCCATTCCGGAATTCCGGTATTGTCCCGCGCGCTGCTTCCGGCTTTATACATTGCCAGGCCTATATACAGCTTCGCGTGGCCCTTCTTTACCAGGCTGATCCAGGTCTTTAAGTTATTCTCAAACGCAAAGGGAGCCGGACTGCCGTTCGACAGCTGATGCTCAAAGCCCCAGTAAATCTGCGGCATAATATAATCCACATAGCCATCATGAGACAGCCAGGTGTCTATGTCTGTAAACAGACGGTTATCACTGCGCAGATGATCCACATAGCCCTCCGGGCTGATGCCGAACTGGGCGGAAGGCCTTGCCTCTTTGACTGCCTTATAGACGCCGCAGATCAGTTCATTGACATTTTCCCGCCTCCACTGGGCGATGCTTAAGCTGCTGCCGGAAGCCTCGTATTCCGGCTTGTCAAACCAGCGGCTTTCCTTGCTGTTGTCCACTTCCGGATAAAAATAATCGTCAAAGTGAATGCCGTCCACTGTATATTTCTGCGCAATTTCCCGCACACCGTTGATGATAAGTTCCCGTACCTGCGGAATGGCCGGGTTGAAGTAATAAGCGCCATTCTGTTTTAAAACCCAGCGATCATTGGAAGGATTCCCATCCGTCAGCCACTCTTTCGCCGGGTTCTGGTCGGAAACCTGATCCCAGGTGTTATGATAGCCGGTCACGCGGTATGGATTAACCCAGGCATGGATCTGCAGGCCCTTATTGTGGGCTGCTTTCACAAAGATCGCAAACGGATCGTAGCCGGGATTCTCTCCCTGGGTTCCCGTCACAAAACGGGACCACGGAAAATATGCGGACGGATACATGGCATCCGCATCCGGGCGCACATGCACAAATACTGCATTCATCTTCAATTCCAGGCAGCGGTCCAGCATTTTATCTACTTCATGCTTGAAGGATTCCTGATCTGCCGGAAGCCGTTCCCAGTCCAGATAGGAAATCCATACGCCCCGCAGCTCATCGGAGCGGATGACCGATGCCGACGGAGCGGCAAAGGCCGTGACCACACCAGTCTGTAAAATCATCAGGCACGCAAACAGCAGGCTAAACGCCTGTTTCAGTCTCAGGCGCAGTTTTCCCGCGTCCCGATTCAGTTTCTTTTGTATCAGCATTCCAGCACCTCCCGGATGTCATTCCAAACGGGTTGTTCTTGCATTCCCGCATCCTTTTTACCATTATTTTTATAGATAGTATAGCAAAGGACACAGGAAAGAACAAGGAAACAAATCCTTAAGAAAAACCATCGAAATAGGTTACCGGTCCAGCAGAAATTCGCTTAAAACCACGTTGCTGACATCAATTCCAAGCTCTGTTAAGCGCACCATGGGCGCGTCGACTTCAATGAGCCCCTGCTGTTCCAGCTTCTTTAAGGCATCCCCGTAGACATTCCACATATTCTGCCCGAAGCGGTCCAGAAATTCACTTCCTGACACGCCCTTCATCATGCGCAGGCCCACAAACATGAATTCCTCCATTTTGTCTTCCAGAGAAAGCTCCTCAATGTCACGGGCAGCCGCTCCGCCTTCGTACAGGTTCAGGGACAGATACTCCTGCAGATTTTCCGTATTATGGTAACGGTAGCCGTAGGTGTAGGAGGATGCGCCAAGGCCAAGCCCCAGGTACTCCACACCGGTCCAGTATCCAATATTATGGCGGCACTCATACCCTTTTTTCGCGTAATTGGAAATCTCGTAACGCTCATAGCCATGGGCGGACATCATCTCTTTCGTCAGGTGATACATTTCCCGGTCCGTATCCTCGGCCGGAAGGTCCGGCAGTGTCATGACCGCCGCCCGGGCCGCCACCTCGGCCGCTGTCTTCGGTGCCGGAAGAGTTCCAGCCATTTGCGCCCCGCAGTCCAATTTTCTCTGCGGCTCCCCAAACCGCTCATAGAAAGGCGTTCCTTCCTCAATAATCAGGCTGTAGGCAGAGATATGCTCCGGTTTCAGCATCATGACTTTCTTCAGTGTATTTTTCCAGGAATACACATCCTGTCCGGGAAGGGCGGACATCAGGTCCACATTGATATTTTTAAAGCCTGCCTGTCTTGCCCGCTGATAGCTCTTTAGAAAAGAGTCGAAAGAATGGATGCGCCCCAGATATTTCAGTTCTTTGTCATCTGCGGACTGCAGGCCGATGCTTAAGCGGTTTACGCCACTCTGGCGGTACACCTCCAGCTTTTCCATGGTCAGGGTTCCCGGATTGGCTTCCATAGTGATCTCCGCATCCAGGGAGATATCAAAATTCTCAGACAGCGTCGCGAACAGCTCCATGATCAGATCCGCCGGAAGAATGGACGGAGTACCGCCGCCCACAAAGATCGTGGACACACGGTACTCCTGAAAATTCGGGCCCTGGCCGCAGATTTCCTCCAGCAGCTTGTCCATATAGTCCCGGTACACCCGCTCTGGCGCCGCAAAGGACAAAAAGTCGCAGTAGGCGCACTTGCGGGCGCAGAATGGGATGTGAATATAAAGTTCCAGTTCTCGTTTACTCATCATCTAATTTCAGAACACTCATGAATGCCTTCTGCGGGATCTCTACATTGCCCACCTGACGCATTCGTTTCTTTCCTTCCTTCTGTTTTTCCAGAAGCTTTTTCTTACGGGAGATATCGCCACCGTAGCACTTCGCCAGGACATCCTTACGCATGGCCTTGACGGTCTCACGGGCAATGATTTTTCCGCCCACAGCCGCCTGGATTGGAATCTCAAACAGATGGCGCGGAATCTCCTCTTTCAGCTTCTCGCACATCTTTCTGCCGCGCTCGTAAGCGGAATCCGCATGCACGATGAAGGACAGGGCATCCACTTCTTCTTTATTGATGAGGATATCAAGCTTCACCAGTTCTGAGGTTTCATAGCCCTTCATGTCATAGTCGAAGGACGCGTAACCTCTGGAACGGGATTTTAACGCGTCAAAGAAATCGTAGATGATCTCGTTTAACGGAAGGTCATACTTTAAGAGTGCTCTCGTCTCCTCAATATATTCCATGCCATGGTAAACGCCGCGGCGCTCCTGGCACAGAGTCATAATGGCCCCCACAAACTCCGTGGTCACCATGATCTCCGCGCTGACGATCGGCTCCTCCATGTACTCGATCTCAGTCGGGTCCGGCAGGTTAGACGGGTTGGTCAGCTCGATCATCTCGCCGTTTTTCTTGTGAACACGGTACACAACGCCTGGTGCAGTGGTAACCAGATCCAGGTTGTACTCGCGTTCCAGACGTTCCTGAATGATTTCCAGATGCAAAAGTCCAAGGAAGCCACATCGGAAACCAAAGCCCAGGGCAATGGAAGTCTCCGGCTCAAAATACAGGGACGCATCGTTTAACTGCAGCTTTTCCAGGGCGTCGCGCAGATCGTTGTACTTTGCGCCATCCGCCGGGTACAGGCCACAGTAAACCATGGAAGTAACTTTTTTATAGCCCGGAAGCGGCTCAGCGCACGGACGATTTGCGTCGGTAATGGTATCACCCACCCGGGTATCTTTCACGTTCTTGATGCTGGCGGTGATATAACCAACCATACCGGCACTCAGCTCGTCACACGGAATAAACTGGCCTGCGCCGAAGTAGCCAACCTCAACGACCTCTTCCTGGGCTCCGGTTGCCATCATGCGGATCAGGGTTCCCTTCTTCACGGTTCCCTCTTTGATACGGCAGAACACGATCACGCCCTTGTACGGGTCGTACAGGGAGTCAAAGATCAGGGCCTGCAGCGGTGCCTCCGGATCTCCAACCGGAGCCGGAACCTTGTGGACAATGGCTTCCAGAACATCTTCCACATTCAGTCCGGTCTTTGCGGAAATGCGCGGCGCGTCATGCGCTTCAATACCGATAACATCCTCGATCTCATCCGCAACCCAGTCCGGTCTTGCGCTTGGCAGGTCGATCTTGTTGATGACCGGGAACACATCCAGGTCATGATCCAGCGCCAGATACACATTCGCCAGAGTCTGGGCTTCGATGCCCTGGGCTGCGTCTACCACAAGAATAGCGCCGTCACAGGCTGCCAGGCTTCGGGATACCTCGTAGTTAAAGTCCACATGTCCCGGGGTGTCGATCAGGTTAAAAATATACTCTTCTCCATCTTTCGCGTGGTAGACGGTGCGTACAGCCTGAGACTTGATGGTAATGCCGCGCTCCCGCTCCAGATCCATATTATCCAGTACCTGGGCCTGCATCTCACGGCTGGTCAGAAGACCGGTCATCTCAATGATGCGGTCGGCCAGGGTAGATTTGCCGTGGTCAATGTGGGCGATGATACAGAAGTTGCGGATCTTGCTTTGGTCCATTGATGCCATGTATTTATTTCCTCCAATAACGTATAGGGTCTAATTTGTCAATTTATAATGATATCATTTTTTCACTCTCCTTGCAAGACGCTATCTGCCGCCTCTGCCAATAATTCCATGGCATTCCAGACCTCTTCCTTTGTGCTGGTCTGGGCTCCGGCCTCGATCAGAGAGGAACGGCCCCTCAGATGCAGGTTATAGCGCAGGCCTTTTAAGTAAATTTTCCTGGTAAATCCCGGATAGCGGCCACAGGCCAGCTGCATCTGAAAGCAGAAGGCCAGGTTTTCCTGCAGATACGGATTTGGCAGGTAGGCAATCTCGCCCTCCGGCGTACGGCTCATTCCCTGAAAGAACATGATCTTTGCCGTGGGCTTCCCCTGAATTTCCTGTACCAGCCGCAGGGAATCCGAAACGCCGTCCCGGTGCAGATCCAGGATCACCTCAATGGTGGGATGCTCCTGCAGGATTCCCTGCACGCCCTCCAGCGCGTAGGTATAGGCCCGGCTTCGCTCCAGCTTTCCCTCTTTCCGGTCATAAGCCGTGGTGTCGTGTATCACGTTCCAGCCCCGCTGCCTTAAAAGCTCTGCCAGATAACTCCCTGCCCCTGCTACGCTGGCGTCCGGGTTCTGCGGGCCGTAGTCCGCGTAGGTCTCGCTGGCATGGGTGTGGTAGATGAGGATCTGAGGCACATCAGGATTCTTCGTTAAGCGTACATCAGTTCCAAGAAGCTTCTCCACCTTCATGAGGCCGCGGTCCGCCGTAGTGGAGGCATGCACGCTGAAATACTGCTTCATAAGATAGTCGTAATCCTGGAGACGCGCAAGACTCGACGCAGAAAGCGCGCTCCCCGCGCCAGTCTGTTCCGTTTTCATTCCATCTGCCCCAGTACTCTCCTGTTCCCTGTCCGCTGCGCCCGCATTCCCGTCCTCGCCTTGCCATGAACGATTTCCCACCGCCACCGTTCCTTCTCCGCCCGTCTCCTCCGCATACGAAAACAGGTATCCGTACCGTTCGTACGCATACCTGTATGTCTCATAAACCGCATAGGCGGGATCTCTCCGCACGGATTCTTCTTTCTGAAACCTCGCCGCCGGGCAGCAAATCTGCAGACACAGTGCCAGAAGCCCTCTTACTGCCCAGACCAGCAGATTACTCAAAACGGACGATTTCCTTTTTCAGCCGCTTCATGATTTTCTTCTCCAGACGGGAAATATAAGATTGTGAGATACCCAGACGGTCTGCCACTTCCTTCTGCGTCATCTCTTCTCCCTCCGCATTTTTTAATCCATAGCGCAATTCCACAATGGTTTTCTCCCGCGGGCTCAAACGGTCAATGGCGGACTTTAGCAGCTGCCGCTCTGTCTCATCCTCCAGTCCACGATAGATGATATCATCATCGGTCCCGAGAATATCTGATAAAAGCAGTTCATTTCCGTCCCAGTCCACATTGAGCGGCTCATCAATGGACACCTCTGCCTTCGTCTTACTGCTGCGGCGCAGATACATAAGGATCTCATTCTCGATGCAGCGGGAAGCATAGGTAGCCAGCTTAATATTCTTCTCCGGATTAAAGGTATTGATGGCCTTGATCAGACCGATGGTGCCGATGGATATCAGATCCTCCACCCCCACAGCCGTATTGTCAAATTTCTTTGCTATGTACACCACCAGGCGCAGATTATGTTCAATCAGAAGAGACCTTGCCTCCTTCTCGCCCTCGGTTCCCAGAAGCGAAATCATTTCCGCTTCCTTTTTGCTTTCCAGCGGCGGAGGCAGGATATCCGCACCGCCAATATAGTGAACTTCCCCCTTCTTCTGCCACAGCATTGCGGTAAAAGAAGGAACTGCCTTAAACTGAAAACGATTTGGTACTGAAACTTTAACGATCACTTTTCCATCCTCCAGGTCTCTGTATTATAGTTCTCCATGCAGAAGCATCTCGTATTTGTGCCGTGCGGACAACGGAGTCTCGCTGATGGCCACCCACGGACGTTCCAGCACGCGGACCAGCCGCTCCTGCTGCCACACCTCTATCCGGTCCATGCGGACAGCAGCCAGAATTCCATGTTCTTTTCCTAGCGAGCAGAAGGGAACGTACAGGACTTCCGAAACCGGTTCACCAAACTCCCGGCAGACACTCTGTTCCAGAATGTGGACCGGCTGATGGCCGTAGGGCTCATACAGCTGGTTTCCCGTATCCCGCAAGGCCCGGACGGTTCTCTGCTTTCCCTGGTAATACAGCGTCACCTCATAGAGACTGTTCCGGAGCGTCATTCCATTTTTAAGAACCACGGTTCCGGCCCACAGCATTCCCCCGGCCGCGCCAAGCGCCAGGCTGAACCGCTGAAAGGTCCAGGGCGGCGTTTCCAGTGCCACAAACACGCCGCCGGTCAGAGCTGCGGTCATCCACAGCACCGTGACCCACCGCAGCATTTCCAAAAGACTGCAGCGTCCAAAAGCAGTCCGCGCCATGAGCACCGCCGGAACCACCAGTTCCAGAAGGATCCAGACAGGAAGCGGCAGTTTGGGAAAAAACACCAGGGCACACCCCGCCGCCGCCCCCACGGCAGCCCCCAGAAGCAGCCTCCCTTTTCGTTTCTTCAGAGGTATCTGCAAAACCAGTCCGGTAAGAAGCAGTAAGGACAGGTCCGCAAACAGATTCACCAGAAAAAGCAGATCCAGATACAGTGTTTCCGTCATTGCGCCCGCGTCCTCCCGCCGTCATGAGCATTGCCCTCATAACCATTCTCACTGCTCATGTCCATCATTATAATCATTCTGAGGAGAAAATTTTGTCAAACGGATGGAGCGGATTCCCGTTTTTGAACGACAAAAAAAGACAGAAGGCCAAATCTGGTCTTCTGTCTTTGTCGATTCCTGCGTTTTGCTTATCTCTTATTCTTTAAGAAATCCGGAATATTGATCTGAGTCTGGTTTAACGGACGATAGGAACCCTGGCTCGGTGCTGCGGCCTGCGCAGAAGCAGTCTGCTGCGGAGCCTGAGTCTGAAGCGTTTTTACAGCCGGAGCCTGTGCGTGAAGCTGCGGAGCTGCCTTCGGTGCAGTTGCGCTTGCCTCAGCAGCAGCGGTGCGGCTCTGGGTGTTTAAGTTTAAACTGGACGGCATTTTCGGCTTAAAGTTTCCGAACTCAGCCATAGCCTTGTTCACCGGAGTGTTTGCGTGAGCGTCCAGACCGGTTGCGATTACGGTGATGGTAGCCTCGTCCTGAGCGTTCTCGTCATACATAGCACCGAAGATGATGTTTGCGTCATCTCCAGCCAGCTCCTGAACATAGCTTGCTGCCTCGTTTGCCTCGATCAGGCTGATATCACCGGAAATATTGATGATAACGTGGGTAGCGCCCTCGATGGTGGTCTCTAACAGCGGGCTCGCTACTGCCTGCTTAACAGCCTCAACAGCCTTGTCATCACCCTTGGCATGTCCAATACCGATATGAGCAATACCCTTATCGGTCATAACAGTCTGAACATCTGCGAAATCGAGGTTGATCAGACCCGGTACATTGATCAGGTCGGTGATTCCCTGAACTGCCTGCTGTAGCACTTCGTCTGCTTTCTTTAAAGCATCCGGCATGGTGGTTCTGCGGTCAACGATCTCAAGAAGTTTGTCATTCGGGATCACGATGAGGGTATCAACGCTTGCCTTTAAGTTCTCGATTCCTGACAGAGCGTTGCTCATACGTGCCTTTGCCTCGAAACGGAACGGCTTGGTTACAACACCAACAGTCAGGATTCCCATGTCTTTTGCGATTTTCGCGATGACCGGAGCTGCACCGGTACCGGTACCACCGCCCATGCCACAGGTAACAAATACCATGTCTGCGCCCTTGATAGCCTGTGCGATCTCCTCAGAGCTCTCCTCTGCTGCCTTCTGGCCAACCTCCGGCTTTGCGCCTGCTCCTAATCCTTTGGTCAGCTTCTCACCGATCTGCATGGCGGTCGGTGCCTTACAGAACTGCAGTGCCTGTTTATCTGTGTTGATGCCGATGAACTCCACACCCGCGATATTCTCATCTACCATGCGGTTTACTGCATTGTTGCCGGCACCGCCGACACCGATCACAATGATCTTTGCGGAGTTTTCCGCTTCATTTATCTTAATCTCTAACAAGACTGATTCCTCCTTAACTTCTTTCATTGGCCTTTTGTAACATTTTTGTAACATTATATCAAAAACTAGTCTAGTAAATACTATAGGTGATTTCTCAAAAAATATCAACCGTTTTTTTCGCAAAAAAGCCGAAAAACTAGCCCTTTGGCTTAAAGGTATACATGGGGTTAGTCCTGGTCTCATCGTAATTATCCAGATACAGGATTCCGCTCTTTCCTTCCAGCTGCGGGAGCATGTCCCCAAGCTCCGCGATTTTGCCGTTGAGACCTTCATTGCTGCCCAGGATCACCTCAATCTCCCCCATGTAGAGCGTGGCCTCACCCAGAGTGTTGTACTGGATCTTGTCCACACTCAGGTCATAGATGGACAGGATCTGGGTCAGGTTTAAGATTTCCTCAAAAACCCGCTCACTCTCCACCGGGAGCTTCTGGTAAAGGACGATATGACCGAATTTCAGGCCCGTAATCCACGGAATGCCGTGAAGCTTCTGACTGGAGCTTTCCACGATGATACCGTCCTTGTCAAAGTACATATAGCTGCTCATATAGGACACATAACCCACCACGCTCTTCTCGTAGACAATGATCTCCGCCCGGTTCAGGCTCTTGATCACCAGCTTGTAATCCTCCACGAATGGAATTTTCTCATGCTTTCCGAAATGTTCGCGCAGGTAACAGAGCACCGTACTGCGGCTCGCGTTGTCCGGAAACACCAGATCTACTACCTGTTCATCTGTATATTTTTCATTTCCCGTAACCGTGATCTCCCGGATCCGGATGGAGCACACGCCCGCTATGATCACAAGCAACAGAAATAACGCTGCCAGAAGGATCGCCATTTTTTTCTTGCCTGGTCCATATTCCATCTGTTTCTTTTCTCCTATCGTCTGAAAAGATATTCTCCGCCTGCGAAAGCAGTTCGATGCGGGCTCCTGCTCCGGCCAGATCCCGGCAGATATCCTCGTAGCCACGGCGGATGTGTTCATAACCGCCAAGGAAGCTTGTTCCTTCTGCCGCAAGACACGCTGCTGCCAGTGCCGCGCCGCCACGCAGATCCTCTGCCATCACGCTGGCACCCTTCAAAGCCTTCACGCCATTCACCTGCGCAAATTTATCTTCTATTATAATATGTGCCCCAAGTTTCTGCAATTCTTTTGCCACGCAAAAACGGTTTTCAAATACATTCTCCCGGATGCAGGATGTTCCGTCCGCAAGAGCCGCTGCCGCCATCACGACAGACTGCATATCCGTTGGAAACTCCGGGTAGGGCCCTGTCTCGATGTCCACCGGGCCGGGCCGTCTCTGCATGGAAACCCAGATGCCCTCTTCCACCGGCTCCAGCTGCGCGCCCATCTGTTTTGCCGTCCAGAGTGTCTTTCCCATATGCTCTGCCGGAGCTTGCTCCAGAAGGACATGACCACCCGCACAGAGAACCGCGCCGAGATATGTTCCGGCCACAATGCGGTCCCCTGGAAGGGAGAAGCGGGAATCCCGGAAACTCCCCGTGCCCCGGACACGGATCACGGAGCTTCCGGCTCCCTCCACCGAAACCCCCATAGCCTTTAGAAAGCTGCACAGAATCCCGATTTCCGGTTCTCTGGCTGCTCCGGCGAGTACAGTCTCTCCCCTGGCCCCAGCCGCGGCCATTAAAATATTTTCTGTGGCTCCCACACTCGGATAGGGCAGATGAATTTCCGCACCCAAAAGCCCCGCAGGTGGAGCTTCCGCCCGGATCCGGTTATCCTCAATCCTGACAACCGCCCCCAGCTCCGTAAGCCCCCGGATATGCAGATCCACCGGCCTTTTCCCAATGCGGCAGCCGCCAGGCAGACTGGTTTCCACCCGCCCCAGGCGCGCCAGCAGCGGACCTAACAGCATCACGGATGACCGCATCTGTCCGGCCAGCGTCTCCGGTATCTCTGCTGCAGAGAGGGAGGCTGCCGAAATACTCAGGCGCTCTCCCTCCAGCCGGCATTCTGCCCCCAGAGCATTCAAAATCCCCAGCATACAGAAAACATCCTGTATTTTGGGGATATGCTCCAGTACCGTGGTTCCGTTATGAAGAAGAGATGCTGCCATAACCGGCAGCACCCCGTTCTTGGAACCCTGTATTTTAATACTACCTTCCAGACTGTGTAACCCTTCTATCCGAAGCACAGACAATCCGCGATCCCTCCTGTACACGATCTTCCCTCTTCCTTATCTTATGTACCTTCAGAACCATCGGTTCAGGATTTTCCGTCCGGAATCACATTTTTCGCGCGGGTGGCGATAACCTTTACCGCTCCAGCCGGATCTGGTTGGAAACCCCAAGCACCATGCCCATCTCCATCATCAGAAAGAGTACCGACGTACCTCCGTAACTGATGAAGGGAAGCGTAATTCCGGTATTCGGGATCGTGTTGGTTACTACCGCGATGTTTAAGATTACCTGAATCGCAATATGTGCCATAACGCCCACCACGATCAGCGCTCCCAGAAGATCCGGCGCGTTGTTAGCAATCAGCATGAAACGGTAGATCATAAACAGGAAAATGAGAATGACGGAGACCGCTCCAAACAATCCCAGTTCCTCGCAGATGATAGAAAAGATCATATCGTTCTGCGCCTCAGGCACAAAGCCCATCTTCTGGATACTCTCGCCCAGTCCCTTGCCAAAAAGGCCGCCGGAGCCGATGGCGTAAAGTCCCTGAAGCACCTGGTAGCCACCATCCATCGGGTAGCTTTCCGGAGAAAGCCATACATGGATACGGCTTAACTGATACGGCTTTAACAGCTTGATCTTCTCGAGAAAAATTGCCAGGGGACCAGCTGTAACTACCGTCAGGAGCGCCAGGCCGCCGCAGGCGTAAAACGGCCACTGCTTTTTGCAGGCCACAAACAGCATCACAAAAGCAATTCCCGCAATGATGATACCGGAGCTTAAGTTATTTGCCGCTACAATACCGGCAATCGGGAGCGCAAAGCCCATGACCCGGACCATATTCTTCCAGGTATTTACACTTGCCCCCATGCGGGTAATCAGCACTGCCAGAAAGATGATCAGCGCGATCTTTACGAACTCCGTCGGCTGGAAGCTTAAAGAGCCGATGCCCAACCAGCGCTTTTTACCGTTTACCTTCTTACCGACCAGGGTAACCGCAATCATCAGCACATAAGACAAAAGGTAGGCAAACATGGAAAACTTTGCGTACCAGTGATAATCCAGTTTGGAAATAATCAGGGCCAGAACCAGTCCGCCAGCCCCGATCTTAAGCTGACGCATCATGAAATAACCGGCATTGTTATATTTTAACTGTGCTGTGTAGGAGCTGGCACTGTAGATCATGACCAGTCCAAACACCGACAGAAATATGATACAGAACAGCAGGCTGTAATCATAAAACCGTTTCGGCCGGTTCTTCTTTGCCATATCACTCCTCCTACAGGTTTCTTACACATTCCTTGAAAATCTCGCCGCGCTGCTCGTAGTTATCGAACATGCCCCAGCTTGCGCAGGCCGGAGAGAGAAGAACATTGTCTCCCGCGTTGGCATAAGCCGCGCAGACACGCACTGCCTCTGCCATATCCTCCGCATACATGATATCAGTAAACCCATGGCTTCTCGCGCACTCCGCGATCTTGTCTCGGGTCTGGCCGATCAGCACCAGATATTTTACCTTATCACCGAACGCCTCAATCCACTCGTCATACTCGCTGTGCTTGTCGTAGCCGCCTGCAATGAGGACAGTCGGTCCCGGCATTGCGCGGATGGCCTGGATCGCCGCGTCCGGATTGGTTCCCTTGGAATCGTTGTAATAGCGGACACCGGAGCGCTCCAGCACGAACTCAATGCGGTGCTCTACAGCCTTGAACTCTTTTACGGCTTTGCGGATCAGATCCATCGGCACACCCATGCGGATGCTCATGGCTACCGCTGCCATCACGTTCTCATAGTTGTGTTTGCCGAGAAGCTGCATATCCGTCTTTACGTTTAAGACCTCTTCCTTTTTGCCGTCATGAGCGTAGAGCATCATGTCGCCGTCTAAATACATGCCTTCTTTTAAGGTCTGGGTGCTGGAGAAGAAGATTACCTTCGGTTTCAGATCCTTCTTCTCACCAAACTCCCGCAGTACCTTATCGTCATAATTCAGCACGATGCAGTCATCCTCTGTCTGGTTCACTGCCACGCGCTCCTTCACCTCAATGTAATTCTCCATGGTGCCGTGACGGTTTAAATGATCCGGCGTGATATTTAAGATAGCGCTGACGTCCGGATGGAAATCCATGATGGTCTCAAGCTGGAAGCTGGAAACCTCAGCCACGGTTACGGACTTGTCTGTGGTATCCAGTGCCACATCGGTGTAGGGAATGCCGATATTTCCTACCACGAACACTTCATCAAAAAATGTCTTCATGATAGCGCCGGTCAGGGCCGTGGTCGTGGTCTTTCCGTTAGTTCCGGTAATGGCGATGAGTTTGCCCTTTGCCACATGGTAAGCCAGCTGGATCTCACTCCAGATCGGAATCTTGGCCTCATCCAGAACCGGCACGAACGGAGCATCTAACGGAATGCCCGGGCTGATGATGGAAAGCTCCACGCCTAAAAGATCCGGTCTCGTCAGTTCTCCCAGAACAATGGTAACCTTTGCGTCTTCCTCAAAATTTTCTTTGATCTTTTCCGGGTCCAGCTTGTCGTTGCCGTCGTAAAGCACGACCTCGCCGCCCATGGCAAGAAGAAGCTTTGCTGCTGCGATACCGCTTTTGCCGGTACCTGCCACTAATACTTTCTGACTCATCTCATATACCTCCTGTCCTTCCGATTATAATCCTAAGTACGCCACCAGACAGAGCAGCGCGGTCACGATGGAAAAAACTGCGACTACGCGGGTCTCAGACCATCCGCCCAGTTCAAAATGATGGTGGATCGGCGCCATGCGGAAAATACGCTTTCCGTGGGTTGCCTTAAAGTAAGACACCTGCATGATGACCGAAAGCACCTCCACCAGGTAGATCAGCCCGATGATGGGGATGAATAACGGGATCTGCATCATGAATGCGCTGGAAGCGACAAAGCCGCCCAGCGCAAGGGAACCGGTGTCTCCCATAAATACCTTTGCCGGATAAACATTAAACAGTAAAAAGCCAAGCAGACTACCCACCACTGCTCCGGTGATCGGACTGATGCCGCTATTCTCGCCAATGGAAATGATGGTTAAAAAGGTTGCCACCAGAATGGTCACGCTGGTGCACAGGCCGTCCAGTCCGTCGGTGAAGTTCACGCCGTTGTCAGTTCCGAGCACAACAAAGAACACAAACGGGATGAATAAAAAGCCAAGATCCAGATAGATTCCGTGCTCAAATCCACCGGTAAACGGAACCAGCATGGAGGTTCCCACCTCGTCGGAGCACACCAGATAATAAACAAAAATGCCGGTAATGATAAACTGACCGATCAGCTTCTGCACCGGGTTTAAGCCCTCAGAACGCTTCATCACAATCTTGATGTAGTCATCCAGAAATCCGATCACGCCAAAGCCAACCGTCATAAACAGCACCGGAATGATGCGCGGATAATCACGAATATATAACAGGGACGTAATGACCACGGCAGTTAAGAATACCAGGCCGCCCATAGTAGGAGTTCCCTGCTTTTTTAAATGTGCCTGTGGGCCGTCTTCGCGGACCTGCTGTCCAAATTTCAGCTTATGCAGAAACGGGATCACGATCGGACAGAGGATCGCGCTGACTGCAAATGCGATGATGATCGCAAGGATAGTTTCGTTAATCATAATACTCTCCTAGATTCCTTATGTATTTTTGACATATTGTTAAGTATACGTCTTTTCTATTTTCTTTGCAAGGTTGTTTCAGGTAAACTTTTAGAAGCCGGTCACCTTTCGTTCTTCTCCGTGACAGGCTCCTGCCGTATTCCCAGATAGGGCAGGATATTCTGAAAAATATCCGCGATCACCGGCGCCGCAATGGTGCCTCCATAGTAGATTCCCTGGGGCTCATCAATGGTGATCAACGCAATCACCTGGGGATCGTCTGCCGGAGCAAAGCCAACGAAGGAGGAGATGTATTTTTTCAGGCTCCTGGGTAGTTTTTCCGAAGTGGCCGTCTTTCCTCCGATGCGAAATCCCGCCACTGCCGCTTTCTTTCCGCTTCCCTCTGCCACGACCTGTTCCAGCACGTATCGCATGGTTTTACTGGTCTCTTCCGAGAGGATCCGTTTTCCTTTCGGGTAAGAAAAGCGGTGGATGAAGCTTCCGTCTGCCGCCACAGCCTTTACTCCGAAATGGGGCGTGATCCGTGTTCCGCCATTCACAATGGAAGCCGCAGTGGTAATCAGCTGGATAGGCGTGATCTGAAAAGACTGGCCAAAGGAAACGGTAGCCAGTTCCACAAGCCCCATATTTTCCTTTTTGTGCATGATGGTTCCTGCCTCTCCCGGCAGGTCGATGCCCGTTTTTTCCCGCAGGCCAAACTGATCAAAATACTGGCAGTACCGGTCAATGCCAAGGCGCTGGCCCACATCAATAAATACCGGATTGCAGGAATTCATGGCTCCCTGCAAAAAAGTCTCCCCTCCATGTCCTCCTACTTTGTGACAGCGGATTTTGCGGTCCTCCACCACCCGGAAGCCCGGGCAGGAAAACTGATCCGTCAAAGATACCACTCCCGCCTCCAGTCCTGCCGCCGCGGTAATGATCTTAAAGGTAGACCCCGGCTCGTAGGTATCATTGATGGCCGGATTCCTCCACATCTGGTTCAGCCGCTCCTGCTTTTCCTTTACGGAAAGCAGTGCTGTATCCTCTTCCGTATTTAATGTGAACGGATCATTGAGATTAAATTCTGGCACATTGACCATTGCCATAATTTCCCCATTCTGCGGATCCATAACAATCACCGATACCCGTTTTGCGCCCTTTCGTTCCATAACAGTTCGTGCCGCCTGCTCTGCATAGCGCTGGATGTTCACATCCAGGCTCAGATAGAGATCTGCACCTGCCACCGGCTCAATCCGCTCTTCAAAGGCATTTTCCAGTTCTACTCCTGCCGCGTCCGCCATCGTGAGAATGATGCCGTTCTTTCCTTTTAAAACAGCTTCGTACGCAACCTCCAGTCCAATGATTCCCTGATTATCACCGCCGGTAAAGCCGAGCACTTTGGAAGCCAGACTGTCAAACGGGTAATACCGCTTGTAATCCTCATCGACCTTCACTCCGGCCAGATGCAGTTCCCGGATACGGTCCCCGGTTTCCTTGTCCACATTGGTGCGTATAATCTCACGGGAGCTTCGTTTTTCCACTTTTTTCCGGACTCCGGCCTCCTCCATCCCCAGGTTTTCACACAGACTGTGAATGACCGTGTCCGAATCCGTTACCTGATTGTGGATCACGGAAATGGTACAGACTGTGCGGTTTGCCGCGATCACCGTGCCGTTTGCGTCCAGGATCCGTCCTCTGGCTGCCTTGATGGCGCGTTCCCGCTGATGCAGATCCTGTGCCATCTCACTGTAATGATCTGCCCGGTACATCATAAGAAACACAAGCCGCCCTGTCAGTCCCACCATGCCCAAACACAGCAGACCAAACAGAACGGCTATCCTTCTCCGGTGGTGGGTCAGAAACGCGCTCCGATTTCCATATTCCATACCGGCTCCCTTAAAACAGTCATTATTCTATTGTATGAAGCATCCGGAAGCATTATTCCCCTGCGGATGAGGTTGCGCTCATGGTCTCGCGCTCCGCCTGGGAAGTGGATTCTCCCGCGCTTTCCGTCTGTTTTTCTGCTTCCGTGCTGCTTTCACTTTCTGCTTCACTGCTTTCCTGGCTGCTCTCCGAAGCAGAAGTTTCCGGAACCGTCTGGGCCGGAGGAACATAGCCACCTCCGGCATCCGTTCCGTTTTTCCCGGTTTCATCCGTTTCCGTGCTCTCCGGTACATCCTCCGGCAGATCAGAATCCGCGCCCGGCTCAATGTATTCTTCGGTCTCGTATACCTTCGGCTCTGCCTCGGTCTCCGGAGTCACGCTGCTGTTATCCGTGATGCCCTCCGCCTCCGGAAGCTGTGCGGCTGCCTCACTCTGCTGCTGCTCAAAGTCTACCGACGGGAACACATTCAGATACGGAAGAATGTCTCCCATGATCTTGGAGAATACGCTGCTGGCATAGATACTGTGCGGCTGGTCCTCCACATGCGGAGTATCAACCGTAACATACACCAGCACCTGCGGGTCGTAGGCCGGAGCAAAACCACAGAAGGACAGCAGATAGTTCTTCGCGGAACGCGGAATCTTCTCTGCAGTACCCGTTTTTCCAGCAATTTCATAGCCTTCTACCGCAGCTGCCTTACCGGTTCCCTCGGAAACCGTACGGAACAGCGCGTCCTTGATAAAGCTACTGGTAGACTCAGAAACGGTCTCGCGAACCAGCTTCGGCTTAACCTCTTTCACCACAGATCCCTGATCGTTTAAGATCTGTTTTACCACATGTGGCTCATAGTAAGAGCCGCCATTGATGACCGAACCGTAGGCCGCTGCCATCTGGATCATGGAACAGTTATAGTTCTGTCCGAAGGAGTTGGTTGCCAGGTCCGCGGAGTTCATCTCACTGGCGCTGCGCACCAGGCCCTTGGCATCTGCCTCGCCCGGCAGGTCAATACCGGTCTTCTGGCCAAAGCCGAAGGCATTCATGTAACGGGTAAAGGTGGTGGCACCCATCTTTGCCGCAATCTGCATCAGGGCATCGTTGCAGGAAACCATCAGGGCTTCTGCCACCGTCAGCATGCCATGTCCGCCCTTCCGGAATGCCGTACACTTAATCTGATGACCGGCCACCTCCTGGTAACCATCGCAGTAAAAGGTGTCATTCGGAGAAATCACTCCCTCTTCCAGAGCTGCCGCTACCGTAAAGATCTTAGATGGAGAACCAGGCTCGTAGGTATCACTGATATCGTAATTTCGCCACTTCTGGTTCCAGGCCACCTGAAGTCCGTAGGAGCGGATCTCATCTGCGGAATAATGTTCCGGCACCTGGTCGATGGTGATGGTGCTGCCGTCTGTTTTTTTATGCTGGCGGTTGTAGGTCTGCATAGCCTCCTTTAAGCCCATCTCCCGCAATTCTTCTTCACTGAAGCTGTCCGCCGCGCTTCTCGGATTGTTCAGATCAAACATGCTGTTGTTGGCCATCGCCAGAACTTCACCATTATTCGGGTTCATGACCACAACGCCAATATGCTCGGAGCCCGGATCGGCCATCCACTCGTTGATGCGCTTTTCTACTGCGTTCTGGATATTCACATCAATGGTAGATACCACCGTATTGCCGTTCTCGGCCGGCTTGATCACACGCTCCAGGTTGGAATCATCATTTAAGTAACCATATTCCCGTCCATTGGTACCCACCAGAGAATCGTTGTAGGACTGCTCAATACCGCCGTTTCCGGTTCCACCGTCACTGGTAGCAAAGCCAATTACGTTGCAGGCCAGGGAATTGTACGGATAAATACGCTTAAACTCATCCTCAAACCAGACCCCCTTGACCCGGGCCTTGGAATCTGCCTTGGCGTTGGCCTTGTTGGTATCAGCCTGGTACTGTTCAAAGGCCTCTTTCTGGTCATAGGAAAGCTGCTTTGCATAGCGCAGATATGCTTTCGTGGAGTTATCGCGGATGAGATTTCGCATCTCATTCTCATCATACCCGAATATCGTCACCAGCGCGGTAACGGTAGCATCCAGATAATCATCCTCCGCCGACATGATCTGCTTTGAATCAATGATCAGGTTGTAAACCTTCTCTGTCGTGGCCAGATAAGTACCGTTGCGGTCCACAATATCGCCACGCCGGTACGGAAGCACACGGCTGTCATACTGCTGCTGGGACAGCACGATCTGGTTGTAGCTGTCCTGTTTTGTGGTGATGATGTGATATAACACATAGATTAACGCAAACAAAGCCAGCGTAATCACAATGACTGTGACCGCCAGCTTTTCCTGCATATACTTCGTGAAGATCCGGCGCGCGCCGGATCTTCGTTTGTCCCCCATCCTTGAATCCTGATTAGTGTTTTGGGATGTCCTCATACTGTCTTACATACTCACTTTCCGTTTTATCATATAATAACACCTGATTACGGTTGGCATATACCATGCCGAGCTCCTCTGTAGCTACCTTGTAGATGTGATCCAGATCCATGTCGGTATTAATGCGGGTCTGCAGCGCGTCATTCTCGGAACAAAGCTGCTCCAACTGCTGTTCCAGACCCTCAATGCTATGAATCTTTGCAGTCATGGAGGACTGCACATGCAGATAGCCCACGCAGATATAAAGCGCGCAGACTGCTGCCAGCGTCAGCATGAGCACATAGGGCAGATCCATCTGAAGTGCCTTTTCCTGATTTCTTCTGACAGTATGGCTCATATTCTGGCGGTACTGCACCACTCTCCGTTCTCTTGTGCGTTCCCTCTCTGCTGCCATATCTCTGGCGGCAGTTCCGTACACATAGCTCTGTCTCCCTGCTGCTCTGTGCGAAGCCATACTCATTCCTCCTTTTTTCTCTTGCGCAGCTTTGTATTCTGTTCTTTTGTTTTTCTCTATGCTCTTTCAAATACCCGAAGCTTGGAGCTCTTCGAGCGCTTATTGTATTCGAGTTCTTCTTCCCCAGGCACGATCGGTTTTCTTGTAATGACCGTACCCTTGCTCTTTCTGCCGCACATGCATACCGGAAATTCCGGCGGGCAGATACATGGGTTTTCGTTATCCCTGAAACGTTTTTTTACGATCCGGTCCTCCAGGGAATGGAAGGTGATGATGCTTAACCGTCCGCCCGGATTTAAAAGATCGATCATGGTGTCGATGGATCGGTTCAATACATCCAGTTCATGGTTTAACTCAATGCGGATGGCCTGGAATGTACGCTTGGCCGGATGACCGCCCGTAGCCCGGATCTTCGCCGGAATCGCTGCCTTGATCGTCTCAATGAGCTCTCCGGTTGTCTCGTAAGGCTTTTCCTGGCGTCTCTGCACAATGTGCTTTGCGATATTCTTTGCGAAGCGGTCTTCCCCATAGTCACGAATGATGTGGTAAAGCTCCGTCTCGCTGTAGGTGTTGACGATGTCTGCCGCAGTCTGGGTATTTCGCTGGTCCATACGCATATCAAGCGGCGCGTCTTCCCGGTAAGTAAAGCCTCTTGACGCTGTATCCAGCTGATAGGAAGAAACCCCCAGGTCCAGATAGATGCCGTCTACCTTCTCAATGCCAAGGTCATGAAGCACGGAAGCAATGTTTTCATAATTACTCCGGACTACGGTAACTTTGTCCGCAAACGGCTCCAGGCGTTTTGTGGCCGCCGCGATGGCATCCGCGTCCTGGTCGATGCCGATCAGGCGTCCGTGTTTCCCAAGACGGCTACATACCTCATAGGCATGTCCGCCTCCGCCGAGGGTTCCATCTACATAAATGCCGTCCGGTTTGATATTCAGACTGTCAACCGTTTCATATAGTAATACTGATTTATGCTCAAATGCCATTTTAAATTCCAAGACCCTCCATGTTTTCTGCAATTTCTTCCATATCGTCGTAGGTATTCGACTGATTCCAGTTATCTCTGCTCCAGATCTCAATCCGGCTTCCTACACCGACTAATACTGCGTCTTTATCGATCCTGGCAAATTCCCTTAAAACGGCCGGAAGCAAAATCCGTCCCTGTTTATCTACTTCACAGGTGGTAGCGCCCGCAAGGAAAAAGCGGGAAAACTTTCGCGCGTTCGCGTTGGTAAGAGGCAGAGCGTTCAGTTTTTCTTCCAGAGCTTTCCACTCGGTATTTTCATAAACGAATAAACAGCCATCGAGCCCTTTCGTTACTACGAATTCGTCTCCAAGCTGTTCCCTGAATTTGGAAGGGACAATCAGCCTTCCCTTCGCGTCCACTGTATGATTGTATTCGCCCATGAACATAATCAATCACCTGTTGCCCTGTTGTTTCATACCCGTGTACCGCAACCACTCTTGCGCCATTTTAAACCACTTTGTGCCACTTTCCACCACTTGTACCATAAGTTTAGTACATGCGTAAGAAAATAGCAAGGTTTTTTTCACAAAAAAGACTGGTAAATCAAGGAAAATCCTCAAAAAAAGAAGGACATCCACACAGCTTTTGTGGATATCCCTCTTTCCAGGGTTGTTAAACTTCTGTTAAGGTCTTTGTCAGTATCCCATGGCAATGTAAATCTCGATCAGACGGTCAAGCTCCACACTTTTTTCATAAACATAGCAGTATTCCTCCCCATCTTCGATACTGCCCTCCAGTTTTCTTCTGGCCTTCTCTATGCAAGCGACCAGCTCCTCCTTGGAAATTTCCATGCCTGCGTGTTCTCCTTCCAGGTGTAAAGTGAAACGGCTTATTCCTGTTCACACATTCTGCCTCCGCCTCACAATGATATGCGACATGTTTTACGGCATTTACCATGATTTGATCTGTACTGTGTTCCGGCTGTTACGCAGCCTGCCTATGCTTTCGTCCCCGCCATATCAGGTTTCCAGCTGCCACAAGAATAAGTACCAGCGACAGTGCCTGGGAAACCGCAAGCCCGGTTCCAAACAAAATCAGCTGATCCGTGCGCAGGTTCTCGATCCAGAAACGGCCTGTCCCATAACCAAACAGATAGATCCAGAACATCTGACCATCGTACTTTTTATACTTGCGGAACCAGAGCATAAAGATCAGAAGACACAGATTCCAGCAGGATTCGTAAAGGAACGTCGGATGCACCTGAATAAACTCCACTCCATTTTCCACAATCTTATGACTCAGGACATCCGCATTCAGCATGTTATCATTTACCAAAGAGCGCTTGATGCGCATGGCAAGCAGACTGTCCGTGTATCCTCCAAACGCCTCGCAGTTAAAGAAATTTCCCCACCGGCCGATGATCTGCCCCGTAACCAGTCCCAGCACGCCTGTATCCGCCATAGAGAAAAAGGATACTTTTTTTACACGGGTATAAACGATCATCGTGATGGCTCCCGCGATCACACCGCCATAAATGGCAAGCCCGCCGGCGCGCAGGTTAAAAATCTGAAGCAGATTTTCCTTATAATAATCCCACTCAAAAATCACATAATAAATTCTTGCACCGACAATGGAACATATGATTGCGTACAATGCAAAATCCAGATAAAGTTCCGGATCCTGCCCTCTCCGCTTTGCATCTGACTGGGCAATCCAGATGCCCGCCAGCATTCCGATTCCGATGATGATTCCATAAAACGCAATCCGGAATCCGAATACTGAAATACTGCTTTTCAGATGCTCAATCGTAATTCCAAGATGCACAAAACGGATGTCTGCTCCGTTCATAAGTTTTCTCCTTTCGATGCTGTCTTTATTTTAACGCAAACTTAGCACCAGGGCAAACAGATTCGTGCGACTTGTTTCGCCCTCGTTCGACAGCATAATTGTGTTTTTGATATTGCCGCATGAATATAATGGTATAGGCAAAGGAGAAAAAAATCAACCATATTCTTTCGTGATCAGTAACTCCACCGCCAGCCGGTCCTGCAGCCGTCCGCTCTTCACCGCTTCCTCTGTCTCCACGCAGGAATTCACATAGGAAAGGATCTGCTCCCGGCTGAACTGTCTTGCCTGGGGCATAGTCTTTCCTACCACAAAGGGCTGCATTTTTAATTTCGAAGCAATGGTTCCCTTGTCCATGCCCTTTGCCATCAGTTCCTTCACCTGCAAAAGCTGGTTAAACTGCCTTGCGATCAGGAACAGGATACGCATGGGCGGTTCCTTTAAGGTGAGAAGGTCTTCATAGAGATCCATGGCCTTCCGGGTCTGGCGGTTCACGATAGCCGCAACCATATCGAAAATGCGGTTGGTTACCTGTACGGTGCAGACGGTCATCACATCTTCATCGGTGATCACATCCCGCCCCAGGGTATAGCTGATGACCTTTTCCAGCTCCATGCGGATATTTTCCATGTCATCACCGGTCATGCTTAAAAACAGGTCCATGGTGTGGTTCGTAATCTTTTTCTGCTCTCTTGCAAGAATGCCACCTGCCCATCTGGCAAGCTGGGCGCTGTCCTGGCGGTTTAACTCCGTCGCATAGCCCATATCCTTTACCTTCTTGTAAAGACGGTTGCGCTTATCGACTTCCGTTTCCACGAACAGGAGGATGGTGGTATCCGGCATGGATGGCAGATACTGCACCAGGGCATCGGAAGCCGTCTTGAAAAAGCCGCTGTCTTCAATGAGGATCAGGCGGTGCTCCGCAAAAAACGGCATGGTGTCTGCCAGGCGGATCAGCTCGTCCACATCCAGCCCCTTGCCCTCGAAGCGGGCGAAGTTCATGGTGTCATCCCCGATGATGGCTTCTTTTAAGCGGTTCTTGTAGCTGTTCTTTAAGAACGCTTCTTCTCCGTATAACAAATAAATCTGCTTGAATTCACCGGATTTGATATCCTGGTTCAGTGTCTGCATTGCATGTATCTCCATTCTTTTTCCAAGTATCTCTTATGATACCACATGCCCTGAAAGGGAACAAGATAAAAACACCAGGGACATCGGAATGGTTATATCAGCACTGCGAAACAGGCACCGGAACTCCTTTTCGGATGTTCCGGTGCCTGTTCATATTTGCATCATTTTTGTGTAGGGTTTCTAGCGGTTCTGCTCTGCCAGAATGTTTGCGTTTCCGGTATCTTTTCCAACGTTGAACTGATCCCAGTCAAGATTCATGGTGATCTTCACGCTCTGCTCCTGGCTGTCTGCATCATTGTTGTCTTTGTTCATCACCTCGGTGGAACCGGTGGTGTAATGGCCATCTGCATCCGGATCCATGGCTACGCCCATGAACAGATCCATACGGTTATCGGTTGCCGGGCTGCAGAGGATCTCCGCATTCGCAATCGCGGTCTTCAGCACTTCCGGATCTGCGTCTTCCAGCGCGGACAGGCGTACGAACTCTACACCGCCGACAGTAAAGTAATCTTCATCACTCAGGCCCATAGCCTGTGCCAGCTTAAAGACATTCTTTCCGTTCTGGTCACCGGCCGGATGGTACTGTTCCTGGTTGATAAAGACGGCCACACCAAGCATCTTCTTTGCCGCATCTGGCAGGCTCGGCTGTTCTTCGCTTCCGACTGTAAATTTCACGTTGCTGAGCTTTGCCGCGATATCCCCCACATTCAGGATATCAGTACGGAAGGCCTGTGCGTAACCCGGATACATCTTATTCACGGTAATCTCGATCTGGTCACTGCCGTTGGTGTTGGCGGTCGTGTATTCGCCTACATCTTTTTTGATGGTTGCCGCATCCACCAGCTCTGCGTTAAAATCCACGGTGTTATAATTTTTCGCGTTTTCCCGGTACTGTTCGATGGAGCCGTCCTTCGCGATCGTATTGTAATTGGTTCCTCTCATAAAGAAATCATCTGCCACATATCCGGTATCTCCGATGCCGTCCACGATGCTCCAGCTATCGGTCTTGGTCTCATTAGCGTACTGGGCATAGAGGCCGAGGTCCGCAAAGGTTACCTCCAGATCACCGGTGGTTGCTTTTGTTGTCACATTCAGGGTATCGGTCCAGTATGCGTAGCCGGTGCCGGTCAGAATGAGGGATAATGCCACAATACCTCCGGCCATCGGTTTTCTTCCTGTCTTTCTCATAATGGAATCCTCCTTTTTTCATGAATGCTTACTTTTCGCTCACAACCACAGTATATACAGAAAATCCGTTTTCTGAATCCCTCTTTCGATGCCTCTTTTCTGCCACTTCCGCTTCCATTATATTCCACCTTCCGGACCCTCATCTTCCGCCAAAGGAGCATTCGGCATTTCGAGGACATACTCATAACAGACCGTATCCCCGGACACCAGAAAATGTCCCTGCTTTGGTACCCCGTCCGCATCCGCTACATACAAAACCGGACAGCGCAGATCCTCCGATATCTGGACCAGACTGTCCAGTCTGCTAAGACGGATCACGCTTTTTCCCTCCGTTTCCGGCAGTGATTCCACCTCAAAAAGCTGGCTTCCATACTTTTTTAACAGTCCGTGCATGCGGCGCTCCCAGAGTTCCAGAGCATCCGCTTCCCGGGTCATCCACAGCACAAACCAGATCAGAGCTGTGCCAGCGAAGATTCCGGCTGCCCCGACCGCGATTCTTTTTCCCCGGACAGGCAGGATTCTGGTCTCCGTTTGTGTAATCTGCCCGGCTTTCACGTCCGGCTGTGGCGGACTGATTTCATAAAAGCTCCCCTGGGTTGCCAGTGGAATCTCCATCTGACAGGAGAAGGGTTCGTCCACAGTCTTTCCGCCTGCGCTTACTGCAAAGCTTCCCTCAAACACCAGAAATAAAGCTTTGGACACACTGCCACCCAGGATCCGGTCTGCGGCCTCCGCCCGCTCCAGATAGTCGGATGGGCGGATCTGCAGTGTCATCTCCAGCATCCCGGTCCCCGGCTGTCCTGCCACGGCTGCTGCCTGCTGTCCTGACCGTACGGATTCGTCCATTATTTTCTGCTCTGCCGGTAAAGATACTTCCGCATTTTTTTCTTCCCTCAGCACTTCAATCTGCTCATACACTGTTCTTTTGCTGTCACCGGACATCTGGTATCCGGTCATCACCGCACGAACACTTCCCTGCCCCGTAATCTGTATCTGCTGATCCACTCCAGACGATGTTTCGCACTGTCCACCAGATTCGTTCTCCTGTCTGCTTCCGTTTTTCTGTTCCACTGTGTTCTCTGTCATGTCACCTGAAATCTCTGCCCTCGCCGAAAAAGTCAGTTCCACATAATCAGTCAGGTTCACCGAGCAGACCTGCCCTGCTTCCAGCCATTCTGTTTCATAGAGACTGTTCGGTATGAGATGAACCCGCGCGGTTCCTTCCGTGCGCACCTCATAATCCGCAATCACCGTTTCCCGGGTTTTCTGCTGCCTGCGCACGCCACTCCAGATTCCGATTCCTCCCGCCAGAATCAGAATCGCACCTGCAAAGGCTGCTCCACGCCGCAGACAGCACGGCCAGGACAGGCCGAAAAACACAGCTTCCGTTTCCTCCATTCACTTCACCTCCCGCTATCTTCCGCTCCCGTCATCACACCCTCCGGTGCTTCCCTGCCTCCCTTTAACAGCAGCACACCAAGACCGGCTTTCGGCACTACGCCCACTACAATGCCGTTGACATCCTTTGGAAGCACCGCCTGGGCATCCTCCGAAGGATTGTTGTCTCCCCGGGTGCCAAATGAAACATTACCTGCTTCATCCAGCAGGATTTCCACAATCCGGTGCGTGATGGTATAATCCTCCCGGCTGAAGTTGATCACATCCGATTCCTTCAGATCATAAATTTCTGCTTCTTTCGTAATTTTACGGATCAGCACCACATCCCCGGGGTAAATGCCCGGTTCCATGCTTCCGGTCAGCACCACCGAAGGGTAGACTGGAAACACGCCGACACAGAACCAGCAGCACGCTACCGCTGCCGCCAGACCGGCAAAGGAACGGTACAGATCGCCCGGCGTGCTTCGTCCGCTGCCCCGGCTCATTCCATGTTCCGTTACACATCTGTCCCGGAGCCACAACACAAACAGAACCGGATAAGCCACCTTCACAGCACTCTCCACCAGCCACGGAAGCTGGGGCAGATACGGGAATACGCGTTGGAACAGCTCCGGCACCGCGCTGTAGATCAGTCCGGCCCGCCATCCGCCGTAATATGCCAGACTGGAAAGCGCTGCGCTGTTCGCGATGGCAGGAAACACCTGCTGCACCAGAAAGAAAAACAGCGATTTTCCATCCTGCACCAGAAGGGCCCGGTTCAATGGAATCTCCGTCAATGCCAAGAGTAGCGTGAAACACACACGAAACAAGGATGCCACGACTCCGCGCCGCTTTCTCAGCCGGTAAATGGTTCCGATTCCATATGCCCTCGTATATTCCCGGAATGCCAGAGACAAAAAAGTCCCCACTGCATTGCCTGCAAGCCCCAGCGGCGAATGGTCATAGGGCGAAGCCGCAAGACTCTTTAACACCACACCCATGCCATACCGGATAGCAAGATAAATTCCAGCACCGGACCAGACATAGCCCTGCACCGCCATCTGCTGCCGCAGGCTGCCCGGTACATGAATCTGTGGCAGAAGCTGGTATACCGCAAACAAGGTCAGTGCCCAGTATCCCGCCGGAATCCAGAGGCTTGTCCCAAACCAGTGGGAAACTACCGGAAGCGACGGAATCCACAGAACAAGAAGGAGCTGGAACACATGCCAGCCATACCGCCGCTTTCTCCGGTATCTGTTTTCAGACTGCCCGGCATATTTCTGCTCCGGCATCCTTCTGTCGCCTGAATTTATCAGATTTTCTGTCCGGTGCACATGCTCCGCGCTCATATCTGCAGCTCCGTTTCTGATGACTCCATACCTGTTGCAGCTTCCATTTCTTCTGTAACCTCGACGTTTTCTTTATCCTCTGTGATTTTCACAGTCTCTTCCTCTGTTTCTTCCTCGACTTCTACCTCCACCGACCAGACTATCGCAAAATCTTCCTTCACCCCGATACGCTCTGTCCAGTATCCGTAAGACGCGTGGGCCGCGCCCAGAAGCATGATCACCACCACGGCCATCACGGTCGCTCCTTTCTCCGTCACGTTTCCTCGCCTCCTTCCGATTCCGCTTTGTTACTTTCTGCTTCCTTCCAAACCTGTTTCTGTCCCAGATCCCCAATCGTTTCCACTGCCCCGGCCTGATCGAGATACAGACTGCATTTCAGGGAATAGACCACCACAACCCCTGTATCCGTACCGATGGATTCGCCGTCCGCCACCGTCAGGTCTTCCGGCAGTTCCATTCCATCCAGCGGCTCTGGCACCAGCTGCTCCCATTCCGCTTCGGTCATTGCCAAAGCATCCGGCCAGGATTCCAGCACATCCTGTCCCTCATCTTCCAGAGAAAGCGTGATGCGCCCGCTGATTTCATCGTCCTGCTCCACGGTTTCGGTTCTGACACGGCAGGAAAGCGGCTTTTCAAAAGGGTACGCCAGATATTCGGGCAGTAAAAATGTCTCTCCCCCGGATACGAACAGAACCTGTTCCGGTTCCATCCGCAGTTCCGATTCCTGCACAGATCCTCCGGCTGCCTGAACCGTACCGTCCGCCCCGCACTCCAACGGGAACTCCAGCCGCAGCGAGCCGCCCAGGGACAGCATCTCTGCCAGAATGCCGCTGGCAATCCGAAATTCCGCCTCGTTCTGTCCATCTCCTGTGGTCAGCACTGCGCCACATTCTTCCACAGTTTCTCCCTCTGCATCCAGAAGCCAGGCCTCCGGCTCCGTTTTCCCGGACACTGCCATATGAAATGCTCCGGTTCCCAGATCTATCCGGCTCTCCAGCCGGTCTGTCCAGGAGGCATAAACCGTCCCCATCCCGCCAAGACACAGTGCCAGGGCTGCCATGGTAAAAACATAACCCTTTTTCCGTTTTTTTCTGCCTCTTCTCATAGCTGCTTCTCCTTTATTTCCTGCTCCAGCACCCCAGGCAGATTCCGGCTGGCAAAGAGCACCGCCTCCACCCGGTTTTCCAGACAGAGCTTTCCCAGAATACTGGTGATATGCTTTTTCACAGTTCCCTCCGAAATAAACAGCTTCTGCCCGATCTTCGCATTGGAATACCCACGGCTTAAAAGCTTTAAAACCTCCAGCTCCCGGCCTGTCAGGCCACCCAGCTTTTTCTTTTCCTGTTCTTCCTCCTCCATGGATTCTATAAGTCCGGAGGAATAAAATCTTCCGCCCCGCTCCACGACCTTCAGTCCATACAGAATCTCATCCAGAAAGGCATCCTTCTGGACACAACCTTCTATTCCAAGCTCCCTGGCCTGCTCGAAATCGTGGTTTTTCAGGTCCGACGCAATCAGCATCACTTTCACCGGCTTGCCCTGCTCCCGCAGCCACCGCACAAACGAAAAGCCGCTTTCCCGCTTCAATTTCAAGTCCACAAAAGCCATATCCACCTGGCTCTTTTCCACACAGGCCACCGCCTCCTTCACATTTCCCGCCTGCAGCACCTGCTCCTCCGGCCGATACATGCGGATCACGGATTCCAGCCCCTGGCGTGACAGCGGATAGTCATCCAGTACCAGGATCATACTGATACTCCTCCCTTCTTTTTTCAGATCAGACGCAGGCCGCGTCTTTTACATATTTTTATATGCAAATAACTGACCAGACATGCAAAAAGGACTGCCAGAAAATTTCTGCATTTTCTGACAGTCCCTCTGCAAATTCTATGAAATTATTTTCTCCAGCTCATTCTCTTCCCGCAATCAGCCGGTAAAACAGAGCAGAAAACAGGCAGAGCAGGACAATGGACAGGACGACACAATCCAGCTGAAAGAGCCATGCACACATACTGATATGATTCCGTATTGCACATGGCTCTTCCTTTTTTATCCATATTCTATTTCATTTTCACCATACATCGCTTCTTAAAGAATGAAATGCCGTAGCAAAGGATCTGGTCATAATCCTCTTCATATTCCTTTGCGTACATGCGGTCATCTATCTGTGCCAGCGCCTCGTCACATTCCGGTTCCAGCTTTTCCAGTATCTTTGTATACTTGGCCTCAAATATAGCCACCCGTCCATTGACCGGATCATAAACCACCACATCACTGCGGCCTTCCCCGTGCTCCTTATTGGAATCCACCATATATCCGGCTCCGGTAAAAATTCCGGCCAGAAACGCATGATAAAAGTCTTCCCGGTAGTCGTGGTAGCTGATGGTTCTTCTCAGAAGTGCGTTCATTGCTTTCGTGACGCCCTCACTGTCTCCGCTCCAGACTGCATCAAACAGGCTTGTCCGGTTCCATGTCCTGGCACTGTCGTCAAACCAACGGATAATGGTAGTTTCAAAAATCTCCCGGATTTCCTCATTTGGAATCATCAGGGCTGTTGTACCTTCCGGCACTTCTCCCGCAAAATCACAGTTCCTTGCACGGGTCAGATATCCGGTCAGATAAAGGATGCTCCAGAGATTATCCTCTGAGGAATGCAGATAATCATAAGTCAGGTTTTCATCAATCCGCTGTACGATACACCCACCAGATAACAAAGTCTCCAGCTTCTTTGTAATACTGCTTCCCGCGTAATCAATAAACGAACGGATGATTGCGTTGTCACTGGTATTCTTCCAGTAACTGTCAGGTTTGGCATTGGGATTATGTTGCAGTTCCAGTATGTAATTCATCACATCCCATGGACAATACACATCAAAATCACCGAAATGATAACCGTCATACCATTCCTTAATCGTTTCTGCCTGCTCCTGTACATCTGCATCTGCAAGAATCTGATCCACTTCACTCTGTACGAAACCGAAATACTCATTCAGGCGGGAATCTGCGATGGTATCCGAAACAAAATTGTTTGTCCCGGTAAAAATGCTTTCCTTTGCAATTCGCAGACAACCTGTAATAAATGCAAACCGAAGTGACGGATTATCTTTCAAAGCCTGCATAAGGCCTTTCATCACATCCAGCATCTCATTGTAATAGCCATTACTGTTCGCCTTCGCAATGGGAACATCATATTCATCAATTAGAAGAATCACAGGTTTACCATAATAAACCTGGAGCATTCCGATAAGCAATAGAAGACTGCCCTTTAATTCCGTTACAGATGCATTTCCGCTCAGAATCTGGTTCATGCTTTCTTTATCGTAGATGCTGATCTTATCGCTGTCGAGTAGATACAAATGCTGCTTATATAGATTTGCAATGGCCAGATTCAGCATCCCACAAGCCGCTGAAAAATTCAGGCCATCCACCTGACGGAACGACACAAATACCGTAGGCCACTGGTTCATCCACTTTTCGCATAGGCCCTGATCCTTTGTAATTGCAAGGCCCTCAAATAATGCTCTGCTGTTTTTTCGTATGTCAAAAAAGGTATCCAGCATACTCATGGCAAGGGTTTTGCCAAATCGGCGCGGACGGGTAATCAGCGTAACCTTTGTTGCTGTTGTCTTAAGAAGTTCACCGATCAATGCGGTCTTATCCACGTAGTAATATCCATTCTGCCGGATCTCCGCGAAATCTGAAACTCCCACAGGAATGCTTAAAGATTTCATCCCGCTGCTCTCCTTTCCGTTTGCTGGTATCATGGTGACACGCTGCAGTCTCTGATCTATCCAATGCAGCGCATCTATAGTTCCATGATACCACAAACCTTTTATTCCTACAATTCTTATGTTTCAGTTCCTGCGTTACTGAAACTTCCTAACCCGCCACTTTCTGCGTTCTCGGGTCTGGATATTCTTTCAATGTCAGCCAGTATCCATGCTTTCCCTTGGGCTGATATTGAATATACCCACCTCTGCGCAGTTCATTCATCCGGGTAATAATCACCCCCGTAGTCCTTCCCATTTTCTGTGCAATCTTTTTGGCCGTCATTGCAGGTTCTTCTCTCAGAATATCAGAAACCATCTTCCGATCCAGCATTCTTCCCCGTTCCGTTGTCGGATCAAAGGGATAATCCAGAAATACTCTGACCTGATCCTGCTCTTTTCCCAGAATCTGGGAAAGAGCTGTTTTTTCTACGTTGCTGATTCCTGCTATATGAAGCGAATTGAAGCAGACCTCCAGTTGCCACTCATGCACAATAATATGCTCAACATTCCGAAGCATCTGTCCCGCAGTGGCTTTTTCCACGCCTCCCTGTTCCAGACGGGCCTTAATCTGCTCCAGACGCCCTGCAATATTTTTCCGTTCCTGCTCCCCTTCCTGCAGTTTTTCTAATTGACATTCAATTTCCTGAAGCCGTGATTCTAACTGTCGGTTCATTACCTGATAATCCGCATCGGCCACAATCCCAGCCAAAAGCTTTTCCAGCAATAGCTGTTTTTTCTTCCGAACGGATTCTCTCTCTGTTTTCAGATCCCGGCATTTCTGTTCCGATGGATTCCGGCTCATAACCCGTTCCAGAAGCTGAATGGTTTTCTGTATGATGCTTTCTTTCTCCTGCAGCTGAATCTGGTAATACTTTCCGCTCAGCTGTTCCAATAGCTGGTACACCACGTCCTCACGCAGATGAATGTTATCACAGCCTTGCTCATCTGCCAGCAGCCTGCTGGTCTTTCTCTGACTGTCCCTGCGATTATGATTTTTTCGGCCAATATTTATGTACGCACTGCATTTCCACTCATATACAATTTCTTCCGGGTCACGATAACCCCTGCGCCATGTCCGGTAATAGGGCTTTCCACAGCATCCACATATCAGAATTCCTGACAAATTATATTTTCCCGGATTGCTGCCTTTTGGATAGTATCCATTTTGATGCTTCGCCGCAGCCCGCGCATCCATGGCTGCATTCGCTTCCGCCCACAATGCTTCATCCACAATAGCAGGTACTACGTGCTCTACATAAATCCACTGATCTTCTGGATTGTGAATAAGACTCTTCGTATCAAAATCAAAATGTGTTCGGTTTAGGATCATGTCCCCTTTATAAAGCGGATTTCTCAAGATGCGCCTTACCGTTGTCTCTGTCATAAACAGGCCATTCTTACTGCGGATGCCCTTTTCCTGCAGCAAATTGGCAATCACCCGGCTTCCATAACCAGCTGCGCAAAGTCGGTAAATTTCCCGAACCACCTCGGCCTGTTCCTCAATTACAGTAACGGACCCATCTGGCTCTTTCTTCAATGCGTAGGTTTTATTAGTCAGCATCATCCGACCGCCGTTCTTCTGACGATGTCGATGCGCATTATTGATTTTCTTACTTAATTCCCGGCTGTATTCCTCTGCCATAATTGCTTTGATACCGGAAATCAGTGCATCCTCCGGAGAATAAAACTTATTTTCCAGATATAAATACAGCTGTTTTCCGTTCTTCTGCATCCGTTCAATAAACACATACCAGTCCTTTGTGTTGCGCATGAGTCTGTCCTGACTCTTAATCACAATCACATCAAACTGATCTGATTGCATTTGATCGAAGAGGCGAAGATACTCTCTTCGCCCCTCTGCAGTTGTGCCGCTTCGTGATTCCACAAACGAATCCACCAGCAGCCAGTGATTCCGCTTCACGGCCTCTTTGGCTTCGATGACCTGCTTAGCCAGCGCATCAACCTGGCTCTCCTCTTCGGTGCTGCAGCGACAGTAGATCACGGCGCGCAAAATGCTCATGACGCGTCACGCTCCTTGAGAAGCTGTAGGAAGCGTAGTTCTTCATCATGTTGAATCAAGTTTTCTTCATAAAGAATCTTAGCGATCGTTTCAAAAATCTCCATATTTTTCTCCTTTTTTGTTCATTTCCTACTTTTATGCTTATGCCGCAATATCTCTGCTAGTTCTTGTATGTCATAGCTTTATTTATCGATTTACAACACCTTGAATATTTGAACCGAATTTCATCATCTATCTTTTCCTGCTCCTCCCACGATAAATTTTGGATGTTGATATCGACTTTTTCGTTAGGCAAAGTTCCTAACGCCTGTTTTACTTTTAAATTTTTTGTATTCAGCAAAATGCACTGACATTGATCATCCTCATCATACCCTGTCGGATACCATAATGCATAATCGAAAAGACCATCTGTCCTTTTTTTCCCTAATATTATTTCGTGCGCATGAAGTTTTCCCAAAAGCCCATTCAGCATTTTGATATTTGCAAAATTCATCTTTTCTATTTCCCTCTGAATTTCCTTCTCCAATTTTTTCAGAAAAACATCCCTCTTTGCAAAAAGAACTTCTTCATCATTTTCAAGTTTCTCCAAACCTGGAAGTTCTTTAAGCTCATTCAGATACAAAGCATCCGTTTTTTCTGGCATCAAAAATCCATATTCAAGGTATCGGTCCTGCTTATACAACGCCGATGTCAAAAAGCATTTAGCTTTTTTTATAATCAGTTTTTTCAATACTCTCTCCGTTGCTATTTCAAAAATATCGTCCGGACTAATCAACATATCCTCAGTGTTCTTTACCGTTTTCATCAAATCAGCTGAATCCAGCTTCCAGTTAGTTCCCAAATAAGCTGCATACTGTACCCAAAGTCCATGACAAAGTGTCAGCATATTTCTTGCAGTTTTTAATCTTGCTGCGCCTTGTTTTTGGCTCATTGCAAGCTTACTTTTATCTAGTTTCTTAAAACTTTCAGCTTGCTGTGACAACCCTCCATTATTCCATTGATGCGCAAGAAATTGTATGAATCCCACCATGCTACCGACCAAATATTCCGGATGTTCTTGCAACACATTCAAAGATTCTGAACCAATCCTCGTATTAACAAAGTTTCCGATGTCAAGAAACACACATCGTGAAATCGATGATTTTTCCAAATCAATGACTTCACCAGTTATAACCAGTCCCGCTTTTACCTCCCGGCCTTGATATTTTCTTTTTCTCCGAAAAGCATCTGTTAACCGGAAAGAAAATACACTGCGGATGATCGTATCCAGATTCCTTCTTAACTTCTCTCGTTGTGAATAAACTCGTTCGTTTTTTGCATCATCAAGAATAAAATTCAATCCTTGATGTTCCTGCAGTATCTCCCCAAGATCTCCTGTAGAAGCATTTGCAGAAGCCAGACTTTCAAATTCTGACCTAAGTTTTTCTTTATTTACATAACTAGCCAGGTTTATTGCTATTTCTGTTTTTCCACTTCCAGGAGTACCATAAAGCCAAAGAATTATACCTTGCCCATGTGATGTGCTCTGTTGCCAAATCGGATATAGCAGTGCAGCAACATTCGTAATCAGCACCGGATATAATACTTTTGGCATACTTGCAATCACAACTGAAAGCCTAAAAAAATCATTTGTTATCGCCTCCGAATTGGACTCGAAATGTTTTTTGAAACCAACCTCATACTTTCCATTCTCCTTGCCATATTCTATTGAATTTTCGCTTACTACACAGTCGGAAAAATGGAACTCCCATTCTCCTTTCTCGTTTTTCTGCCATCCTAATTCCAATTTTTCTTCTTTCAACTCCGATTCTCTCCTTTTGTTTAATTGAGGCCTCTGAACGTAGTATAGCGAAATTGCATCATTTCCTTAACAATAAAAAAGCGTCGATTTTTCCCATATAAGAACTAAATAGTCCTTTATACAAGGAAAAATCGACGTTTTTTTATTGCGAGTCTTCGAAAATTTTTAATAATTTTTCAATTTCTACGTTTTTACCATTGGAATTCTGCAATCTTTTTTCTAATTTCTTAATAACCTCATCGACTGATTCACTTTTCTCAATCTCGACCTTTCTCAACATTTGATAATTTTCTAATATCAAAATAAAATTCACTTTCTTCTGAAAGTATGCCCCCCATTCATCCAACTCCCCCAATAACCTATATATAATTTTTTCATAGTCCTTTTGAGAAACGTCTTTCAATGGATGTTTTACACATTCTAATACAAGATCTAAACAGGCGATGTTATAACTTCCATCTAGTTTTCTATCTCTTTTTTCAAAATCCATACTATCAAAAATTTTCAGTAAATATTCAAAAGAGTATGTCTCAGCAAATTTCTGATAATCCATTTCTTCTATTTTTCCAGTTTTAATAAATTCACCATCTAACGCTTCTTCATTGATAATGCAAAATGCATGCCTTTCCGCAATTCGAAAACGCAAAAATTCGTTCATCATGTTTGCATATCTACTGCATTTCATATCCAAATTTTCATACATTATCTTTTTTAACTCAGATGAACATCGTCCTCCCTGGTATTTCACTTTAGGCAATACATTTTTTTCAAAATATTTCTTTACATTTTTTTCAAAGAAATTGACACAGTGACTTTCAAGTATATCCTTAACTATATGCTGCTTTCTCTCCCGTTCTGTACATATATATATTTTGACAAACTCAAGTGCATTACAATTTTCAAATTTTTCAAAAAATTCTTTATCTTTTCCATTCAAAGCAGATAGCTTTATCTCCTCACATCCAATTCCTTTCTCATAAATCATTGGGATGGAATACGGAATTAAGTCCATTAATTCTGCTTTTAAATCATCGTATTCCTGTAAAATACCATTTTTTTTATTCTCTTCAAATTTTAAAAGAATATCATACATTACAAACGCAGCTCTTTTCTCATCGTTAAAATCCGGCATTTGCAACTTATAAACCATATTTACACAAGATTTTGCCGTATTAAAAATGAATTGACCATTCTTTGTTGTCATATAAAGCTCAACTAATTTTTCATAAGTTTTGTTGTTATCATCAGCAGATAACCATTGCAATAATGATGTAAATTTATCTCTCAAATTCTTCGAGTTAATTGCAAAATCTGGCTTGATACCAGTTTCCTCAAACTGCAAATTTAATGTCTCAGCTATCTTAGTAAAATCCATTGACCAACGTTGAATCTCTCTAATGCTACTTATTTGCGTCATCTACTTTCCACTCCCCCATTCGAATTTAATATTATTTTTTATATCATATCACATTTTCCCCAGCTGAATCATTATATTTCAATCATACCCTTATGCCACCTGCACCGTAAACCTGCTGCTCTGATTCACCTGCAGATACTTCTTATAAATTTCTGGTTGTTCTGCCTTAAGCTTTTTTGTGTTCACACGCTGGGAATCAACCATCTGCCAGGAAACCTGATACCGTTCACTGTTAGCAAAACTATGACCATCCATAAACAGCTTGACTTCCTGCTCAATCTGAGTTTTTTCCTGTTCCAACTGTTTTATTTTCTCTGCAATCGCCTGCCTTCGATCCAATTTGTTCTCCATATCTGTCGTTAATGTTACTGCACCTTCGTTGTCTGATTCACGAAAGTACGCCTCCAGTACAGCACTACTGGAATCCGATCCATCAGGCAGCGGTATCCTTTTCGGCACAACACAGCCATTCCAGAAATCCTCTTCCAACGCAATGATCTGATTTACAAATGTTTCATCCCACTCTATCTTCGAATAAATAAATTTCTGTCCAAAGATCAAAGCTGCAATATACCAGCACCGCTTTCCTGTCACGATCATATAATGATAGCATTGAACCAGATAATGAAGCGGCACTGCACCATCCTCCCACTTATCTGCACTATACGGACTCACAGTCTTACATTCCAGACCAGCATCCTCACCCACAATCAGCCGATCCACATCTGCATACATAAACGGATAATCTGTGCTCCAGTACATCTTATTGGATTTCCGCACTTTCAATCCCGTCTCTTCCATAAATCTCTGTGCCACATACTCTTCCAGTTCCCGTCCCTGACGCATAGCCTCGTTGTCCGATACGTCGATAGTATCTGATGTTTTCTCGTAATAAACTGCCATCGGACTTCTATAAGGATTCAGTCCACAGACGGCTCCTGCATCTGATCCACCAATCCCGCCCTTCCGTAATTGCAGCCATGCTTCCCGCTCCATTCCTAAAGTCGATATGATTTTACACATATGCTTCCAATCCTCCATTCTTATTTCTGACCGTCCATGCAAAGTTACCAGCCGGACGGTCTTTCCTGTCTTTCTACTCTTCGGAACGCTTCATAATCATTTTAATACATTTTGTCATGACCCAGAGTGCATCTCCAACTCCGCCCAGATAAGCTTGTTCCGTTTTCTCTGCCTCTCCATCCAAAAACGCATTCACATAAGCCTGAACGGCTTCCCGGTCCTGATCTGGCAAATCATTGATAATCCGTTCTCCCTGTTCTATAATTTTCTTCGTGTCCTCTGTACATACGTCCTTTATCACAATATCCAGACGCTCCGTTAAAAACATTTTAATCAATTCTTTCAATGACATATACACTGTCCTCTGATAACATAGTATTTTAAATTCAGGATGCCTGCTGCATTTCTTCCACAAGTTTTGCGATTCCATCATATCCCGGTCTAATTCTTTTTCCTGTTTCCGTATCTTCCAAAACATCCTGTTTCCAACGATAAATGTACACGCTATCCGACAACCGCTCATTCTCCGCAACGTCACTGATATTAATATCAGATACCATGCGTGAAAGCCACCTTACATCATAGCTTCCATCATATTTGACTAACAGTACTTCATGAATACTGGAAGGCAAAATCACCAAATCGCTCTGCTTCCATACTGCATACTCTTTCAATGCATCTCCATATATCATGCAAGACGCTCCATAAGCGCTCACATTGTTGCTTAAAACGATTAGCTCCTCTGACTCGTTATCTTTCGTACTGTCCAGCATCTCCAAAACTTTTTCCTGTTCCTTCGGATCCGGAATGTCACACATTACGATTCTTCTTAAAAGATGATCCAAAGAATCTGACTTCGCAGGACATCTAAGACATGTATTTTCATAAGCCATTCTCCATAAATCCTGTAAATTTATTTCCCAATGTTCCAAAAGTTTCTTTGAAATTCTTATACTCACCCCCATCTCATCCGATTGGCCAAACTGCACCACAAAAATAACAGCCAGATTCATAACCGGAATATGTGCCAATGACTGCAATTCTTTTTCATTCATCCTGCCATTGATAATACGAAATACAATTTGATTTTTCACAGAGTCAAAATCTACCATACTCCACTTTGCCATCTCTACAACCTGATCCATTCTTCCTCTATTCATTACTAATCTCCTTTCTCTACGCTGCCACTGGTTTTGACTTCCGCAACCCACTCATAGCATCCCGGTAATGTTCCGGAAGCATCTGACTGATATCACTCAGATTGTACCTTGCCAGAACCGTTTCCATAGAAACTCCAGTGCGCTGCAGTTCTTTTTCCAAATCCCCACGCATCTTTTTTGATAACTGCGCTTTTGCCTGCTCCGGTGTCCCTGTAATTTTTTCATTTGATACAGCATGTTTCTGCTGGTGCATTTCATAAACCGAAACGCCCTTACTATTACAAATCACCAGTCCGCTTATTTCACGTTTCTCATCGTAAGTAATAGATTCCACGCGAAAACGTTCTCTTGTGACATAACGCTTGCCATCATAACTGATTTCCACCCTTTCAGCCGGAATCCAGATAAACGGGGCTGAATACAGTTCTCTGCCAATCCCCCAATTAAAACACGCACGTTTAAAACTGTCTGATGCCTGGCCTTTTTCCTTCTCTGCCGTGCTTTCTGTACCGATATCCTGCTTGGAAATCCACTGTTGCTTTTCTGCATCCCAAACATCCACTGTGCAGAACAGCTTCCCTCCAATTTCCTGATGTGTCCGACGCCACCCAAATTCCGTGAAGGTTTCATCTAAAATACGCTGATCGACTCTGGCATCCTTATACAAGAGCAGGCTCAGACCTCGTTCTCCAATCGTTCCAACCCTGCATTCAATTTCATCTGCATTCATTAACCGAATCATTTTTATCCTCCTTCTGCATCTGCAGCAAAGACGGCCTGACAGGTGTTTTTTCCATCAGACCGTCTTTATATTCGTTGCTTTGCTCCGCTTCCTCTGGCATGCGTCCTTCTTCCTTATAGCTGTAGTATCCAGATTCTCCCACAATGATATGGTCGATCAGGCCAATTCCCAGAATCTGTCCTGCATTCCACATCCGTTTTGTAATTTTATCATCATCCAGACTTGGACTCACATCCCCAGACGGATGATTATGAACGCAAATGATATAAGCGGAATTATTCAGAATTGCAAGCTTAAAGATTTCCTTCATATCTATGTAGCAATAATTCAATCCACCCACAGCTGCAATCTCCGCAGCCTGAATTTCCAGCTTGCTATCCATGGTCATGACAAGTACCATCTCCCGGTGTGCCCGTTCAAACATAGGCATTACCATTTCCGCAGCCTCTTCTGGTGTACGAAAACGGCTAGTTCCATATAACCGTCGGCTCTCCTTTACCATCTCTAAATGCACAATACCAACCTTCTTTTTCGGAATAGGCCGATCCAACATTGCATCCAAGCGTTCCTTCTGTGACATCTTTCTCATTTTGTATCTCCTTTCTCCGAACGTGCTGCATGCACGTTCTTGATCTGCATGGCAACAAAAATAGAGGCAGGACTGACATTTTTTATCAATCCTGCCTCTATCTATTTGCCTTGTTTCTTATGATTCACATAAATAATATATATCTGAAATCATAGGTAACACGTTTTTATATTCTTCTACAGTTTTAACTGATATCCTGCATCCAGATATTTCTGCAGTTCCCTTTTCGCATTCACACTTGCCTGATAATTTTTTCTATCATCCGAAGCAATATACGCACCAACTGCTATAACAATTGCAATTGGAAATGCAAATCGAAATCTGCCCGTTAAAAAGAAACCAATTACAACACAAATAACTGCTCCCAGTTTCATATTGTTTAATTCTGTTTTACGTTCATCCAACAAGGATGCTTCACGAATCGTTGAAGATATTCTTTCACTTACCCTCTTATCTAACTCTTCCAGCAAATCACTTTTCTTTAATCCGCTGTATTCTGTCGCAATCACCTTATTCCGCAATTCCAAAAGTTCTTTCTCATTTTTGCACGTTTTTATCAAATATTCTACTTGATCTACAATAGCATTCTTAGTTCTGAGTTTTTCCACAGAACTTAATACATCTTTACGTGTGTCTTGCTTCTCCGGTGTTTCTTCTTTCTTGTCTACCGGAATATCTTCAAAACTCATTATTTTATCATTAGTGCTCATACTGAATTTCCCCCTCATTTAAATACTTTTTCTCCAGTGCTTTTACCATGGCAACATAGGTATCTTTACAATTCTCATAATCCTTTGTTTCAAGCATTCCTAAACATGGATTCAAATACTGTTTCCAGATACCCAAATAAATCTGATCCTTATCTTCTTTTTGATTAATAATATCAACGATTTGAGGAGCTGTTACGTAATACTCTTTAATTAACTCTTTGCCATCCTCACATTCCATCAAATAATGATCACGGAACTGTCTGAACATCGTCAGTTCATAGCAATTATCTGCCTTATGGAAAGAATCACACACCGCTGTTGTTATATAACATCCTCCACTGCTTCCGTATGTCTTATTGTTGATTTCTTCTGCAGAATGAGACTGCAAATAAGTTAAAACCTTTTTTGCCCCATCAATTCCACACACATCGGCATACTGAATAAATTTTAAAGCCTGGTCATAATCATTCTTTACAGAGTTACTTCCACCCTCATCTTTTCCCTGGCACAGCGTCTTTCCTTCCCAATACAAAGCAAATGGTGAAAGTGCATTTAAAGCCTTTTTACTAATTTCATGCAAATAATCCTTATCCTTTTTGAAAAATGCTACATTATCCTGAATTAATAAATGATCAATATATCCCCAGGCATAAGAGCAGCCTTCTTCTGCGGCATTGATAAGCAATTCTCCGGCAAGATCAGAATCCTGCAGCGTTCCATAGCCATTTAAACAACAGATTCCAATAATACAATCATATATACGGTTCGTTCCGCACTGACCAGCAATTGCATCAAACAAACGCTTATTATCCTCATTTTTTATTCTCTGGACATAATACTGAATATACCGTTCCTCAGCCACCATACTGCCTTCTGTAATCATTTTTGTAACTGCATCCAGATTACCATTTGAGAAAGCTGTTTCTACACGCTTTGCATCTGCTAAATTCTTATCACCCTTTTTCTTTACCTCTGCATTTCGATTCGCCTCTTCTGCCTCTACTTTTAAATAATCCGTTTTCTTTTTCTGCAGTTCCTGCAGTTTTGCAGATAAATCATAATGAAGTTCCGCGCTTTTCTTTGATAATATCTCTATTTTCTTTTTTACTTCTGCAGAATTTCCTTCTGGCAGTTTTAAAGCATCTTCTACCATCTGCTTCTTCTGCTCATCTACAATATTTCCAATTTTTTCCTTTATACAAAAGAAATCTGCAAGTTCCAAAATTTCATCAGTAAGCTGCTTATTATCAACAAATTCCTTGCCAACAAACGCAAGTTCTGAACCGCTCGTCAACAATGGCGATGCTTTTTGCAACAAAGATACTACATTTTTTAAAATATCATTTTTATTTTTTACATACTTTTGTACATTCTCTGCCAGTGCCAAAACTTCTTTATTCCAGACAGCATAATCGACATATTTTTGCTTGAATTCATTTTTATATATTACTATATAAGTATCTTCCGCATCATATGTCACGCTTCTATAATCTCGCAGAAACGTTTCCAGAACAGATGGATCATTGTATAACTTATTTAATCTTTTTTCGAGTTCCACCTGATTTCCAACTTGGGAAATTCCTGTCTTAATAGAGTTTATTGCTCCAGAAGCCATATTAGATAGCCCAGCCGCAGCCATTCCGCCTAAAGCACCTTCAAAACCAAAACCACCTGCAAGCATACGAGTGTTCCCGCCTGTTTGCATTTTCCGGATTTCCTTACCAATTACCTCCTGTGAAAGACTCTGTATAGTATTCTCACTTGCATTAGCAAGACATTCCAGTTTTTCTTCTAATGGTGGATGAATTGTCATTCGTCTTTTAATTTCAGCAATATCATAATTTACAATTCCAGAAGCAATCAGCAATTTTACTACGCTTTCACAAAGCTTGTCCACATACTCATCATATAAAGGAAGCGCCTTGCTGAAAAATGTTTCAACGCCTTTCACTTCGGCCTTATACTTCTCGGTAAATTCAACATTCAACCTGGAATATTCATCCCATAAATACTGATGGACATTAATTGACCGGATAATATCTTTATTATATTTGATCTCATACTTGTCCAAATGAAAAACCCACTGGTCACCATGCAAATGTCGTTGAGCCATCATAGCTACTTTTTCATTTGTGAGTAATGAAATCCCAGCATCTTCAATATCCAGCGCACCTAATTCCTCATCTAACACATTATTGCACCCTGTTGCTTCCATCGTTTGCTTCTTAGGAATCTTCTTTTCTGATGCCTTCTGTAAATCTGGCACATCAGAAAAATCCAGCTTCCCACCACAGTACATACAAAATTTGCCAATATTACTTATTTCTTTTCCACAATGCGGACAAAACATCTTTATCTCTCCTCAGCATCTTTTATGATTTTTCTCAACCAACGCTCTGTATAGCCATATTTCATTGCTAACTGTCTTATATTTTTCCCATCATATTCCAACTGTATTTTTTCTGCTATATATTGTGAAGAATACAGCTTATTAGGGAAAACGACTTGCTGGCCTTTAAAATTTGCATGAATCGTTCTTGCAATTTCCTCACCCGCAATTTCAGCAATCTCTCTGTAGATTCCAGCCATTCCGTAACCAGCTTGTTTCTTCTCTGCCAAATATGCTCATCTCCTTTTAGTTCCAATATATCACTCTCTTTCTGAATAATCTTCCTACATACTTCCAATGAACTATACCTCAATAAAATACCATATAAATAGAAAACCAGATGCTTACCTGCTATAAATACAGGCAAACATCTGGCATAATAAGTTATAGTATTATTTTATTTTTTCAATATAGGCTCTGATTACTTTTACATTTTCCTTTTCATATACATTCAATGTATTTTCATCAAAATCATCCGGCTCTACCGTGCCAGTATACCAGGACTTAGAATCAAAATATGCCTGCAACTGAGAATCTTTAAATCTCCTATGATGCCTTGCATAAATTTCATTTACCGCATATCGCAATTCGTCCTGGCTCAGACCAGATAATTCATGATCTGTTATGTAGGCAGTATCGCTATCAGGAAATATAAAAGTCTGATCTCCAGCATCCGATGATGCAGTCTCTTCTATAGTTTCTGGCTTTGTATCTTCTCCACCAAATGCTCCTTCGGTTTCTTCCATTTCTGAAATAACTTCCGTGCTCTCTTCTGTAGGATTCAGACTCGCTTTTGTCTGATTCGTTTCATAATCATCCGTTTCGACTATTTCACAGGAATCGAGGATTTCTTGGAAAATCAAGTCCTGTGCCATTGGAGACATTACTGTTATATCTTCGGCCAAAACATAAAGCTGCCCTTTACAATAAACTGTAAGAATATATACTGTCGATGTGGTTTTTCCGCACACTTCTTTCAGATAATCTCCAACCTGTGCATCGTAAATCCAATTTGTTATGTATTTTCCAGATGCAGCCGGATATCCATCTATGGAAAATGTTTTAACATCTGTTACTTCATCATATCCCTCATCAAGAAGTCCTTCTTCCACAAGCTTTTTCAGGCCCTCTTCTGCATTCTTTTCTGATAAATAATCTGGAATATTGTCCCGAATAATAAACCAGACCTCTCCTATATCAAAAAAGTCATCGTACATTCCATACAGACCATTTTCAACATCTTCCATGTCCGGACAATATGGTATATGCAATCTTAAATTTCCCAATTGCAAATCATCATCTGTATAATTTGATGTAATAATCAAATCATTTCTTGTTTGAAGATAATCTCCCAGCTGAATGAAACCGTTAACGTTTGATGGAAAAGAAAAATAATTATAATTTGTCGCAGTAATATCTACCTTCGTTTTTGTATGTTTAAGTGCATATGTATAAACATTTGCTCCCGTCCTGCTTACATTAAATTCGACTGAAGACTTTCCTGATTTTCCTGATTCTATTGTAATTTCATGTTTTCCCTCTTTCATATATCCGACAAAGGAAAGATTTTTGCTTATATCATTTGTAGCATTTTTTTCCCCATCCAGTAAAATATTGTTTTTTTCATTGCCCTTGTTAGAAAACATACTTTTATCAAAATAAAATCCCAACACCACATCACATAACGAATTTTCTCTTTCTATGAATTCTTCTAGTGTCATATTTTTTTCACTGGATATTGCTTTATCTTCCTTTTTCTCAGAAGATGCTTTACAACCGGATATTACCACTGAAGCTGCTACTATAGAAAGTAATATGCCAACCATTTTTTGTGCTAATCTGCCTTTTTTTCGCATTCTCCTTCTCCCTCCTCAACATCTCCATTCACAATTAATATCAACAATATACCATTCTGATATTGAATAATCTTCCTATATAATTCAGTAGCATAATTCCACAATAATTTGTATATATAAAAGTACCGGACAACCACTGCATCTTTCTACAGTGATTGTCCGATATTTTATCCTACGGTTTCGGCATAAAAATCTGAATCATAATTTTAACAATAATCCAAGGCATCTTCTTTTTCCTCCATAATTTTTCTCTCAGGCTGCTTTCATCATCTCAAACGCCCGGTCAATCAAAACATTTCCATCTACCGTCCGTGAGAAGAGATTTTCTCTGTAGTTTTCGCTCATGCGAAGCGGCCTTGCATGAGTAGCAAAATCCGAAACCGCATTTACAAAACGGTACGCATTCTTTCCTACATGCTGCAAATCTGGCGCTTCGAAATACCGTTCTTTCAAATCTTCCTTTAATTTCAGGACATTCTTGCACTGCTGCTCACTGGCATTAGGGATTAGCGGAAACAATGCATTGATATAATCATATACCTGCTGATCTGCTAATTTCTTTGCTGACAGCTCCTCTACACAGCTTTCCAGTTCTCTCATGTAGGAACTCGCATAGAAAAGCGTATTTCTGGCATCCTGTAGGCGCTGTGTAGGCTCACCGATATGCTTGACAGCCCAGCTTCTCTGTGCTGTCTCCAGCGCCAGATTTAACGTATTCTGGCATACAACCCGGATCGGAGTCATTGCCACTTTAATAGATCCGGTTCCATCATGTGTATTCATAAATACCAGATATGGAGTAATTTCATCTTCTCCTATGACATATTTCTCTGGCAACTTCGCAAGCAGCCAGATTTTCTTTCCACCTTGTAAAGATCCGGCTGTCTCATAAGTTACACCTTCTCCCAGCAATGCATCAGTAAAAGAAAACGCATCCCGGTTCTGTACTACCTTGTAGCGGTCGGATACCACACCCAGAACTGATCTGTCACTCTCACGGATATTTGCACGATATCCGGGGATTCCAAGTCCATTGTTCGTCTGAATAGGCTGCTGGATCACGTTCCAGTCAAGGCCAGATACACGCAAGGCCTCCTTGGAATCCGGTGCTTCTTCCACACAGGTTCCCATGCCGTGCCATGGCTTTGTTCTGGTGTAAAACATAGTCTCCACGTTTGCTGACATATATTCGTCCTCCTTAAAATGAAAGAGACCAGGAACAGATTGTAAACTGTAGGCCTGGTCTCTGCAGGAACTTATTTATTCCTGCTCAGGGAAATAATATATATCTTCACTCTTTGGAAATAGGATTTCCCGGCAGCAAGTCATACAGCGAAAATTCGCTTTGAGAATCTTTAGGATTCGGTTCCCAATAATTTCTTGCCTGAAAAATTATTCGTTCAATAATCCTCTGCATCTGTTTTTGCCGCTCTTTTGTAGCCGTCATATTTTCATGCCGTTTCCTGCCAGTTCTAAAATTCACTGTATTTACAGCAAAATGTACATGAACCCGCAAACTATCCATATCCTTAAGATGTATTCCCCAGAATACCTGAAAACCTTCATTGTAAATATTCCTTGCAAGTTCTCTGGCGACCATTTCACAGCTAATGTGGCACTCCTTAAATTTCATCAGTTCATACCCAGAAAACTCGTAAATTTCGTGATCTACATAACGGCCAACACGCCTCGCCGCTTATAACATAAACGTGCAAGCCTAAAATCACCAATTATTCCATCCGTCCCCAATATATCCAAGCATCCCCATACTCCACATGCCAATAATTCGCCACGTTTGTCCTCCTGTTCCCTGTCCCTCGCAATATAGCGAATGAGATTTCCTACACTTTCCTCTTTGCAATAATTGAACTTACCTGCCTTATTCAGTAAATGACCGTAATCTAATTCGTACATTTCTTCTCCCTCTCCACAATCTCTAAAATTCTTTTTCGTAAATCACAATCTGGATCATTTTGGGCCACATGACAAATTTCATTCAATCGGTCTGCTATTTCCGTATAGGCAGGTAACAGTTCCATATAGTTTAACCTGTCATTTGAATCTGATAAACTCTTTAAAATATACTCACTTAAGGTCATTTTTTTCTTGGTAGCGGCTTTTTCTAATTTTCTTTTTTCTACCGCAGTAACCCTTATATGAATATCTGCCTTTTTTGTATTTTTCATTTTATCTAAAACTCCTTTTTCATAAAATCAATATTAGCATGTACGCGAAACTGAATCTATTTTTAGCATTTTTTATTTCCTGCTTCGATATAAACGTATAGCTAAGCAATTATCATGTGTACACGTTCTGACAATTATTGATATGTTATGACGTGTCATAAATTGTCATTAAGCATCAACATATTCATAATCACAATCATCCACGAAAGGAGATTCCGCATGGAAAACACTAAATACATGACCCTCAAAGAATTCTGTGAACTGACAAAAATCAGCACATCCACCGCCTACCGCTTGATTCGAAACGGCACATTACCTGCCACTAAACTGGTCGGAACCCGGCACTGGAAAATTCCATACAGCGCACTTCCGAACTATGTTCCCGGAAGCATTATCGCTAAATTTTAAATTCTGTTTGTACGCTATAGGCAGACACACTATTGAACAGGCAAACTATCCGTACTCTCTATAAAAGATCCTATACCGCACTAAATTTAATAAAAAATAGAAAAGGCCGTTTTCTCGTACTTTTTCTCCCCGAAAAAACGGCCATATAGGAATTTTAATTTTTTAGTTTCGCTAATTTGCAGTATTTGTGCCGTTTTAACTGGTGCACTTCCATGTTTCTGTCTGCTGTAATCCAACCATATGTCCACTATATAAAGACATTGTTCTAATTTCCCGTGATTGATTTGCAGACCTACACATTCTTAAATATGCAATAATTCCTTTTTGTATCGGTAATAAGTTCCTCTGGAAACCCCAATTACCTTCATGCAATCGGAATCACTCAAATCACCACCAAATGCTTTGGCCCGTTTTTGCATTAACCGTTTAGCCTGAATTTCTTTTTCTGTAGCATAATGCCTGCCTTTTGGGCGGCCTAATACTTTTCCATTAATTCTGGCTGTTTCAATTCCCTCAATGGTTCGCTGACGAAGATCATCAACTTCTTTCTGGGCCTGATCGAATGCAATCTTAATCTGCTCTTTAGCAAGCAGCATCAGATACTTTTCTACAGCTTCCAGGATAACATCCACTTTGGTTCCGGTCTTTGGAATGCAAACCTGCAATGCTCTTCGGTAAACCTCTGTGTTGATATGAGGCTCCTGCAAAAATATGAGTTCAATTCCACTGGCATACAGCTTTTGATATTCTTCAAATCCTTCTTCTGCATCTCGTGCCATTCTGGAAACAGAATCAAAAATAATGATATCTCCAGGCTTTAATTGTTTCAGCAGTTTTCTCCATTTCGGACGATCCAATGTCCGGCCTGTGTAAATCTCCTGAACAATAAGTGCCACCGGATATCTGCGATGAATATTTCTGATCTGCCTGTCAATGTTCTGTCCCGGCGTTGAAATGCGGACATATCCATATAGCATAATCCATCCCCCTGTATAACAAAAAGGATGCATTTTTATTGCACCCTTTTCACAACATTTTCCTATGTCAAATCAGTATCACAGAAACGGTCGTTTTTACAATACTGATTAAAAAGTATAAAGGCCGTTTTTTCGTTTTTTTCAGTACGAGAACACGGCCTTTACAGACTTTTTTATTGTTATGACTATTTAATACCATTCATACATACTCTGTTCTGGAAGATTTATAATCTTATTTTAACAATCAAATGGTATCCTTCCAGCCAGATACAGCGGAACTGCACGTTTATCTTCATTGATACCGCCGTAAGTATTTTTCAGACTGTACACGAAGTCCAAACGTCCTTTATCCAGCAACTTATTAGCTGTTACTGCGATTTCATTTCCACGCTTCACTTCCAGTCCATAGTTTTTATGATTTAACCGACTGCGCACATAGAAATCCAATTCACCGCTGCTTTCCTCATCCGTGCCAAACCACGGGACCTGCCCAGCAATTTCGCGTCTTCTGATACGCTCTAAGAGCATCAGATACACAAAATTCTCACACAGACATCCATCAATGGTCTCCTGCATGGAACCAGTCAGAGAAAGGAAATAATTTGCTATCCCCAGATCCATAAAATAGTACCTGCAGTTTTCCACAATATTCAGGTTATCGCAGTTCACACTCTTACTGCAGTATCCCAGCTGATGAGACAAATAAAGCCAGCTGATGGCATAATTAACCGTCTTTTTCGCAATCCGTCCGCTCTCCTCCTTGAAAATGATGCTTGTCAAATCTGTAATCAGATCTTTTGTACCTTTCTTTTCTTTCAGCATCATCGTTGCTATGGATGAGAAGACCTTTTCAAACGTAGCAGTTTCCAACGGACTCTCAAAATACCGTCCGGATTCCTTCACAAAAATCCTGATAAGTGACTCAATGATATCTGCGCACTGTTCCAGATTCCCAGTCTCCAAATAGGCCTTTACTACCTCTGGATATCCTCCAATGTGAAGATACACATCAAACCAGTGTTTTAGTTCATCATACTGCGCATGATCGGATGCTCCATAGAGGTCAATCGTTTCATACAGTTCACGCTTTCCTGCTGCTTCCAGAAATTCTGCAAATGTAAGAGAGGTCATAGTAAGAGAATCCACATCTCCGGCAGAGAGGAAAAAGTCTTTTTCTCTGGTCTTTCCCAGATAGCTTCCTGTCACGATAAAATCACATTCAAACTCTCTGGCAAACTGACGGATCATAGAATAAACTTTAGATGACTCCTGAATTTCATCAATCACAACAATGGTATCTTTGTTATCCTCAAATTCTCCATGAAATAAAGACAAGGCCTCATGGATCGGACGTTCTTTGCGTTTCATTCCAGGCTGCCATGCCGTTGCCTGTTCGAGACAGGCTAAAAATTCCTGTCCGGAAGTCTGAGCCATATTGACATAAATCTGTACCTTATAATTTTCTTTTGCGAACTTGTCCAGAATAAAGGTCTTACCAACCTGGCGTGCACCTTCCAGTTCCAGAACCTTATGAGTATTTTCCCGCTTCCACTCCAGTAACCTTTTATAAATATCTCGTTTCAGTTCCACGGTATTCAACCCTCCATTATTTATGCTTTCCATTATAGCACATACCTCCCTTATGAATCAAAACCTTTTATTTATGCCCAAAATCACGATACCGATTCATATCAGATGTAGACACAGCTGAAAACCTGACTCCCATAGATAATGAGATACCCCAGTCCCCGTCTCGCCGCCAGAAACTCTCCGATGATCACGCCCACCAGGCACAGTCCCACATTGACCTTCATGTTGCTTAAGATCAGCGGCACGGAGCCGGGAAGAAGCACCTTCGTGAGCACATCCTTTTTGCTGCCGCCCAGCGCGTAGATCAGGCGGATTTTATCCGGGTCCATGGACAAAAATCCAGTGTGTAGCGTCAGGATCGAACCAAACACCGCCACGGAAACCGCCGCCGCGATAATCGTATGCACATGGCTTCCCATCCATACGATCAGCATGGGCGCCAGAGCCGATTTTGGCAGACTGTTCAGCATCACCAGATACGGCTCCAGAATTTCTGAAGCACTGCGGCTGGCCCACAAAAGAACTGCCACGCAGATCCCGGATGCCGTCACAATCGCGAAACTGACGACTGTTTCAAAGAGGGTAATGCCAATGTGCGCGAAGATACTCCCGTCCCGCACCATCTTCCAGAAACAAAAAAGAACTCTGGATGGCGAACTGAATATGAAATCATCGATCATACCCAGTCTTGCGCAGAGTTCCCACAGAGCGAGGAATAATACGAGGAGCATGCTCCGTACGATCCTCACCTTTCTCTTATGCATTTTTTCCTGTTCCATATATGCTTCCTGAAACCGGATTACGGACTGAAGCTGCGAAGGCTTATCTGCCATCTTCCATCCTCCAGTGTTGTCTTCATGATTATCATATGCAAAAAAGGACTGCGGCGAAGCGGATTTCTCCACTTTCACAGCAGTCCTGTATCATCTTTTTAGTTGCTTAAAAAGCCTTTTCCTATGATCTCGCTGGAGTTGGAGATCAGAATGAACGCCGTTGGCTCTACTTTCTTGATATAGTTGCGCAGCCGTACAGCCTGGCTGCGTTTCATGGTGGTCATGATAACGGTCTTGCTGTGATGGGAAAAGGCGCCCTGTGCCTTGTAAATAGTGGCACTGCGGTTCAGATCCTTAATGATAAAATCGCAGATGGGATCCGGATCATCACAGATAATATTAAAGCATTTACAGAGATTAATGTTCTCGATAACACCATCAATCACCAGGGATTTTGCCATCAGGCCCAGCGAAGAATACAAGCCGGTAGTCGGTCCGAATACGAAGAACGACATGACCACGGAGGTGATATCCACCACCAGAAGCGCCGTTCCAATGTTCATGCTGGAATGGGCTTTTAAGATCATGGCGATGATATCGGTACCACCGCTGGATGCGCCAATGTTAAACAGGATCGCGGAGCCAATGGCCGGAAGAAAGATCGCAAAGATCAGTTCCAGCATCGGCTGGTCGGTGATGGTGCCTGCCATCGGCATAAAACGGTCCAGCGCGCTTAAGCTAAAGGACATCAGCATACTGGAATATACGGTTTTGATGCCCACATCAGTTCCCAGGAATAAAAATCCCAGCACCAGAAGGCCGGTATTCACTGCAAAGGTAAAATCACTGGCATTCATTCCGGTCAGTCTGCTGACCACGGACGAAAAGCCGGTAACGCCGCCAAAAGAAAAGTTATTCGGGAACTTGAAAAAATAAATTCCCACGACCATGATCCAGATACTCACGGTGATCAGCGCGTATTCTGCAATCTTTCGTTTGACTGGATCTTCAATCTGCTGTGTAGCCATAATTCCCCCCAAAATCTGATTCATATTTTCGCCCTAAAAGCAAAAGAAAAGCAGAACGAGTGATAATCCCTCTCCTCTGCCAGAGAGACTATAACTCGTTCCTTTGTAAAAGACAAACACTATTCTTATTGGCTCAATTACAGCATTTCTATTGTATGATACAGCTTTGTCTGGCCACACGGCTGTCCTCTGCCATACTCTGCATTTCCTTAAATTTTTTTCCTTTTGGATCCACTCTCTGCCACAGCGTGTAGGCTGATGTCTGCTTCGCGTCATTCCACGGAACCGCCTCTCCCAGGCAGTATGGAAGGTACAGATCCGCATACATGGAAGCCATCTTCTCCTTTAAGTCATCCGGCACCATGGTGATGGTCTGCTTTACCTGTTCCTGAATCACGGATTTCGCGTACTGGCGGGACCATTCCGAAAAATTTAACAGTTCCGGATTTTCTGATCCCTGCTCCTTTGCCCAGGCTGCCACATCTGCATGCCGGGTCTCAAAGGTCATGGTATCATTTAAGTCCCAGTTCAGCATGCCATACTGGTTGCCCGGAAACGAATAGGGGCTCAGCACGATCTCATGAATGCCCTCCTGCTCATCTTCCAGGCCCGGTCCGGTCACATGCTCCCGGATCCGCTGCACATGCAAATGTCCGCTGATGTAAAGCGGCACCTGATACTGTTCCAGAAGCGCCGTCACCTCCGGTCCGTTCTCCATCTCACACTGGGTTGTAAATAACCGGCTCTCCTGCAGCAGATTGTGGTGCGCCAGCACAATCACCTGGATGTCATGCTCCTTCGCCACCTTCAGATGTGTCTCCATCCATTTTAAGGCGGCCTCCCCAATGCGGCCCTCCACATGGTTTCCATCATCATAAATACAGGAATCCATCATCAGAAGCCAGTGCTTTGCATCCAGCGGATACACATAGCTTAAAGACGCCGTATCCCGGTTTGGAGACTGGTCATAACCAAACTGGTGATAAATCTCATAAAAATCTTCCCCCGTTTCCAGATACTCTGCCTTTTCCCGCTGCGTTCCAAAATAAGTAGAAGCATTTTTATTCTGGATATCATGGTTTCCGGGAATCACAAGCACCTGAATGCCCTCATCCTGCACTTTCTGCAGCTTTTCCGCCAGCAGCTCATGATTGATCCGCTCCCCGTTTAAGGTAATGTCACCGGTCAGCGCCAGCGCTGTCGGATGATTTTCGATGGCTGTCTCCACCAGCGTATCCAGCATTTCCTCGCTGTACTGGTCAATCTTGCCGTCATCGTGCTCCACCATACTCCAGAATGCTTTCCCATCATCATGGGTCGTACTGCTCATATAATGAAGGTCCGATGCCAGCATCAGGGTTGGGGGCTCGTAAGGTTTCTCTGCCTCCTCTTTATTTTTATCTGATCCATGCGTTCCGCGATGGCATCTCCTCTGCCTGCGGTACTCCGCAAGCCATTCCTGACGTTCCTGCTCCAGGCGGGCCAGGCGTTCTTCCTCTGACTCTTCCGATTCATCCAGTCCATTGCCTGCCACATCCGGTCCATTTTCCGTTCCCGGTGTTCTGCCTCCATTCGGATTCTCTCCCGACTGCTGGCTGCCCTCCTGCGCCGCGGACTCCCGGCCATCTCCGGTATTTCCCTGTCGGTTCAGCGCCCCAAGGAACCACACAATCCCAACGCAGATCAAAAGTAAAGCCCCGTAGATCAGGGCTGTAATCTTTTTATAATGCTTCATAATTCTGTCTTAATCCTCTTTTCCGTCCGGAGTGATACCCTCATATAATGAAAAGCGGGCGGCATCACTACCGCCCGCCATCATATCACAGATTGACGAAAAAAGAAAGATTTTAGATAATGTCATTCACGCACACGGCACCGTAGGGACGAATGCTCATGTGATACGCACTGCCTGCGCCCATGGCATGCTCGATATAGTCGATGTACTCGTCTACGATATCATTTGGCAGCATAGCCATGATGACGCCTGCGAAGCCGCCGCCGTGGATGCGGCATGCGCCGCGCTGCTTCTCGGCAATAAACAGCTCCGTAAGGGCCAGAGCAATGGAAATGCCCTGTTCCTGTACGCTGGCCGTAGTATAGCAGTTCTGCAGCCACTTCCAGGAAGAGTTTCCGGATGCCGTGATATTGGCCAGGAAATCGGCGAAGCGTCCCTCTTTTAAAGCTGCCACCTCAGCCTCGACCCGCTTATTCTCCTCAAAGAAGTGAAGGGCACGCATTACAGAACGGTCTCCTGCAAAGGCACGGATTTCCTGAATGTTATCAATCACCTGCTGCTCTGTCACCTCCGCGCAGACCTCCTTGCCAAAGAACCGGGCCACCTTCTTCATCTCATTCGGAACAGAAGAATAATCCGCACTCAGGTCTGCATGGCCTTTTCCGGTCTGCACGATGATGAGGCTGTGATTCTGAGACGCAAAATCAAAGTCGATCTGCTCTACCTTCGGGGCAGCCGGCTCCAGAAAATCAATCGTAATGAGACCGCCTACCGCACAGGCCATCTGGTCTAACAGGCCGGAAGCTTTATCCCAGTACACGTTCTCAGCATACTTTCCGATGTGGGCGTAAGCAACGGTATCCATGCGTCCGTCATTGAAGAAACGGTTCAGCATGGAACACAGCAGCATCTCAAAGGATGCGGAAGAGCTTACTCCTGCAGAGCTGATAACATTGCTGGTGATGTAAGCGTCAAAGCCGCCTACCTCATAGCCGGACTCCTGAAATCCCTTTAACAGGCCCTTTACCAGATCTACGGTTCCTGCTTTCTTGGCACTCGGCTGCAGGTCATTTAAGTCAATGGTGAATTTCTGATGGAAGGTCTCACTGATGATATTGACCTTGCTTGACTCATTCTTTGCCGCAATTCCCACGCAGTCCAGATTGATGCTTCCTGCCAGCACCTTGCCATGGTTATGGTCGGTGTGATTTCCGCTGATCTCCGTTCTTCCCGGTGAGCTGAACATCAGAATATCCTTCTCCCCAAAGTTCTCCTGGAATTTCTGTACCAGGTCCTCATAACGGTGGATGTTTTCCTCCGCTTTATCTGCTCCGTATAACTCACGCATACGGATATCTGCTGCTTCTGATCGTAACAATTCCAAAGTTTTTGCTGTGTTCATCCTTTACCCCTCCGTTTTCTCCATGCAAGCCCGGCAAACAATCACGCCTCACTGCCGCTCATAGTTGTCAGTATACCACACCGTTTGTTCTATGGACAATACAATATTCTTTCACCTGTCTGCATTTTTTTACGCTGCGGGGTCTTTTTCGCGGCAAACAGGCAAACTGGCAAACTGGCAAAGCGTATCCCGGTCATCTATGGTATACTGAATGGAAAAGGAATCCGGTATTCCCGGACAGGAAAGGAAACACACATATGAACTGGAACGGCAAACCTTATCACTCCCTGGACTTTGAACTGAAATCCCGCTTCGGGCAGAAGGTCTACAAGATTGCCCTGGACGGACGGATGACATGTCCCAACCGGGACGGAACCCTGGGGACGCGCGGCTGTATCTTTTGCAGTGAAGGCGGGTCCGGGGATTTTGCCGCGCCGCTGGATGCAGATATCTCTATTACCACCGCCGTCAACAACCAGATTGAAGAGGCCATCTCCCGCATCAAAGGCAAAATGGGCTCCGCGCCGGATGCCTACATTGCCTACTTCCAGTCCTACACCAACACCTACGCGCCGCTCCCTTACCTGGAAACACTGTTCAGCGCCGCCATCTGTCATCCCAAGGTTGTGGCACTGTCCATTGGCACGCGCCCGGACTGCCTGCCGGATGAGGTGCTGGATCTGTGTTCCCGCTTAAACCGGGAAAAGCCGGTCTGGATTGAGCTGGGGCTGCAGACCATTCACGAGGATACCGCCTCCTTCATCCGCCGCGGCTACCCCCTCTCCACCTTCACCGATGCTATGGCACGGCTCCGGGCACGGAATCTGGAGACCATTGTCCATGTCATTCTGGGACTTCCAGGCGAAAACCGTGAAAAGATGTTGGAGACTGTACGCTATCTGGCTGCACAGAATATCCAGGGTATCAAGCTGCAGCTTCTCCATGTATTGAAGGGCACCGATCTGGCAACGGTTTACGAACAGCATCCATTTCCCGTTATGACCCTGGAGGAATACCTGGATCTGGTCATTGACTGCGTGTCCCTGCTGCCGCCGGAGCTTGTTATCCACCGGATCACCGGAGACGGGCCGAAGCGTCTTCTGATTGCGCCGCTCTGGAGCGCAAATAAGCGCCTGGTGCTCAATTCGCTCACCAGGCGCTTCCAAGAACGAGGCATAACTCAGGGCTGCGGGCTGACGGTGCCGTCTGCTCCCACAGAAACCCCAAAGGAGATTCCCTCCAAATACTGATAAAACTGTGTTTTCGCATCCGCATCGGTTAAGGTGCGGGTATAACCACCTGAGGAGGTTCCCGGAATCAGCTTTAAGTCCAGGCTATCATTGGAAAATTCAGCCTGCACCAGCATGGTTTTCGGAATGGAACTTCCAAACACGAAATTGCCCAGGCTGTAGAAGATCGGCTTTCCCTTATAATATTCGATGCCCTGCAGCACATGGGGATGGCTTCCGATCACCAGGTCCGCTCCGGCATCAATATAGCGCTTTGCCAGTGCCCGCTGATACTCCTGCGGTTTTTCTTCCCGTTCAATGCCCCAGTGGATCAAAACCACCACCTTGTCTCCTGCTGCGTGACACTCCGCAATCTGCGCAAGCAGCGGCTCTACGGAAACCTCATAGGAGGACAGCATGCCCGGATGACCATTCGTGGCCGCCCAGTCTGCCTGCGGGATCACCCGGGTTGCCCCGATGAGGGCCACCCGCTGTCCGTTTTTCTCAAACACCACCGGCTGTTTCGCTTCATCCAGATTCTTTCCGGCACCGGTATGCAGAATACCGGCGCTGTCCAGGACCTCACAGGTATCTAACAGCGCATCTGTGCCGTAATCCAGGGCATGGTTATTCGCCAGCGTCACTGCGTCAATCCCCATCTCTTTGAACATGGAAACCTTCTCCGGTGCCAGGCGGAAGGTATACTGCTTATCCGCCGCCTGGGTGCCGCGGCTGCTGAAGGGGAACTCCTCGTTGACCGCGAAATAGTCGGCAGACTGGATCGCACTTAAATATCCCGAATCCAGCACACCGGAGATTCCGCCTGCGCGGCTGTAGGCGTTTAAGACGTGGTCCGACAGGAGCACATCGCCGGAGAACAGGATGGTCATGGAATCTGCCGCTGCATTCGAATTGACTGAATTTGCCGCGTCATCTGAAGCCTCTGCCTCGTCCGAATTTTCTCCCTCTGGATTCTGACCAGACTCTCCGTCATTTCTCAGAAAATCTCCCGCATTCTGATCTTCGGTTTCCAGAATGATCCCGGTTCCTGCATCAGCCTCTCCGATCCGTTCTGCCTCCAGATTTCCTTCTGCATTTTCTGCCTGCTGCACGGTTGTCTCCGCAGCCGTAATCTTCTCATACGATCCATAACTGCAGCCGCCGAGCAGCACCGCACAAAGCAGCGCTGCCGCCATGGTTACAGCATTAATTCTGTGATCAATTCCCATGTAATATCCTGCCTTTTCATTTCCTGTTCCAGCACTTCCCGCGCTTCTAACGGTGCCATAAAGCACAGGCCGCAGCCTGCGGAGATGGCGCTGGGAAGCGGGATGATGCGGCCGGGAAGCCCGGCTTCCTTCATGGCCTTCTCCATACGAATGGCCATGACCGTATCCCGGAATGTGATGATCAGACGAAGTTCTTTTTTTAACATCTTATCCCTCCCAGGCCAGGATCCGCATGGCTTTTACGGCCTCCTGCACTTCATCCATGGTATTAAAGTGAGAAAAGCTGAAGCGAACGGCGCCCTGCTTTCCGGTTCCAAGGGCCTGATGCATCTGCGGCGCACAGTGGCCGCCGGAGCGAACCGCAATATCAAAGCGCTGCATCAGCTCATCCGCTACTGCCGCAGAGTCATAATCTTTCAGGTTCAGTGTCACCACCGGAGTCCGGACATCCGCATCGAAATCACCGTACAGCCGGACTCCAGGCAGATGTTTTACACCCTCATAGAAAGCTCTCGCGTACGCATCTGCCTGCTGCCAGATGACATCGGTTCCCTTCTCCAGAATGTATTCCACTCCGGCCCGAAGTCCCGCAATGCCCGGCATATTTAAGGTTCCTGCTTCCAACAGGGTCGGCATTTCATCCGGCTGTTCTTTATCAAAGGTACGGATTCCCGTGCCGCCCACACGAAACGGCTTCATCTTCACGCCCTCGCGTACACAGATGCCGCCCATGCCCTGGGGGCCTAAAAGACCTTTATGACCAGAAAAACACAGCACATCAATGTGCATCCGTTCCATATCAATCGGCAGAAGACCTGCTGTCTGAGCTGCATCCACCACGAACAGTGTTCCGTTTTCCTGGCACAGAGCCCCCAGCTTTTCCAGATCATTGACATTACCGGTCAGATTTGACGCATGGGTGCAGACCAGGGCTTTGGTATCCGGCCGCATACTGCCCGCCAGCACATCCAGGCACATTCTTCCTTTTTCATCGCAGGGGATGATCGTGAGATCCACCCCCTCTTTTTCTTTCCGGTACAGAGGGCGCAGCACAGAATTGTGTTCCATCTGCGTGGTGATCACATGGTCCCCCGGCTCAAACAGGCCCTGAATTGCCATATTCAGGCTGTCTGTGGCATTCATGGAAAACGCCGCCTGGTTCGGATGTGGATAGCCAAACAGTTCTCCCAGAAGGCCCCGGGTCTCCACCGCCAGGCGCAGGGCCTGCAAAGACGCCTCATTGCTTCCCCTCGCCGCGTTGCCTACGCTGCCGGACACCAGAGTCTGATAAACGGCAGCGGCCACCGTCTCCGGCTTATGCAGAGAGGTAGCCGCATTGTCCAGATAGATCATGGCCGTACAACCAGGTCCGCTTCGGCCATGGTCTGGGCAATCACATACATATTGGTCACACCGCCGACTTTCAATTTCTCAGTCAGTCCGTAATAGTTTAAGCAGGTGCCGCAGGTCAAAATTTGCACGCCTGCCTCCTCCAGTTTTTTTAAATCCTCGATGGAATCAGAACCTTCGCAGGTCAGCTTTGCGCCGCCATTGTAGAATAAAATGGTATCCGGCAGGTTTTCCAGCTGGGTCTGGGCAAATAAAAATCCCTTGATCAGCACCTTGCCAAGCTCCTCGTTGCCCTCGCCCATATGATCTGCGGTAACCGCAACGACCGTTTTCTTTTTTGCCGGAACCAGGCACTGATCCGCCGGAATTTCCTCTGCGGATTTCTCCTGACCGCTCACATGAAGAACCACCTTCCAGATCTTCTCCTCCTCTTTGGAGGACTCCACGCCATATCCCATCTGTCCTGCCATCTTCTCCAGGTTCTGGACTGCGATCTCGTTATCTACAAGAACCTCCACGTCACCTGCGCCATTTAAATTTTTGATTGCCTCTTTTGCCTTAATTAACGGGATCGGGCAGATCTCGCCTCTTGCGTCAACTGTTGTCATACAAGTTTCCTCTCTTCTCTTATTCTATCGGCATGCCCTGAAAGTTCCAAAAATCATTGCCGTCATGTTTTTTATCATCACAGTTTTTACAGCACTGTGATTTCCTTCCTGAATCCTGCATCCTCCGGCTGAATCAGCCGTCCCACAATCTGCGCCGGAAGCCCGGCCTCTTTTAATTCCTGCAGGAATGCGTTTCCATCCTCCTGGGGCACTGCAAACAGCAGGCCGCCCGAGGTCTGCGGATCAAATAAAATCTCTTCCAGTGGGAACGGAACCCCCTTAAAATCCACAAATGCTCCAACATGGTTGCGGTTGCGCTGTCCGGCTGCCGTGATCATGAAGTTTTCCGCATGGGTGTAGGCCTCTTTGATGTACGGAATACTCAGCGTATCCACCACCGCCCAGAAACGCTTATCCAGCATCTCATGAAGATGGCCTAAAAAGCTGAATCCGGTCACATCGGTACAGGCATGCACCGTATACTTTTTGGAGATAGCCGCCGCGTACTTGTTTAACGTGGTCATGGATGTGATGGCTTCCGCCATGGCCTCTTTCGAAGCCGCTCCCACCCGGTTTGCGGTATTCATGATGCCGACCCCCAGCTTCTTGGTCAGAACCAGTACATCTCCTGCCTGACCGCCATTATTTTTATAGATCCGGTCCGGATGCACCACACCATTTACAGAAAGCCCGTATTTCACATCCCTGTCGTTGATGGAATGACCGCCGCAGAGTACCGCTCCGGCCTCCACCACCTTTTCCGAACCGCCCCGCATGATCTCACCGAGAACATTCAGGTCCTCATCCTGGGGAAAACAAACAATATTCAGCGCACTGATAACCTCGCCCCCCATGGCGTACACATCACTCAGCGCGTTCGTTGCCGCAATCTGGCCAAACACGTACGGGTCCTCCAGCATCGGCGGGAAGAAATCCAGTGTCTGCACCACGGCCACGTCATCGCTGATGCGGTAAACTGCCGCGTCATCGCTGCTGTCAAACCCCACCAGCAGATTCGGATCTGCCGCGCCGCGCTCGATCCGGCTTAACACCCGCTCCAGAATATCCGGGCCCAGCTTTGCTGTGCAGCCGCCGCTGCTGCAAAATAAACCTCCTGCCATAACTGCTCCTTTCCTGAAACCTGGCCTGTTCCCACAGACATTCCCCAGCAGAAAATGCCTGTCTGCAAACAAGCCGTATAACTTCTCTTATCATAGCACAAACACCCTGCTCCGTCCAGATATCGTAAAAAGCAGCCCCGTCTTCCAAAATCTTCAGGCAGGACTACCTTTTCTATTTTTGTGCCAGACAATGCGCTCGCTGCTCCATTACTTCCACAGCCATTCTTCCAGCAGCGTCTCATACACCTTCTGGCAGCGGCGGATGTCCGCCTCATCCACATACTCGTCTGCTTTGTGGGCCATGGCCAGGGTGCCTGGTCCATAGGAAAGACAGTTGCAGTTTCCGGTAGTTCCGGCAATCACAGCCGTATCGGTGTAACCCGGGAATGCGGCAACCACCGGTTCTTTTCCGGTTGCCTGCGCTACGGCCGCCTTGACGCGCGCCAGCATCTCGGCATCCTCATGATGGGCAATCGGCGGACGGTTGCCAGTAATCTGAATCTCGGCTTTCAGGCCAGGAATCTCCTTTCCCGCATCCTCCGCTGCTGCCTCCAGCAGTGCCTTCACATCTTCAATATGATACGGTGGAACTACGCGCATATCTACCGATACCTTGCACTCTGCCGGTACCTGATACGGATGAATACCGCCCTGGATTTCCCCAAACACGATGGTGGACTTGCCGAGAAACGCATCTTCCTTCAGTTCCTTCATGCGATTGCGGGCAGATGCCAGCATATAAGCCATACCGGCAATGGCATCCATGCCCTGTTCCGGACGGCTGGCATGGGCTGCCTTTCCGTGCATGGTTACTTCAAACCAGTAGCGCCCCTTGTGGGCAGTCTGAATTTCACCGTCGGTCGGTTCCGTATCCATCACCAGGCTGTCTTTCATCACCCAGCCAAGCTCGATCACCCGCTCAACACCGGTCATGTCTCCCTCTTCATCACAGGTTCCAATCCACTTTAAGGTTCGCTTTGGAGCCTTGCCAGTCTCCTTCATCTGTGCTGCCACTTCCAGAAACGCGCACAGAGCAGAGGCCAGCCCGGATTTCATGTCACAGGAACCGCGTCCGAAGAAACGGCCGTTCTCCCCGTCCTCACCCAGCGGATTCTTTGTCCAGCCTCCGGCGATCGGAACCGTATCCATGTGACAGATAAACACCAGTTCTTCTTTTGTTTCACCCGGAAGGACTGCCATCAGGATCGGGCGTCCCTCCTTTGTGTAATCTTTTTTCAGTTCGCCGCACTCCGGGAGTGCCGCTTTTATCTCCTGCTCCAGAAATCCGGCAATCTCATGCTCTTCTTTTCCCGGATTTGTGCTCTCAATGCCAACTAATTTCTTTGTCCATACCACTGCATCCGTATTCTGCATGTTCCCTGCCTCCTATTACTCTGCTAAAGAGCTCTTTCCTCTCTTCAGATACTGTCCTTCTCCCCGGGTTCCGACAAAGTTTCCGTCAGTAACAATTTCCTGACCGCGCAGGAATACCTTCTCAATGGCACCGGTCACCTTCGTACCCTCGTAGCAGGTGTAATCCGCGTTTCCATGCATCTTCTCTGTGGTGATGGTCCATTCCTTCTTCGGGTCAATGAGTACAAGGTCTGCATCGGAACCGGTCTGGATTGTTCCCTTCTTCGGATACAGTCCGGCGATCTTTGCCGGGTTTGTGCACAGGTAATGTACCACCTGCGGAATGGTCAGATGCTCTCCCTTCACCGCCTCAGAGAACATAAGCGGCAGGCGCTCCTCCACGCCCGGCGCTCCGCTCGGGCACTGGGTAAAGTCTTTCGCGCCCTGCTGTTTCTGCTTTGCGAAGGTGAATGGACAATGATCGGTTGCGACTGCATCCAGCTCTCCGTTCTCCAGGGCCTGCCAGAGTGCTTCGTTATCATCCTTCTTTCGAAGCGGCGGTGCCATAATGGCCTTTAAGCCCTCCTGATCGTCTGCGTAGCGGTCATCTGTCATAAACAGGTACTGCGGGCAGGTCTCCACGCCAAAATGCTTCTGACCACGGCGTTTCGCGCGGCGTACCTCCATCAGGCCCTGCTTACTGGATAAATGTACCACATAAACCGGTGCCTCTCCTGCGGACTCGGCCAGATACAGGAAACGGTTCACGGCTTCTGCCTCAGCCTCGGCCGGACGGCTGATCGGGTGATACTTCGCCTGGGCGTGGCCCTCTTTCACAAACTTGTCACGCCAGTAGTTGACAATACCGTCATTCTCACAGTGGGATGCAATGAGGATGCCATCTTTCCTGGCCTGGGTCAGGATCTGCATCAGTTCACCGTCACCAAGGCCATAACCATAGGTCATATATACCTTAAAGCTGGTGATTCCCTCTTCCTTTGCAATCTCTCCCATCTCTTCCAGAACCTGCGGGTTCACATGCTGGAACACACCGTGAAAACCATAATCTACCACGGCATTTCCATCCGCCAGCCTGTGATATTCCTTAACCTGGTGCCACAGGCTGCAATCCTTCGGTCCAAAGGCCATATGATCCACAATGGAGGTAGTGCCGCCGCAGGCAGCCGCAATAGTTCCGGTGTAAAAATCGTCAATGACGCGGGCAATGCCCACATCCAGATCCATGTGGGTGTGGATATCCACAGCGCCCGGCAGAACATACTTTCCTTTCGCCTCTACCACTTCAGCCTCAGCGTCGGACAGTCCGGTTCCGATCTCACGGATTACGCCACCTTCGATTAAGAGATCTGCTTCATATACGCCGCTCTCGGTACAGAGCATTCCGTTTTTTACTAATTTCTTCATAGATTGAAATTCTCCTATATATGGTTTTAAGCGCAGGAAAATGGCAAAGCCATTTTCCTGCGCTTATCTTATTTTCAATATTCACTTACTGATGAATTCTGGTACCGGTTAATCCGTTGATACCATCTTTTGCTTTCTCAAGCAGGGTAATTAAGGACTCACGGCCCGGTGCGGACTCTGCGAAAGCAACTGCTGCCTGTACCTTCGGAAGCATGGAGCCCGGTGCGAACTCGCCAGCCTCGATATACTTCTGTGCAGTCTCCGGGGTAAGCTCGGACAGCCACTCCTGATCCGGTTTGCCGAAGTGAACAGCAACCTTCTCGACTGCGGTTAAAATGATCAGGCAGTCTGCGTCTAACTGTTCTGCCAGCTTCTCTGCTGCGAAATCTTTATCGATTACCGCTGCGGCACCCTTTAAGTGATGGCCTCCGCTTACGAATACCGGGATACCGCCGCCGCCACATGCAACAACGACATAATCATTCTCGACCAGGCTGCGGATGGTGTCGATCTCGATGATGGACTTCGGCTTCGGAGAAGCAACAACACGGCGGTAACCACGTCCTGCGTCCTCAACAACCTTATATCCTTTCTCTTTGACCAGCTTGTCTGCCTCTTCCTTTGTCATAAATGCGCCGATCGGCTTTGTCGGATTTTCGAAAGCAGGATCATTCGCATCTACCTCTACCTGTGTCAGAATGGTGGTGCATCCGGTATTAATACCGCGATCCAGCATTTCCTCACGCAGCGCATTCTGCAGATCGTATCCGATGTAGCCCTGACTCATAGCCACGCATACAGACAGCGGACACGGAATGTATTTTTCCGGATTGGAACGGGTCAGCTCAGACATTGCGTTCTGGATCATGCCTACCTGCGGTCCATTTCCGTGTGCGATTACAACTTCGTTGCCGGCCTCGATCAGATCTACGATTGCGGAAGCAGTTTTCTTCACCGCGATCATCTGCTCCGGCAGATTATTTCCCAATGCATTACCGCCAAGGGCGATTACAATTCTTTTTCCCATAACAATATCTCCTATGTCCGCCTTTCGCTGCTGTTCGCACCTTGTGCAAACCGGATCTGCGATTTTCCCCCGCGGACTATTTTCATTTTTCTTTTTGAAGCAGTGATGGCAGTCCGTTTAAGGACTGCCACCGCTTTTGTTGAGCAGGTTGTTGTATAAAAAGGGATTTCCCAATTTACCAGATTATTCTGACAACAGGCAAATTATGCCATATGTCTCTCGGTTGCTTTCTCAGCCAGCTTAGCCAGAGTCTCCTGCGGGCACTGCTGTTTTGCAAGCAGGATCATAGCTGCGATGATGTACGGCTTGTAGCTAGCCTCTTTGTACAGAGGAGTACGATAACGATCGAATACGGTAGCCTCAACCTCGCCGTCCTTGCAGGATACATCGTTGATATCAGCCGGTAAGCAATGCAGGTACAGAGCCTTGCCATCCTTGGTGGTGGACATTAACTCTTCGGTGCAGCACCAGTCTTTGTGCTCTGCGTTCTGGGCAAGCAACTCTTTCTCCAGAGCCTTGATGCCGTCGGTATCGCCCTCAGCGTACAGGTTGGTTCTCTTCTCCATAGCTGCGAACGGAGCCCAGCTCTTCGGATATACGATATCAGCATCCTTGAATGCCTCTGCCATGGAATTGGTCTTGGTGAAGCTGCCGCCGGTCTTCTCAGCGTTCTTCTTAGCTACTTCCTCAACCTCCGGCATTACCTCGTATCCTTCCGGATGTGCCAGAACAACGTCCATACCGAATCTGGTCATCAGGCCGATAACACCCTGCGGTACGGAAAGCGGTTTGCCGTAGCTCGGGGAGTAAGCCCAGGTCATAGCTACTTTCTTACCCTTTAAGTTCTCAACGCCGCCGAAGGTGTTGATGATGTGAAGCATATCAGCCATACACTGGGTCGGATGGTCGATATCACACTGTAAGTTAACCAGAGTAGGTTTCTGCTCCAGAACGCCGTCCTTGTGTCCCTCGGTTACAGCGTCTACTACGTCGTGCATGTACTTGTTACCTTTGCCAATGTACATATCATCACGGATACCGATAACGTCAGCCATGAAAGAGATCATGTTAGCGGTCTCACGAACGGTCTCACCATGAGCGATCTGGCTCTTGCCCTCGTCAAGATCCTGAACCTCAAGACCAAGCAGGTTACAAGCAGATGCAAAAGAGAAACGGGTACGGGTAGAGTTATCACGGAACAGGGAGATGCCCAGGCCGGACTCGAATACCTTGGTGGAGATGTTATGCTCTCTCATGTAACGCAGAGCATCAGCTACGGTGAAAACAGCCTCGATCTCGTCATCGGTTTTCTCCCAGGTCAGGAAGAAATCGCCCTCGTACATATCTTTGAAGTTCAGTTTGTTCAGTTTGTCAATGTAACCCTGTAATACTTTATCCATGTTGATCTCCTTCTTTCATATAAGAAATTATTATTTTTGATGCAGACCAGCGCTCACCGCGCTGATCTGCCGGCTACTGAAATATTGTCTGATGATTATTTGATGTCGTTGTTGGTCTTGCCTGCGCGGAACTGGGAAATATCATCTGTCTTCTTGGAACCGTCGTACAGATTTGCTGCTGCTACATACATAGCTGCGCATCTTACAAGGTCATCTTTGTAGGTGATCTCGTTCGGAGCGTGAGCCTGGCTCTCAGCACCCGGGCCAAAGCCTACGCACGGAATACCGTAACGGCCCTGGATAGCAACACCGTTGGTGGAGAAGGTCCACTTATCGATCAGCGGACGGTTACGAAGCTCTTTGGTGGAGTCCGGTCCCATACGATGATCGCCAAACAGAGCTACGTGTGCATCGTACAGAGCCTGTACATGAGCTGCGTTCTCTTTGTTGATCCAGGTCGGGAAGTAGCACTCGGTCTCGTATACTTCACCGGTCCATGACGGACGGTCGTACATATACATGGAAACCTTAACGTCATCGCCATACTTCTGAACGCTCGGCAGCTGACGGATCTCGTCCAGACAGGAATCCCAGGTCTCACCTGCGGTCATACGACGGTCGATGGAGATTGCGCAGCTATCTGCTACTGCACAGCGGCTCGGAGAGGTGTAGAAGATCTGAGAAACGGTGCAGGTACCTCTTCCAAGGAACTGAGCGTCCTCGTAGTGCTCCGGGTTGTATTTCGGGCTCAGCATCTTAACAAGCCCCTTGATGTCAGTGTCTTCGTCACAGCCGTTGTTGTTCAGGGAACGAACATCAGCAATGATGTCAGCCATCTTGTAGATAGCGTTGGAACCACGCTCCGGTGCGGAACCATGGCAGGAAACGCCCTTAACGTCTACACGGATTTCCATACGTCCGCGATGTCCACGGTAGATACCACCATCGGTCGGCTCGGTAGAGATTACGAACTCCGGAACAATTTTGTCTTTGTTGTAGATGTACTGCCAGCACATACCATCGCAGTCCTCTTCCTGTACGGAACCAACGATCATGATCTTGTAGCCCTCCGGAATGAGGTTCAGGTCTTTCATGATCTTTGCGCCGTAAACAGCACTTGCCATACCGCCTTCCTGGTCGGAACCGCCGCGGCCGTAGATGATCTCGTCAGTCTCATAGCCCTCGTACGGATCTGCTTCCCAGTTGTTGATGTTACCGATACCTACAGTATCGATATGGGAATCGATAGCGATGATCTTATCGCCTTCGCCCATCCAGCCGATTACGTTACCAAGACCGTCAACCTCTACTTTATCGAAGTTTAACTTCTCCATCTCAGCTTTGATGCATGCTACTACCTCTTTCTCCTCGCAGCTCTCGCTCGGATGAGAGATCATTGCTCTTAAGAACGCAGTCATATCTGCGCGATAACCCTCTGCTGCCTGTTTGATTTTGTCAAAATCAAGTCCCATTTTTTTACCCTCCTGGATTATATATGTTCTTGTTAATTTGGTTCTTATGAAATTAAACGGTCGGATACTCGCCGCCCCAGACGATCTTTTTGTACTTGTCCGGATCGGTGTCACCCTCGGTGGAGAACATCAGAACCTTACTGTCGCGGTTCAGCTCTAAAGCGTCACGCAGCTCTTTGTATTCATCATTCTCCATGATGGTGGAGATCACACCCATACCAACTGCTCCAGACTCACCGGAAATCACCTTCGGATCGCCCTTAACCGGAGCTGCCAGCATTCTCATGCCCTTTGCTGCTACCCAGTCCGGGCAGGAAACAAATGCGGATACGTGGTTTCTTAAGATATCCCAGCCAATGATGTTCGGCTCGCCGCATGCAAGACCGGCCATGATAGTCTGAAGATCACCACCAACGATACGCGGATCACCATCTCCTGCAACAGCGCCCTTATACAGGCAGGCTGCAGCGCCAGCTTCCATAACAACGAATTTCGGCGGGTTCTCCGGATACAGGTTGGTGAAGTAACCAACTACTGCGCCTGCAAGGCTTCCTACACCAGCCTGTACGAATACGTGGGTCGGGCGGTTCACAGAAACCTCGCGTAACTGCTCAGCAGCCTCGCCAGCCATGCTTCCGTAGCCCTGCATGATCCATGCCGGAATCTCCTCGTAGCCTTCCCATGCGGTATCCTGAACTACTACGCCGTGCGGGGTTGCCTCAGCCTCAGCTGCTGCCATACGCACGCAGTCATCGTAGTTAACTTCCTCGATGGTAACTTTTGCACCCTCTTTTGCGATGTTATCGAAACGAGTCTTGGTGCTGCCCTTCGGCATATGTACAACGGCTTTCTGGCCCAGCTTGTTTGCTGCCCATGCAACGCCTCTGCCGTGGTTACCGTCAGTTGCGGTAAAGAAGGTTGCCTGACCGAACTCCTCACGGAATTTCTCGCTGGTCAGGTAATCGTATGTCATCTCGGACACATCACGTCCCATCTCACTAGCGATGTAACGTGCCATTGCGAAAGAACCGCCCAGCACCTTGAATGCGTTGAGGCCGAAACGATAGCTCTCATCTTTTACGAACAGGCCGCCAAGGCCAAGGCCCTCAGCCATACCGTCCAGCTTTGCAAGCGGGGTGATGGAATACTGCGGGAAGCTCTTGTGGAACTCGCGTGCCTGTTTGATGTTCTCAATGCTCATAACCGGCAGACACTTGTCTTCGCTTTTCGGCATCTTGTTCAATGCCCAAAGAATTTTCTCCATTTTCTCTTCTCCTAACAAACTTTTTGTATTTCTTCAAACTTTTTGTTTGCTTCTATAGATATCATAACACATTCTGGCTCTATGTCAAGTATGTACAAAACTTTTTTTTATTTTTTTCTCATTTTGTTTATCTATCACGAAACCAGAATGTGTGAAAATCTGTTTTTTCTTATTATTAAGCTGCTTAACCCTTCTTCTTTCTGTAGAACGTATCCTCCAGCGGAAGGGAGGTGCGGAACTTTCTGTCCATTGCATAGTAAGCACCCTGGATGGCCGGTGCAGTCGGGATGGTCGCGATCTCGCCGATTCCCTTCGCGCCGTATGCCACACCGAGGAGCTCATCCTTCTCTACATAGATGGCATGAATGTCCGGAATCTGGTTGGAACGGAGAAGTCCCAGGGTACCGTACTTCACCTGCGGTACGCAGTCTTTTAACGGCCAGTCCTCGGTCAGCGCATAGCCCATACCCATGAGCACGCCGCCCTCGATCTGTCCCTGAATGGAGATCGGGTTCACAACCTTGCCGGAATCATGTGCTGCGTAAACCTCTTTGACTTTGCCATCGTTATCCAGGATAACAACATGGGTTGCATAGCCGTATGCGATATGGCTCTTCGGGAACGGTACATCTGCGCCAAGCTTGTCGGTCGGCTCAAAGTACTCATAGAAGAAGTCGCGGCCTTCCAGTTTGCTTAAGTCTCCGCCAACCTCATCCATCGCCTCTTTCAAAAGTGCGGAAGCCCCGCGGATCGCCTCGCCGGAAAGCAGGGTCTGACGGGAACCGGATGTCGTACCGGAGTCCGGTGCATTCTCGGTATTTGCCACTGCGTTGCGGATCTTGGAAAGCGGGAGTCCAGTGGTCTCGGATACCGCCTGGCAGAATACCGTCAGACAGCCCTGTCCGATATCGGATGCCGCACAGTAGATCACACAGACACCATCTTCAATGACCAGTCTTGCGCGGCCCTTATCCGGAAGACCTACGCCGACACCGGCATTCTTCATGGAACATGCAATTCCGGCATGATCCATATTCTGTTCATAAACATCCTTCACGGCTTCCAGTGTCTCTTTCAGCGCAGTGGAGCAGTCTGCGATCTGTCCGTTCGGAAGCACCTTGCCCGGCTCAATGGCATTGCGGTAACGGATCTCCCACGGAGTGATGCCCACCTTCTCTGCCAGTACGTTGATCAGAGATTCCAGCGCGAATTCACTCTGGCATACGCCGAAGCCACGGAACGCGCCAGCCGGCGGGTTATTGGTGTAATAACCGTAACCACGGATATCGGTGTTCTGATAGCAGTACGGTCCTACAGAGTGGGTACATGCACGCTCCAGAACCGGTCCGCAAAGAGATGCGTAAGCACCGGTATCGAAGTTTATCTCACAGTCCAGACCGGTAAAGATACCGTTCTCATCACAGCCCAGGGTAAAGGTTCCTTCCATCGCATGACGCTTCGGATGGAAATATAAGGATTCCTGACGGCTGAATTTTGCCTTGACCGGAACCTGATACTTCCAGGCTGCCAATGCTGCAATATGCTGTACGGAAACATCCTCTTTTCCACCAAAACCGCCGCCGATGAGCTGGTTTTCCACCACGATACGCTCCGGCTCCCAGCCAAACATGATCGCGGTCTCTTTTCTGGTATCGAAAGCACCCTGGTCGGTACTTAAGATCTTGATGCCATCCTTATATGGAAATGCCACAGCACACTCCGGCTCCAAAAACGCATGCTCCGTAAACGGAGTGGTAAAGGAATTGGTCACGGTATATTTGGACTCTGCCAGTGCTTTCGCTGCATCGCCGCGAACAACGTGACGGGTCTGGCAGAGGTTTCCTTTGGAATGCACCTTCGGAGCATCCTCTCTCTTTGCGTCCGCAATGCCTCTTACCGGCTCCAGCTCCTCGTAATCGATTTTCACCAGTTTCTTTGCCTGTTCCAGAATCTTTTCATTCTCAGCAACCACCAGGCAGATGGCATCGCCGAGGCAGCGGGTGGTGTCACCTTCCGCGATCATAACATCCCAGTCCTGCTGAATATGCCCGACCTTATTGTTCGGAACATCCGCTGCAGTCAGGACACCCAGAACACCCGGCAGTGCTTCTGCCTTGGAAGCGTCAATCTTTAAGACACGGGCTCTCGGATATTTGCTGCGGACTGCGGAAACGTAAACCATATCATCCATCACGATATCGTCCGGGTATTTGCCGAAGCCTAATACCTTCTTGCGGACATCTACACGGAATGCTCTCTGGCCAACGCCGTAAACATCTCCCTTCTCCAGGTCCTCATCTACGGAAGCCTCTCCCCGAAGAATTTTTGCCACCAGAAGGATTCCCTCAATGATCTTCTTGTATCCGGTACAGCGGCAGATGTTTCCGCGCAGCGCGTACTTTACATCTTCCTCAGTCGGATTTAAATTATTCTGTAATAATGCCGTTCCGGCCATCACCATGCCCGGGATACAGAAACCACACTGAACGGCTCCGACTGCTCCGAACGCATATACGAACGCGTCCTTCCACTCGTCGCTTAAGCCCTCCACGGTCAGAATGTTTCTGCCAACGGCTCTTTTTGTGGTCAGTACACAGGACTTGATCGCCTTTCCGTCTACTACGATGGTGCAGGTACCGCAGGCACCCTCACTGCAGCCGTCCTTTACGGAATACAGCTTCAGATCATCGCGCAGGTAACGGAGCAACGGCTTGTCCTCTTCGGTGCGCTGCACCTGACCGTTTACTGTAAACTCAAAAACTTCTCCCATTATCCTTCTCCTCATCCATCGCTGTTCCGCTCATATGGAAACAGCAATTTTACTTACTTCTTAAAGCCGCCGCGAGCCGCGAACTTGCGCGTCCGCGGCGGCTTACAAATTTTTAAAATGCAGTTGCATAAATTCCGTCTGCGTCATGAATGACACCACGCGGACATTTGGTTGCGCACATGCCGCACGCCACACATTTTTCCCGGTCGATGACTGCATGGAAATCAATCACATGGATGGCATCGGACGGACAATATTTTTCACAGATCTTGCAGCCAATGCAGCTGGATGTGCAGGCCTTTCCTGCGTCTGCGGCTTTCTGCTCGTTAGAGCACAGCGGCTGAATGGTTCCCTCCGGTGCTTCCAGACTGATCAGATGCTTCGGACATGCTTTTACGCAGAGTCCGCATCCGACACATTTATCCCTGTCAACCTCAGCGACCCCCTTCTCGTTGATGGTGAGCGCGTGCAGCTTGCAGGCAGCCACGCAGCTTCCGCCGCCCAGACAGCCGTAGCTGCAGCTGTGGATCCCGTCCGGATACTGTTCCAGGATCTGGTTACAGTCTTTCGGTAATGCGGCAAAATCGATCCCCTCGTTTTGTTTTGCCCCACCGGAGCAATGAACGACCGCAATGTTTTTCTTTCTTTTCATGTGAAACCCCTAACTCCTTTTATGACCGCGCGGCTGCTGCCATGCTGCACAGACAGCCGCGGGATATTAACCCCTTAGTGGATCAGATATTCGTAATCCTTTAATACGGTGCGGATCACAGCCACTGTATCAGCAGACAGATCAGTCTCACCGGCAATGTCAACAGTCTCAACCTTACCGTCCAGACGAACCTTGACCTGGGTGCCTTCTAACGGCAGGAAGCCCTCATTGGTGCTGTCAAGGAAGTCTTCCTCGCTCCAGTATAAGGTGAATTTATCTTTGTAAGGTCTGCCGCCCTTGTACGGACAGAATACTTCACAGTTGCCGCACTCGTTACACATGCCATCTACATGGATGATCTGTGCTTTGCACTTGCCCGGTACATGGATTGCCACATTTGCGCGGTTCGGGCAGACATCAGTACATACCTCACATACGGTCGGGCAGCCTAAGCAGCGGTCATCCGGAGTCTTCCCGGTATCTCTGCTCTGAACACCCTTCTTCGCGGTGTAGAGCTTCTCGTCTGCCGCAATGTTCTCTTCTGCGTACTTGTCATAGCTGATGCCTGCGATGGCTGCTGCAGCCTTAGCGGAATCTGCGATGGCCTCAACAACGGTAGCCGGTCCTCTTCTGGAATCTCCGACTGCGTATACGCCAGCCTCAGTAGTCATCATGTTTGCGTCTACAACCGGACGGCCCTTTGCGTCCATCTCTACGCCAAGCTCTGCGTACAGAGTGGTATCGATGGTCTCACCGATTGCCGCGATAATGGTGTCTGCCGGGTACTCTTCGGTTCTGCCGGTGTCAACCGGAGATCTTCTGCCGGAAGCGTCCGGAGCGCCAAGCTCCATAACGGAACATTTCAGTTTGCCGTTCTCTGCGCCAACCGGAGCAAGAAGCTCTAAGAACTCTACGCCATCCTCAATTGCCAGCTGTAACTCTTCCTCATCTGCCGGCATGTAACGTTTGGTTCTGCGGTAGATCAGGCGCACATGCTCAACACCCGGGAGACGTTTCGCAGCTCTTGCAACATCCATAGCAGTGTTGCCGCCGCCCAGAACAACAACATCTTTGCCGATGTTCATGGAAGCGCCGTTCTTCTTAGCCTCCATTAAGAACTCCAGAGCGTCGGTTACTTCGCCGTATGCTAACGGGGATCTGCCCGGCTTCCATGCGCCGATGGAAACGATGACATCGGTGTAGCCCTCTGCCTTTAATGCTTTCACAGAGGTAACCTCTGCGCCAAGCTTGAACTCTGCGCCGTAAGCCTTGCACAGCTCTACATCTTTGTCAATGGAGTCTGCAGTGATACGGAACTCCGGAATCACGTTGCGTACAACACCACCCAACTGCTCTTTACGCTCAAATACAGTTACTGCTACGCCCGCGCGGGACAGGAAGGTAGCTGCTGCCAGACCTGCAGGACCGCCGCCGATGATAGCAACCTTCTTGCCAGCTACGCTGCCCTCAGCCTTCAGAGCCGGAAGGATCTCGTTGTATGCCTGGCTTGCTGCTGCCAGCTTGGTCTCGCGGATGTGCAGGGTCTCCTCATAGTAGTTGCGCATGCACTTGTCGCCGCAGTGATGCGGGCAGATGGTGCCGGTGATGAACGGAAGTGGGTTGCGCTCTAAGATGATCTCGAGTGCTTTCTTCGCATCGCCGTCAACCATAGCCTGTAAGTAAGCCGGAATATCCTGCTCGATCGGGCAGCCGTTACGGCACGGTGCGTTGAAGCAGTCGAACAGCGGAAGCTTCTTATCTACATGGCGCTCCGGAAGCGGTTTTACAGGCTTTCTGTACATAGCCTTTGCCTCTACGCCGTCATCGATGGCTGCCAGTGCTGCTACGTTTACGCCGGAGAAGCGCTCGCTGCCGCACTCCATGAGTTCGTCCGCGATCTGGCTCATTCTCTGGTAGCCGCCCGGCTTTAAGATGTTGGTAGCCATGGTGATCGGCCAGATGCCTGCGTCGAACAGCTCTTTGATATTCTCGATGGTTGCGCCGCCAGAGTAGGAGATACGCAGCTTGCCCTGGAACTCATCGGTCAGAAGGCGTGCTACATGGATACTTAACGGGAACAGCGCGCGTCCTGCCATGTACATCTCGTTGCTCGGAAGCTCGTTTCTGGTTACGTCTACCGGGAAGGTGTTGGTGATCTTAACGCCGAACTCCAGACCCTTCTCCTGGCAGAGGTCATACAGTCTGTGTAGCATCGGAACTGCGTCAGCCCACTGAAGATCCTCTACAAAGTGATGATCATCGAATGCTATGTAATCGAATCCAAGGCCATCCAGACGTTTTCTTGCGTACTCATAACCAAGCAGAGTCGGGTTGCACTTGATGAAGGTGTTTAAGTGCTTCTCGGTGATCAGGTAGGTTGCGATACGCTCGATCTCTGCAGGCGGACAGCCGTGCAGGGTGGACTCGGTGATGGAGTTGGAAACGTTGGAGCTGATGTTGCGGATATACTCCTCATCTACGTTCTTGAACTCGTTCACATGCTCTAATGCCCAGTTGATGCACTCTTTGAAGACTTCGGTATCTTTTGCCTCGATCATGTCGTTGATGTACTTGTCAACCTTCGGGGACTTAATGCCTTCCAGATCATAACCAACGGACATGTTGAATACGAATGCGTCCGGATCGCCGAGGTTGTACTCTTTTGCGATCAGCTTACATGCCACCCATGCTTTTACGTACTCGGCAAATGCCTGCGGAACGTACAGCTCGGTAGACCACTCACAGTTGTAGCACTCATCGCCTGCAATGATACACGGACGGCTGATGCATGCCGCAAGGTCAGCACCATCCATCACCTGAACGGTCTTTAACTCGAAGAAACGGGAGCCAGCCACATAGGCTGCTACGATATTCTGTGCCAGCTGGCTGTTCGGGCCTGCTGCCGGACCAAACGGGGACTCGATCTTCTCTTCGTAGATCGGAAGTGCCTGGCCGTTCTCATGCTTTACAATCTTTTCAATGCCAAAGATGCTCTTTTTCTGCTCGTATTCGGACATAATCCAGTGCATCAGATGGCCGATTGACATTGGTCTCATAATTTCGCTCATGTTATCCTCCTGTCGGAAGCCATTTATTTAACCCTTGCTTCCCATTTATATAGTTTTTATATGGTTTTATTAGTATACTCTGTGATTTAACTTACCCCAGAGCTTCTTACTCTGCTCCATGGTCCATGCGTTGATCTTGTCCTCATCCAGATCAACGAACTCTCTGTCTTTGTAGAGAACCTTACCGTTGATGATGGTGGTGCGGCAGTTCTTGCCCTCCATACCGAAGATCATGTGGCCGTCAATATTCTCGTCAGAGAACGGAGTGAATGGCTTGTAATCCATGATGATGATATCAGCCGCAGCACCCTCTTTTAAGATGCCAAGAGTCTTGCCAAAGTACTTCTCGGCGATGATGCGGTTGTTCTCGAACTGCATCTTCACATCCTCACACCAGCCTACGTTCGGCAGCATTGCGTTGTGACGCTGAATGGTCAGGAATGCTTTCATGCTCTCTAACATATCGTGGGTGTAAGCGTCGGTACCCATACCAACGGTAATGCCCTTTGCCATCATCTGCAGTACCGGGGAGCAGCCTACTGCGTTGCCCTGATTGGACTGCGGGTTGTTGACCACCATGGTACCGGTCTCTTTGATGATGTCCATCTCAGCCGGGCTGATATGGATGCAATGGCCAAGCATGGTCTTCTCACCCAGAATGCCGTTGTACAAAAGACGGTTCACCGGACGGCAGCCGTAATTTCTTAAGCTGTCATAAACATCGTTCATGCCCTCAGCCACATGGATATGGAAACCGGTCATGCCATTGTTTGCCTCTACCATCTTCTCGAAGGTCTTGTCAGAGATGGTAAACAGCGCGTGGCCGCCGAACATAGCCTTGATCATGCTATCATCCGCATCTTTGGCCCACTTTGCGAAGTCTGCGTTCTCCTTGATGCTCTGCGCGGTCTTTTCTTCGCCGTCACGCTCGGAAACCTCATAGCAGAGACAGGAACGGATTCCTGCTTCTTTCACGACATCGCGGATCGCGAACAGGGAGCCCGGGATCTCACCGAAACTTGCATGATGATCGAAGATGGTGGTAACACCGTCACGGATGCAGTCTAAAACGGTAGCCCATGCGCAGGCTCTGGTTCCGTCCAGATCAAGCTGACGGTCAATGGCCCACCAGGTTCCTTCCAGAACTTCCAGGAAGTTTGTCGGATTGTTGCCCACGATGGAAAGACCTCTTGCCAGTCCGGAATAGATATGGGTATGCGCATTGATGAGACCCGGCATGATGACACCGCCGTGCGCGTCTACAAACTCCGCCTCCGGATATTTCTGCTTCATGGCATCTAAGGTGCCAACCTCTTTGATGTTCTCACCATCGGTTACCACTGCGCCGTTCTCCAGGTATGGATTCGCGCTGTCTCTTGTGATTACTTTACCATTTCCTATAAGCAGCATTAATATACCTCCTTGTGTAAATTAGTTTTTTTAATTTTTCCTTGCATTCTGTATCTGTAGTTGCTATGATAAATACGGCATCAAACAAATTGTATGATAAGCTGATTTGCTTTCAGAAAGGAGAAAACCATGGACAAAACAGCAATTGATTTTTATACACGCCTTGCCCGCGGTCTTGCAGCCCAGTTTGGCTCCAACTGCGAGATCGTCATTCACGATCTGGAGAGCAACGATGTAGAGCACTCCATTGTCGCCATTGAAAATGGCTACATCACCGGCAGAAAGCTCGGTGACGGACCATCCCATATTGTTCTGGAATCCCTGCAGAACGGTGCGAAGCACACGCATGACAAGCTTGCCTATTTAACAAAAACAAAGGACGGAAAGATTCTGAAGTCCAGTACCATCTACATCCGCAACAGCCAGGGCAAGATCATAGGGATTTTAAGCATCAACTATGATATCACCATTCTGCTGGCTGCGCAGACCCACATCCAGAGCTTCACTGCCACTGCAGCGGATGCCACGGAAGCCTCCAGTCCTGAGACCGTATCCCTGAACGTCAGCGATCTTCTGGATGAGCTCATTGAGCAGGCCTTCCAGCGTATCGGAAAACCGGCCGCCGTCATGACAAAGGATGACAAGATTGACTTCATACGGCTGTTGAATGACGCAGGAGCATTTCTCATTACCAAGTCCGGACAGCGTGTCTGTCAGGTCCTCTGCATTTCAAAATTTACGCTTTACAGTTACTTAAACGAGATCAAAGCCGAAGACGAGGAAACAAAAGCCGAACAGGATTAAAACTGTTCGGCTTTCTTTTTGCATTAAATCATCCGACTGTCCTTACTCTTCCGGCGGAAGGGTGAGGTTCAGGATGATCGCCATGATCGTTGCCACTACCACGGACGAACTTCCAAATACGGTATTGGTCCACGCCGGGATTCCAGGTCCCTGTAAGCATCCGGATACCTGGGTGATACCAACACCAAGTGCTACAGACATACCAACTACGGTTGTCTTTCTTGCTGTCATGCCATCCTTTGTGAACAGGCGTACACCGGTCATTGCGATCTGCGCGAATACGGAAAGAGTTGCGCCGCCGATGACACACTGAGGGATGGTTGTAAGTGCTGCGGACAGACCAGGAATCAGGCCTGCGATCAGAAGCACTGCTGCGGATACCGCGAAAATCACGCGGTTTACTACTTTGTTCATGGTTACGATACCTACGTTCTGGCTGTAGGAAGCCGTCGGAAGTGCTCCAAAGAACGCACCCACGATACTTGCAACACCCTGAACCAGGATACCGCCCTGAAGCTCATTGTCAGTCGGCACACGATCCATGCCGCCGACAGTGGTAGATGTTAAATCACCGATGGTCTGTACTGCGTTAACTGCGTAAACGATAGCCAGTGATGCGCATGCAGCCGGAGCAAATTCGATCTTGAAATGCATAAGCTGAGGGAACTCAATGATGGAAGTTGTGTTCATAACATTAGTGAAATCTACCATTCCCATGAAAAGGGATACTACATAACCAACGATAATACCGAAAAACAAAGAGCCCAGCTTTAACACACCTTTAGTAAAGTTGTTCAGGAACAGTACCACTGCAAAAGTCAGCAGAGCAATGAACCAGTTCTTTAAGCCGCCGAATTCCGGATGTCCGGAACCACCTGCCATATAACGGATCGCGGTCGGATACAGGGAAAGACCGATGGTAAAGATAACGGTACCGGTTACGATATCTGGGAACAGCTTACGGATCTGCTTTACGAAAATCGCAAATACGATAGCTACGATACCGCCGATGATCTGTGCGCCCATGATGGCACCGATACCGAATTCACCGCCGATCGCGGTCAGGGTCGGTACATATGCGAAGCTGGTACCCATGATAACCGGGAGTGCTGCGCCAATCTTGTGGAACAGCGGAAACAGCTGTAAAAACGTAGCCAGCGCAGTGAAGATCAGTGCCGCCTGGATCATCATGGTTTTCTCTGCGTCAGTCAGTCCGCAGACACCCGCAATGATCATGGATGGTGTAATGACACCGACGATAGCTGCCAGCACATGCTGCAGACTCAGCGGGACAAGCTGGGACATTTCCGGTCTCTTCCCATAGAAGTCAAACAGCACATTGCTGTTTCCTAATTCTTTTGTTTTCTCCTTCATGCTTCTTTGAGGTCCAGACAGCAATTCTTGCTGTTTTGTTCCAAAGCACGGAAAAACGCAACTGTTAATTTTTTCACAGTTACAAGCGAAATCCGCAAAATCTATTTCATTTGCCTGCGGCAATGGAATTCTTGCCTTACAGTTTATGTTTTTTACGGTCAGCGGCCATCCCGCGGACCCACCGGGCAGGAACGAATAAACAAGTATTTAGCATCTAAAATGACTTCCGGCCCCCACCAGAAATCTGTTCGTCTGGTCCTCCCCTCCTTACTATTTTTTATTTTTGCTAAATATAATTTTGCTAACTCAATCATAACATAAAATCAGGGAAATGCAAGTGTTTTGGATAGTTTTTTCTCATTTTCCTTATATTTTTTGTGCTCATTGTATACTATATTCCAAAAACCTGTATTTTCCCCAATACATGCCTAACTATTTGTTTGTTTTTTGCATCATTACATTCAGCATTTTTTCCGGGGGCCTCCCTGAACAGTCAGGGTTTAGGGAAAGCCGCAGATCTGCGCTTTCTTCACACTGTAGAAAATGTAACTGCAGCCATACGGAACAGTTACAGAGAAAAACAGGGTGAAGAGATTCGGATGCGTCCACGACCTCTTCGCCCTGTTTTCTTTCGTTATCTATTATACACAAAATTCTTTGAATTGTGTGATATTTTTAACTTTTTTAAAATTTTATACACAGCAATGAATTCTTTTTAGCCGACAGCCAGAACAATGCCGCCGTCTCCCGCATACACCGTGGCAACACCAGCCGTGCCTGTGATCACGATCTCGCGGTAATTCCCGCGCTTTTCCAGTTCTGCCTTCACCTGGAGTGCACGCTCCGGACAATTTACATGCGCGATGACCGCACGCTTTTCCTCCGGCTTTCCCGCACGCCTGGTGGCAAGCTCACACATACGGGCCAGTCCCTTGGTGATGCCTCTTGCCTGATCCAGCTTGATGATGACACCGTGATCTGCTCCCATAACCGGCTTAATATTCAGCGCCGTGGCAAAAAAGGCCTGCAGTCCGGTAAGGCGGCCATTCTTGCGGAGCGGCTCCAGCGTGTCGATCACAAAATAGGTCTGCTGCTCATCTCTCATTTTCAGGATACGCTCAGAAATTTCACTGAAAGTGAGCCCCTCCTCGTACATATCGCGGATGGCCAGAGCCTCGTTTAATTCTCCGGCTGAAGCAGACTCGGAATCAATCACCAGAATGTTCTTTTTCCCCTTGCCATGCTCTTCCTCGTACATTTTTTTCCCGAGCACTGCGCTGTTGTAGGTACCACTCAGATGGCTGGACAAGGTAATAATATAGATATCGTCCGCATCACACTCACAGGCCTTTTTAAATGCCTCCGGGGAAGGACAGGCAGTTTTCGGACAGTTCGGGCTCGCCTTCACCATGGCCAGAAACGCCTTCTGGTCAAACGTTTCATCATCCGTTATCATATGGTCATCCACCTGAAGAGTAAGAGGGATCATCTCAAACCTCGGATCCTTCTTTAATTCCTCTGTTAAGTCCAGGCAGCTGTCGCCAAAAATCTTATAGCTCATAATCTTCCTCCGACCCCGTGCTGTTGTCCGTATTCTCCGTTACCGCGCCCGTATGGTGCGCCTGCATCCGTGTTTCGCATCTACAGCACGTCCTCTATCTGACATAGTTTTAATTACCACTTATTATAGCATAGTTTACCGATATTGCAAGTAATGGTTCCTGCACAGAGGGACTGATTTTGTTTCTGGAAAATAATGTCATTGTTAATTTTGCATCAGTATGTTAAGATTTCATCAAGACCGCAGCTGTATCCAGCTTCCACGCAGTTGCAAATAGCACATAAGGAGGTTTTTTATGGAAGTTATCAAACTGATCGGTGTCCTGATCGTTATCGTCGGCTTTATCTTAAAGCTTGACACGCTCGCCGTTGTTGTTGTGGCCGGTCTTGCAACCGGACTTGTAGCCGGCATGAGCCCTATGAAGATTCTCGAAACCCTCGGCACCGCATTTATCACGAACCGTACCGCCACTCTTTTCATTCTCACATTGCCGGTCATCGGAATCTGTGAGCGGAACGGTCTGAAGGATAAGGCCGTAGACTTTATCACATCCTTAAAGAATGCGACCACCGGCCGCCTGATCGCCATCTGGCAGATCATCCGTACCCTTGCATCCGCCTTTTCCCTGCGTATCGGCGGACATCCGCAATTCATCCGCCCGCTGATCAATCCGATGGCCCAGGCTGCTGCCGTAGTTCAGTATGGCAAGCTGGACGAAAAGACGGAGGATGATATCAAAGGCATGTGTGCCGGAAGTGAAAACTACGGAAACTTCTTTGCGCAGAACTGCTTCATGGGTTCCTCCGGTACTTTGCTGATCGTCTCCACCCTGACCGAGCAGGGATATCCGGTAGATGCCCTGCAGATTGCCGGACAGTCCGTACCGATCGCCGTGTTCGCTGTTATTGTCGGTGTGATCTATGCCCTGATCTTTGACCAGATCTTAAAACGCCGGTTCTCAGACCGGAAGAAACAGGAGGAAATGTAATATGACCTGGACCGTAAGCACCATCGTCTCGGAGATCTTCTACTGCATCATCGGCCTTTTCTTTATTTCCAACGGCGTAAAGGCATTAAAAGATCCGGACTGCTCAAAAAAACATACTACCGCGCTGTTCTGGTTTATCCTGGCATTCACCTTCATTGTCGGAGCTCATCTTCCGCGCTGGATCACCGGCGCCTGTGTGGTCCTGATGGCAGCACTCACCGCGCTGCGTCTTGTCGCTCCGTCAAAAAGTGATGTACCGCAAGCCGCGGAAACCCGGAAAGCAGCCGACAAGACCGGCTACGCCGTATTCATTCCGCCGCTTACCCTGGCAGTTACCGCGGTGCTGGTCGCAACCTTCTTAAAGGTACTCGGCGCCAATAATGCCATCGGTATTTCCGGAACCATTGCCCTCCTTGTGGCACTGCTTCTGTTTAAGACCAAACCATCCTACGCGGTTACAGACGGAACCCGCCTCGTAGACAATGTCGGCGTGACCGGCATCCTGCCGCAGGTTTTAGCCGCTCTCGGTTCCCTCTTTACAGCTGCCGGTGTCGGTGATGTCATTGCCCACGGCGTCAGCGCCGTAATCCCGACCGGTAACCTGTTTGCGGCTACCGCCGTATACTGCGTTTCCATGGCACTGTTCACCATGATCATGGGCAACGGCTTTGCGGCATTCTCTGTTATCACAGTCGGAATCGGCATTCCGTTTTTGATCGCGCAGGGCGCAAACCCGGTTGTTATCGGCGCGCTTGGTCTGACCGCAGGCTACTGCGGTACCCTGATGACCCCGATGGCCGCAAACTTCAATATCGTGCCGGTGGCACTGCTCGAGACAAAGAGCAAATATGCTGTCATCAAATCCCAGATCCCGGTGGCCCTCACCATGCTGGTCATTCATATTTTACTCATGTATTTCCTGGCATTTTAATCATATGCTCTGACGCTTATTGCAACTGTCCAAATTTTTACATGAAAGTGAGGTTTTCCCATGAAACTTCTTTTAACCGCATTTGATCCCTTTGGCGGAGACAAAGTCAATCCGGCCCTGGAAGCCGTAAAGCTGGTCTCTGAAAAAGTCGGAAACGTAGAGGTGACAAAGGTCGAGGTTCCTACCGTATTCCACAAATCCATCGCTACCGTAGCTGCTGCCATCGCAAAAGAAAAACCGGACGCAGTGCTCTGCATCGGCCAGGCCGGCGGACGCTACGACATCACCCCGGAACGCGTAGCCATCAACTTAGATGATGCCCGCATTAAAGACAACGAGGGTAACCAGCCGATTGATGTGCCAATCTACGAAGACGGTGCTCCGGCCTATTTTTCTGATCTTCCGATCAAGGCTATGGTGCAGCACATCCGTGAGGCAGGCCTTCCGGCCAGCGTCTCCAACACCGCAGGCACCTTCGTCTGCAACCACTTAATGTACGGCGTTCTCTACACCCTGGCAAAGGAATACCCGGGCGTACGCGGCGGCTTCATGCACGTTCCGTTCATCCCGGAGCAGGTAGTCGAAAGACCGGCACCGGCACCGTCCATGAACCTAAAGGACATTGCCCGCGGTATCGAGGCCGCTATCGTTGCCATCGGAGAGTATGAAGATGATATCCGCACCGCCGAGGGACAGACCCACTAAAAGCAATTTAAGAATAGTCACAAAAAGTTCGAAGCAGGCCGGGGTGGTATCCCGCTTCTGCTTTCCTGCCTAATAAAAAACACAGCCAGAATGGTACTGATAAAAGCTGGAAATCATGGCTTTTATCCATACCGTTCTGGCTGATTTTATTTCTCTCTTAGCGGGGCCAATACAGTAGAAGCCGGTTATCCCGGCATTCCGCGGAGCATAAATATGGATATACGTGTCCGGCTATGCGGCGACTGACGTTTTCGGGAAGCGGACATCTTGTCCGACTATCCGCAAACATCTGTTAGCTGCATCGTCCGAACACAATACCCATATTTTGCGCAGCGGTATGCCGGGATTACCGGCTTCGGACCTGTAGTGCTGTACGCTCTTAAATTTTTAACGCAGCCGCTCCAGAAACATCAGCAGGAAGCTGACCAGCAGCATCGCACTGGATCCCCAGATTGTGGTGATTCCAAAGTGCAGGGACATGACACCTCCTACACCGGCTCCAATGGCAAAGAAGAAAATAATGCCAAAATAATAGAGAAACTGCCGCAGCTGCTCCGGCTTGTGCTCCTCAAAATACATGGTCAGCGCTGTGGTTCCGCTTCTTAAGTTGCCGATACACATGGTACTGGCGTAGGAATAGCCGCCCACCTTGCGGAAGGACTGCACCTGCATCGCGCAGGCAAAGGAAACCAGCACAGTAGCCAGCATATTCCGCTCCTCCGGCAGAAACCCTACCAGCGTCAGTATGATAATCTCCAGCAGAAGAATGCTCTGCCTCCAGTGCAGCTTCCTTGCGTCTTTAAAATGCAGATGAATCTCTTCTGAAATATAAACCCCCAGCACAAACGAAACCAGCGGTACCAGATACCTCAGTGCGCTTCTCATGTCACCGCTGATGATATGCTGGCTCATGAGCACCACATTTCCAGTCTGCGCATTGGAAAATACATGATCGCGCACATTATAGGTATAGGCATCCTGAAGTCCGCCGGACAATGCCAGAAACATATTATTCAGAAACGCCTCAGACATCTGTTTTTCTGTCAGCAGCTTCGCCGCACATTTTTTCAAATAATCTGTATTCATGATAACTTCTATCCATTTCCCATTTTATCATCATTTGTTTGCCAGCCGCTCCCCGGATCCCGGGTTGCCGGCTCTGGTTCATTGTACTTGACTTTCCGGCAAATGTCCACCCCTATTCCAAACAAAAAGCCTGTTATCCCACAACGATTATCTGCGAAATAACAGGCTCCTCCTTTCATTCCCGGATCAGGAGAACAGATTGCGCTTGATGCGGTTGATCAGTCCGCCGCAGTTCATGATATCATTAATGAAAGCCGGAAACGGTGTAATCTCATAAGTCTTGTTCCGGGTCACGTTCGTGAGGATTCCCTTGTCAAAATCAATGGCAAGCTCATCCAGTTCCTGGCAGTCGTCTACTGCTTCGGTACAGATTACGATTGGAAGACCGATATTGATCGCATTGCGGTAGAAGATACGGGAAAATCCTTTCGCCACCACGCAGGAAAATCCTGCTGCCTTGACGGATTTCGGTGCATGCTCTCTGGAGGATCCGCAGCCAAAGCCGACTCCGGCTACCAGAACATCTCCCGGATCCATGCGTTTGATCAGATCCGGATCATAATCCTCCATGCAGTGCTTTGCCATTTCGCTGTCTTCTACAATACTGGTATAGCGTGTCGGATACATCTGATCTGTATTAACATTATCTCCGACGCGTCTTGCTTTTCCCTGAATAAACATTATTCCATCACCTCCTGCGGATGTGTGATCCGTCCGGTAAGCGCACTGGCCGCCGCTACAGCCGGACTGGACAGATAGATTTCAGATTCCAGATGGCCCATACGTCCGGTAAAGTTCCGGTTCGTTGTTGCCAGGGCACGCTCTCCTGCTGCCAGGATACCCATGCTTCCGCCGATACACGGTCCGCAACACGGAGTCATGATGGCGCAGCCCGCGTTCATGAAATCCATCAGAAGGCCTTCCTCCATGGCCTCACGGTAAATCTTCGGAGTCGCAGGAATAACAATGACGCGCAGTCCCGGCGCAACCTTCTTTCCGCGCAGGATATCTGCTGCTTCCTTTAAATCAGACAGCCGGCCATTGGTACAGGAACCAATGACGATCTGATCCAGCTTCACCTCGCCGAACTCAGAGAAGCATCTGCCGTTATCCGGTTTGCCCGGGAAGGCCACGATCGGCTCTACCTCATCCAGATCCAGCACCAGAGTCTTCTCATACGCGTCAGCCGGAGCCTCCTCACATGCAATACCGCCCTCGGCACCCACTTCCTTTAAGTAAGCTCTGGTTACATCATCTACCGGGAATACTGCATTCTTTGCACCGGCCTCTACCGCCATGTTGCAGATGGTCATACGATCATCCATAGTCAGATCCGCAATGTCACCCACAAACTCCAGGGAAGCATAGTCCGCGCCATTTACGCTGATCTGGCGAAGCAGCCAGAGAATGATATCCTTTCCGGATACCCATTTTTTCTTTTTACCGCGGAGCTCCACGCGGATTCCGCGCGGAACCTGGAACCACAGCTCTCCGGTCAGCATGGCTGCAGCCATATCCGTGCTTCCGATACCGGTGGAAAATGCGCCGAATGCACCATAAGTACAGGTGTGGGAATCCGCACCCACGATCAGGTCACCGGTATGTACATAGCCTTTCTCCGGAAGCAGCACATGCTCGATTCCGCCGTTTCCTACATCATAAATATCAGAAATTCCCTGGGCCTTCGCAAACTCTCTGCAGGCCTTGCACTGGGTTGCTGTCTGAATATCCTTATTCGGGGTAAAATGATCCATTACAATTACTACTTTTTCCGGATTTTTCACTTTCGCGCCCTCGATTTTCGCGAACTCACGGATCGCTACCGGGGTGGTCAGGTCATTTCCGAGGATCAGATCCAGGGATACCTCGATCAGATCTCCCGCTTTTACAGACTCCAGGCCGCAGTGGCGGGCCAGGATCTGCTGTGTCATCGTCATACTCATCGGTTTCTCTCACTCCTTTTTATCTGTATATATTCTTTTTACTGGTCCATAACAGCTCCGTCGGTGGTCAGTCTAGTTACCACTTTCCGGCGCTCGAACGGGAATTTTTCCTCCACACCATCTAACAGCTCAATTCCAAGTCCCGGTGCGTCCGGCACGATCAGAAAGCCGTCTTTGCACTCCGGCATGCGGTCCACAATGTCGCAGACATGGAACTCGGATTTTCCGGTCTTCTCAAATACAAAGCGCGCATGAGCTGCCGGGCCGTTCGGATCCGGATATTCCTGAATGGTAAAGCATGGAACTGCCGCGTCTAACTGGATGCAGGCTGCGGTTGCTACCGGGCTTAACGGATTGTGCGGGATGATTCCCAGATGGTTGGCCTCCGCAATGGCTGCAATCTTCTTTGCTCCGGTGAAGCCGCCGCATACACAAATGCTCACGCGCAGGTAATCCAGTGCCTGACGTTTTACCAGCATCTGGTATTCCTGCGGTGTGTGAATCCGCTCACCGGTTGCTAACGGAATGCGGATTTTCTGAGCCACCCAGGCCATGGAATCAAAGTTATCCGGGATCAGCGGATCTTCATAGAACATCGGGAACAACGGCTCTAACTGGGAAGCCAGCGCAATAGCCTCTGCCGGGTTTAAGCGGCGGTGGTTCTCAATACACAAATCCACATCCAGGCCAACGGCCTCACGGATCCGGCTCAGGCGCTCCACGCCATTGCTCATTTTTCTCGCGTAAGTCTCAAAATAGCGGGTGGATCTCGGCTCATCCAGGAACGGGGATAAATGGCCGATGGCCGTAAAGCCTTTCTCCTTCTCTGCCAGACAGCTCTCCATCAGTTCCTCAAAGGAGCCGCCGGATACGTGGGAGTATACCCGGACTTTATCTCTTACCTTGCCGCCCAGCAGCTGGTATACCGGTACGCCGTAATACTTTCCGGCAATGTCGTACAGTGCGATATCGATGGCACTCAGTGCGCCCATGACAGCCGCTCCGCGGAAATGAAAGCAGCGGTACATGTACTGCCAGTGATGCTCAATCCGCAGCGGATCCTGTCCGATCAGATACTCCCGGAAGGATTTGATCACCTCGCCGGAGGACTCCAGAAAGCCCCAGTCACCGGATTCTCCGATTCCGGTGATGCCTTCGTCGGTGTACACTTTTACAAATAAGAATTTATTGACTGGAATTAATTTGATATCGGTAATCTTTATGCTTCTGCCTCCACTCTGTCTACTGCCTTCTTGATGATGGCCGGTGCTCGCAGGCATTTATCGGTAGTTACTGCGCACGGGGAGAAACGGAGTCCCTTCTTCTGCGGAACCACATATACATGCTCTTCTTCCAGATATGCGGCTACCTTTGCCGGATTCTTACACGGGATCGCAATGAAATATCCATGCTTATACGGGCAGCACTTTAAGCCAACACGCTGTGCTTCCCCGTAGAAGGTCTGACCGCGTTTGGTGATAAGTTCTGAGAATACCAGACGCTCTTTGTCCACCTCGGCCTTCACCTCCGGATTCAGGTTGATATCAACCAGTATTCTCTGAGCAATCCGGACTACGTTGGACCATACGGATCTGGAGGAATAGGACATGGCTGCCTTAAACAGGTCTGCCGCCTCCTTCGTTTCCGCCAGACATACGATGGCACCGCAGCGCATACCGCACATGGTATAGCTCTTGGACATGCTGAATACCACCAGAGTCATCATATTTCCCGGCATATCATGAATGCTGTCAAAAATAGATCTGGTCTCCTCGAAGGTTCCGTCAAAATCGATGTAGGACACATCCAGACAGAACGTCAGGCGGCGGTCCGGATACTCAGCTGCCAGTTTTTTCAGAACATCAACCACCTTGTCCATCTCTTCTTTTGTCATGGAATAACCAGTCGGGTTGTTAGCCGGAGTATTTAACAGAAGCAGAACCTGTTTCTGTTTTTCCAGAAGTTCTCTTAATCCATCTTCCATTCCTTCTACATTGAAGCCATCCTGATCATTGAACATCGGGAAATCTTTCAGGAAACGTCCGTGTTCCTCACAGATGTTGCGGTACGGTCCCCAGATCCAGTCGGTGGTCAGCATGCTGTCCCCGTTATCCAGGAAGTTCCAGATTGCATGGCGCAGCGCTCCGCATCCGCCCGGAGTCGGAACAGATTCCACATGAAAACGCTCACTCACATGGCCAAACAGAGAAATCTGAACTGCCTCATTGAAACCTGGTATACCGCCAATCGGCGCATAGCTGCACATCTCCTCCACCGGCATCGAACGAAGCATCTTCTCTACCGTCGGGAGCACCATCAGCTTTCCGTCATCATCCTGACACTCGCCCAGGGTGGAATTGATCACGGCATCTCCGCCCAGCTCCGCAATAGCTGCTTTGGCCTTCTGACTTGCCGCAAAAATTTTATCCGGTGCATATTCACGCATTGCATGATCTGCAAGTGTTACATATTTCATAAGATTTCTCCTTTCCGTTTTCCACAATACATTCTGTTCTTATTATAATAGGAATGGCTATACAGCGTAAAATATCCTTTTCCTATATCTCCATAACCTCTTTTTATGGCTTATCGCTTCAGTTCCTGTTTGATAAAGGAAATCAGCGTGCGCGCATCACTGTAAATCACCTTGCCCCGGCGGGTGATCAAACCGATCTCTGCCCGCATGGGATTTTCCAGGGGAATCGCGCAGATCTGATCATCCATGCGGACTGCGTCCCGGAGCAGAAATGCCCCGCAGCCATCCCGGATCACCAGATTTTTGATGGTATGCAGCTGACTGGTTTCCATCCAGATATCCGGCACCACACCGTTCTCTTTCATCCGCTGCCGCACCCGCTCGTTGATATAAAAGCCTTCCTTGAATACCACCAGCGGACAGCTGCAGGCTTCCTGAAAACTCACAGATTCCTTCTTCGCCAGTTCGTGATCTTTTGAGACGCAGAAACAGAACTCCGAATTGTACAGGTGGGTCCATTCCACATCCCAGGTCCGGGATGTATCCACGGAAAGAATGGCCAGATCCAGCTGGTCATCCAGAAGCTTTTTTACAATGTCAATGGCTCCGCTCTCCTCAATCTCCAGGCAGATATCCGGATATTCCTGCCGGAATTTGCCAAACAGAAGCGGCAGCAGAAAACTTCCGATCTGCAGCGGAACCCCAAGGCGGATATGATTTTTCTGCCCCACGAAATCATTTAGATCCCGATTCAGGGTGTCCATGCTTTTCAGGATTCCGTCAATGCGTTCCTGCACAAACCATCCTTCCTCCGTCAGCTGAATCTTGTTGTTTCGCCGCAGAAACAGGTTTACCCCCAGTTCTTTCTCCAGTTCATGAACCGCGGCTGTCACAGAAGGCTGGGAAATATGCAGTTCCTTTGCAGCCTTCGTAATGCTCCCGCACCGACAAACGCAGGAAAAATATTCCATCTGGCTGATCTTCATATATTCTCTCCTTCCGTTTTTATTCATGGTCTCCGCGCCTTTGCTCTATACAGGCACGACACGGAACGAAAAAACACCACAGACGGAACTGACACAGCATAAATGCTGTCCCCCGGTTCCATCTGCAGTGTTTTCCTTGTTTTAAGCAGCCTTTGCTGCTTTATTTGCCTTGATACGTTTTACCAGCGGCATGCCGATAAAGATGATGGACAGAATCAGTAAGCCGCAGCTTAACGGTCTGGTAACGAATACAGCCAGAGAGCCGTCAGCAAACTTCATGCTCTGAGTCCAGTTGTTCTCCATCATGCTTCCCAGGATAGAAGCAAGGATCAGCGGAGACTGCGGAATCTTGTACTTATTGAAGGTATATCCAATAAATCCGAAGAATACCATGACATAAATGTTGAATACGTTGTTGCTTACTGCAAATGCACCGGTTACACACAGGGTCAGAACGATGCCGCTTAAAATCATACGGTTCAGACGAAGTACTGCGGTTGCAAGGAAGTTACAGTAGTAAACGGAAAGCGGAAGCATGATGATGTTGGCTACGATGAAACCAAGGATAATCATGTATGCCATTTCCGGGGTATCACGGAACAGGGTCGGGCCGGTTCTCAGTCCCTGAATCGTCAGTGCGCCAAGGAACAGGGAAGAGGTAGAGTTTCCAGGAACACCAAGAGACAGAAGCGGAACCATGGAACTTGCTACCACTGCATTGTTTGCTGCCTCAGGAGCCGCAATACCCTCCGGAACGCCAGTACCGAATTCGAGGTTCGGACGACGTCTGGAAGCCTGGTCGTATGCCATGAAGATTGCCATGATCATGCCGGCACCTGGAATAATTCCGATTACGTTACCAATAACACTGGACTGTACCCAGATCGGAAGCAGGCGTTTCGCCATTTCCTTGTCCGGAAGAACCACCTTTACTTTTTTGTAGTTCTCTTTTACATCTTCCTTGAAGTTTTCTACCTTCTGTTTTACTTCTTTCACCTTCGGGGTCTTCTGAATACCCTCGATCATCTCAAGAATTGAAGTAATACCGAACAGGCCGATTAACATCGGGATCAGGGAAATACCATCCATCAGACTGACCTGGCCGAAGGTAAATCTTGCAAGACCGGTCTGCGGGCTCATGCCGATACAACTGAAGATCAGGCCGACAGCCATGGCAAGAATGTTCTTTGCAATGTTGTTGCCTGCCATGCCGATTACGGTACTCATACCAAGAACAGCCAGCATAAAGTACTCCGGCGGGCCAAATTTCAGAGCCTGCTTAGCCAGGAACGGAGACAGGAATAACAGAACGATCGCACTGGTCAGTCCGCCAAAGGTGGAACTGGATATTGCAAGTCCGAGGGCCTGTCCGCTCTTTCCCTGCTGGCTCATCGGATAACCATCATACGCAGTTACCGTAGCAGACGCAGTGCCCGGAATCTTTAACAGAATGGACGGAACAGAACCGCCGCAGGCAGATGCACAGTAAATACCAACCAGAAGACAAATTGCAACCTGTGGTTCCATACCGAATGTGATCGGGATCAGAACCGCCATGGTAATACTGTCGTTCAGTCCCGGAAGGGAACCAACGATCAGGCCGATAACAACACCGCCCAAAAGAGCAAGTAACGCAGTGGGCTGTGCCAGCTGCCCCAAACCTAATAAAATGCCGCTCATACACCCACCTCCTTAGAAATCAAGCAGTATCATCGGCAGCGGAACTGACAATAATACTTTAAAGATAAAGAATACGCATGCAACTGCAAGCGCGGAACACAACAGGGTAACTCCGGTTTTTTTGTAACCCAGGGAACGGATTATGAAAAAGCACAGAGCAAAGGTATCGATGATGTAACCGATTTTCTTTAACAGAAATACATAAACAGCCAGAGCCAGAAGTGTAACTCCAACCATCTTCAGGTTCACGCCTTCCAGCTTTACAACCTGCTGGTGCTTGATCAGAATCTCAACAAATAAGTATACCGCGCAGAGCAGCAGCACACCGGCTGACATGATAGGGAATACACCCTCACTCTCCATCGGAATAGCTTTCACAATAACATAAACCGCAACCAGCATAAACACAATCGGCATAGCCAGTTCGATCATTAATTGCTTTTTATTCACAGCAATTCCTCCTTTTTTATCGTTTTCTTCACACTGTAAGAAAAAATGCGCCGCGCCCGGCTGCTTTATAGCCCGCGAGGCGCGGCGCATCATGGCAGTTAATGCTTACGAATGCTTACAATGTTTACTCGGATTAGTTGCCCTTTAATTCCGGAACCAGAGCCTCCAGATCCTTAGAGCACTGATTAGCATATGCCTGGAAATCTGCTGCGTTCTTGTATGCATACGGAATGGAAGCTTCCTTCATAGCATCAATGAACTTGTCAGAAGTGATGATCTTGTCGAACTCAGATACCAGATAATTGTATACATCATCCGGAACACCGGCCGGGCAAGCGTAGCCACGGAATGCACCAGCTACCAGATCTTCACCCTTTTCTGTGAAGGTCGGTACATCCGGGATGTCTGCATTTCTCTCTTCACCGCCCATTGCAAGGCCGATGATCGTACCATCTTTGATCTGGCTTACAGTCTCACCAACAGCCATGAAAGCTGCATCGCAGTGACCGCCCATCAGCTGCTGCATCTGTACGGATGCACTGTCGTTGTGCAGATACTCAAATTTTAAGCCAAGGTCTTTTGCAAACTGGATTGCTGCAATGTGATGTGCAGTAGAATGACCCGGAGTTGCAACCTTTACGGTATGAGTCTTAGCATACTCAACGAACTCATCATAGGTCTTGTACTCTGCAGTCGGCGGAACTACCAGGATCTCAGGATCGAAGCATACCATGCCGAGCGTCTTGAAGCTGTCCAGAGTGTAGGTTACATCTTTTAACAGCGGGTTGTTTACAACTGCACTGGTGTAAGCCAGTAATGTGTAGCCATCCGGATCTGCGTTAGCCACAGCGGTATGACCGATAACAGCACCGCCGCCTGCCATGTTCTCAACGATCAGGGACTTACCGTCAAAATAATCTTTTCCTGCCGCTTCTGCCAGGATACGAGTGGTGATATCTACACCGCCGCCTGCATCGTAAGGAACGATGATCTTAATGTTCTTTTTCGGGAAATTGTCCGGTTTTGCAGCCTCTTTCACGGTCTCAGCTGCCTTCTCTTCTGCTGCAGTCTCCTCTGCCTTTGTTTCAGCTGCTGCCTCGGTAGCTGCTTCGGTAGCTGCTGCAGTGGTCTCTGCAGGTTTGCTGGAGCATCCTGCTAAAGATGCTGCCATGATTCCTGCGAATAATAATGCTGCCATTCTTTTTTTCATACTGTCTCTCTCCTTTTTCTTTTATCTATCGTTCATTTCCAAGCCTGGTTTATGCCAGCGCTTTCACGATCCGATCAAGTGCCTGTTCTACCGTGGATTTTGGACAGGCGATGTTCATCCGGAGGAATCCCTCTCCATCCGGACCAAAGGTCTTGCCGCTGTTAAATCCAAGCTTCACAGTCTCAACAAAGAATTTGTTTAGCTCGTCCTGACTCATATTCAGTCCGCGGCAGTCCAGCCATACGAAATAAGTACCATCTGCATGGATTGCCTTGATTCCCTTTACATCTTTCAGGGTTTCCTCGACAAGGGCACGGTTCTTTTCAATATAAACTGCAAGCTGGTCTGCATAGTAATCGCACGCTTCATATGCAGTACAGAATGCAATGGTTCCGCAGATATTCTCACCAATCTGCTTATTATTGACTACGATATCATGAACTGCATTCTTGAGTACCGGGTTTGCAGCGATGAAGGCCGCGGTACGGAATCCCGGAACATTGAAGGTCTTGCTTGGGTTCATAAAGGAAACGCTGTTCTGCTCGAATTCCTCACAGATACTTGCAAACGGAATGTGCTTGTGTCCGCTGCTTACGAGATCCTGATGAATCTCATCTGCAAGAACAATTACATGGTATTTCATGCAGATATTTCCAAGCTTTGTAAGTTCCTCTTTCGTAAACACATGACCAGTCGGGTTCTGCGGGTTACAGAGGATAAATAATTTTGTTCTCGGATCTTTACATTTCTCTTCGAAGTCTTCAAAGTCAATCTCGTAATGATCTCCGGTTAAAACCAGCTTGTTTCTTAATAAATGGCGTCCGTTATGATCGGAAAGATCTGAGAACGGCGGATAACACGGAGACTGGATCACAATGTTGTCTCCTGGCTGGCTCAATGCACGTACCGCACAAATCAGTCCGGTAATAACGCCCGGAACAAATTCAACCCATTCCGGATCCACGTCCCACCCGAAACGTTTTTTCTGCCATCCTGCTCCTGCTTTCTTTAAACGCTCGCTAATCGGAGTGTAGCCGTATACGCCCTGCTGCATTCTTGCTACCAGCGCATCTACAACCGGCTGCGGAGCCTTAAAATCACTGTCTGCAATCCACATTGGGATGACATCTTCCGGATATACGGAATATTTTTTGGAATCAGTTCCTCTCCGGTTGACAACCTCGTCAAAATCATGTACCAAACTCATCTTCAGCATTCCCCTTTCTTCATCAGCACCGGTAACCCTCTCCCTATGCCTGTTTTCATCATAGGCTCTGGACCGACATTTGTAAAATACTGCTTTTTGATTGTCCCATAGGCATTTCCTATCAGGACCACTTTGGTATACCATATGTTGAACATGTTTAGAGTCTAAACCCTTTTTTTTAGTTTGTCAATATACCATTGTACAGTTTGTTGTATTCCAATAAAGTTATTGATTTTTTTTGTGCAATTTACCACATAAAAGAAAGTGTGAATTCCGTTTTGATCCGTTTTTTTGCCTTTTCCCTTTATTTTTTTAATTTTGTCTTGTTTTCTAAAGTGGAAAGCTTTTCTTTATGCCCGGATCGCAATCATTTCTTTGTTTGCTTAACCTTATTCCTACTTAACTGGTGTGTTAATATGTTATACTGGATATTTTCCTTTTTGTCAATCTGTTTTCTTTCATTTTTTCCAGAAATACAACCTCGGAAAGCAAAACAGGACTGCCCGTTCAGACAGTCCTGTTTACAGGATATCCATTCTGTTTTGTAATGGATATCCTGTTCTTCTTTATGCTTTTTTTGCTTTCCATTGTTTCCAGAGCGGAAGTCCAATGAAAATAATTGAGAGAATCAGCAGACCGCAGCTTAACGGTCTTGTAACAAACACGCTCAGGGAACCATCCGCAAACTTCATGCTCTGGGTCCAGTTATTCTCCATCATGCTGCCCAGAATGGAAGCCAGAATCAGCGGAGACTGCGGGATTTTATATTTGTTAAAGCTGTAGCCCACGAATCCAAAGAATACCATAACCGCAACATTAAAGATATTGTTGCTTACCGCAAAGGCACCAGTCACACATAATACCAGAACAATGCCGCTTAAGATCTTCCGGTTCAGGCGCAGTACGGCCGTGGCCAGTACATTGCAGTAGTAAACAGACAGCGGAAGCATAATGATATTCGCCAGCAGGAAGCCCAGAATGATCATGTAGGCCATCTCCGGAGTATCACGGAACAGAGTCGGGCCGGTTCTGAGTCCCTGAATAGTCAGCGCGCCCAGAAACAGGGATGAGGTAGAGTTTCCGGGAACGCCCAGAGACAGAAGAGGTACCATGGAGCTTGCTACCACTGCGTTATTGGCTGATTCCGGCGCTGCAACGCCCTCCGGTACGCCAGTACCAAATTCCAGATTCGGACATCTTCTGGAAGCCTGATCATAAGCCATGAAGATCGCCATGATCATGCCGGCACCCGGGATGATTCCGATGACATTACCAATGACACTGGACTGGATCCAGATTGGAAGCAGGCGTTTGGCCATAGCCCGATCCGGCAGTGTTACCTTTACCTTCTGGTAATTCTCTTTTACGTCCTCCACAAACTGCCTGGCATCGGTCTTTCCCTTGATGGATTCGATCATTTCTAATATAGAAGTAATACCGAAGAGACCGATCAGCATTGGAATCAGGGAAATCCCATCCATCAGACTGACCTGTCCAAAGGTGAAACGGGCCAGTCCGGTCTGCGGGCTCATGCCAATACAGCTGAATAAAAGGCCGACGGCCATGGCCAGAATATTTTTTACCACGTTCTTTCCAGCCATGCCGATTACCGTACTCATGCCAAGGATGGCCAGCATGAAATATTCCGGCGGGCCGAATTTCAAAGCCTGACGGGCCAGGAACGGAGACAGAAACAGCAGAACAATTGCACTGCTGATGCCGCCGAAGGTAGAACTGGAGATAGCCAGTCCCAGCGCCTCGCCGCTCTTTCCCTTCTGTGACATCGGGTAACCGTCATAGGCTGTTACAGTAGCGGATGCAGTTCCCGGAATCTTTAACAGAATAGACGGTACAGAGCCGCCGCACGCGGATGCACAGTAAATTCCGATCAGCAGACAGATGGCTACGCATGGCTCCATGCCAAATGTGATCGGGATCAGAACTGCCATGGTAATGCTGTCGTTCAGTCCAGGAAGCGAACCAACAATCAGTCCGATCACCACGCCTCCAAGCAATGCCAGCAGGGCCATCGGCTGAGCCAGCTGCCCTAACCCAAGTAAAATACCGCTCATACATTTCCCTCCTCGCGTTAAAAATCAAGTATGATCATTGGAAGCGGCACAGACAGCACCACCTTAAAAATCACAAACACTGCAGCCACCGCAACTGCGGAGCAGACTGCGATCATGCCATACTTCCGGTATCCCAGTGAGCGGATAATAAACGCGCAGAGAAGAAACGTATCAATGACATAACCGATTTTTTTCAGCAGGAACACATATACCAGCAGAGCCAGCAGCGTAATTCCCACCATTTTCAGATTTACGCCCTGCAGATTCACGACCGCCTGCTGCTTTTTCAGTGTCTGGAACAGCAGATACACTGCACAAAGAAACAGAACTCCTGCAGACATCATGGGAAAGATCCCCTCACTTCCCATGGATAATGACTGAACCGCTACGTAAGCTGCCATCAGAATAAAGGCAGCCGGCATAGCAAGCTCGATGATCCGTTGCTTTTTACTCATCCCACAACCTCCTTACCTTCTTTTGTACGCGCGTTAAGGAAAATGAAAATAATAATTGGCCTGTTTAGATTCTAAACCCTAAGGCTCCCTCTTGTGAAGTTAATATGTTGTTAACTTCGTCGCCGTTTCTCTAAACATTTCTTAACTCTTTTATGCATTTTATACAATAAAACGGAGCCACCTGTTCTGGCAGCTCCGCTTTGCTGAATTCCCTGTTCTGTTTTATGATCCGTATTGCAGTTACATTTGTTTCTTTCTGGCTTCTTTTTTCTGCTGTATCCTCCGCTGCTGTACCTCCCGGCGTACGGAAAGCCAGGTCTCCAGCACATCAAAGGCCAGATTAATTTCCTTATCACTGTAAAACTTCCGGACCTGATTGATGGACTCGCCGGAATGTTCCTCATCAAACTGCCGATGTGCCTGGTCCAGACTCTTTCCCTTTTCCGTCAGGAACAACGGGCATTTGTTCTCGCCCTTGGATTCTCCGCGGCAGATCAGCCCCTTATCCTCAATCTTTTTTAAAATCTGGGAAATGGCGCCCTTTGTCTTGCCGTTGTGCCTGGCCAGTTCTGTCACCGTAATTCCCGGATTGTCCGCAATGTGCTTCAGCGTATGAACTTCTACCGAAGTATACTCCTCCCCGGTTCCGTAGTCCCGCGGAACCTTGGTGGAAATATAAAGGTTCGCCACCTGGTGGATGATATCCACAGCCTCTGCATTGCTGTATTCTTTATTGACCCGCTTTGCATCCATGGCCTCTCCCCTATTCTTTCATTTTTTCATGCTCGGCCATGACCCGTTTCAGTGCCCTGCTCAGATGGAATTTCATATATTTGCTGGCATCCTCGGCATTTCCGCTCTCAATCTTATAAAGAATCGCCTCATGATCCATGAGAGTAGAATCACTGACACTCTCCGGACGCATGGTATACTGCTTGGAAATTTCCAGAAGATCGTAGAGACTGCGGTACAGATTTTCCAGTACCGGGTTCTTGGCCGCCGTGATCACCCGCAGATGAAACGCATGAGATGACCTGGTAAGGGATTCGCTGTCCGATTCCGGATCATCGATGGCCACCGACATTGCCTGAATTGCTTCGCGGATCTGCACAATGTCCTCATCGGTATGCCGAAGCGCCGCGTAGTATGCCGCTGCGGATTCCAGGAAAATTCGCACTTCAAACAGATTTTCTATGGTTTCCTGGGTGATCTCCGTCGCAAAATTAGCCCCCGGCGTAAACAGCTGCACATCCACTCTCTGGATGGTCATACCATCCGGGCCATTGTTGATAATTCCAATATATTCAAGGATTCTCAAGGCCTCCCGCACCGGAACCCGGCTGACACCAAACTGAGAAGCCAGTTCCCGCTCTGACGGAATCGGATCTCCTTCTTTCATCTGTCCGGACAGGATCTGCTGACGGAACCAGTCCAGAATCACCTCATAGTATTTGTTTCCAGACCTGGACGCTTTCTTCTCTTCCATAGTTTTCCCCTCTGTTTCTCCTGTGAAAATCTCATAACAAATGATGTGTTTGTTCCGTTTTTCACATTTTCTTATATAAAAGATACAATAAAACCTCTGTTATTGTCAATAGTTCCCAAAAATACCCCGGCATTTTTTATAATTTTTTTCTCATTTTCCCTTTTCTTTTGTGATTATGTGTGGTATTCTGTACATAAGAACTGGTATACCACCAGTGAAAACGACAAAATCCGTGTTTTTGTTTATTACGAATTCATTCATCTGTGAGGAGGTTTTATATGAGCAGTTCAAATCAGGAAACCCGGAAACTGGCCGCTTATATCAAGGATATGAATTATGACCATTTTGATGAACATACCATTGACATCACCAAAATGTGTATCCTCGATTTCATGGGCGTAGCCATTGCCGGTTCCGCAAAGAAAGAATCATCCATCTGGAAAGAATATTATGCCGAGAAGGTAACCGCTCCCCAGGCCAGCCTGTTCCAACCTGGTTTTCAGAATATGACTGCTGAGCAGGCCGCCGCGCTGAACGCGGTATTTGGCCACGTCATGGATATGGACGATGTGCACAACGCATCCATCACCCATCTGGCTGTCATCACCGTTCCGACCGCTTTTGCCCTTGCGCAGAAGCTTCACCTGAGCGGCAGACAGGTAATCGAAGCAGTGGCTGCAGGCTATGAGGCAGGTGCCCGCATCGGAGAGACCATCAACCCTTCCTCCTATAAATACTGGCATACTACCGCGGTAGTTGGTGCCTTTTCCTCCGGTGCCACCGCCTCTAAGCTGCTTGGTCTCACGGAAGAACAGATGGTAAACTGCTTTGGCTCCGCTGGAACCCAGGCTGCGGGCCTGTGGGAATTCCTGGCAAGCGGATCCATGAGCAAGGTTCTTCACACCGCAAATGCGAACCTCTGCGGTATGCGGGCTGCTGAGCTTGCAAAACTTGGCTTTACCGGTGCCCCTGCCATTCTGGAGGGAGAGCGTGCTTTTGTAAATGCCCTTGCCCCTGAGCATGACATGAACAATCTGGTAAAGGGCTTCGGCGAAGGCTATCGTATCACGGAAAACTCATTCAAGCCATATGCATGCTGCCGCCACACCCATTCCGCAGATTACTGTGTTGAGAAGATTCTTGCAGCGCATGACATCAATCCGGACGATATCGTATCCATTACGGACGATACCTACAGCACCGCGGTACAGACCACAAACAACCCATATCCGGAGAATCCGTATGCAGCCAAGTTCAGTGTTCAGTTCTGTATTGCCGCTGCCATCATCTTACGGGATTTAAGCGACCGGGTATTTACCATCGAGAACATCAACAATCCGAAGATCAAAGAGCTGATGTCCAAGATCAAAGTCAACATCAGTCCGAAGCTGGATGACGAGTTCCATCAGGATCCGAACCAGTGGTCCCACAAGCTCACCATCACCATGAAGAACGGCGAGGTTATCACGAATCAGGTAGATTACCCGATCGGTGACTTCAAGAATCCATTCGACTGGGCTATGGCTGACCGCAAATTCCGCCTGCTGACGGAGGATATGCTTGGTGCCGACGTGGTTACCCACCTGTTAGACAACCTGCATAACCTGGAAACATTCGATGATATCAACAAAGTATTTCAATTATCATAAACCCAATACCATTTAAGGAGGTTTTTATTATGGAAAAAGAACTGATGAAAGAAGCCATGCATGATGCCTGCATCAGAGCCGTAACCGAAATTTCAGCTGATGTAAAAGCACTGGTTCAGGCTGCTCTGGACCGTGAAACCAACGAGACCGCAAAGAGCATGCTTTCTTCCATGCTGGAGAACCTGGATATTGCAAAGGCCCAGGACAAGGCAGTCTGCCAGTCCCCGGGATATCCGACCACCTGGATTTCCTATGGCGATGACAATTTCCCGTCTTTCGCAAAAGAGACCATCGCAGAAGCACTTGGCGAAGCTACCAAAAAAGGCTATCTCCGTCCGAGTATCGTAGATCCGTTAACCCGTCACAATCCTGGCAATAACACCGGTAAGGGTGTTCCGAATATTGAGTACCAGTACAATCCGGGTCAGGATTATGTGGATTTCATTATCAGCTTCAAGGGCTGCGGCGCAGAGCTTGGTAACGCCATGAAGATTTTTACCACTGCTACCTTAAAGCTGGACAAAGATTTTGAGGGCTTAAAACGTTTCGTTCTGGAAACCGCCATCAACGCAGGCGGCAAGCCATGCCCGCCGTTTGGTATCGGTATCGGTATCGGCGGACAGATGGATATCGCATCCAAATTAAGCCGTGAAGCAATCAGCACCCGTAACTGGTCCGACACCAATCCGGATCCGCTCCTTGCAAGACTGGAAGACGAGCTGCGTGACAACATCAACAAGCTCGGCCTTGGCGCAGCAGGCACCGGCGGTGACACCGTATGTCTGGCTGTTAAGATCGGAACTGCCGCAACTCATACCGCAATTGCTCCGGTAGCCATCAACTTCCACTGCTGGGTAGCAAGACGTGCCGGCATCCGTATGTACAACGACGGACGCATTGAAAAACTTCTGTAATCAGTATCGGATCAGAAAGGAGATCACAATCTTATGGAAAAGAAAGTTCTTACTATGCCTATTAAAGAAGAGGATGTCCGTGAGTTAAAACTCGGCGACGTCGTATATCTGACCGGCCATATCTTTACATCCAGAGATATGGGACATTTAAGAATCCGCCAGTTACTGGAGAAAGGTGAGCCGCTGCCGAAGGATTTCCACGGCGCTGCTATCTTCCACGCTGGCCCGGTATGTTTAAAGAATGAGGATGGTTCCTGGCGCTTAAACGTAATCGGACCGACCACCAGCATCCGCATGGAGCCGTACGCTGACATGGTTGGAAAACTTGGTGTCAGAGCCGTTGTCGGAAAGGGCGGCATGGAGAAAGATACTCTGGCAGCCTGTGAAAAATATGGCTATGTTTACCTTCAGGCAGCTCCTGGCTGTGCTGCGAAACTTGCACAGGGAATCAAGGGTATTCAGGATGTTACCTGGTTTGAGATGGGTATGCCGGAGGCACTCTGGGATCTGGAAGCCGTTGAATTTGGTCCGCTGGTAGTCGGCATGGATACTCACGGAAACAGCATCTATAAGAATCTGAAGGAAGCAGCTTTCAAGAAACTGGATGAGATTTATCCGGCATAACTTGCAATTTCATACAAAATCCAGTATGATGAAACCAGTGTTTCTGCATTCAATGCGGCACTGAGGTATAATATGATCATAACAGCGCTGGGCGGCAGGCCCGGGGTGGCCCCCGTCCTGCTCTCCAGGGCTGTTTTTGTTTTAAAATTAACGATTTAAGGAGGGTTTTTACAACATGGAGTACAGAACAGAACATGATTCAATGGGCGAGGTTCAGGTCCCTGCAGACCGCTACTGGGGTGCACAGACTCAAAGAAGCTACCAGAACTTCCGGATCGGCATCGAGAAAATCCCGAACGAAGTCATCCGCGCTTTTGCAATCTTAAAAAAGGCAGCCGCTATGGCCAACAACCGTCTTGGCAAAATGGATGACAAACGCGCTGGACTGATTGCCCAGGCCTGCGATGAGATTCTGGAGGGCAGGCTGGAGGGCAACTTCCCGTTAGCTGTATGGCAGACCGGAAGCGGCACCCAGTCCAATATGAACGTAAATGAGGTCATTGCCAACCGGGCCAATGAGATTGCCGGTGAGAAGCTGATCCATCCAAATGACCATTCGAATATGTCCCAGAGTTCCAATGACACGTTTCCGACGGCCATGCACATTGCGGCAGCTACCGAGATTGAAGACAAGCTCTTCCCGGCCATCGACCGACTGACAGCAACCTTTGACCGCCTGATGAAGGAAAATGAAGGCATCATCAAGACCGGACGCACCCATCTGCAGGATGCAACCCCGATCACCTTCTCCCAGGAGATCAGCGGCTGGAAAAATATGCTGGAGAAATCCAAAGCCATGCTGGAGCTGGCGCTTCCGGGACTTCGTGAGCTGGCTCTGGGCGGAACCGCAGTCGGAACCGGCTTAAACGCACCGAAGGGCTTTGACACTGAGGTAGCAAAGGCCGTTTCCGAGCTGACCGGCAAACCGTTTGTAACTGCATCCAACAAGTTCCACTCTCTCACCAGCAAGGACGAGCTGGTATTCGCTCACGGCGCATTAAAAGGCCTTGCGGCGGATATGATGAAAATCGCCAACGATGTACGCTGGCTGGCCAGCGGCCCGCGCTGCGGCTTAGGCGAAATCTTTATTCCGGAGAACGAGCCGGGAAGCTCTATCATGCCGGGTAAGGTAAATCCGACCCAGTGTGAGTCCGTTACCATGGTAGCAGTCCAGGTGATCGCCAACGATACCGCAGTCGGTATGGCAGCATCCCAGGGCAACTTTGAGCTGAACGTATTTATGCCGGTGCTGATCTACAACTTCCTGCAGTCCGTCCGCCTGTTAACCGACTCCCTGACCTCCTTCAACGACAACTGCGCATGCGGCATCCGCGCCAACAAGGAAAAGATGGATGACAACCTGCACCGGTCCCTGATGCTGGTTACCTGCCTGAATCCATACATCGGATACGAGAACGCAGCCAAGACCGCCAAAAAGGCTTACAAGGAAAATATTTCCCTGAAGGATGCCTGCGTAGCCCTGGGATTCCTGACCGCAGAGCGTTTTGACGAGGTATTTAAACCGGAACAGATGGTATAATTTCATTTTTTATAACAAGATCATAGCAAAGGAGAACAAGAACATGGATATCAACGAAGCTTCTTTAAAAATGCACTATGAGTTAGGCGGCAAGATCGAGGTTGTTTCCCGCAAGAAAATCGAGACCAGAGAGGATCTGTCCCTGGCTTACACTCCAGGCGTTGCAGAACCGTGCCGCGTCATCGCCAAGGACTACGAGCAGTCCTTTAAGCTGACCCGCCGTGGGAATCTGGTTGCTGTCATCACTGACGGCACTGCTGTTCTGGGGCTTGGCGACATCGGACCGGCCGCAGGCATGCCAGTTATGGAAGGCAAATGTGCACTCTTCAAGGAGTTCGCCGACGTAGACGCATTCCCGATCTGCATCGATTCCAAGGATACCGACACTATCGTCCAGACCATCTACCTGATCTCCAAGAGCTTCGGCGGCATCAACCTGGAGGATATTGCTGCTCCGCGCTGCTTCGAAATTGAGCGCCGCTTAAAGGAGATCTGCGACATCCCGGTATTCCACGATGACCAGCATGGTACCGCCATCGTCGTTGCTGCAGCCCTGATCAATGCCATGAAGGTAACCAAAAAAGAGATGGGCAAGATGCGCATCGTCATCAACGGCGCAGGCGCAGCCGGCATCGCAATTGGTAAGCACCTCATCAACATGGGCTTCGGTAATGTAATCATGTGCGATATCAATGGCATCATCTGCGAAGGTGATGAGGGCTTAAATGCCGGCCAGGAAGAGATTTCCCATGTCAGCAACTTAAACCACGAGCACGGCAAGCTGGCAGACGCCTTAAAGGGTGCTGACGCATTCATCGGTGTATCCCGCCCGGGCCTGGTAACCAAAGAGATGGTTTCCACCATGAACAATGGTATCGTCTTCGCTATGGCTAACCCGACCCCGGAGATCATGCCGGATGAGGCACTGGCTGGCGGCGCTGCGGTTGTAGGTACCGGTCGTTCCGACTTCCCGAACCAGATCAACAATGTTCTGGTATTTCCGGGTGTCTTCAAAGGTGCGCTCTCCGTTCGTGCGAAAGAGATCACCGAACTGATGAAGGAGCGTGCTTCCTACGCCATCGCAAGCCTGATTCCGGACGACCAGCTGACCGCAGAGAACATCATCGCTTCCCCGCTTGACAAGACCGTAGCTGACGTAGTCGCTAAGGCTGTAGCTGACACCGCTGTAGAGCAGGGCATCGCAAGAGTTTAATGACAACAATAAAAAAATATGGGGCTGCCGCTATTGCGACAGCCCCTTTCGCATCCTATAAGCTTCTCTCTCTGCGCGCATACGGCGGAAGAAGAAGCGGAGATACACGGTCGGTGTGAATGCCGGCAGCTTCCAGCTCCTCGGCAAACTTCTCCACATGATCCAGATTCGGTGTGCCAAGCTCTACTTCATGGGTAAGCTCTGCGGCATGCTTTCCTGCATCACGGCCAAATACAATGATATCTAACAGGGAGTTGCCCATCAGACGGTTGCGTCCGTGGATTCCTCCGACAGCCTCGCCTGCTACCAGCAGGTTCGGGATGTTGATGGTCGCGCAGTCTGCGCCGATCTCCAGACCGCCATTCTGATAATGCAGGGTCGGGTAGATCAGGATCGGCACCTTACGCATATCAATGCCATAGTTCATGTACATACGTAGCATAGCCGGGATACGCTTCTCAATGGTTCCCTCGCCGTGGATCATCTCGATCATCGGGGTATCCAGCCATACGCCATAGCCGCCGCCCGGAGTCGGAACACCATTTCCGCGTGCCGTGCACTCACGGATAATAGACGCTGCGGATACATCACGGGTCTCCAGCGGATGCATGAAGGCTTCGCCCTCACAGTTTACCAGCTGGGCACCTACGGAACGTACCTTCTCGGTTACCAGGGCACCAAACAGCTGAGCCGGGTAAGCAACACCGGTCGGGTGATACTGAATGGTATCCTGGTACAGCAGATTTGCTCCTGCACGGTATCCCAGAACCAGTCCATCTGCAGTTGCGCCGTAGTGATTGGAGGTCGGGAAGCCCTGGTAATGCAGGCGTCCTGCGCCGCCGGTTGCAATAATAACAACCTTTGCTCTTACGATCAGGTACTCATCTGTCTCCATATTCTGGAGAACCGCACCTGCTACCTGGCCCTTCTCATCTTTGATCAGCTCAATCGCGGAAGTAAAATCTACAACCGGAATGCCACGATTGATGACTTCATCGCGCAGTACACGCATGATCTCTGCACCAGAGTAATCGGCACAGGCATGCATTCTCTTTCTGGAAGTACCGCCGCCGTGGGTGGTTACCATGGTGCCATCCGGGTTCTTATCGAACATAACACCCAGATCGTTCAGCCACTGAATGGCTTCCGGTGCTTCCATAACCAGTTTGGATAACAGCTCCGGCTTTGCAGCGAAATGTCCGCCGCCGAACGCATCCAGATAATGTCTCTGCGGAGAGTCGTTCTCTTTGTCTGCTGCCTGGATGCCGCCCTCTGCCATCATGGTGTTGGCGTCACCGATTCTTAACTTGGTCACAATCATGACGTTAGCTCCGCCATTGTGAGCCTCAATGGCTGCGGAAGCACCTGCTCCGCCGCCGCCGATAACCAGAACATCCACATCGTAGTCCGGATGTGTAAGGTCAATATCCTTGCCCAGCACACGGCTGTTTGCCTGTAACAGATCTGCCAGCTCAGCCGGTGCCTTCTCGCCCTTGTTCGGGCCCATCTTTAAGGTTGCAAATCCGCTCTCCTTGTAGTCAGGATGAAACTCTTTCAGCAGATTGTCTTTTTCATCCGCATCCATACGACGTAATTCTTTTCCGATTCTGGATGTTCTGGATGCCTCTACTTTTTTAATGGATTCCAGCATTTCCTCTGTATACATGACTTCATCCCTCCCTTATTTCTCGATATCGCGGTTATTGTACAGTTCCTTCATCTGGTCGATCGGGGTTTCCATGATCTGCTCAATCAGCTGATCATACTCGCCATGGCGAATCTCATCCACACGTTTCTCCAGATGTTTGCTTTCCGGTGCAATGTACTTACCAGTCAGTCTTCTGGCCAGCAGTCCTACCATCGGATGGGAGATTCCGGCCGGGCATCTGGTGGAACAGATTCCGCAGCTCACGCAGTCAAAGGATTCCTTTGCGCATTTCTCGAAATCACCTCTCTGGGCGTAGGCAATATACTGCATAACATTTAACTTCTGCGGGCATGCCTTGGTGCAGGCATTACAGCCGATACAGCTGTAAATCTCCGGATACAGCTCCATCATAATCTGCTCGTTCGGGCGAAGATCTTCGATGTCGTAAGTGCGTTTGTCGGTCGGGAAGAACGGAATGCTTGCCACATACATTCCCTCCTGTACCTGAGTCTGGCAGGCCAGGCAGGTCTTTAACTCATTCTGTCCCTTGATGCGGTAGATTGTTGCGCAGGCACCGCAGAATCCGTGACGGCAGCCACAGCCTCTTACCAGTTTGTATCCGGCATACTCCATAGCGGTCATGATGGTCAGATCTGCCGGCACCGTATATTTTTTACCATAGAAATAAACATTTACCATTTCCTGCATTTTTTTATCCTTCCTGATTATCCTCGTAATCCAGTCTTAGTACTCATCCGGCAGCTCGTCTACCTCGTCGCACCGGAATACCGGTCCGTCCTTGCAGACATACTTGGAACCGATGTTGCAGCGTCCGCATTTGCCGATGCCGCACTTCATGCGGAGTTCCAGGGTGGTATACACCTGGGTCTTCTCAAATCCCATCTCCTGCAGTGCCGCCAGCACAAATTTGATCATGATCGGCGGTCCGCAGACCAGAACGGTTTTATCTACTGAGAATTCCAGTTCTTTTAAATAGGAAGGAACAAAGCCTACATGGCCGTCCCATTCCGGCTGCTCCCGGTCGATGGTCAGGTATACATTCACGCCCTTGTCTTTGGTCCACTCGTTCTGGATCTCATCCAGACCAACCAGATCTTCCTTGGAGCGGGAACCGTAAAGGATATCCACCGTACCATAATTTTCACGGTTATCCATCACGTAATTGATGACGGAACGAAGCGGTGCCAGGCCGATACCGCCTGCTACGAACAGAAGGTTCTGTCCCTTTAACACCGTTTCCACCGGGAATGCGTTGCCGTAAGGTCCTCTTACGGTCAGCTCATCTCCGACTTCCATGGTATGAAGATAATCGGTCAGGGTTCCGCAGCGCTTGATGCTGAACTCCTGATATTCTTTGTTGGTCGGGGAAGAGGTAATGGAAAACATAGCCTCGCCCACACCAGGTACGCTGATCATGGCGCACTGTCCAGGCATATGCTCAAACAACTTTCCGCCCTCCGGACGCTCTACCCGGAATGTCTTGACATCCGGGGTCTGATCCTTGATATCCGTGATCACACCGACCATCGGCACTAATTCATCGTGTTTATGGCTTCCGCCGCATCCACAGCTACACATCTTCTGTCACCCCCAGACTCTTGATCACCTTCAGGATGTTTAATCCGGAAGGACACTTGTTCACACAGCGGCCACAGCCCACGCAGGAGAAGAGACCGTCATTGTTTTCCGGATAGTATACCAGCTTATGCATGAATCTCTGACGGAAACGTTCCTTCTGGCTCTTACGGTTGTTGCCGTGGGCCATCAGGGTAAAGTCGGAATACATGCAGGAATCCCAGCAGCGGAATCTGCGGATTCCTTTTCCGGTGTCATAATCGCGGATGTCATAGCACTGGCAGGTCGGGCACACGAAGGTGCAGGTACCGCAGGCCAAACACGGTTTATAAAGCTCCTCCCATTTCGGAGAATCGAAGATCTCCTGCATCGGGGTGTTTTTGAAATAATCTAGGGAAAGATTGCTGTAAGGAAGTTTTTCCGTAATGGCGCGAATTGCGTCCTTCTCTGCTTCCACCGTCTTCTCGTCTGCATCGGCAAAGAATTCCTTCAGGGACTCTGTGAAAGCAGTTCCCTTTTCTGTTACCGGTTTCCAGTACAGTTCCTCTCCAATGCTCCAGGTTACCACATCGCCGGACGGCTCTGCGGCATCGATTCCAAATGCCTTACAAAAGCAGGTTGTATCCGGTTCATGGCAGGCTCTAGAAATCAGGATTCCATGTTCTCTGCGGGACTGGTAGTAACTGTCTACCGGATCAGCCAGAAATACGCGGTCCAGAACTTCAATGCCCTTTACATCACAGGCCCGGATACCGAACACAGCGAAAGGTTCTTCACAAAGCTTCTGGGGATCAATGGAGATTTTCTTTCCTTCTTTATAACAGGTATACAGCGTTTCACTCTGCGGGAAAAAAACATCTTTTGGAGATTTTACCGCGTTCAGGGCATCCAGCGCTGCTTTATCGTCTTTCGTCCAGATTCCGTAATTTACCTGACCGTTCTTTTCTAGCGGCATGTAAAGATCCATATTTTCTGCGATGGCGGCAAAGAGTAACGGAAGTTTTTCATTTGAAATTTTATACATATCCTAACCCCTTTCCCCGGCAGCTCCCGGTTCTATATCATCCTGGCGGAAATCGGTAAGCGGTGCTCTTGACTCGGTGTCTTCGCCGGCCTGATATTCGCCGTAAAACTCATCGATATCTTTGATCATCTTGCGGTTTAAAAGATGCAGTGGAATTCCCTGCGGGCATACGCGGCTGCATTCTCCGCAGTCCGTACAACGTCCGGCTACATGGAACGCGCGGATGATATGGAACATCTGCTCCTCGAAGGAATCGGAGTTTGCTTTCTGTGCGGTATCAAAACGGTCACTGTCAAATACACACTTATTGCAGCTGCAGGCCGGACATACATTACGGCATGCATTGCAGCGGATGCATTTGGACAGCTCGCCCTGCCAGAACGCGAACCGCTCCTGCGGTGTCATGCTCTCCAGCTCACGAACTTTTGCAAAACGATCCTCAGCCGGAACTGCCAGTTCTAACTCTTCATGAATGAGTTCATCATATACTTTATGCTCGTTTCCCTTGCAACACAGGCAGCGCTCCAGGATACCATCTGCAAAAGCACAGGTCTTCTCGCCGTAGATTGTTTTGATATGAAGCGTATCGCCCTCTTCTTCTACGGACTCAATGCCCTTGATTCCAAGTTTTTTGATCTTTTCAATATCCAGTTTGCCCTTGCATCCTACACCAATGATGTAGCTCTTTTCGCGGTCAACCCGGCGTTCTTTTAATAACTGGTTGAAACTGTAGGTGTCACATGGTTTTAAGAAAACCAGAGTTTTCCCCTCCAGCTTGCTGGCCTGAATCATATATTTGCTTAAGTTTGCCGCACAGAAGCTGTCATAAACCAGCTCCTCCAGCTGTGCTTCGTTCTCAAAAAAGGCCGGCTGCGGATTATAAGGCAGGTCTTCGCCGCGTTTCCATCCAAGGACACGCTGTACCTGACCGGAGGCAAGTAACTCTTTGGCTCTCTCTTTTATTTCCTGCATCTTAAGTCCTCCAATCTCACGTTTTTGCCAAGACTCCGGATCTTTTCGATAAATTCGTTCATGGTTGCCGCAAATTTCACGCCCTCCGCGGCAGATACCCATTCAACCCGGGTTCTTCCTTTTTCTACGCCAATGTAATCCAGTAAGGAGAACAGCATCGTCATTCTTCTTCTCGCATAATAGTTGCCGGTGCTGTAATGACAGTCGCCCGGATGACATCCACAAAGGATCACGCCATCTGCGCCTCTCTGGAAAGCCCGCAGAATAAACAGCGGGTTGACACGGCAGGAGCACGGGACACGGATGATCTTAACTTCAGCCGGATAGGAAAGACGGCTGGTTCCTGCCAGGTCTGCTCCCGCGTAGCTGCACCAGTTGCAGCAGAACGCAACGATCAGAGGCTTGAATTCTTCTTTTACTTCTGTATTCTCATGTTCTACCTGCATATTGCATCTACCTCCGCAATTAATTGTCTGTTAGAAAAGCCCTGCAGATCCATTGCACCGGACGGACAAGCTACCGTGCAGGCACCGCAGCCCTGGCACAGCGCGCTGTTCACAGATGCAACCATACGCTCTTCCTTCACGCCATGGTCCATAACCAGTTTTTTTTCATAAGTGATCGCACCATACGGACATACCTTTTCACAGGATCTGCAGCCATTGCAGTAGCGCTCGTCCGGTTTTGCGGTACATGGGTTGGTTACCAGTTTGTCCTTTGCCAGCAGTCCGATCACCTTCGCTGCAGCAGCGCCGGCCTGGGATACCGTCTCCGGAATATCTTTCGGTCCCTGGCATACACCGGACAGGAAGATTCCCGCGGTCGGGCTTTCTACCGGACGCAGTTTCGGATGTGCCTCTGTCAGGAAATTGTTGGTATCAATGCTGGCTGTCAGCATGGTAGCAAGTTTTCTCACGGACGGATCCGGCTCAATTGCTGCTGCCAGAACAACCAGATCGGTATCCAGCATGATGCGGCGGTTGTCGATTAAATCAACAGCCTGTACACGCAGATGTCCATCTACTTCCGCAACCTTGCCGACCTGGCCTTTGATGTAGTTCACACCGTACTCTTCAACGGCTCTGCGGTAAAATTCATCGAAGTTCTTGCCCGGGGTACGGACATCAATGTAGAAGACATTGACCTGTACATCCGGATATTTATCACGAATCAGCATCGCATGCTTTGCAGTGTACATGCAGCAGATCTTAGAGCAGTAACTCTTTCCGCGGCAGGTCGTATCACGGGATCCCACACACTGGATAAAGGTTACGGACTTCGGTGCCTTATGATCGGACAGACGCTCCAGATGACCCTTTGTCGGGCCAGCCGCATTGGTCAGACGCTCAAACTCCAGGGAAGTAATGACATCCGGGCAGGTATCATAGGAATACTCACCAAACTTGTCTAACTTGATCATATCAAAGCCGGTAGCCACAACAATGGCACCGTACTCTCTGGTAACGATCTCGTCTTCCTGAGTGTAGTCGATCGCGCCGGCCGCGCAGACCTTGGAGCAGAGACCGCATTTTCCAGTCTGGAATTTAATGCAGTGCTCCCGATCGATAACCGGAACATTCGGAATAGCCTGTGCGAACGGGGTATAAATGGCGCTTCTGGTTCCCAGTCCTCGGTTAAACTCACTCGGTGTTTTCTTGGACGGGCATTTCTGAGAGCAGACACCACATCCGGTACACTTGCTCATATCCACGCTTCTTGCTTTCTTGCGGATATCTACCTTAAAGTCTCCAACGAAACCGGATACCTTTTCTACCTCACTGTATGTAAACAGGTTAATCCGCTCATGAGCAGAAGCCTCTACCATCTTCGGGGTCAGGATACATGCGGAGCAGTCCAGGGTCGGGAAGGTCTTGTCCAGCTGGGACATTCTTCCACCAATACTCGGTGTTTTCTCCACGATATCTACTTCGTAACCTGCATCTGCAATATCCAGTGCAGTCTGGATTCCCGCGATTCCACCGCCGATAACCAGTGCACGTTTTACTACTTTGCTCTCACCTGGCTGAAGAGGTGCATTTAAATGTACCTTGGCTACTGCCGCCCTGGCCAGGATAATTGCTTTTTCCGTTGCCTCTTCCCGGTTTTTGTGAATCCAGGAACAATGCTCACGAATATTGGCAATCTCCAGCATATATGGGTTCAGTCCCGCTTTCTCCACCGCTTTGCGGAATGTGTTCTCATGCATACGCGGGGAACAGGAACATACAACAACACCAGTCAGATGTTTTTCTTTGATGGCCTCCTGGATCTTCGACTGTCCAGCTTCCGAACACATATACTGATAATCTTCCGCATGAACCACGCCAGGCTCGTTTTTAATTGCTTCTACCACTTTTTCAACGTCTACAGTCGCCGCAATGTTGGTACCGCAGTGGCAGACAAATACTCCTATTCTTTGCAATGATTTCACCTCGGATCTTTCTTCTACTTACTATATTTACGAAATGCGCTTACTAAAAGCTGCTGTGGAAGTTCCGGATCAAGCAGCTCTGGAATCTCGTCCGGGGACAGATAGTTGCCGCCCTGGCTCCGAATCACCATCAGACGGACTGCTTCGATCAGTTTAGCCGGTTTCACATCACGCGGGCAGCGCTCCACACATGCAAAACAGGAAAGGCATTTCCAGATGGATTTGGATTTCAACAATGGCTCAATCTCTCCGCGATCTACGTAGGAAACAAACTGATGCGGACGAATGTCCATACTGTCGTAAGCCGGGCAGGATGCGGAACACTTGCCGCATTTCATACATTTCTTTGTATCAACATTGCTGATTCTGCAGATCAATTCTGCTTTCTCTTTGTCCGTATGAATCATACCTCGCCATCCTCCTTTCCTTCCTGGATCTCTACCCCAAGAGCCTCTGCAAGGATCTCTGTGAAGTATTTTACCTTCGGTGTATGTGCATGGCCGGCATTATGATTTAAGTTGTACTGGCACAGCGGGCAGGCCGTTACCAGCTCATCCGCTCCGTTGTATTCCGCAGAGTCTAAAATGGTGTCTACCATCTGTCCGGCCATTTCTTTTTCTTTTAAGGAAATGTATCCGCCGCAGCACTCATTGCGGTACGGGTATACCACCGGTTCTGCTCCAAGGGCACGAATGAAATCCTCCAGAATCTTTGGATTCTCCGGATCGTCAAACTGCAAAATACCGCTTGGACGAAGAAGCATGCAGCCATAGTATGCGCCGATCTTTCTGCCGGTCAGAGGCTTTACAACCTTCTCCTTTAATTTATCAAAACCAATCTGATCTCTTAAAAGTTCCAGGAAGTGGTATACATGGGTCTCACCTGCATAAGGTTCCTTTAACCCAAGATAATTATTTGCGCGGTCCCGAATATCCGCAACATTTGCCATATCATCATTCACGCGCTTGATCACATGATGACATGCAGAACAGATTGTTACCAGATCCTGACCCTTTTCTTTTGCTGCGTTCAGCGCGCGTACCGAAGATAATTTGGTAGCGATTTCATCGGAAGCCAGCGGATATACACCTCCGCAGCACTGCCAGTCCTCAATTTCTTCCAGGACAATGCCCAATGCCTCCGCTGATTTACGTGCGCAGATATCCAGTTCCTTCGCCTTGTTCTTCAAGGTACAGCCCGGAAAATAACTGTAAACCATCAGCATCACGCCCAATTTCCTAACACTTTGCTCTTATGTGCTAAATTATTCACATTGAACAAACATCGTTATCTTTTTACTGATAATTTTCGTGCAAAAACTGGGCTTTCCTCCTTTCTTTTGTATACCACTTTCGTTGTAATATCTGAGCGGTATTCCACTTTTTCTTAATAATACCATGATTATGAACAATATGGTAGTACTTTTTGAGAATTTTTTCATATTTTTGTCGTTTTTATCTCTTTAATGGTATACCACTTTTTCCGTTATCTTTTTGTCATCAAAAAAAGGAGACTGCTTCGCACAGTCTCCCTCTGTTTTTTCTGTAACAATCCATCCTTTGTTCTGTTAAACCACCGGTCCCAGAGTGTGAATCTCAATTGCACTGTAATAATGTAGACTCTCATTCTTACTCATCTCACCATTCAGGGTTTCCAGAATCTTTGCAAATACTTCTTCCCCCACCTGCTCAATGGTTTTTTTGCCTTCCAGAATCAAACCGGCATTGATATCCATATCCTGTTCCATATGCTGATAGGTCACTGGGTTACCGCACACCTTCACAACCGGCATGATCGGATAGCCCTGCGGCGCTCCCCGTCCAGTGGAGAACATCATGATCTGCGCTCCACTGCAGGCCATTCCGGTAAGAATCTCCGGTTCACGGCCCGGTGTATCCTTGATCCAGAGCCCCTTCTTAATGCCCTCACTGGTGCGAACACGGTCCGGATATTCCATAACCCCCTGAATCGGACTGGTTCCTGATTTCAGAATCGCGCCCAGAGACTTCTCCTCAATAGAAGAAAGGCCGCCTTCAATGTTTCCAGGCGTTGGCTGCCCTTTGCGCATGTCACAGCCCAGAGACTTTGCGCGTGTCTCCATCCGGTTCACGATAAAACCAATCCGGTCTGCTACCTCCTGGTTCACAGCCCTCCGCATCAGGATATGTTCCGCACCGATAAACTCTGTGGTTTCTCCAAAGATGACCGTTCCACCAAGGCTTACCAGCTTATCAGCAGCATAGCCCAGTGCACAGTTTGATGCCATGCCGGAAGTCGCGTCGGAAGCACCGCACTTGATGGAAAGCACCACTTCGGACAAATCTGCCTCTTCCCGCTGCTGGCCGGAAATCTTCCGCACCAGACCAGCTGCCGCGTCAATACCGGCCGCAATGGCCTTGCTGACACCGCCAAGCTTCTGGATTCCAATGATCTCCACCGGCTTTCCCGCCGCCTGGATCTCCTGATACATTCTTGCGTGATCCGTTCCCTCACAGCCCAGGCTGACAATAAGAACCGCACCTACATTCGGATTTAATGCCAGACCGATCAGCGTATCCGTCACCCGTTTTAAATCCGGTGGAAGCTGACTGCATCCCTGGTGATGAAACAGGCCAACTGCCCCCTGCACATTCTGCACAATGGCCTGTGCCACATCAGCCGCGCAGACCACACTCGGAATTACTGCTACCAGGTTCCGGCAGCCTACACTGCCGTCTGCTCTTCTGTAACCGTAAAATTTCATTTTGCTTTCGCCTCCCCGCCGTCGTTATTCCAGTCGCCTCTTGCTCTCATGCTCTCCAGATTATGAATATGTACATGTTCTCCCTCTCGGATGTCAGCGGAAGCCATTCCTATCTCTTCTCCGTATTTTACAATAATCTGCCCCTTCGCAATATCCTGCAGCGCAATCTTGTGTCCGTAAGGAACCGCCTCCAGTGCCCTCACCTCTGTTGTCTCTCCCTTTTTATCCCGGATCTGAATCACATCGCCGCCCTGTACCTGCTCCGCAAAGATTGTTGCCACATTGTCTTTGTCATTTACCTTCAGTGCAAGAACCATGCTGTACCCCTCCTTTTTAAGATGCCTTCAATTTACCTCTACAGAAAGCTCCTGTCCAGTAGTGAGAAATTTTTCGCATATTTTATTGAATTTCTTGTAAAAAAAGGAACACCGCTCAGTATAATTCCTTTGCTGATGCGGTGCCCCTGTTTTCCGTCCGGCAGCTCCCGCACGAGATCATTGATCTTAAATACCATGCGATACGGTTCTTCCTGGGAAAATGGATTTGCATGGTATTCTCATTATTCTCAAAAATATCAATTTTTATATTTAGAAGCACAGTTTCTGTATTACCGGGCTGATGCGTTTCTTCATGACCGGAAGGATCTTTCCTACCAGGATTGCGCTTAAAATGGTGCCCTCACGGATTCCAAACAGCCCATGTAGGAACAGGAAGGATAATACCACACCGATTGCTACAGAAGAACAGTCCACAATAATTTTAATTTTGTGGAACTCTATATTCGGAAAACAATCACTGATGGCAAGGGTCATTCCCTCCATTGGCATGTTCACGAGCTTTACATCCATGTAAATTGCCACACCGATTGCTACCAGCACAATGCTGATTGCCATCATGAGAAGCTGTCCGAAATAAGTTGGAATTGTAAATCCATGCATTACGCCTTTTGCGAAATCTGCAAAATAGCCGAAAATGGTAGAAAAAATAAGCTGAGTCAGATTGATCCATTTATACTCTTTCCGCTTGATGATGATCTGCACCACCATGTAAGTTACAAATACGCCGATAATGCACCGGCCAAGATCCTGATGTACGATCAAAGAAATCACATACGGCAGTGAATTGACCGGGGACACACCCAGATTCGAGTTCACGGAAAAGGCAACTCCGAAGGCCATGAACAGAAGGCCCACACAGTACAGCACGATTCTCATTAGCATTTTCATTTTATACGTTCTCCCTTTATCTTATAGTTGATAATATTATAACGTACTGCAAAAACTATGTAAATATAGATATGTCAAAACCGATATAGGGATTTTAGACAAACTTTTCCTGCGGTTTTTCAGCATCTTTTTCGTTATATTTCTGTCATTTTTTACTTATCGCATTTTTCTTTTTATTCCGTTTATTTTTTTACTTTTCATTTTTCATTTTTATGTTAAAATTGACATATCAATCTTTACAGGTCATGATTGGGAATTCGTTTGCTTTCCAACGAAACCGCCATTTTATCATATTAGGGAGGATCGCTCATATGCGAACATTGAAATACGCCATTCTTGGTCTGATCAACCGGGAACCCATGACTGGTTACGATATCACCCGGGAATTCAACAGCAATAATCTGGCTAACTTCTGGTATGCCAAGCACAGTCAGGTCTATCCGGAGCTTGGCCGCCTGATGGACGAAAAGCTGGTTACCTGCGAAGTCGTGATCCAGGGTGAAAAGCTGGAGAAAAAGCTGTATTCCATCACACCAGATGGAAGGGCGCAGCTTCAGGAATGGCTCATGAAAAACGAACCGCTGGAGCCAACCCCGAAAGATGTCTTCCGCCTGCGTATGTACTTCTCTGATTTCATGACGCCGAAAGAGCTGAAAACCCAGCTTACTCTGCAGCTTGAAAAGCACATCCTGAAAAAGAAATATCTCACGGATATCATGCACAAAAACTACCATGATCAGGCTCCCGCCGTTGGAACCCGGGAGTTCGGAGATTTCATGGTGCTCGAGGGGGCCATCATGCGCGAGGAATCTTACATCGCATGGCTTCAGAACTGCCTTGCCCGCTGTCCGGAAGAAGAAAAGTAAAGAAAAACCCAGCTATAAGAACCGCAAATATTGCGAATTCTATAACTGGGTTTCTTTTTTATTGCCTGCTTACAAGGCAGCGTTTCTTATAAAAGGAGATTCCATAGCGGAAAATCTCATCGTAATCCTCTTCGTAATCCTCTTTGTACTCCTTTGCGTACATCCGGTCAGATAAAGAATACTCCAGAGATTATCTTCCGAAGCATGCAGATAATCATACGTCAGATTTTCATCAATTTTCTGAAGGATATACCTGATTTTATTGTAACAAGAATATGTTTGATTCTACTTCCTTTTTCTTGTCTTCTTCAAAGCGCTTTTTAACTTCTTCAAGCATCTTTTCGTCAGTATAATAAGATATAGCTGCTTTTCCTATACAATTGGTTCCAAATGTAGCAATACCGCTGCTAACAACAGAACCTGCTCCTGGCCAAAACACGTTCAAAAATTTTGAGGCCTGTTGCGCTGCTAATCTAAAGGCATAACCACTTCCAGCAATACCACCAACACTAAAAATAAGTTCCTTAGCTGTTTCAATTGAAATATGAAAAAACTGAATGAAAAATAAAAAAAGTCTCTTATGCGCAGATGACTCTTCATCATCTTCACATAAGAGACTTTTCGTCTTATTATATCAATATCACTGCCGTACTACGCGATGTTCCGTCTGTTTTCCTCACAGATCTCCTTTGCGCTGCGCTGGTCATGAGAAAGGCCATCTGCGTACTTGCGGATAATGTCTGCTGCATAGCGGATCAGCTCCGGATTCTCATCTTCCTCAATCGGAAGGTTGCCATTTGCCTGCTCTAAAAGCTTCTGGAGCGCATTTGCGATCCAAAGTAATTTCGGGAGGCAGACAGGATGCTCAGACTCATGACACACCTGCATGCTGTTGTCCTGTTCTTCCCTGTTGCCGATCATAACGGTATGATACTCACCGTCTTCGCTAACCCAGATTTCATCCTGAGCGCCTGTCTTCAAAAGACTGCTAAGATAAATTTCCTGCTCATCCTGACCAGTGAGGAATTTTTTTTCGGATTCTAAAATCAGTTCTGCTAATTTCTTTATGCCTTTGTACATCTGTCCTACCTCTGTTTTACTCGAATTGTAGATTGCGCCGAGAGTGCGCTTCTTCCTATTATAAGGATATAGGAATATTTGACAAGTAAGATTTCTGTTCTTTTTTCAGGACATAAACATTTTTTGATAACTGACTTTTGTTTTGATTTTAGAACTTTCCGCCGCCGCCCCCATGCGTATTTCCAGAGGATGAGGTGTGGGTGCTGCTGCCACCCGAGCCGGAGCTCTTTGGCTGTGGCTTTTCGGTTCTGGTTACCTTCCGGTACAGGAACAGATCACTGCGCTTTGTAACCCTCATGCTGCCAGGACGAACGTAATTCTGTGCTTCATTCTGTTTTCCGACGCTCTTCAATTCACTCTTATTGACGCCAACCACCAAAAGCGCGCCGCCAAGTCCGACTATAAAGGAAATTCCAAACCAGATCGGAGACAGCGGTTCTTTCGGCATATGATCTACATCGTAAGGTTCTCCGCTGTTTGCCTGGTTAATGAAATTATCACACTGATCTGCATAGGTTTCAAATGCGTCCAGATAGTTTCCGTCTGCCAGATCTGGTTTGATCTGTTCTCCAATGTACTGGATGCCTGCGTCTGTGAATGCTGTAATTCCATACCCAGATGTGGAAATGTACCAGTCATGGTCTTCCAGGCTTACCAACAGCAGTACACCATCACGGTCTGCTCCATAGCCAAAGTCACACATATCATAAAGATCATCCGCATAATCCTGTACACTGCTGCCGCCAAGACTGTTTACCAGCGCTGCCGTCACATCAAACTCCTGATCATGGCTGATCTCATCCAGTTTCTCATTCAGTTCTTCTGCCTCATCCCCGGAAAGAATTCCGTCCGGATCCTGAAACCGGCTGTACTCCTCGGAAAATCCCTCCGCATCCGCAAACGCCGGGACACAGCCCAGAAGGGAAAGGAGGCCTGCCGCAAGCATAACGGCTGCATATGTTTTTTTCTTTTTCATCTTCCATTCCCTCCCGTTAAATTCCAAACATCCATAAAATCAGACGCAGGATATAGACTACGATCGTAATGATCACTGTAAGCTTAATGGTCATCTTCCGTGCCGCATTCTTATCTGCCGGGAGGTCGCCGACAAATTTACCGGTCTGTCCGTTCATAGCAAACAGATAATGTTTTCCCTCCCAGGTGGTGTTTAAGATCCACACCGGAAGCAGGGCATACTGGGCACTGCCATCACGAAGCTGAACACTGCTGTTTTCCGTCATCACCGTAGCGTAACCGGTTACAGTCTCTTCAAAGGCACGTTCCACTGATTTTTTCACACGTTCGTTCGCACGCGGCGCACTCTTTTCTGAATCCACATCATAGCGGTCTGCCAGATATCCGGCCAGATAAGCCGCCTGGAATGGAACTGCCTCTTTTAAGTCGTAAGGTTCAATGGATTCCATCAGATCATCCGGAATCTTGGAATCACCGTCTACCGGCACTTTTTCAAATCCAATGGTTCCGCCCCGGTTGATCAGGAAGTAACTGGTCTCCGTATAGTTATATTTGCTGTCGCTCCAGAAACGTGTTCTGGTTCCGCGGTAGCGGATATTCGCATCCGCCTCGGTATTGAACAGCCAGAACGGAACATAGATTCCGCGAATCTCATCAATGTGATTCTGATCCTTAAAGATCTTTGGAAGAAGTTTCTTGCCCTCCAGATGCTTTATCAGGCCAGCCTTCGCAGCCTTTTTATCCAGCTTAAACGGAATCAGAATATCCGGGCGAAGTTCTCCGGAAAGCTTTCCTGTCATGACAATGGGATTTCCACAGAACGGGCAGGTGGATGCCGCCGTATTTTCGTCTGCCACGATCTCACCGCCACAGGATTCGCAGTGGTAGGTATTCAGGCCCTGTTCCTCGCCTTCTTTCCAGGCACTGCCTTCCGCCTTCTCCCATTTCATATCATCCTTTTTTTCCTGTTTCAGGGTCGCGTCGTACTGCTGCAACGCTTCCATTTCAAATTCCGTATCACAGAACGGACATTTCAGTTTCTGTGCTTTGCTGTCGAAACGGATTCCGCCTCCACAGCAGGGGCATTTGTATTCCTGTAATTCTCCCATGTAGTTTCTCCGATCTTTTCTCATTGGAAAAACCGCTGACGCATTCCGGTCCAGCCTCAGCGGTTTTCCGTTTTCGTGTGTGTTATTTTACCAATCGTTATCTTACCATATCGCCCTCATCAAACGGGTCTCCGCATTCCGGGCAGAATTTCGGCGGATGGGCCGGATCTTCCGGCTCCCAGCCACATTTGTCGCACTTGTAGAGTAATGCGCCAGCCGGCTTCTTTGCTCCGCAGTTGCTGCAGAATTTACCCTTGTTCACAGTTCCGCAGGAACAGGTCCAGCCGTCTGCCGGTTTCGGTGCTCCGCACTCCGGACAGAACTTTCCGGTAGCCTGGGTGCCGCATTTTGCGCAGGTCCAGCTGCCTGCCGCCTGCATCTTCGGTTCCGGCTTCTTTGCGCCGCACTCCGGACAGAATTTTCCGCTCACAGTTGCTCCACAAGAACAGGTCCAGGTGTTTGCCGCGCCAGCCTGTGCCTGCTGAGGCGCTGCCTGTGCCTGCTGCTGGCCCATGGCAAAGAGGTTCTGCGCATTCATGCCGCCGCCTGCATTCATGGCCATGCCCATTCCCATGAATCCGGTCATAGCGCCGCCGCTGTTGGATGCTGCAGCTTTCATGGAATCAATCTGACCGCCAACCAGGCGTGCTGCTGCTGTATTCGGATTGGTAGTCATGGCATTCTCTTCCCACTCGGTCAGCTTCTTTCTCTGGTCATCCGGAATACTTAAGGAATTAATGTTGACAGAGAAAACCTCAATGCCTCGTTTCTGCCGCCAGGAACCGGACAGCACTTCATTTAACGCATCGGAGATTTCCATGGTATGAGCCGGGATCTCATAATACTGGATTTTCCGTGCGGAAAGCTTTGCCAGAGCCGGCTGCAGGGCAGTCATCATTTCGCCTTTTAAGCGGGCTGCGATCTCATCGCTCTCATAGGTATCTACTACATTTCCGCATACGTTGGTATAAAACAGAAGCGGATCACAGATTTTATAAGTAAACAGACCGTTGCAGCGGATATCCACCGACAGCTTATAGCCAAGAGACTCATCCACTACCACACGGAACGGAATCGGCGTAGCTGTTCCAAACAGAATCTCGCCCAGCTCCTTCGTGTTAATGTAATAAACCCGCTGATCCTTTGCCGTATCACCCCCATAGGTGAAACGCTTACCAACAATTTTAAATGTCTCCTTGATGCTGTCTCCCAGATTTCCGGTAAAAATGCTCGGCTCGGTAGAGCTGTCATAAGTAAATTCACCTGGCTCCGCACAGACCTCCACAACTTTTCCCTGCTCCACGATCAGCATACACTGACCGTCCGCCACCGCAATGCCGCTGCCATTGGAAATGATGTTGTCATTTCCCTTTGTATTTGCAGAACGGGAAGAGGTTCGCTTCTGGCCCCTCTTTACCAGTATGTCTTTCTCCATGGCATCACAGTAGAAAAATTCTTTCCACTGGTCCGCCAGAGTTCCCCCAAGTGCGCCTGCTGCTGCTCTGATCAGTCCCATATGTAATCTGCTCCTTTCAACTACCGCTCCCAAAATCGAACGCGGCCTTCTATGGTTACTATACCATATTTTTACAATAAAAAACACCGTTGACAGTATTATTCGTTTTTTGTACAAAAATATCTGCTAACGGTGTTCTTTGCAGAGTCGCTATCCTATAATAACAATTTAAATCATGTTCGCGAAAGATCCGAAGCAGGCCGGGGTGGTACTGGTAAAAAGCTGAAATTTCCGGTTTTTATCAATACCGTTCTGGCTGATTTAATTTCTCTCTTAGCGGGTGCAATACAGCAGAAGCCGGTTATCCCCGCATTCCGCGGAGCATAAATATGGGTATACGTGTCCGGCTATGCAGAGACTGCTGTTTGAGGTAGGCGGACATCTTGTCCAACTATCCGCAAACATCTGTCAGCTGCATCGTCCGAACACAATACCCATATTTTGCGCAGCGGTATGCCGGGATTACCAGCTTCGGACCTTTATTGGTTTTAACCCTAAATTTTTATTTGGCTTCTGCCAGCATCATCATGATCTCATTGGTGCGTGCCACAAATCCGGTCATGCGCTCCGGACTTAAGCTGCCGTGAGCCAACAGAGCCAGATCGTAGAGCTGTTCGCAGATCTTCTTGGTATTCTCGCCCTCACCGTGATTCAGCACATACTGAACCAGCTTGTTGTTGGCATTTAATACCAGGGTCTCGCCTGCGCCGCCGAACATGGAAGGATCCATGCCGTACATATTGTACATCTTCATCATATCCTGCATACGGCGGGTCTCCTCAGATACAGTCAGCATGGAGGAAATGCTCTCGTCTTTCAGCTTCTCGACCTTAATCTCAAGCTTATCATTGCCAAGAGCCTTCTTGAAGGTCTCAGTCAGAGTCTCGGAGGTCTTCTTGAATTCCTCATCGTCATCCTTGACCTCTTCCTTGAAGGTGCTGTTTAAGTCTGCATCGATGCGTAAAAACTTCAAGCCCTCGTTCTTCTGCTCCAGATGGCCAATGAACGGGCTGTCGATGCTGTGGGGCAGGATAACTGCGTCCAGGCCTTCCTTCTTGAACATGTTGATGTACTGGCTCTGCTCTTTCTCATCGGTCACGTAGAAGACGGTATTCTCGTGCTTCTCTTTGTTCTCCTCCAGGCAGTCCTTTAAGGTTAAGTACTTGCCGTCCAGGTTCTTAAAGAGGATGTAGTCGTTCATCTTCTCCGCAAACTTCTCGTCCTTGATGCAGCCGAATTTGATGAACGGAGCGATGTCATCCCAGTATTTCTCATAATTCTCGCGGTCGGTCTTGCACATGCCGCTTAACTTGTCGGCTACCTTCTTGGTGATATAGTCGGAAATCTTCTTGACAAATCCATCGTTCTGCAGAGCGCTTCTGGATACGTTCAGCGGCAGATCCGGGCAGTCAATAGCGCCCTTTAACAGCATCAGAAACTCCGGAATGACCTCCTTAATGTTATCTGCAATGAAGACCTGGTTGTTGTACAGCTTGATGGTTCCTTCGATGGAATCGTACTCCGTGTTGATCTTCGGGAAGTACAGGATACCCTTTAAGTTGAACGGATAGTCCATATTTAAGTGAATCCAGAACAACGGCTCCTTGTAATCGTGGAAGACCTTGCGGTAGAAATCGCGGTACTCCTCATCGGTGCACTCGTTCGGATGCTTGCTCCACAGCGGAGTGGTGTCGTTTAATGCAACCGGACGTTTCAGGATTTTGTATTTTTCTCTGGCTGGTTCGGTCTCTACGGTCTCTTTCTCGCCCTTCTCGTTTTCCTTCTCCTCGGTCTTGGCCGGCTCTACGATGGTCTCGATGATGGTGTCCTTGTCGGTGAGCTCATCCTTCTCGATGGTCTCATACTGCGGCTCTGCCTTCTCATTGTTTAAAAAGATCGGAATCGGCATGAAGGAACAGTATTTCTCCAGGACTTCTCTTGCGCGGTACTCGTTGGAGAACTCGTAGCTGTCTTCATTTAAGTAGAGGGTGATGGTGGTTCCCTGCTCTGCTTTCTCGCCATCCTTCATCTCGAAGGTCAGGCCGCCCTCAGACTCCCAGTGAACCGGCTTGCTGCCCTCTTTGTAGGAAAGGGTATCAATGGTTACCTTGTCTGCTACCATAAATGCAGAATAGAAACCTAAACCGAAATGACCGATGATCTGGTCTTCGTTGGCTTTGTCTTTGTATTTCTCCAGGAAATCCTGGGCGCCGGAGAAGGCGATCTGGTTGATGTACTCCTCTACCTCAGCCTCAGTCATGCCCAGGCCGTTATCGGTAATGGCAATGGTCTTGTCATCCGGGTTCACGGTAACCTGTACCTTGTACTCCATGTCTTCCGGCTTGGTGTACTCGCCCATCAGCTCCAGCTTCTTTAACTTGGTGATGGCATCGCAGCCGTTGGAAACCAGCTCACGGTAGAAGATATCGTGGTCGGAATACAGCCACTTCTTGATGATCGGAAATATATTTTCACTGTTTATGGATAAATTACCTGTTCTGCTCATAATGCATTGCTCCTTTTCGATTCAAAATTGAAAGCCGGCCATCTGACCGCTTTTCGAATTACCATAACGGTATTTTAATACCATGAAATCGAAAAGTCAATAAAAAATTAGCACTCAATCACGTTGAGTGCTAATAATTTATAAATTTTTAATTTTTCTTCTTCACCATGGCAAGAATGGACTGTAACACAATGAAGAAGCAAAGAAGTGCCGCGATTGTAATACGGGTCCACCAGGAAGACAGGGTTCCCTGGAAGGTAATGAATGCTTCGATGGTTGCCTTGATCAGAACACCAAACAGGGTTCCGATCACGTTGCCGACACCACCAGTCAGCAGCGTACCGCCAATAACGGAAGACGCGATCGCATCCATCTCAAAGCCTTTCGCCTGCTCTACGAAACCGCCCAGGGTGTTCAGACAAAACAGGATGCCGCCAACTCCGCATAAAAAGCCATCCAGAACATAGGCTTTCAGTTTTACGCGGCGGACATTTAAGCCCATCATCAGGGCGGACTGCTCATTGCCGCCGACTGCATAGATGCTGCGTCCGAATTTTGTGTAGCGCAGCATGATGAACGCCAGGATCAGAATGATCAGCGCGATCACCACCGTCGGATAGATGTAAGGATAGATCATGACGCCTTTTCGGTTTACATAGCCGCCAAACGGAAGATAGATCTTTGCTTTTGCCCATGCCATAAAGGTTTCGTTGGTAATGCTGATCATATCCTTGGAAATGATCGCGGTCATGCCTCGCGCAAAGAACATGCCGGCCAGGGTTACAATGAATGGCTGAATGTCCATATAAGCTACAAGAAATCCCTGCACAAGTCCAAATACGATTCCGGTTACCAGCACGATCAGAACTGCGGGAACCGCGCCGATCTGTGCCCGCTCCATCATCCAGGCCAGCATCATGCAGGCCATGGCAACGAAGGAACCAACGCTGATATCAATGCCGCCGGTGATCATAACGGTGGTCATGCCGACACCGATCACGATCAGGCCTGCGTTGGAAATAAACAGGTTTAAGAAGTTCTGGGTCTTTGCGAAGCCCTGCTCCTTAAATATGACACAGCCAATGGCATACATAACAAAGAACAATACGATCGTGATCAGCAAAAGGAAGCTGGTCTGGTTCAGCTTTTTTTTCTGTTTCATTATGCAGCCTCCTTTCCCGCGTTCATCTGCGCTGCTTTTTTCTGGGCAATGGACTTACGCCATTTCGCAAAGCCCGGTGACTGAAGTGCCACGATAATGACAACGACGATTGCCTTGTACACCGGAACCTGATCCGAAGATACATGCATTGCGTAAAGGGTTGTCGTCAGGGCCTGGATCGTATAAGCGCCAATAACAGAACCTGCCAGTGAGAATTTACCGCCTCCAAGAGAGTTTCCGCCGATCGCGACTGCCAGAATCGCATCCAGCTCCATGTTCAGTCCAATGTTGTTTGCATCCGCGGAATAGATACGGCTGGAAGCAATCAGGCCTGCCAGACCGGAGCAGATTCCGCAAAACGCGTACGCAAGGAACACGATCATGGTGGATTTAATTCCTACCAGCCTGGAGGCCTTTGCGTTGATGCCGACCGACTGAATGTACAGTCCCAGCGCCGTCTTTCTTAAAAGCAGTGCCGTCAGGAGTACCATGAGCATAGCCACAATAAACGGTGTCGGTACTGGCACATGTGGGAGGAAGCTTCCCAGGATCTTGTAGCTCTCCACACGTACATATGTAATCTGTCCATCGGTGATCAGCTGCGCGATTCCGCGGCCGGCCGTGAACATAATCAGGGTCGCTACCATTGGCTGGATTTTTAATTTTGCAACCAGAAATCCGTTAAAGGATCCGATCAGCATACCGATTACCAGTGCTGCAAGAAAACCAAGGATCAGAGGACTTGCATACTCTGTAGCCGCACGCTCTCCGCCAGTCAGAATGTTACAGCAGACTGCCGCGCTCACAGCCATGATCGCGCCAACGGAAATATCCGTACCGGCAGAAGCCGATACCACCAGCGTCATGCCGATGGCCAGGATCACCAGTTCCGATGCACGGTTGATGATATCAATGATATATCCGTACAGGACGCCATCCCGGATGGAAATGGAAAAGAAGTCCGGCGTTGTCATAATGTTGACAAGAAGAACCAGTACCAGACAGAAGACCGGCAGAAATAATCTCTGCGATGTCAATTTTTTGATATTAAAATCTTTCATACTTACTGCCCCCCTGCGATCGTTGTCATGATGGAAGCCTGGTTCATCTCTGTGCCGCTCAGCTCACCGACCTTCGCGCCATCGCGAAGAACAACCATGCGGTCACAGGTACGAAGCATTTCCTCCACTTCAGAAGAAATGAACACGACTGCCATTCCTTTTTCTGCCAGTTCTACTACCAGTTTCTGAATCTCGGTCTTGGTTCCGACATCAATACCTCTGGTCGGCTCGTCCAGCACCAGAAAATCCGGATTCGTCAGAAGCCATCTGCCGATAATCACCTTCTGCTGGTTGCCGCCGGACAGGGACTTGATCGGAGTTTCGCGGCTCGCCGTCTTGATCTGAAGCATATCGATGTATTTATCGGTATACTCTTCCTGCTGCTTTCTGCTCAGCAGATGGAACATTCCCTGCTTCGCCTGCAGCGCAATGATCATGTTTTCTCTTACAGAAAGATCTGCAATGATTCCTTCATTCTTACGATCCTCTGGAAGATATGCCATGCCACGGTTCATGGAATCGATCGGATGTCTGGAAAGAAGCTTTTCTCCCTTCACCTCCAGTTCTCCGGTATCCGGCTTTTCTGCGCCGTAAATCACGCGGACGGTCTCAGAACGTCCGGAACCAAGAAGACCGGTCAGGCCAATGACTTCGCCCTTGCGGATCACCAGATCAAATGGCTTGATGTAGCCCTGTTTTCCAAGGCCAGCCGCCTTGATCACAATGTCTTCTCCGTCAAAGTTCCGCTCTTCCTCTCCACTGTGCTTGATTGCGGCCAGGTCATCGAAATCCTTGCCCATCATCTTTGCTACCAGCTGGAAACGCGGCAGCTCTGCGGTCGTAAACTGTCCGACCAGCTGACCGTTTCGAAGAACCGTAATCTTATCGCAGACCGCATATACTTGCTCCAGGAAATGGGTTACGAAAATGATTCCGACGCCCTCATCCCGCAGCTTCCGCATCAGGGTAAACAGCTTTTCTACTTCATTGTCATCCAGGGACGAGGTCGGCTCATCCAGGATCAGAACCTTTGCGGACATATCCACCGCGCGCGCGATGGCAATCATCTGCTGGATCGCAATGGAATAATGATCGATCGTCTGGGTTGCTTCTGCGTTTATATCAAGGCTTTTTAAAAGCTCACTTGCTCTCTTATTCATGGTCTTCCAGTCGATCAGTCCGCCTTTTCTTGGCTCTCTGCCAATAAACAGGTTCTCTGCGACAGAAAGATTCGGACAGAGGTTTACCTCCTGATATACCGTACTGATTCCCCGCTGCTGTGCCTCCTGCGGGCTGCGGTTGATGATGGCGTGATCAATTCCATCGATCATGATCTGCCCGGTCTCAAATTCCTCTACTCCAGTAAGAACTTTGATCAGGGTAGATTTTCCGGCACCATTTTCTCCCATCAGGGCATGGATCTCGCCCTTTTTCAGTGTAAAATCTACATTCTGCAGAGCTTTTACTCCAGGGAATGTTTTGTAAATTCCTCTCATTTCAAGAACTGAACCTTGCTCCATAAAAGCTTTGCCTCCTATCAGCTAATCTCAAACTTTCCTTATACGAAATGTTTCCTGTAAAGCAAATAGTGCGGGGCCGGAAGCCTCAGCCTCCGGCTCCGCACTCTGTATCCTGCATGACGGAACTCATGTATCGTGATCCATTCCGTTCCTGTCACGGATGGTCATTCTGAATTAATATGCTCTGTCTTTCAGAATATTTTCAAGATCCATGGAGGTATCAAAGTATGCTTCGTCTACGTACTGGACCTTGTCAACCTGCTCGCCCTTTTCCAGTTTCTGGATGATTTCTGCTACACGCGGTCCATGAAGCGGGTTGCACTCGAAGGTTGCGTTCAGATCGCCTTTGATCATGGATTCGAAAGCTGCCTTAACAGAGTCAAAGCTTACTACGATGATGTCGCCGTTCGGGCCACAGGTCTTGCCTGCTGCGTGGATCGCATCGATTGCGCCAAATGCCTCGTTATCGTTCTCACAGATAACAACGTCGATATCCGGGTAACTCTTTAAGAAGGACTCCATAACTTCCTGGCCCTTTGCCTGAGTGAATTCACCAGACTGTCTGTCCAGCATCTTCCAGTTGGAGTGCTCTTTTAACTTGTTATCCATACCTTCGGTACGGCCAACCTGTGCGGATGCACCGATGGTACCCTGAATGGTTACCATATTGATTTCTTCGTCGCCGCGTCCCTGGTCTTCCAGATATTTAGCCAGCCAGTCACCACAGGTCTCGCCCTCTTTTACGAAGTTTCCGCCTACCCATGCCTCATACAGGGAATCATCGGAAAGCTGCATCTGACGGTCAGACAGGATAACCGGAATTCCTGCTTCCTTTGCCTCTTCCAGAACGGTCTCCCATCCGGTCTCTACTACAGGTGCTACTACGATATAGTCAACTTCCTGCTGAATGAAGGAACGGATTGCCTTGATCTGGTTCTCCTGTTTCTGCTGTGCGTCATCAAAGATCAGCTTGTAACCGTTTTCCTCGGTAAAGGTAGATTTGAAGGACTCGGTGTTTGCGGTTCTCCAGTCAGACTCTGCGCCAACCTGTGCGTAGCCGACTGTGATCAGATCACCGTCTGCTTTACCGGATCCTGCATCCGCTTCTTTACTCTCTTCTGCTTTCGCTTCCGTTTCTGCAGCTTCTGTCTTAGCCGCTTCTGTCGGAGCTGCTGTTGTTTCCTTTGCTCCTCCGCCGCAGGCTGTAAGAGACCCCACCATAGCTGCTGTCATAGCGATTGCCATCAGTTTCTTTTTCATAAATACCTTCCTCCTTTTAAATATGATTCCGAACTCACATCGTACTTTTATTATAAAAAAAAGCTCTGCTTTTTGAAACAGAGCTTTTTTTGAAAAAATTGGATTATTTTACTGATTTTGCTGATTTTTTCGACTCTTTTTTCTCTTTTTTTCGAAATTGGTGTGTTTTCTTTCAATGGACGTGTGTTTTCTTTAGATTTTATAAAGTTTACTTCCCTACTAGCTGTCCATGTCCGATATAAATTTTCACACAGGTACCAACCTGTTCTTCCGATTCAATCGTAATCGACGCCTCCGTTCCATAATACATCCGGATGCGCTGGGCCACATTAGACATACCAAAGCCGCCCCGCTCACTGACCTCCGACATCACGCTGCAGCCATTTACCTTATCCCGCAACGCATGTAAGGTATCCGGATCCATTCCATGGCCGTTATCTTCTACCTCAAATACCACGCCGCTTTTGTCCTCATAACCGCGGATTACAATGGTGCCTCCGCCCCGCTTATTTTTAATTCCATGGTAGAGCGCGTTTTCAACGATTGGCTGAAGCAGCATTTTCAGAACCCGTTTGTGCAGGATCTGCTCCTCAATGACGATCCGGTAATCCAGAATATCCTCGTATCGGATTTTCTGGATCTTCAGATAGCTTTCGATGTGGCGTTTTTCCTCTTCGATGGGAATAAAGTCAGAACCACCGGAAAGGACTGTCCGGAAAAAATCACTGAGATCCGAAGTCATTTCCACCACCTTCTGGTTATCTCCATCCTCCGCCATCCAGACGATAGAATCCAGGGTATTATACAAAAAATGAGGGTTGATCTGTGCCTGCAGAAGCTTCATTTCCGCAATGTGAAGGTTCTTCTGCTCCTTCCGGATCCGCTCGATCAGGCCCGCGATTTCCTCGCTCATCTGGTTGAAGGTGCGCGCAAGAACATTAATCTCTTCCAGGCTTCCCGTCTCTGCCCTGGCATTCCAGTCTCCGTTTCCCAGGCGCTCTGCCGTCATTTTCAGGCTGCTGATCGGCCTGGTCACCGAATTGGTCAGCATGGCGGAAAACATGATTCCGGTCGTCAGAATGACTGCCAGCAGAACCATAAATGTATAAACGCTCTGCCTGGTGTGGATTTCCAGGTCCCGCTGCAGATTCTCCATGTTGCGGGTTTCGTAATAAATATATTTGTTGATATAATCCTGGATCATGGAACACAGGCCCTGGATATCATTTTCCCAAATGGCACTGTTCTCATCATACCGCCCCGCCTTGTTGGAATTCTCAACCATCTTCTGCACTGCTTTTTCCAGGGAATCAAGGCAGGATAAGATCCCTTTGATGCTGATATCTCCATCACTGCCAGGAGTTCTTGTAATCCGTTTTTCCATGTCGTACCGGGCCTCCTCGATCATGTGAAACGGATTTTTTACTACCGTGGCATACTGGCTCTCCCCTTCCAGGATATCTCCGTTTTCGAACTCTTTTGTGTTGATCAGGCCAATCATGACCCGGTACATGGAGTATTCCATGTCCGACTTAAAGTTCATATTATAGGTATTAATGACCTTCAGATTCGCCATGATCCGGTTATAGGAGCCGGAGTAATTGTAGATCATGGCAACGATGCCAAGCACCATCACCGTAAGCGGAATGACTGTCAGAATGATCAGCAGACGCATCCGTTCCTTCAAAGATACCTTGCTGGCTATCCGTTTCGCAATGTTCATACCGTTCTTCTTTCCGGTTCCTGGCCGCCGTTTTTATAGTCCTTCGGCGATACCCCCGTCACCTTTTTAAATGTGGCGCTGAAATAATGGGGATCATTGTATCCGACCCGTTCTCCGATCTCCGCGGTCCGAAGTGTGGTACAGCGCAGAAGCTCACACGCTTTGTCAATTCTCAGCTTCGTCAGGTATTCTACAAAGGACTGCCCGGTTTCCTGCTTAAAAATAGAAGAAAAATAGCTGCTGCTGACTCCGACCTGCGCTGCTACGGTATTCAGGGAAACGTCATTGCTCTCAAAATGTTCCGCAAGATACTGCTTTGCGGTATCGATCAGCGAACCATAGCGGTTGCCGGATACCCGGTCACGTTCTGAGATCGCAAACGCGAACAATTCTTTCAGATAGGAAACCGTCTGTTCCTCGCTTACGACAATTTTGGGAATATACTTGATATCGCCAAGCTCCGGCGGAATTTCGTCCGCGCAGACACTGAGGCCCTTTAAAAATTCCTGCACGCAGAAAAAAATATCGATGGTCATGTACTGGCGCAGCAAAAGGGAGCGGTAGTTGTTCTCGCCCACCGCCGCAAGGTACTCATCAATAAACATGCCCTCTTCCCCGGCGGAGCCAAGCTTTAAAAAATCCTGGATCAGTTTCCGGTCCACTCCCGTGTAATCGGTCTTATCGAGGAATGCATTGTATTTTTCATAGCTCACAAAATATCGTTCCAACAGTCTGGATTTTTCCTTTTCTTCCCGGATTTCTTCCTTTACTTTGCGGAGTACTGCCGTCAGGCTGGCGGCGGTAACCGGTTTGAGCAGATATTCGCTGATTCCGATGGTGATAGCCTCTTTGGCGTACTCAAACTCATTGTATCCGCTGAGAATGATGATTTTCGTATTCGGAAGGATTTTTTTTACCAGATGGCTTAACTCCAGCCCATCCATAAACGGCATCTTAATATCCGTGATCAGAATATCCGGTTCGGTCTTTAAGATCTGCGGATACGCGTATTCCCCATCCCCGGCCTCCCCGACAAACTCAAAACCGTTTTTCTCCCACTCTACATTTTTTTTAATCCCGCGCCGGATAATTGCTTCATCTTCCACAAGAAATACCTTTATCATACCCACCTCCTAGTTTGCTTCTACGCAGGGAATCTGCAGCTTTTTGAAATATCTGCGCACTGTATCATCCCATTCCCGCTCGATTTGTTTGTCCAGCGTAAACACCTTAAGCGATGTCCCGGTCACACAGGCCGCCGCATGGTTCTCGTAGCGGATATTTAAGTAAAGCGCCGCCACCTGCTCCGCCGGGAAATCCGGTTTTACCCGTCGGATAAATTTTTCATTCTCCTCTGGTGACAGCTGCATCGTGATCTGAAAGCTTTCCGGAAGCTTTTTCCCCTTGATCAGAGAATAGCAGAAGGGGCGCAGGGCTTTCCAGGAAGAAAGCTCCTCAATGCGGTTTTTTTCCAGTTCCTCGTCCGAATAGTATCCCTGGCGGATACGACCATCTATCGTAAAACTGTTGAAGGTCACGATATTTGCCTCCCGCACCAGCCAGTGGTCAAAGGTCTCTCCCATGAAAAGCTGCGCGGTAAATGTTTTCAAATCTTCTATTTTTAATGCGATCATGCGCAAATTCCCCCTTTTGCTGCCTGGTTTTATTTCTGCCCTGCTGCACGCCATGCTGCGTCTCACACTGCCGGCACGTTCTACTCGCCCATCACCTCGTGATAACGCTCAAAGAAATCCGAAGTAGTGCAGTCAGCTCCGTCACTCAGAGAGACCTTGTTCCAGATGCTGCCCTCAATTTCCACCTTATGCTCTGCCTCAAAGGAATCATAAATGCTCCGAAACGCCTTGTTTTTGCGCTCCAGCGCCATATTGTTTTTACGCTCCAGCGTTGCATCCTCGTCAAAATCATTGACGCATTTCACTACATACCATTTTCCCCGCCATAAAAACGGCTCCGTAACCGCACCGGTTTCCAGCGCAAACACGTTACTTTCATAGGCATCGTCGCGTTCGCCGCGCCCGACGATTACGTCAATTTCTGAATTTTCCGATTCTTTTCTGGCGGTGGCCGCAAAATCCGCGCCCTCACTTACAACCTTTTCGTACACTTCCTGTGCCTTTGCTTCCTCGCTGACCGCGATTTCCTGCACCTGGATCACCCGTGCTTCACTGTCACTGATTTCCAGGCTCACATCCTTTGTCAGCTCGTCCACCAGCTTATTGGCCCGATGATAGGCCTCATACATTGTGTATACATCATCCCGCGATGCTTTGATGTAAGCCTTATCCGCATCGGTGAGGGAAGCATAATAATCATCTGCCAGCTGCTTTAACTGCTCCCGTTCCTGACTATTTAACGTCAGCCCCTCCTCGTCTGCCAGAAGGTTCATGGACCGGATCTCGCTTAAAAACGCGCGGATCTGCTCCAGCAGGTAGGTCTGAAACGGCGTCTTGTCATCACTGACCTCCACGTTCCAGATCTGGTCCGTGTAAACCTGACGGTAACGGTTGCGCTCCGTGGCTATGATGAGCATTGTCTGGGCATCCGTGTAGCCTTCTGTAGCCGCACTGTCAGACACCATGGGGATGTTGACGCTGCAGGCAGTAAGGAAGGTAAGCTGCGCTGCCGCAAAAAATGCCAGCATGACTGCCCGAAATCCCCGCATGCTTCTGCTATACCACTTCTGTTTTTTGGGCAGACTTCTGAAATTTTCCCTGTCACCAGTAAGTCTCTCTGTTTCTGTTTTCTGATTTCTCATTCTTTTAATCCTGATTTTCCATCTATCTTTTTCCTAATCTGCGTTCTGTCCAGATTCTGCCTGCCCTTTTTCCGGAATGACCGCTGCCCGCGCCTCGGCAAATTTCTCCTGCATGGTCGGATTCTTCCAGGTCAGCTTCTTGATGGTCAGATCATCCAGCTTATTGTTTGCCAGACGCAGATTATTCTCCGATGCCAGCAGGTTGTCCTTCACCTTCTGCAGATGGTCGATGGTCTTGTCGATCTCATCAATGGCCTTCTGGAAGCGGTCGCTGGCCAGCGTATAGTTGCGGCCAAACTTATCTTTAAAATCCAGAAGCTTCTCCTCAAAACGGGTAATATCCAGATTCTGATTCCGCATTGTCTCCAGTTCCCTCTTGTACTGCAGGGAATTCATGGCAGCATTCCGCAGAATGGTGATGATCTGAATAAAAAACTGCGGGCGGATCACGTACATCTTCGGATACCTGTGGGACATGTCCACGATGCCCGTATTATAGTAATCATTATCCGCCTCCAGCAATGTTACCAGCACCGCATACTCACAGCCCTTCTCCCGGCGGTCCTTGTCCAGTTCTTTTAAGAAATCCGCGTTCTTGTGCTTGGTCGCTGTGGTCTCGTTCTCATTCTTCATCTCAAACATGATGGAAATGTACTCCAGGCCATTCTCATCATAGTCCCGGAAGATATAATCGCCCTTACTTCCGCTTTTGGAAACTTCATTATCTTTTTCGAAGTAGGCATTCTGAAAGCCGATGGCCCGCACCTGATTGAAGGAAACCTCGCAGTGCTGCTCCAACGTCTCGCCCACCATCTTCGTGGACTGCTTCGCCTTTAAGTCACGGTAATACTCAATCATCTCGTCTTTGTCTTTGAGCTGGATCTCGTAACGCTCCTTAACGGCTTTTTCCTGAAGCTGACGCTCTGCCTCGTATCGCTCTTTCATGGACTGCTCCTGCTGCTTCAGCTGCGCTTCGTAGCTCTCCCGCTGCTGCTTCAGCTGCGCATCCAGGCTTTCCCTCAAGGTTTTTTCCTGCTGTGCAACTTGCTTCTCCGCCAGTTCTGCCTGTTTTTTCGTGAGCTCCGTCTGGGCTTTCAATTCCGTGAGCTCTGCCTGCTGGCGCTGGATTTTCTCCTGCATCTGCTCTTTTAGTGCCGCCTCTGCCCGGGCCACCGCCAGTTCCTGCTGCTTTTCCGCCTGCTCGCTCCGGGCTTTCAGCTTCAGAATTTCCGCCTCTTTCGCCGCCAGCTGTTTCTCGTAGCTTTCCGCAGTCTGGGACTTTGCCAGTTCCAGGGCAGTCCGCTTCTCTGCCTCCAGAGATGCCTGCTGGCGGGTCAGTTCTTCCTTAAACTCCTTGTCCCGCACCTGCTTCGCGATGGCCGCGTAACCTTTTTCATCAATCTCAAATGGTTCCCCGCAGTTGGGGCATACCAGTTTCTTTTCCATATATTTAAAACCTTTCCTTATACCAGCAGCTTCAGAATTTTCAGCACACCATCCCGCACATTCGTATCGGTCTGAAATCTGGTCGCTGCCTTGACCTCCGGTCTTGCATTTCCGATAGCAAAGCTGTAGTAAGCCCGGCCCAGCATCTCGATATCGTTTAACTGGTCACCGAAAGCAATCGTCTCCTCCGGCGCAATCTCCAGACTCTCCTGTAACAGCTTCACAGCCGCACCCTTGTTCACACCGGTTGCCATGCAGTCCAGCCACATATCACCGGAAATGGTCATTTTCAGACGGTTGCCGTACTTTTCACGCAGTTCCTTCGTATGCGCCTCAATATCCGTTTTCCGGTACGCGGACACCTTGATAAACTGATCATCCACCGCCAGAACATCCTCTACGCTTTTTGCCTGAAATTTATAGCCGTTTAAAATCCAGTCCTCAAATTCCGGATCCGGATTTTCCATGTAAGCCACATCTGGTCCGCCCACCATAACCGTCAGACCCGCCTTACGGATATCCTTCACCAGTTCTTCCACCAGAGATCGGTCAATGGGATTTACAAACAGCTGACGTCCATGGCAGCCCACGTAAGCGCCATTGTCCGACAGATAAAAAATCTTCTCCTTAATCGGGTCAAACACCTGCTCAATACTCGCCCACTGCCTTCCGCTCGCCGCCGCAAACTGCATGCCCTTCTCCCTAAGCTTTAAAATCACCTCAAACAGTTCCGGATTCAGCTCATGGCCTCCATCCTCCAGCAAAGTCCCGTCAATATCTGATACCACCAGCTTAATCATGGGCTCCTCCTCTTCTATCATTGTTTCACAGTCATTCATACCCTACTAACTTACACTATAAGCCCCAAACCGTCAAGAGGACCGTTTCGCGCAGCCTGCAGGCAAATCACAATTTAAATCATGTTCGCGAAAGGTCCAAAGCAGGCCGGGGCGGTATTGGTAAAAGCTGAAAATCATGGCTTTTATCAGTACCGTTCTGGCTGATTTTATTTCTCTCGTAGTGGGGTCAATACAGCAGAAGCCGGTTATCCCGGCATTCCGCGAGCATAAATATGGGTATACGTGTCCGGCTATGCAGCGACTGGTGTTTGAGGAAGGCGGAGATCTTGTCCGACTATCCGCAAACATCTGTCAACCGCATCGTCCGAACACAATACCCATATTTTGCGCAGCGGTATGCCGGGATTACCGGCTTCGGACCTATATTGGTATTGCTCTTAAATTTTTATTACAGCATATGTGCCCGCAGCTCTTCTGCGCTCTTCGGGGACAGGTAAGCCGGTGCCACATCAAATACGGTCTTGCATCCGCTCATGCCCTCTTTGTTCATGCGGCTGACTGCTCTTGCGTAAGCCACGATCACAGAACCGGTGAACTCCGGGTTGGAATCCAGCTTTAAGCTGTACTCGATCACATGCTTATGCTCTTTCTCCATTCCGGTTACGCCGGTACGGATCACCATGCCGCCGTGCGGCAGTCCGCTGTGGTCGCGCTTCATCTCTTCCTCAGTGATGAAGTGAACGGTGGTGTCGTAATCAGAGAAGTAGTTCGGCATGGTCTTGATCTCGTTCTCGATCTTAGCCAGGTCTGCGCCTTCCTCAGCTACCACGAAGCACTCTCTGGTGTGTTTCTCTCTGGTGGTCAGCTCCGGGTTGGAACCGCTTCTGACTGCCTCTACTGCCTTCTCTACCGGGATGGTGTACTGTCTGCAGTCCTTTACGCCCTCGATACGGCGAACTGCGTCAGAATGTCCCTGGCTTACGCCCTTGCCCCAGAAGGTGTAATCCTTGCCTTCCGGCAGCACGCAGTTTGCGTACAGGCGGTTTAAGGAGAACATACCCGGATCCCAGCCGCAGGAAATCAGGCTGACCTTGCCCGCCTTCTTTGCTGCTGCGTCAACAGCCGCAAAGTGCTCCGGAATTCTTGCGTGGGTGTCGAAGCTATCTACTACATTGTACATGGAAGCGTACTGCGGAGTCTGAACCGGAAGATCGGTTGCGCTGCCGCCACAGAGGATCAGCACATCCAGCTCGTCCTGCATATGGGACAGCTCATCTGCCTGCAGAACCTTTACGCCTGCGGTGCGAACGCTTACGCTTTCCGGATTTCTGCGGGTGAAGACTGCCTTCAGCTCCATGTCATCGTTCTGGGCAATGGCGCTCTCAACACCTTTTCCCAGATTGCCGTAACCTAAAATACCAACTCTGATGCTCATAACTTTGTTCTCCTTTATTGTGTATATTCAGGGGCCATTTTTAACGGTCCCTTTTTGGCTTTTCTCGTGATACCCTGTAATATTCTCCTGCGCCTTAGATCTGCGCGTCCTTTACATACCAGTAAAGAAGTTCTACACTGTCCACCACATCGCGGATATCGCAGACCTCATAGGAATGCACATAACGCATCGGGATCTGGATGCCGCCGCTCTTGATGCCGCCGTTTAAGGTCTGCATAAAGCTTGCGTCGGTAGCGCCTGCCGCATAGGCCTCGATCTGGTAGGGGATATCGTGGGCCTTTGCGATCTGCTTCATCTCCCGGACTAAATCCCGGTTTGCCAGGATTCCGCCCACGCCGGAGCTCAGCTTATCCATCACCTTGATGGAGGTGCCGCGGCCCAGCTCGTTGATGTAGCGGCTCTCAGAAACACCCGGAATGTCCACAGCCAGGCTCATGTCCAGAGCCAGGGCTACATCCGGTTTTAAGCGGGTGGCTGCCGCAATGGCACCGCGGGCTCCCACCTCTTCCTGGGTGGAAAACAGGCCGTAGATATCCGGTACATCGGCGTCATCTTTTAAGAGTTTTAACACCTCTAACAGAATAAATACCAGTGCCCGGTCATCTAATGCCTTTGCGCCTACCCTGTGCTTTCCAAGGAAAATCACCGGATAGCAGATGGAAACGGAATTGCCTTCCTCGATTCCCATCTCATATACTTCCTCGCGGCTCTCCGCGCCCACCTCAATGTAAAACTCCTGGGCGGATTTCGGCATTTCGGAGCAGCGGTCCGGACGTCCCGGATGCAGGGACTGCACAATGCCGTCCACATGGCCGGTCTCCGTCTTGATGATCACATGCTTGCCGAAAAACTGCTGCGGCGCGATGCCGCCCAGAGTCTCTACCCACAAAAAGCCTTTGCTGTCAATGTGGCGAATGATGAGTCCGATCTCATCCATATGGGCTGCGATCAGCACGCTGCCCTTTTTATTTCCCTTCTTATACGCGATGAGGTTTCCCATCACGTCATCCGAAAGCTCCACATCACAGCCAGACAGCTCTTTTCTTAACAGATCTGCCACCTCATCCTCGAACCCGGAAGGTCCAACTGCGTCACACAGCGGTCCGATCAGGGCACGGAAATCCGCTTCAATCTGGCTTCTGTCCAGTTTCATAAATTGCTTCCTCCGTTTTTCTTCCAGTTCCAAACAGCTTTTCCATTCCTGGCCTCATGTTGTACAGACACCGGCAATCAGCTGTTCTCTTTGTCCAGTTCATCATAGCACGCCTGATACGAAGAATCAAATGCTTCAAAATCCATTTTTTCTCCGATTCTCGGGATACTGCTTAACAGCAGCTTTGTGTAGTCGTGCTTTGGATGAGAGAAAATCTCATCCCGGGTTCCCTCTTCCACCACATGGCCGCGGTACATCACCATCACGCGGTCCGCGATGTGCTTGACTACGCCCAGGTCGTGGGAGATAAAAATATAGGAAATGTTTAACTTCTGCTGAAGTTCTTTTAAGAGGTTGATGATCTTCGCCTGCACAGATACATCCAGCGCAGATACCGGCTCATCGCAGATGATGATCTCCGGCTTTAAGATGATGGCCCGGGCAATACCAATTCTCTGGCGCTGTCCGCCGGAAAATTCATGGGGATAACGGTCCGCGAAGTCTTTGTTCAGACCAACCATCTCCATGGTATCCAGGATCAGATTCTCGCGCTCTTCCTCATTTTTATAACAATGCTCGATATCCGCCGGTTCCCCGATGATATCCCGCACCGTCATACGCGGATTTAAGGAGCTGTAGGGATCCTGAAAGATCATCTTGATATTTCTGCGGGCTTTTTTCAGCTCCTCGCCCTTCAATTTCAGGAAATCCTGGCCCTTTAAGATGACCTCGCCGGAAGTCGGCTCCGTCACGCGGATCAGGGATTTCACGGTGGTGGATTTGCCGCAGCCGCTCTCGCCTACAATGGCCAGAGTCTCACCGCGGTGCAGTTCAAAGCTGACACCGTCCACGGATTTGACATACTCCTTTTCCCCGAACAGCCCCTTTCTGCCCACCATATAATATTTCTTTAAGTTCTTTACCTGAAGGATCGTCTCACTCATGCCTGCGCTCCTCCCTTGCTTTGACTCTTAGTCTGTTTTTTATTGTCCTCATACAAAAAGCACCGCACCAGATGACCGCTGTTTTCCACGAGCGCCGGGCGTTCATTTCTGCACCGCTCCGTTGCGTGGGCGCAGCGCGGAGAGAAGATACAGCCCTTCGGCAGTTCATAGAGCATCGGCACATTGCCCGGAATGCTGAGCAGGGTGTCTTTTTCTTCATCAAGACGCGGGATGGCTGCCTGCAGTCCCTGGGTATAGGGATGTTTTGGCTCCGTAAAGATCTTTTCCCCTTCGGCATATTCTACCAGCTGGCCCGCGTACATGACCGCTACCCGGTCTGCCATCTGGGAGATGACGCCCATATCATGGCTGATGAAGATAACGGAAGTTCCTGTTTCCTTCTGCAGGCGGCGGATCAGTCCCAGGATCTGGGCCTGCACCGTTACGTCCAGCGCCGTGGTCGGTTCGTCACAGATCAGAAGCCGCGGCCTGCAGATCAGCGCCATGGCGATCATGATACGCTGGCGCATACCGCCGGAAAGCTGGGCCGGAACCTCAGAAAATACTTTTTCCGGGCGGGCGATGCCAACGGAACGGATCATATCCAGGGCACGCTCCTTCGCCTCTGCTTTGCTCACCTTCTCATGAGAGGTAATGGTCTCCACGATCTGACGCCCGCAGGTCATCAGCGGGTTTAAGCTGGTCATCGGCTCCTGGAAGATCATGGAGATGCCGGTGCCGCGGATCCTGCGCAGATCCTTCTTTTTCATCCCTGCCAGCTCCTGGCCTTCAAACTGAATGCTGCCTCCGGTTACCTTTCCCGGATGGGCGATCAGTCCCATGATGGCAGATGCCAGCATACTCTTTCCGCAGCCGCTCTCACCCACAATGCCAAGGGTTTCTCCAGCCTTCAGGGTAAGACTCAAACGGTCGATGACCGGAAGCTCGCCGCGGTCGGTAAACAGCCGCACATCCAGATCTTTGATTATAAGAATGTTTTCGTTTTCCATGTCGTCTTCCTTTCTATTTGCGGAGTTTCGGGTCCAGCACATCCCGCAGTCCATCGCCCAGCGTGTTGAAGGCGATCACGGTGAGGATGATGCAGAGTCCCGGAAACAGGCTGTAGTAGGTGTTGGTACGAATGAAGGTCTGGGCACCGGAGATCATGGAACCCCAGCTTGCAGTCGGGCTCGGCACGCCAAGTCCCAGATAGCTTAAGCTGGCCTCAGTCAGGATCGCGGACGGAATGCCCAGGGTACAGGATACGATCAGCATCGGGATGCAGTTCGGGAACAGATGCTTTAAAATGATGCGCAGGCTGCTTCCGCCGTCAATGCGGCAGGCCTGAATGTACTCCTGCTCCTTTAACTGCAGCACCGTGCCGCGGATCAGGCGGGCGGTGTTGGCCCAGGATAAAAATCCCAGGGTCAGATACAGATTCATCAGTCCGGAGCCCAGCGCGTACATCAGCGCCATAGCAAACAAAAGAGCCGGGAAGCTGGAAAAGACCTGGATCAGGAAAGAGATCACATCGTCCACTTTCTTTCCGAAGTAGCCGGCACACACACCCATAAAGTAACCGATCACGGAAGCAATCAGCTGGGAGATGAGGCCGACACTTAAGGATACGCGGCAGCCATAGAGACAGCGTGTCAGAATGTCACGGCCGAATTCATCGGTACCAAACAAATGCTCGGAGCTTGGAAACAGCAGCTTATCTGCCAGGACCTGCTTGTTCGGATCATACGGGGTCAGCACCGGGGCCAGAATTGCGGACACAGCCAGGATCACCAGGATCAGCAGCGACAGCACCGCCAGCTTGTTTTTCCAGAACAGCTTTAAGCTCTCGGAATAATAATTCTTTTTTCTCATCAGCTATTCTCCTTTCGTCAGGCGGATGTTCGGGTTGATGACCGCATACAGAATGTCCACGATAAAGTAGATCAGGACACAGATGGCCGCCACATAGATGACACCGCCCTGCACCAGCGGAATGTCTCTGCGGTGGATGGCATCAATCAGAAGCTTTCCGATTCCCGGGATGTTGAACACGTTCTCGGTGATCATGGATCCAGTCAGAAGCGCGCCAATATCCGTACCGATCACGGTGATGATCGGCACCAGGGCGTTCTGGAAAATATGAATCAGGATAATGCGCCAGGAATACAGTCCCTTGGCATAAGCCGTCTTGACAAAGTCCTGGCCGGTCACCTCCAGCATACTGGCACGGGTGATGCGGGCAATGGATGCCGCGTAGCGCACACCCAGAGCCGCGGAGGGCAGCACGTAGCCGATGGGGCTCTTTACGCCGGATACCGGGAAAATATCAAAACGCAGTCCTACATAAATCTGGAGGATAATCGCTACCCAGAAAGACGGGGCGGAAATTCCCAGGGCGGAAAGGCTCATAAGAATGCGGTCCAGCGGACGGTCATGGTAAACAGCCGCCAGAATGCCGGTGGTCAGGCCCACGATCAGCGCTACAATATAGGCTGCGGTAGCCATGATGACCGTGTAATGGAATGCCTGCAGGATCAGGGTAATGACCGGTTTCTTCTGGAAATAACTGGTTCCCATGTCTCCGTGCAGAAGATCTTTCAGCCAGTTAAAGTACTGGACCGGAAGCGGGGTGTCAAGTCCCATCTGGGCCTTTACCTGGGCGATCTTGTCCGCATCCGCGAACTCACCCAGCATTGCCGCTACCGGGTCTCCCGGGATCACGTTCAGGATAAAGAATGTGATCAGGGAGATGGAAAAAATGATGCCGACAGCCAGGGCCGCCCGCTTTATGATATATCGGATCAAGCGATCTCCTCCTTTTTGTTTCGTAAAATAGATAAACAGAAAAAAGGGAGTCCGTTTTGCCGGACCCCCACGCGCCGGAGCGCTTTTGTTTTCACCGGGCCGTGTGCCCCTGTGAATGCAGATTCTGTTTACTGGTTCTGTGCTGCGGTATCAACATCCACATTCCAGAAATGATAGATCAGGTTGCCAACCTTGTAGTTCTTCACATACGGTTTTGCAATGAACTGGGACTGCGGATAGTACAGCGGGATGCATGCGTAATCCTCGCGGGACAGGATCTTATCTGCCTCTTTGTACATATCTGCGCGTGCAGTCTCATCGGTAGACTTTCTTGCCTCGTCTAAGAGCTTGTCAAAGTCATCGTTCTTGTAGAATACGCCCTGTGCGTCAGATCTGTTGGAGTAGAAGTAGTTGTACATCTGGAAATCTCCATCCGGGTACAGCGCGTTCCAGGTGGTTCCGGTCATCGGGATCTTGCCTGCGGTTCTGTCGGAGTTGTAGGTTGCGTTATCAACTACGGTCAGATCCAGGTTAATGCCAACCTCAGCCAGGTAACCCTGAATGGCGGAAAATACAGCCTGGTCAGCCTGACGGACCTCAGAACTGATGGTGATGCCATCTGCATAGCCAGCCTCAGCCAGGAGTGCCTTTGCCTGCTCCGGATCATACTCGTATACGGAAAGGGAATCGTCATGTCCCGGGATGCCGTTGTTTAAGTAGGAGGTAGCCGGAATGCCAGCGCCGTTTAATACTGCGCTTACCAGCTCCTCACGGTTGATAGCCAGGGAGATGGCCTTTCTTACGTTCACATTGCTTAAGTACTGGTCGTTTAAGTTCAGGGAAATGAATGCGGTTCCCAGCGGATGATAAGCAGTGATCTCATCTGCGTAGTTTGCCTCATACTGGCTTAACAGGCTTGCGTTTAAGTCTGCCAGGTCAATGTCGCCGTTCTCGTAGGCGATCAGCTTGGTCTGGTCATCGTCGTAGAAGATGATATCCAGCTCGTCTAAGTTTACCTCGCCGCCGTGGTAATCCTCGTTCTTCACAAGAACAACCTGGGTGGTGTCATCGTTCTCCGCAATCTTGTACGGGCCGGTACCGATCAGATTGGTGCCAAGACCCCAGTTCTCGCCTGCCTCGGTACATGCGTCCTCTGGGAAGATATCTGCGTAGGAAGTACCAATGTTCTTTACAAACGGTGCAAATGGATACTCCAGGGTGATGTTGAAGTGGTAATCATCCACAACCTCAAAACCAGCCAGCTCAGTGGCACTTCCTGCCAGCATATCCTGTGCGCCCTTGATCATGTTGAAGTAAGCAGTGCTCTTTGCTGCAGTAGCCGGAGTAAACATACGCTCAAAGGTGAACTTAACATCCTTACTGGTCAGCTCGGTGCCGTTGGTGAAGTGTACACCCTGCTTTAACTCAAAGCTGTAGGTCAGCCCGTCGTCAGAAACGGTTGGGAAATCGGTGATCAGCACCGGCTCCTCATTGTTATCATCGTCAAAACGAAGCAGGCTCTCCGTTACCTCATCTGCGATGGATGCCGCTCTGGAACTGGTAGAGGTCTGCATATCCAGGCCCTCGCCTGCGTTTGCCTGTCCAAAACGCAGCACCTTCTTTGCGCCGTTCTCGCCTGCGGTCTCAGCGCCGCTCTCTGCTGCAGCGCTGTTCTGGTCTGCCGCTGCGGTAGTCTCAGAAGTCTTGCCGCCACAGCCGCTTAATGCCAGGGCTGCAACACTGGCAGATACCAGAGCCGTTAAAAATTTCTTTTTCATAACTTTTCTCCTCTCATGTGGAACTTTTATGAAGGCGCGTTCAGAGGAAAATCCCCTCTGAACACAAAAACCGGAACCCCCGGAGATCCGGGGAATTCCGGTTGCTTTACGGAGATAGAGAGATTTGAACTCTCGCGCCGGTTGCCCGACCTACCGCATTTCGAGTGCGGACCCTTCAGCCACTTGGGTATATCTCCATCCGTTACCGGCACTGTAACGCTTTGCCGCAATAACTTAATCAGTATACACGAAAAATGGCTGATTGTAAATATCTCTATCCCTATTTCTTTGCTATTTTATGCCGTTTATACGCATTTTTCTTCTGAAAATACCTACTTTCCAAAGTATGCGTCCACACCGTCTGCCAGGCCGGTTCCCAGCTTATCCAGGGTTGCCGCTGAATGATCGGAACCGCCGTCTCCCAGTTCGATATCAATGGAGGGAACTGTGGAGTAGGAGGTCTGGGTCAGGTCCATCTCCATGCTGCCGCCGGAGAAGATCTTCACGCCTGCATTTTTCAGACCTGCCACCAGGCTCTCGCCCAGGGCATTGTGCTGCTGCCAGTGGGATGCCACCGGCTCCATGGCACGATAGGAAGCCACATTCGGAACACTCATGTAGAATGCCCCTTTGTTGCTCTTCGTAGAATCCCAGTGCAGCGCAATATGACAGTCCGCCATATTGTTAGCAAGCACAGTACGGGCCACATTGTCCAGCTGGACATCATCGTTCTCACGGATCATCAGTACATCATACCCCCGGGCCAGAAGCTTGTCTTTTAATACTTTGGCCATAGCCAGGGTTACCTTTGCTTCCGAAGTTCCGTCCGCAAAAGTCATGCCGCCGGATACCGCTACTGCCGTGGTTGCTCCGGCGCTGGTGGTTCCGCTGGTCACCTTCGGAGTTCCATCCGGGTGGCACTGGGTCTTCACACTGCTGCCGCCCTTGGTTCCATGACCAGCATTGACACAGACTACTTTATTCTTACGGGATGCCGCCTCAGAGCGGTAGAGCACAGCCTTGCCACTGTTGATTTTCGACAGAGAAGCATATTTCCAGTCCATATTCAGGCCGACCTCTCCCGCATTCCGAGAGGCTGCCGCAGATGCGCCCGCCTGACCATCCTGACCGGACGCTGCCGCGGTTTCTGCCGGCTTTTCCGTAGTCAGATAGGCTGAAGCCGCATAGCAGGTCTTTCCCTCATACTCCACCTGGCTCCAGGTTCCGTTATCTCCGGCGCGCTTTAACGCCGTTCCATTTGCGGGAGCGGCCAGCACCGCCGCCCCCGGTGCCGGAGAGACCCTTAAGTTTAGGGTCGTCGCTTTCACATACACGGTCTCATCCCGTGCTTCCATGGCAGGAGCAGATTCGGTGGTCAGTTCCGCCTTATTTTCACTGATTCCTGCTTTCTGCTCCTCTGCCGCGGATTCCACGATTGCTCCTGGCGCTTCAATCTTTTCGTACTTCGACTGGCACCCTGCCGTCATAAGCATGGTGGCTGCCGCCACCCCAAGTAATACACTTTTCTTTCTCATCGGATGATGGTTCCTCCCCCGACCACATAATCTCCATCGTAAAATACGACTGCCTGTCCCGGCGTTACCGCACGGACCGGTTCTGAAAAATGACACTGCACCAGATCTTCCCCAATCTCCTCAATGACACAGGGAGCGCCCTTGTGGCTATAGCGGATCTTGGCGCTTACCTCCATGGGTTTTCCGTGCAGGCCGTCAATGGCCATCCAGTTTAACTTGTTGCAGACCAGGGTATCGGTAAATACATCTCCCGCCTCACCGATGACCACCTCATTGGTTTCCGGGCGGATCTCCGTCACGAATACCGGATGTCCCATGGCAAGGTTTAAGCCCTTTCTCTGGCCGATGGTATAATGAGTGATGCCCTCATGACGGCCAATGACCGTTCCGTCTGCCGTCACAAAATTCCCCGGCCCCGGCACGTTTTCTGCCTCACGCTCAATAAAGCCCGCGTAATCATTGTCCGGAATGAAGCAGATTTCCTGACTGTCTGCCTTGTGGGCCACCTGCAGGCCGATATCCTCCGCGATCTGACGGATCTGGTCCTTGGTATACTCCCCCACCGGCATAAGCGTATGGGAAAGCTGCTCCTGGGTCAGATTGTACAGCGCGTAGGTCTGATCCTTTGCCGCAGTAGCAGATTTCTTTAAGGAATATCTGCCGTTTGGCAGCTGCTCTACCCGCGCATAATGACCGGTAGCAATATAATCTGCCCCAATGTCGAGGCTTCGCTTTAACAGGGATTCCCACTTTACATAGCGGTTGCAGGCAATACAGGGATTCGGAGTCCGCCCGCATAAATACTCGCCCACGAAATAGTCCATGACATTGTCCCTGAACTCCTTTTTAAAGTTCATGACATAATAGGGGATTTCCAGCTGCCATGCAACACGTCTTGCGTCATCAACGGCAGAAAGACCACAACAGCCTCCGTTTTCCTGCTGCGCGGTCTCCTCTTCATCCTGCCAGATCTGCATGGTGACGCCAATGACGTCATACCCCTGTTTCTTTAAAAGCCAGGCGGCAACCGATGAATCGACGCCGCCTGACATTCCAACTACTACCTTCTTTTTATTTTCTGCCTGAATCAATACTCTTCTTCCTCTTCCTCTTCGCTGATGTCAGACTTCGGCTTCTCCAGACCTTCGATCTTGATGCCCTTCTTCTCAGCGTAATCCCACAGAGCTGCATGAATTGCTTCCTCTGCCAGTAAGGAGCAGTGTACCTTCACCGGCGGAAGTCCGTCCAGAGCCTCCATAACGGCCTTGTTGGTTACTTCCAGGGCTTCCTGAATGGTTTTGCCCTTTACCATCTCGGTTGCCATACTGCTGGTTGCTACTGCAGCGCCGCAGCCGAAGGTCTTGAACTTACAGTCCCGGATGATGCCGTTGTCATCGATGTCCAGGTAAATTCTCATGATATCACCGCATTTTGCGTTGCCGACGGTACCGACACCACTTGCGTTCTCAATCTCACCTACATTTCTCGGATGCTGGAAATGATCCATAACTTTATCTGAATACATAGTGTTTATCTCCTTTTCTTATGAAAACCAATTACTTTGCCTGATGCTTGATGAAATCCTCATACAGCGGGGACATGCTGCGCAGTCTTGCTACGATTGCTTTTAAGTTGTCTACGGTGTAGTCGATATCCTCTTTGGTGGTCTCTTCACTTAAGCTTAAGCGCAGGGAACCATGCGCGATCTCGTGAGGAAGTCCGATAGCCAGAAGCACATGGGACGGATCCAGAGAACCTGAGGTACATGCAGAACCGCTGGAACCGCAGATGCCCTTATCGTCTAACATGATCAGCATGGACTCACCCTCGATGAACTGGAAAGAGAAGTTTGCGTTGTTCGGAAGACGGTTCTCGCGTCTGCCGTTGATGCGTGCGTATGGGATCTCAGCGATAACGCGATCCATCAGATAGTCACGCAGCTCGCTCTCGTATTTGATGCGCTCTTCCATGTTTGCAGCAGCAATCTCTGCTGCCTTGCCAAAACCTACGATACCTGGAACATTCTCGGTACCTGCACGGCGTTTGCGCTCCTGCGCGCCGCCATGGATGAAGGAACGGATCTTCACACCGGTGCGGATGTAAAGGAAACCGATTCCCTTCGGTCCGTTGATCTTGTGGCCGCTGGCACTCATCATGTCGATGTTAAAATCATCTACGTTGATCGGCACATGTCCGTATGCCTGAACCGCGTCGGTGTGGAACAGAATGCCATGCTCCTTCGCGATCTCGCCAATCTCTTTGATCGGCTGGATGGTTCCGATCTCGTTATTTGCAAACATCACGGAAATGAGAATGGTAGTCGGGCGGATAGCCTTCTTCAGCTCATCTAACTTCAGAACACCGTTCTCGTCTACATCGATGTAGGTAACCTCGAAGCCATGATTCTCCAGCCACTCGCAGGTATGCAGGATTGCATGATGCTCGATCTTGCTGGTGATGATGTGATTGCCCTTGCTCTTGTATGCCTCTGCAGTTGCTTTTAAAGCCCAGTTGTCAGACTCGCTGCCGCCGCCGGTAAAGTACAGCTCGTTGGTCTTTGCGCCGATTGACTTTGCAATAGCCTCACGACCTGCTGCAACTGCCTTTTTCGGCTCATCAGAGAAGCTGTAGATAGAGGACGGGTTGCCATAAAACTCCGTAAAATATGGAAGCATAGCCTCAACCACTTCTGGTCTGGTCTTGGTTGTTGCCGCATTATCCAAATAGATTGTTTTCTTCATCTATAAATCCACCTTTCCTGGAAAGATATACTTAAATTTTTCAGCTGTCCGCGCAGAGCAGCCAGCCTGTCATATTGACAGGCTTATTATAGTCTTTATTTCATAGTATTTCAATAGGAATTAACAAATTTATGAAAATTTTTCTCGATTTCCCGAAAAAGTACAATCCCCATCCCGGCTTTTGGCCGTATCTGTGCTATAATCAATCTATCATATATTATGATCGCAAACAAGGAGGTTTATATGAATTACCCGGAAATCCGTTATTTAGAGCGGCTTGCTGATCTGTATCCCACCATTGCGGCCGCCTCTACCGAAGTCATCAACATGGAGGCCATCTTAAATCTCCCAAAAGGAACGGAGCACTTTCTTACTGACATCCACGGTGAGGACGAGGCGTTTGCCCATGTGCTGAAGAACGGTTCCGGATCCGTGCGCCGCAAGGTTAACGAGGTATTCGGCAATACCCTGTCCCAGCAGGACAAGCGTACCCTTGCCACACTGATCTACTATCCACGAGAGAAAATGGACCAGATCTTAAAGGTCACCGAAGACAAAGATGAGTGGTACCGCATCACCCTGTACCGTCTCATTGAGATCTGCAAACGCGCAGCCAGCAAATACACCCGCTCCAAAGTCCGCAAGGCCATGCCGCAGGATTTTGCCTACATCCTGGAAGAGCTGATCACCGAGAAGGATGACAGTGTGGACAAGGCTTCCTATTATAACGCCATCGTCAACACCATCATCCACGTCGGCCGCGGCCGGGAATGCATCATTGCCATGAGCCAGCTGATCCAGCGTCTGGTCATTGACCACTTACATATCGTGGGAGATATCTTCGACCGAGGCCCTGGCCCGCACAAGATCATGGACAAGCTCATGAGCTACCACTCCGTGGACATCCAGTGGGGCAACCACGATGTTCTGTGGATGGGCGCTGCCGCAGGCCAGCCGGGCTGCATTGCCAATGTCATCCGTATCTGTGCCCGCTACGGAAACCTGGATATTTTGGAGGATGGCTACGGCATCAACCTGCTGCCCCTTGCCACCTTCGCCTTAAATACCTACAAGGACGACCCGTGTACCTGCTTTAAGTTAAAGGGTTCCAATGAACTGAACCAGTATGAGGTGGAAGTTAACTTAAAAATGCACAAAGCCATCTCCATCATCCAGTTCAAGGCCGAGGGCCAGCTCATCAAGACGCATCCGGAGTATCACATGGAACAGCGGAATCTGCTGCACCGCATCGACTACGAGCACGGCACCATCACCCTGGATATGCCGGATGAGAACGGAAATCTGACACCGCATACCTACGACCTGTTAGATACCAACTTCCCGACCATTGACCCGAAGGATCCCTACGCCTACACCCCGATCGAGGCCGATATCATGGACCGCTTAAGCAAGGCCTTCTTAAACTGTGAAAAGCTCCAGCAGCATGTAAAGTTCCTGCTGGCCAAAGGAAGCCTCTACAAAATCTACAACAGGAATCTGCTCTACCACGGCTGCATTCCGTTAAATGAGGACGGAAGCTTCAAGGAAATCGAGATCAACGGTTCCTGCTTCCATGGCCGTGCCCTCTATGATATTCTGGAGAGCTACATCCGCAAGGCTTTTATGGGCGTATCGGAGCGCGAAAAGACACTGGGACGCGATATTATGTGGTACATCTGGCTAAATCCGGATTCCCCGCTCTTTGGCAAGGACAAGATGGCAACCTTTGAGCGCTATTTCCTGGCAGAAAAGGAAACCCACACAGAAAAGAAGAACCCGTATTACCGCTATCTGGAGAATGAAACCGTAGTCAACCACATTCTGGCCGAATTCGGACTGCCGGAAAAGGGCAGCCACATCATCAACGGCCACGTTCCGGTCCGTTCCAAGAATGGCGAAAGTCCGGTCAAATGCGGAGGTAAGATTCTGGTTATCGACGGAGGATTCTCCAAGGCATACCAGAAAGAAACCGGTATCGCAGGCTACACCTTAACCTACAACTCCTACGGCCTGATTCTGTCTGCCCTGGAGCCGTTCGAATCCACGGAAGCTGCCATTGAGCGAGAGATTGACATTCACTCTGACAGCGTCATTGTTCGGCATGCGGACCGCAGAAAGCTGGTAGGCGACACCGACACCGGCGCTGTACTCCGGGAGAAGATTGCGGATTTAGAGCAGCTTCTCATGGCTTATCACAGCGGACTTTTGGTAGAACGCTACATAAAAAATTAAAGTAACGCAGCCCTCATGGCCGGTTCTGATTTTTGCGGGAGCTTCATATCCTGTAATAAGATTTCCGGCCGGGGGGCTGTTTTATGTCTTTCTATTCCGGTCTTTCCGAGAAAAAGCGCGCCTTTCTCACCGGCACGCTGCTGCTCACGGCCGCAGGCTTTCTCTGCCGCCTCCTGGGCTTTTTCTACCGTATTTTCCTCTCTCGCGCCATCGGTGCTGAGGGGCTTGGCATTTACAATATGGTGCATCCGGTCTACGGCATCTGCTTTGCCATCTGCGGCGGTTCTATCCAGACTGCCCTTTCCCAGTACATAGCTGCCCACGAGAGTCAGGGCCGCCGGATCTTTCGCACCGGTCTCTATATTTCCATGGTACTCTCCGGCATTCTCGCTTTCCTGATCTGTCATGAGCAGGACTGGATCGCAGCACGCATTCTTATGGAGCCCCGCTGCAGTCCCTATCTGCCGGTTATGGGTCTTTCCCTGCCCTTTGCCTCGTTCCACGCCTGCGCCAACGGCTACTGCTATGGTTCCCAGAAATCCCGGGTTCCCGCCTTTTCCCAGGTAGCAGAGCAGGTTGTCCGCATGAGCCTGGTGTTCCTGATCGCAGGAAAATGGGCGGCAGAAGGAACAGAAATCACCGTGCGGCTGGCTGTATACGGTCATCTGATCGGAGAAATCGGGGCGGCATCCTTTAACCTGCTGTGCCTGGTTCTGTTTCCGCCGCAAAGACAAACCACGAATCTGTCTGCTGAAATTCCAGACAGTGCCGCAAGTTCCAGGACCGCCCCGTCCACTCCGCAGATTCCTCACAGCGCAATTTTGCCCCGCCGCATGCAGGTTCCGGCGAATGGATCCTCCTGTCTTCTCCCGCTCATGTCCCTCGCGCTTCCCCTCATGGGAAACCGCCTGATCTTAAACCTTCTGGCAGGTGCCGAAGCTGTCTGGATTCCCAACCGTCTGCAAATGTCTGGCTTAAGCGATGCCGAAGCCTTTTCTGTCTACGGAATCCTCACCGGTATGGCCCTGCCCTTCATTCTGTTTCCCTCCGCCATCACCAACTCCATTGCTGTCCTGCTGCTTCCCAGCGTAGCAAAGGATCAGGCAGAGGGCCGCACAGAAAGCATTGCCGGAAGTGTTTCCATGTCACTGCGCTATAGTCTCTACATGGGGATTCTCTGCATTGGAATCTTTGTACTGTTCGGCCTTCCCCTGGGCATCAGCGTATTTAAGGAAGAACAGGCCGGACGCTGTATGCAGATCCTTGCCTGGCTCTGTCCATTCCTCTACCTGGCTGCCACCATGGGCAGTATCTTAAACGGCCTGGGCTGCACCCGCACTACCTTTCTGCAGAGTGTTGCCGCCATGCTCCTTCGACTCTGCTTTGTGGTGGCTGCCATTCCCGTTTTCGGAATCTACGGCTACCTCTGCGGCATGCTGGCCAGTGAGATGTTTCTGGCCCTGGCGCACCTGTGGTCCTTAAAACGGCGGATCCCCTTCATCTGGAATGCCTGGGACATGATTGCCAAGCCGACCATCCTGCTGTTCCTGGCCATTGGCATTCACTACTTTGTTTCCGGATTTTTGCCCGCTCCTGCCGGTGCCATGCCGTTGTTTTTCAAGACCTCCGGGCAGATTCTGCTGCTGTCATTTTGCTATGGGGTGATGCTTTTGTATGCGCATATACTGAGAAAATGAAAAAGCTGGAATCAATTTTCCAGCTTTTTCTGTTCTTTCCCGAGCTTCTTCTGGGCTTCTTTCTCGAGTTTCTTCTGCGCCTCTTTCTCCGCATGCTCCTTCTCCAGCTGCTCCTGACGCTGCTGCTTGATACGGCGGAAATAGGAGCTCATTTCATCGGCCATACCGGCCAGACGATTTAAGAGCGTGGAGAAATCGGAAAGCATCTCATCATCCTGGTAATATGGATAGACGATATCATGGTCAATCTCGCTCCAGCCCTCCTCGAACAGGGTTCTTCCCTGGATTTCCACGTAGTAGCCTTTATACTTGATGATGTAGTGCAGAGAACGGTAAATGCCGTCGGACTTGATGTCGATGAGCTTCTTATCGTAAATGCGGGTATCACCAGTCCGGCGGTATACCTTCGGGCGCTCCGCAATGTAATAGTGATCCGGGTCGTCATCAAAATCCAGCAGACGGTCTTCAATGTAGTTTGCCGGGTCATTCTCAAACACCGACGTAATATAATTGTGGAAGTGAATCCAATCTTCACGATACAGGAAGAACACGCGGATTCCGATCAGATCGGTCATATACTTGTAGTAATTCTTCCGGTTGATGTATTTGTACTGGTCTGGCTGCTCACTCTTTTTGCGGATGATCTTCTCCAGCAGATGCCCGGCCTTTTTCGTCCGGTAACGATAAGAGTGGATGCCCGCCTTTTCAATATCGTACAGGTAATCATTCACAAAATCCTTGCCGATCTTCTTTAACTGCGGCTCCAGACGGCAGTAGCTGTCATAAATGGAATTCAGTTCTTCCCATTTCATCCCTGTTTTTTTCAGGGTTTCTTTTTCAATATTATATTCTTTCAGAAAGTCTTTTTTCTTAATCATAGCATCTCCTGGTGTCATTCTGGTATGGATTCCCGAAATGGAATCTGCTCAGGAAATCCCCAGCAATTCCCGGCATACACGGCCTAACGGAAGTCCCACCACATTGTTGTAGTCCCCGGAAATTTCCTTCACCCAGACCACAAAACGCCCCTGAATGCCGTAAGCTCCGGCCTTGTCCATTGGCTCCCCGGTCTTTACATAGCCCCTGATCTGTTCCTCTGTCATGGGGCAGACAAACACATCCGTTTTTTCCGCAAAGGTAATGGTTTTCCACCGGTCATCCGGTCTTTCTCCTGCTTTTCCACAAAACACCAGGGTCACGCCTGTGTATACCTGGTGCGCTTTGCCCTGAAATGAAGCGATCATGCGGACCGCATCCGCCTCGTCCTTTGGCTTTCCCAGAATATTTCCGTCAAACGCCACCACGGTATCCGCGCCGATTACCACCACATCTTCCCCGGTGTGGCGGGAGGCAATGTCTTCTGCTTTCTGTCTGGAAAGCTCCATCACCACCTCGTCCGGCTTTGTGCTGCGGATTACCTCCACAACATGGCTCGGCTCCACCTCCGGCTCTATGCCTGCCTGGCGCAAAAGATCCAGGCGGCGCGGAGATGCCGATGCCAGAATTACATGTGGGAATCCACCCGCTGCATTTGTATTCATAACTGCTTTCTCCCGTTTCTGTTTTATTTATACTGCATTCCCGCAATCACTGTATGGATTTCCGCATCCGGCGCATTCCCGGTATATTGCTGCAGGCTGACTATTCCTCATCCACCGTCAGAATATAATCGGTCGTCTGGTATACATAGAAATTCAGCCAGTTCGCGTACAGGGTATTGGAGGTATTTCTCCAGGACAGGACCGGAACATTGAACGGGTCATTGTCTTCGTAGTAGTTGCACGGAAGCTCCGGATGCAGGCCCTTCTTTAAGTCACGGTGATACTCGTTGTTTAATGTCATGCGGTCATATTCCGGATGTCCCTGAACAAAAATCTGGCTTCCGGTATCGTTAAGCACCAGGAAAATACCGGCCTCCGGGGACTCTGCCGCAATGGTCAGCTCCGGATGCTTCTCAATATCCTCCCTGCGCACTTCCGTGTAGCGGGAATGGGGTGCCATCACATAGTCATCCATGCTGCGGACTAACGGGATCTTGCGGTTTAAGATCTTGTGGCGGTAAATTCCCGCCAGCTTCTTCTCCCGTTTGTATTTCGGAATGCCGTAATGATAGTACAGGCCTGCCTGGGCACCCCAGCAGATGTGAAGCGTCGAATGCACATGAGTCTTGCTCCACTCCATGATGAAGGTCAGCTCATCCCAGTAATTAACCTCTTCGAATTCCATATTTTCCACCGGAGCGCCGGTGATGATCATGCCATCGAATTTCTGGCGGCGGATCTCATCGAAGGTCACATAAAACTTGTTTAAATGGCTGGCCGAGGTGTTCTTGGATACGTGGGTCGACAGCATCAGGAAGGTACAGTCCACCTGCAGCGGTGTGTTGGAAAGCGCCCGCAGAAGCTGGGTTTCCGTGTCTTCCTTGATCGGCATCAGGTTTAAGATCAGAATCTGCAGCGGACGGATATCCTGGCTCATCGCACGGTTCTCGTCCATCACGAAGATATTCTCTGACTCCAGAATGGCTCTGGCCGGCAGATCGTTTTGTACTTTAATCGGCATTGTTTTCTTCCCCCATCATACTCAGGAAATCCTGCTCGGAAATGATCGGAATTCCCAGTTCTTTTGCTTTTTTATTTTTTGACGAATTGGATGTTACGTCATTGTTGATCAGATACGTGGTCTTTGCGGTAACCGAACCGGTGGCCTTGCCGCCCCGGGCCTCAATGGCCGCCTGTAATTCCTTGCGGTTGGCAAAATGCTCCACCGAACCGGTGATGACAAAGGTCATTCCGGCAAAGATGGCTGCCTCGGTATTCTCTGCCTCGTTCTCGATGGTCAGCTCTGCTAACAATCCATCCACCGCCTCGCGGTTCTTCTCTGAAGCAAAGTAAGCGATCCAGGCATCCGCCAGAACAGCTCCAATGCCGTCCACCGCCGTCAGCTCTTCCGCTGTGGCATGGCGCATCTTTTCAAAATCATAGCCGAAAGCACGGCACAGCATCTTGGCGTTTGCCAGACCGATACCTGCCACGCCGATGCCGTATACCACACGCACCAGATTGGTGTGGGAGGCCTTCTTCACCGCCGCCATCAGATTCTCATACGACTTCTCTCCAAAGCCTTCCATGGAAACGATGGCTTCTTTGTGACGGTCCAGATGGAACATATCCGCGTAGCTGTGAATAAAGCCCGCCGCAATAAATTTCTCCAGCGTTGCTTCCGAAAGCCCGTCGATATTTAACGCATCCCGGCTGACCAGCAGGGAGAAACTTTTGATCTTCTTCGCCTGGCAGTCCGGATTCATGCAGTATAAGGATTTCACATCGTTCATCTGGCGGATCTGGGTCTCACCGCCGCAGACCGGACAGATCTTCGGGATTACGATGTTTCCGCTTCGTGTTAAGTTCTCCGCGATCTGCGGAATGATCATGTTGGCCTTGTAGACCGTGATGGTATCCCCAACGCCCAGTTCCATGGCTTCCATAATGCTGATGTTGTGGACACTGGCGCGGCTCACCGTGGTTCCCTCCAGTTCAACCGGATCAAAAATTGCCACCGGATTGATCAGGCCGGTTCTGGACGCGCTCCACTCAATCTCCCGAAGCGTCGTCTCCAGAATCTCGTCCGCCCATTTGAAAGCAATGGAATTTCGCGGAAACTTCGCCGTGCGTCCCAGGGCATCACCGTAAGCAATATCATCCATCAGAAGCACCAGGCCGTCCGATGGAATGTCATAGCTCTGAATGGCTTCCGCAAACTCCGCCACAGCGTCCGGCAGAGCAGCTGCATTTACCTCCTTGTATTCCACCACATCAAAGCCCTGGGTCTTCAACCACTCAAACTGTTCCCTGCGTGAGTTGTGGAAACGTCCATGGTCGGTTCCGTCATCCGGCATGCCGACTGTCGCCGCGTCTTCTGCTGCTCCTGCATTTTCTGCCGCTACAGCCTGCACCAGCATAAACGCCTCAAAATTTACACTGCGCTTCGCAGTGATCTCATTGTTTAACTGACGCACCGATCCGCTGCATAAGTTTCTCGGGTTTTTGTATTTTGCGTCCACATCCTCGATTTCCTCGTTGATGCGGGCAAAGTCAGAATATTTGATAACGGCCTCGCCCCGCAGGATCAGCTGTCCCTGGTACGGGATCCGAAGCGGCACATTGGCAAACACCTTTGCGTTGTTGGTGATGACCTCGCCGATCTCACCGTTTCCACGGGTAACCGCCTTTACCAGTTCTCCTCCCTCATAAGTCAGGACGATGGTCAGGCCATCCAATTTCCATGAGAGAAGTCCCTTCTGGCTTCCCAGCCACTCCTGCAGAACCGGTACTTCCTTGGTCTTGTCCAGGGAAAGCATCGGCGCCTCATGGGCCTCCTTCGGGAGCTCACTTAACACCTCGTAGCCCACCTTCTGAGTCGGGCTTCCGGCTAAGACAGTGCCGGTTTCTTTTTCCAGCTCCAGCAGTTCGTCGTACAGCCGGTCATATTCAAAGTTGCTCATGATCTCGCGGCTCTCCTGATAATAAGCTCTGGATGCCGCCAGAAGCTGCCGGTGCAGCTCCTTCATGCGCAAGATTTTATCTTCATTCTGTTTCTGATCCATATTCGTCACCTGCCTGTTTTTCTGCGGTTCACTCATTACGCAAACTACAGATCTGTTTTCTCTGTTCAGATTTGGACTTCTCCTCTACTCATCCTGTTCCTCTGGCAAATCCGCTTCTTCACGTTCCATGCGTGCCTGCTCCAACTGCCACTCCAGCTCCTCCAGCTCCTGCGGTGTTACCCGGCGGAAGTCTCCGGTATTTAATTTGCCCAGATGAATGTTCATGATACGGACACGTTTTAAAGTCACTACACGGTAGCCCAGTTCCGCGCACATCCGGCGGATCTGACGGTTTAAGCCCTGGGTCAGAATAATACGGAAAGTCTTCGCTCCGGCGGCCTCCACCTTACACGGTCTTGTGGTCACGTCAAGCTCCTTTAACTCCACACCCTCACGCATCTTCTTTAAAAATGCCGCGTTGAAGGGCTGGTCCACGGTAACCAGATACTCCTTCTCATGGAAATTGCCTGCATGCATGATCTCATTGGCCAGCTCACCCTGATTTGTCATGAGCAGAAGTCCCTCGGAATCCTTGTCCAGGCGTCCTACCGGATACACTCTGGCCGGATATTTGATCAGGTCTACCACATTCGGCGCACGGTCTTTATCCGAAGTGGTGCACACGATTCCCCGCGGTTTATTGACTACCAGCAGCACCGGCTTTACTTTTTTACCGCCTGCCGCCTTTCCCACTGGTTTGCCATCACAGATGATCGTCTCCTGACCGGTTACCTTCTCACCCATCTCTGCCTTTCGGCCGTCAATGGTGACTTTTCCTGCCTCAATCAGGCGGTCTGCCTCCCGGCGGGAGCAGACTCCCTGCTCGCTCAGATATTTATTTAAACGGATTTCTTCCATGGTTTTCTTTCCTTTCTCACCAGCCAGTTTTCCTGCGCGCTTTCTTTTCCTTCTGCCGCGCACGCTCCTGTTTCCATAAGCCGAAAACGGCTATCCCCCCACCAGAGAGATAGCCTGTCTCTTATCCCGTTCTTTAATCGTGGATGAACATCGCATCCCCAAAACTAAAGAAACGGTAACGTTCCTTAATTGCTTCGTCATAAGCATGCAGTACATGCTCGCGGCCTGCCAGCGCAGAAACCAGCATCACCAGAGTAGACTCCGGCAGATGGAAGTTGGTGATCAGGCAGTCCAGAATCTTGAATTTGTAACCCGGATAGATAAAGATATCCGTCCAGCCACTGCCGGCCTTTAAGATTCCATCCTCGCCCGTGGCAGACTCAATGGTTCTGCAGCTGGTAGTGCCAACGCAGATCACGCGGCCGCCCGCCGCTTTGGTGTCGTTGATCTTCTTTGCCTCAGATTCCTCTACCATGTAAAATTCAGAATGCATATGGTGCTCCAGCACATTCTCCACCTTCACCGGACGGAACGTGCCAAGTCCTACATGCAGCGTCACATGGGCAATCTTCACACCCATGTCCTCAATCTGGGCCAGAAGCTCTTTCGTGAAATGCAGTCCTGCTGTCGGAGCTGCCGCGGAGCCGTCATGCTCTGCGTATACGGTCTGGTAACGGTTCTTGTCCTTTAACTGATGGGTGATGTATGGCGGAAGCGGCATCTGGCCAAGCTGGTCCAGAATCTCCTCAAAAATACCCTCATAAGAAAACTGGATCAGACGGTTGCCCTCGTCTACCACGTCAATGACGGTACCCTTTAACAGGCCCTCGCCAAACACGATCACGGTACCCGGCTTGCACTTCTTGCCCGGCTTTACCAGGGTCTCCCAGATGTCATTCTCCCGGCGCTTTAATAAAAGCACCTCGATCTTGGCCTGAGTATCTTCTTTTACACCAAACAGCCGGGCCGGAATGACCTTGGTATTGTTGATGACCAGGCAGTCTCCCGGTCTCAGATACTCAGTGATATCGCGGAAATGACGGTGCTCCGTCTCTCCGGTGTTCTTGTCCAGCACCAGAAGGCGGGAAGAAGAACGGTCCTCCAGCGGATCCTGTGCGATCAGCTCCTGGGGAAGATCAAAATAAAAGTCTTTTACATTCATGGTTTCCATTGTATTATCTTCTTTCTTTTCTATCTGTGAATTCTGTGTTTTTGTTTTTTGAATCTGCGCAGTCAGCCAGGTCATCGTTTCTGGTCTAGTTTGCCGCAGCGGCTGTCTCCGCACTCTGCGTTTCTGTGGATGCCGCCTGTGTTTCTGCTCCTGCGCCATGTCCTGCCTCAGCAGCCGCGCTGCCATTTTCTGCGGAACCGTCTGCTGCGCTTTCCCCATTCTCCGCGCCCGCTTCGCTGCTCTCAGAAGTCTCATCATCTCCGATCACAACCTCCGGTTCATCTCCATTGTCGTAAACCGGAGAACCATCCCGGAGTACACCGTAAACGCTGTTTAAATCCTCATCGGAATTCAGCGCTTCTTTTAATTTCACGTTGACACTGGAAGCCAGCTTGCGCACTTCTTCCGAATGATTCGAGGTATCTACAAACTGAAGAACATCCTCAGAAAGATCCGCGTCATTGATGATGTGATAGTTTCCCTCGCTATCCTTCTCTACATAGCACCACATGATCATGGGTGCCGCTGTTTTTACAGAGTGGAATTTGATATCAGCCAGCGCGTAAACCAGCCAGCTGTCTGAGGTTACACCGGCACGCACATAGGTCGTGATATTCTCAAAATCCTGCACATACTTGGAATTGCTGCGCAGGCGTGTCTTCTCGTGCTCCAGCTCCGTAAAGGAAAGGCCGGATACACCGTAAATCTCATTCATGGTATCCGCGTCCGCGCTGGCCCGGGCCGCGAAATACTTCTTCATCAGGCTCAGGACCTCCGGAACACTATCATGGGTAAAGTTTTCCGTTGCGTACGGGTCTCCGTTTTCCTCCGCAGCCTCTGTCTCCGTTTCAGATTCTGTATCTGTTTCTTCCTCCGCAGACGCATCCTCTGTTTCCGCCGGCATCGTCTCCGTTTCCGTTTCCACCGTTTCCGTTACTGCCGCCTGCTCCGCTGACCGCTTCTTCCCATAATCCGCAAGTACAATGACGATCATCAGTACAATGACCACCAGCGGAATCACCAGGACCGGAAGCAGCATTTTTTTCTGTGTGTCAGTATCTTTTTCCCGTAAAAATTTCCAGTCGTGTCTCATAAAATCATATCCTCCAAAAGATAGTACAATCATATCAAAATGGGCCCAAAAAATCAATAAATCCCCTTGCAAATATGAAAAAAGTATAGTATCATGATAGAGATGCGTCTGTAGCTCAGTGGATAGAGCAGTGGCCTCCGGAGCCGCGTGCGTAGGTTCGATTCCTATCAGACGCATTTTTCTTTTACCAAAAAATCCCTGCGGCACATAAATGTCTATGTGCCACAGGGATTTTTTGTTTCATTCCGGATATTAATCCATCATGTCATTTTCATCAGATAACGACCTTTGCTTCTGTCTGGATTTTCCATGGTCATCATGCTACAATACAATCTGTCTAGAAAATACTCAGGAGGACTTTCCTTATGTTAATCAGAACCGCAACCATAGAAGACCTTGATGCTGTCACCACTGTCGAAGCAGAATGCTTCCCGCCGTCGGAGGCCGCTACCCGTGCCGATTTTGAACACCGCCTTTCCCATTACGGTGATCATTTCTGGCTCATGTTTGATGAAAGTAAGCTCATTGCTTTTGTAGACGGCATGGTTACCGATGCAGCTGACCTGACCGATGAAATGTATGAGCGCGCCGAGCTCCACAAGGAATCCGGTGCCTGGCAGATGATCTTCGGCGTCAACACCATCCCGGAGTACCGCAAACATGGCTATGCCGGAGACCTCATCAAGCGCGCCATCTCCGATGCAAAAGCCCAGGGCCGCAAAGGACTGGTGCTGACCTGCAAGGATAAGCTCATCCATTACTACGCAAAGTTCGGCTTCGTAAATGAAGGCGTCTCCGCATCCGTCCACGGCAACGTAACCTGGTACCAAATGCGCCTGACATTCTAATAACAATATAGAGACAGAACCCACTACAGGTCCGAAGCCGGGATTACCGGCTTCTGCTGTATTGCTCCCGCTAAGAGAGAAATAAAATCAGCCAGAACGGTACTGATAAAAGCCATGATTTCCATCTTTTACCAGTACCATTCTGGCCGTGTTTTTTATTACCGTAGAATAGCAGGAAAGCAGAAGCAGGCCGGGGTGGTATCCTGCGTAGCATAAATATAAGTGCAACGTGTCCGGCTATGTGGCGACTGACGTTTTCGGGAGGCGGACAGCATGTCCGACTATCCGCAAACGGCTGTCAGCCACATCGTCCGAACACGGCACTTATATTTTGCGCAGCGGGATACCACCCCGGCCTGCTTCGGACCTTTCGTGACTATTCTTAAATCTTTATTGTGTTACAGCGATAATCCGCCCCTTGCTCTTGCGCGTCTGTCGCAGATGGACTGGATCACCGGTACCAGGAACATGGCCACGAGGCCGCCAGCGAATCCGTTATTGTAGAGGTTCATGCCTCCGTACACAATTCCCACGTTCAGCGCTACAGAAGAATGTAAAAAACCTGCGATCAAGCCCGCGATAATTCCAAACTCACCGGCAATCGGCGCCAGCGTCGTGGAAAGGAGAAGGGCCAGAATGGCGGACGGATCGGTAATGCTCCAGCTCTTTGCCTCACTGGCAATGAGCACTCCGGCCATGACCGGAAGAATATTTCTTAAATGCTTACCGGTGGCACTGAAGCCAACCACGGTAAAGATTCCGCCGATGGTCGGACCGTTTAAGTCCGCGCCTACCATGACCACAAACAGCATGGTAACCAGGCCGTTCACGCCCATATTGATCATGACCGCCGCACCGCCCTCGGACTTGTAGTAATCCGTACCGCCCAGACCGTAAGAGCGCAGGATACTGCGGTAATCCTCCAGCGCCATGGGGTCCGTCACAATTCCATAAATGATCATGGCACCGAACAGGATGGACAGCAGAATGATAAAGGTCTGGTTCTGTCCGGTAAACCAGATCAGGCGGGACTCAATGGTAACGCCAAAAGACTTCAGGATAGACACGATCACCGTTGCGATGATGCCGCCTGCAAATCCCACATTGTAAAGGGAATAACCTTTGTGGGAAAAATGGACATGGGTACTTAGCGGTGGCAGCACGAATCCGATGATAATGCCGGTAGCCGCGCACAGCAGAAACCGCAGTGGCAGCGGCAGATCCACAATATGCATAACCTGGCTCACGATCGGAGAAAGGCTCGTCCCGTAAAAACCCACATACAGGTAACGCTTTACCGTAGTTTTATGATACTTTGCATAAAGGAACACTCCCACCAGAATCATCCAGATGTTTAGCAGGTTCTTTCCAAACAGGGAAAATCCAAACATCAGGCAGGTGGATGTAACGGTATGACCGTCAAAATTCATATCCAGCGCATACATGATGCCAATACAGATCAACGTCAGGACACCGGCATTGATAAAGGCCGCCCCGACACCGCCGATCACAAAATAATCCGTAATCAGAAAATCCGGTTCCCGAATGATCTCCACAATTCCATGAAAAATCTCATCTACCGGCTGCATGAACAATCCGGCTATAATAAAATAAACCGGGAGCAGGGACAAAATCAAAAAGCATTTGTTTTTTGAAAGGGGTCTCTGTAGTCCAAATCGTTCCATCAATTCCTCCATTATCCAAGGAACGCAGTTACTCCGAAATAGAACAGCACGATGACGCCCAGCACGATCCGGTAATAACCAAATACCTTAAAGTTATTTTTTCTGATGTAACCCATCAGGAACTTGATGGAGTACACCGATACTACAAAGGCGATCACCATACCGGCAATCAGATAAAACAGCTCCAGTCCGGTAAAATGGAACCCGAACTTCAACAGCTTTAACAGGCTCGCGCCAAACATGACCGGGATTCCCAGGAAAAAGGAAAACTCTGCAGCCGCACTGCGGGAGCAGCCCAGGATCATGGCTCCCAGAATGGTAGAACCGGAACGGGAGGTACCTGGCACCAGGGAAAGCACCTGGAACAGGCCGATGAAAAATGCGGTCTGATAAGAAATCTGGCCGGTTCGCTGAATCGGGAAATCTGTGTACTGGTTGTGATTCTCCAGCACAATAAAAAGTACGCCGTAGATGATCAGGGTAGCCGCTACCACATATCCGTTGTAGAGATGGGCATCCATCCAGTCGTCCAGCAAAAGTCCGAGAATTGCCGCCGGAATGCAGGCCACCACAATCTTCATCCAGAGCTTTACCGTTCCAACCTTCTGTGCCCTTGTCTTTCCCGGATCAAAAGGATTCAGCCGCCGGAAGTACAAAACAACTACCGCCAGGATCGCCCCCAGCTGGATTACAACCCGGAACATGGACATAAACGCGTCTGTCACGTTTAAATGGATGATCTCATCCACCAGGATCATATGGCCGGTGCTGCTGATGGGAAGCCATTCGGTAAAGCCCTCCACGATACCCAGCACCAGAACCTTTAAAAATTCAATAAAATCCATAGCTCTGCCTCATTTCTTTCTTGTCATATTTATAACAATCCAAAGAATTATTTTACCACATTTTCAATCTGCCAGTCAATCGGTGTCAGCCCGTTCGCCTCTAAAAAGGCATTGGTCTTACTGAACGGCCTGCTGCCAAAAAAGCCCCGGTACGCGGAAAGCGGGCTTGGATGCGGTGCTTCCAGAATCAGGTGTTTCGGATTGTTTAGCATGGACTTTTTCATCTGGGCCGGTCTGCCCCAGAGAATGAATACCATCGGCCGGTCCTGCTCGTTTAAGATCTTAATGGCCGCGTCGGTAAACTCCTCCCAGCCAATGCCGTGATGGGAATTGGCCGCATGGGCCCGCACGGTCAGCACAGTATTCAGCATCATGACGCCCTGCTTTGCCCATTTCACCAGATATCCGTTGTTCGGTATGTAACAGCCCAGATCATCGTGCAGCTCCTGATAAATGTTCACCAGGGACGGCGGGATCTCCACATCCGGTTTTACGGAAAAGCACAGCCCGTGGGCCTGCCCCACGTTATGGTAAGGATCCTGTCCCAGAATCACCACCTTCACCTCAGACAATGGTGTAAATTCAAACGCGTTAAAAATGTCGTTCGGATCCGGGAACACCTGCCGTGTCTCGTATTCGTGTTTCACTGTCTCGTACAGTTTCTTATAATATGGCTTCTTAAACTCCCCGCTTAACGGGCCAAGCCAGTCATTTGCAATGGCTCCCATAGCTTCTCCTTTCGTTGCCAGTGCTTCGTTCCCATGCAGACCTGCATTGCCGGAAACACCGGAATTTCGCGCCAGGCACAGCTTTGAATCACAGGCGCACGGAAATGCCCCGCTCCCGCAGATACTGCTTTAAATCCCGGATTTCCAGCTCCTTATAATGGAACAAAGATGCCGCAAGCGCCGCGTCCGCCTTTCCTTTGGTCAGTGCATCGTAGAAATGCTCCTTCGTTCCTGCGCCGCCGGATGCAATGACCGGAATCGACACGTTCTCTGCAATCAGGGAAGTCAGCTCATTGTCATAGCCGGCCTTGGTTCCATCACAGTCCATGCTGGTAAGCAAAATCTCACCGGCACCCAGAGAGTCTGCCTTCATGGCCCACTCCACGGCGTCCAGACCGGTATCAATACGTCCGCCATTTTTGTATACATTCCAGCCAGATCCGTCTTCCCTGCGTCTGGCATCAATGGCAACCACCACACACTGGCGACCGAACTTGTCTGCCGCGTCACTGATCAGCTGCGGTGTATTGATAGCGGAAGAATTGATGGAAATCTTATCCGCGCCCTCCCGAAGAAGCCGCCGGAAATCCTCCACGGTGCGGATGCCTCCACCTACCGTAAACGGGATAAACACGGTCTCTGCCACCCGGCGTACCATGTCCACCACAGTCTCCCTTGCATCAGAAGATGCCGTAATGTCCAGAAATACCAGTTCATCGGCGCCGGCCTTATCATAGGCTGCCGCAATCTCCACCGGATCTCCGGCATCCCGCAGATTCACGAAATTGACACCTTTTACCACCCGTCCGTTGTGAACATCCAGACAGGGAATGATTCTCTTTGTAAACATATGCTGTTCCTCCTACAAACTGCCCTGTCCGTTACAGGCTGATGAAATTTTTCAGGATCTGAAGCCCCACCTCACTGCTCTTTTCCGGATGGAACTGGCAGGCAAATACATTGCCCTGCTCCACCGCCGCATGAATGTGGGTGCTGTATTCTGTGGTGGCTGCCACGATTTCTGTGTCCTCTGCCTTTAAGTAATACGAATGCACAAAGTACACATAAGACCCATTCGGAATTCCGGCAAACAGTCTGGTTCCCGGTTTGATTTCCAGGGAATTCCAGCCCATATGCGGAATCTTGAGTCCCGGGCTGTCCGGAATCTTTAAGATCTCGCCCTTCAAAATGCCAAGGCCCTCCACACCATCACTCTCATCACTTCGCTCAAACAAAAGCTGCAGGCCCAGGCAGATTCCCAGAAGCGGAGTACCTTTCTTTACCGCCTCCCGGATTACCTCCACCAGACCATACTGGTGCAGGCGTTCCATGGCGCCCCCAAAGGCACCAACACCCGGCAGGATCAGTTTGTCTGCCGCAAGAATGTTTTCTTTGTCTCTTGTTACAACCGGCTGCTCGCCCAGGGCGGTCAGTGCCTTTTCCACACTTCGTATATTTCCGGCATCGTAGTCAATAATCGCTATCATTCGGTCTCCTCCATGCAGTTGCTAGTTATCAGTTCGATTTTATTCTACATTATAATCATTTTTCAGCATCCAGTCTACCGAATTTTGGTGAACACCGCATGCCCGCTCATGAAGCTCCTGTGTCGTCTGCGGGAAGGTCTTATTTATCCGCAAAAAGAAAGAGCCCTGGTTAAAAAATGCGGTCTTCTCAAAGGGGAAGCGGATCACGCCCGGATTCGCAAAGCCAGCTCCCAGCTCCAGGATTACCAGATCCTTGTTGAAGGTTCCGGTCAGCCACTGGGTATAGCGGTTCCACTGGGGCAGATAGCCCTCTTCTATGTACGGATGCGCCTCAATGGTGTTTCCTGTTAACGGCGCGCCACAATGCGGACAGATGCCGGACGGAATCTCATCCGGCTCCCAGATGTCCTTCGTACATCCCGCAGAGCACTGTTTCCACGTTTCATTTCCGCAGGGCGCTACGATGCGCTGCACCCGCTTATCCTTTGGTTTTTCCTTCACCGGGAAAAGGCGGTCCATCATTGCCTGAGTCTGCTCATCGGCAGCCGGGCAGGACACCTCTTCCATGTGAATTTCCTCCGTTATGGCGGTCTCCGTCTGGCTTCCAAGCGCTGTCTCAAAGATCAGGGCATCTGTTGCCATCGTGATGATAAAATAGTCCTTATTCTTCACCAGCTCATATAAATTCGCGTAGGCTTCCCGCAGCCGCGCCTCCTGCGCAGCGTCCCCGCGTTTCCATTTCCACTCCTCGCCCAGACCAATCAGAAGCTTCTGACAGCCCGAAAGGCGCGCGCCTATCTTCTCTGCATCCATGATTTATCCTCCTGAAATCTCCAGTAATTTTTCTATCCGGCCTGTTCTGTCTAAAATCTTCTTAGATCTCCAGGCCGGAATATCCGTGTACTTCCTCATACACCTCATACCATTCCATGCACCGCGCGTGAAAGCACTCCCACGCCTCGTCGCGCCGTGCTTTCGCGGCCGCCACATCTTCCTGCAGGCCAGATGGCTCATCCGGTATTCCGGCTGTCCCTCCGGCGGTCTTTTCTCCCGATGACTCTGCCTCTGTTTTTTCCGTCATCCGCGCCGCGGGTTCTGTCATCCAGTACGCCTCTGACATTTTCCACTCATCCAAAAGCCCCTGATATTCTTCCTCAAGCCGTCCATACTCCAGTTCCTCCGGCTCCAGTTTTTCCTGCACAAGCCGCAGTTTCCAGTCCGCATAGGCTTCCTCGACGGAAAACTCCTTAAGGCGGTGGCGTTCCGCCTTCGGCACAGCCCGCATTCCTGCTAAAAGTGCTGCGTCCTCGGCCTTTACCTGGGCTGAAAGCTCTTCTCCGTATTCGTCCGCCTTCTGCTTTTTCTCCAGGTAATGCTCATAACCGAACGGGTAATACATGGGGCCTCCATCCTCAAAGATCAGCACGCTCTGGGCTACCTGACGGATGAAATACCGGTCATGGGACACAAAGAGAATGGTTCCGGTATAGGCCTGGAAAGCCGATTCCAGCGTTTCCTTCGCCTGCACGTCCATGTGGTTGGTTGGCTCATCCAGCACCAGAAAATTCGGGCGGCTTTGCAAAAGTTCCGCCAGCACCAGCCGTGCTTTTTCACCGCCGGATAAATCACTCACCCGCCGGGATGCCAGCTTTCCAGGGAACAGATACATCCCCAGAATATTCCGCACCTCTTTCTCTGTCATGGATGGGAACAGGTCATGAAAATGCTCTGCCACGGACTTTTCCGACTGAATCTCTGCCGAGTGCTGGTCAAAATATCCGATGGTAATGTTGTTTCCCAGCACACACCGCCGCTCCACAGACTTATCCTTTTCCTGAAACGGCTGCAAAAGCCCCGCCACCGTCTTCAAAAAGGTACTTTTTCCTGCTCCATTTGGCCCCAGAATGCCCATTTTCTGTCCTCGGCGGATCCGCAGGGTAATCTCTAAAAGTGCCCGGTCATAGCCGATTTTCAAGTGCTCTGCCTCAAACACCCACTTGCTGCCCGGAATAAGCGGCTCAATGTTGCCGGTAAACAGATGCACATCATCCTCCACCGGCTTTTCCACCCGCTCCATACGCTCCAGCTGCTTTTTCTTGGCCCGGGCAAAGGATGCTTTCGTCGGCTTGTGGCGAAAACGCTCAATCACGCCGTTTAAGCGGTCCGCCTCCTCCTGCTGCCGCTCCCAGGCCTTTCGCTGCCGTTCGATCCGCTTTTGCTTCTCTTCCCGGTACTGGCTGTAATTGCCTGCATACCGGGTCAGCTTCCCGTCAGAAACCTCAACCACAGTCTCTGCCACCTGATCCAGAAAAAAACGGTCATGAGACACCAGCACCACCGCGTGCTCATACCGCTTTAAATACTGCTCCAGCCACTGGATCGTGGCAATATCCAGATGGTTCGTCGGTTCATCTAACAGTAAAATATCCGGTTTTTCCAGCAGCAGACGGATCAGCGCGATCTTCGTCTGCTCACCTCCGGAAAAATCTCCGATCTTTTTGTGCTTGTCAGCCCTTGCAAAGCCAAAGCCGGTAAAGATCCGGTCATACTCCTGCTCATATTCAAACCGTTCCCGTGCAAAGGTATCGCGAAACGGGCATGCCGCCAGAAGAATCTCCTCCACGGTCTGTTCCCGGTCCGAAAAAGCCTGCTGCTTTAACATCCCCACGGTCAGCCGGCGAGAACTCGTCACACCTGCTCCCTGGCGCCTGTCGTCCCGGTCCAGGGAAAGTTCTCCTGCGATCAGCTTTAAAAGCGTGGTCTTTCCTGCGCCATTTCGCCCCACCAGGGCAATCTTTTCATTTCCCTTTATCTCAAAATCCACATGGGACAAAATCACATGTCCGCCCGCCGAAACGGTACCATCCGTAATCTGATATAACATAAAAACCTCTTTTCTTTGTTACTGGTAACAGTGTAGCAAAAAAAAGAGGCTTTTAAAAGTTTTTTACCGGATCTTTTTATTTCTCAACAGGTTCATAATGCACACCATGCTCCCCGCAGACCTCCCTGACCAGTCCTTCCTGTTTCAGATGGTCCAGATGCGCAAAGCATTCACCCAGGGCAAACCAGCGCTGGGCCGGCGGAAAATCATCCCAGCCATCACAGTGGATCTTCCATTTCATGCAGCCCGTAATATCATAAAGGCAGGGCTTCTTCACCGGATCATGCTGCAATTCACGGACAATTCTAAGGCAGTCTGCCAGACGCTTCTTATGATGCTCCTTCAGCTGACGGATCCTGAGCTTCATATCCCCTGCCTGCCGGTGTCCCGGAAGCGGCAGGGTAACCGGATAGGCTTCCAGCTTGTCCAGGCTCCTTAAATAATTGCCCAGAGAGTCCGGCACATCCCACCAGTCTGTGATATTGGGCGTAATGTCAAACAGCACGTGATCCCCCAGAAGCATGGCGCCGGTACCGCAGACTTCAAAGCAGAAATGCCCTGGTGTATGTCCCGGTGTCCAGATGGCCCGCAGCGTGTACCGCCCCGCTAAGATCACATCTCCTTCCTCCAGCAGCGTATAATCCCGGAAGGAAAGCGGCGCTGCCATGGTTCTGGACGGCGTACATGCTAACATCGCCTGCAAAAGCGATTCCTCAATTCCGTTTTCCCGGAAGCGTTCCGAACGGTGCTCCTGCAATGTTCCGTCCATAAACCGGTAATCCTCCCGGCTGATATATACCCTTCCGCCCGGCCGGATCAGCTCCGGGGCGTTCCCACTGTGATCTGCATGAAGATGTGTCAGCAGGATATCCGTATCCTCCATGGATACGCCGAGCTGCCCCAGTCCCTTAAGGAGCGCTTTTTTGCAGCCTTCTGTCCGAAATCCGGTATCCACCAGCAGATTGCGCTGCTTCGCCTCCCTGCTGCCCCGGAACAGATAGCTGTTTAACTCTTTGAGTGGATTACCCTCCAGAGGCACCGGAATCCGGAACACCTCCGGTAGCACCTCCCTGATGTCATATCCCATCATGTCTAAGTCCTCCGCTTTTCCTTAATCGAACAAAAGAGCGGGACACTTCTGCATCCCACTCTCTTATAAAGGTTCGTTTTATGATCAGTCTTTTGCTTCTGCCTTGTCCAGCTCCTCGATGATTGCCGGGATCACTTTATACAGATCACCTACAATGCCAACGTCTGCGATCTCGAAGATCGGTGCAGACTCGTTGGTGTTGATGGCAACGATCAGCTCGGAATCCTGCATGCCTGCCACGTGCTGGATTGCACCGGAAATACCACATGCAAAATATACTTTTGGTTTTACGGTAGTACCGGTCTGTCCTACCTGGTAGGAGTGATCGATCCAGCCTGCGTCAACTGCCGCACGGGAAGCTGCGACAACGCCGCCCAGCTTATCAGCCAGCTGCTTTAATAACTCAAAGCCCTCCGGCTTGCCAAGTCCCATACCGCCGGAAACGATGATCTTCGCATCGGTCAGGGAAACCGTCTCCTTCAAGCTCTTTACGATTTCCAGAACCTTGGTACGGATCTCGCCTTCCTTGAAAGAAACATTTAATTTTACGATCTCGCCCTTACGGCCTTCCTGGTACTGTGCTTTTTCCATAACACCCGGACGTACGGTAGACATCTGCGGTCTGTGATCCGGGCAGATAATCGTAGCCATTAAGTTTCCGCCGAATGCCGGACGGGTCTGCTGGATCTTCTTATCCGTCGGATCGATCTCCAGCTTGGTGCAGTCTGCGGTCAGGCCGGTGTTGCAGTTTACTGCCAGACACGGACCAAGATCACGGCCGATATGGGTAGCGCCTAACAGAACGATCTCCGGTTTGTACTCTTCAATTGCCTTGCCAATGGTAATGCTGTACGCATCGGTACGGTAATCCTTTAACTCCGGATCGTCTGCCAGATATACCTTATCTGCGCCATATGCAAACAGTTCATCGGTCAGTCCCTCTACTTTATCACCAAGAAGTACGGCACACAGCTCGCATCCAACTGCGTCAGCCAGCTTGCGGCCCTCTCCGAGCAGCTCGATTACTACCGGCATGATCTTGCCTTCTCTCTGCTCTGCAAATACCCATACGCCTTTGTAGGCGCTTAAATCCTTTACGTCTGCCATTTCTTCGTACCCTTTCCTTTCACTTGTGCTTAGATGTAATGCTTCTCGACCAGTTTGCCTACAAGCTTTGCACCCATCTCCTGAATGCTGCCCTCAAGCATTTCGCCCTTGCCCTTCTGCGGCGGAGTGAAGGAACGGAATACACGGGTAGGAGAAGCTTTCAGTCCACAGTCTGCCGGATCCAGGTCAACTGCAACGTGATCCCATACGGTAATCTCTTTCTGGTAAGCATCTACAATACCGCCAATGCTCATATATCTTGGGGTGTTTAACTCTTTTACAGCGGTTAACAGGCACGGCATGCCAACCTCGATTACTTCGTAACCATCCTCGAGCTGTCTCTGAACGATCACTTTGTCACCCTCAACCTTGTAATCCTGTACATAGGTAACAACCGGAACACCAAGTCTCTGGCCAATCTGCGGCCCTACCTGAGCGGTATCACCATCGATTGCCTGACGGCCTGCGAAGATGATATCTACCTTGCCCAGTTCATCTACCTTGCGGATGCCGGCTGCGATGGTGGTGGAGGTTGCGCAGGTATCTGCGCCGCCGAATACACGGTCACTTAACAGATAAGCTTCATCAGCGCCCATTGCCAGGCACTCACGCAGCATGTAGGTTGCCTGCGGCGGTCCCATGGTTAATACTGCAACGGAGGTTCCCTCCGGGTCTTTGTCTTTTAACTGAAGTGCTGCCTCCAGCGCATTTGCGTCATCCGGGTTTAAGATACTCGGAACGCCCTCACGGATCAGGGTTCCCTTAACCGGATCAATCTTTACTTCTGTGGTGTCTGGCACCTGTTTTACACATACTAAGATCTTCATTATGGTCTGCTCCCTCCTAATTACTTCAGTAATTTACCAGAAATTACCATCTGCTGTACCTGGCTGGTTCCTTCATAGATCGTGAATACACGGCAGTCACGGAACATACGCTCAATCTTATAATCCTTAATGAAGCCGTATCCGCCATGGATCTGAACGGTCTTTGCAGCGATCTCGTTGCAGACCTCAGATGCGTAGAATTTTGCCATGGAAGCTGCCATAGAAGCATCCTGACCGTTATCAATCAGCCATGCGGTCTTGTAAACCAGGTTCTTAGCTGCTTCAAGCTTGGTTGCCATCTCAGCCAGCATAAATGCGATCGCCTGGAATTTTGCAATCGGACGGCCAAACTGCTTTCTCTCTTTTGCGTACTTGATTGCTTCATCCAGACAGCCCTGTGCAACACCGATAGACTGTGCAGCAACGCCCATACGTCCGGTATCCAGAGTCTTCATGGCATTAATGAAGCCCTTGCCTTCCTGGCCAAGCAGGTTGTCTTTATGTACACGTACATTCTCCAGAATGATATCACTGGTTGCACAGCCTACAACACCCATCTTTTTCTCCGGCTTACCACAGGATACACCCTCCTGCTTCATGTCTACGATGAATGCGGAAATACCCTTGGTGCCCATGCTCATGTCGGTCTTTGCGTATACAACCGCCCAGTCAGCCAGAGGCGCCATGGTGATAAAGGTCTTACGGCCATTCAGCACATAGTAGTCACCGTCTTTTACTGCGGTGGTCTGCATGCCGCCTGCGTCGGAACCTGCGCCCGGCTCAGTCAGCGCGAAGCAGACCTTCTTTTCGCCAGTTACTACCGGACGTAAATATTTCTCTTTCTGCTCAGCGTTTCCGGAAAGAAGGAACGGACCGCCGGAAAGTGAGTTCGGGGAAGAAACATAAATACTTGCAACACCGGATACTCTTGCAATTTCTTCCATTACGATAACGTAAGAACGCGCGTCTCCGCCCTGTCCACCGTACTGCTTCGGAACCTTGATTCCGAAGAAACCGGCTTTTGCCATCTTATCGAGGATTTCCTCCGGGAAAACCTCCTCCTCCTCAACTTTATCGAGGACTTCTTTTGTCAGCTCTGTCTCTGCAAATTCTCTTGCCAGTTTTCTGACCAGTTCATGCTGCTCTGTGAAAAATGCGTCTGCCATCTTGCTCTATTTCCTCCTTCATACATATTGATATCTAAACCGGATTGCTCCGGCTGTATGCTTATTCTTGTGTGCCGCCAGCCGTCTCACGCTGTTTTGCGGCACGCTCCGCTGCTTCTTTTCGCAGCTCCTTTAATTCAATCTTACCACTCGCGTTCATGGGAAATTTTTCAAACCAGAATACATAGGCCGGAACCTTGTAATCTGCCAGATGCTGTTTTAAATAGGAAAGCATCCGTTCTTTATCGATCTGCACTCCCGGCTTCGGAATCACACAGGCTGCGATTTCTTCCTGAAGGACCTGTGCCGGAACTCCTACTACCTTGACATCCGCCACGCCCTCATAACGGCGGATCGCAAGCTCAATCTCCCGCGGAGAAATATTTTCTCCCGCACGGATGATCATCTCTTTGAGGCGTCCGGTAATATGAAGCTCACCCGTTTCGTCAAAGTAGCCGATATCTCCGGTTCTCAGCCATCCATCCTCTGTGAAAACTTTGGCATTGGCCTGCGGCAGATGATAATACCCCAGCATGACATTATAGCCCTGGACCTGAATCTCTCCGGCCTTCCCCGGTGCTGCTTCTTTCCCGGTTGCAAGATCCGCGATACGCGCCTTCACATGTTCAATCACATGTCCGGCCGATACCGCCTTGATTTCATTTGGATCATCCCAGTCTGCAATGGCAATACATGGTGATGTTTCTGTCTGTCCGTAGGACGGCTGCAGATGCATCTGCGGAAACCGTCTGCAGATTTCCAGAAAATCCTCCGGGGTACACGGTGAGCCTGCAATGATGCCGGATCTCAGATCTGGTGCCTGACGTCCCGCGTACTGCGGTTTGCGGATCAATGCGAGAAACATGCTCGGAACACCGTTTAAGATCGTACATTTGTACTGATCAATGGCGTCCCACACATGGGCTGTCCGAAAATACGGGATCAGGCACATTGCCATGCCGCCTGTGATACAGGCAATCACGCCGGCAGTGATGCCGAAGCAGTGAAACAGCGGAACGGTTATGCACATCTTATCCGCGACACTCCAGTGCATCGCCTCCACCATGGCACGGCTGTTGTTGAGCAGCTGCTCATGGCTCAGCAGGATTCCCTTTGGAAGGGATGTGGTGCCGGACGTAAAGATCATGCAGGCCGCGTCCTCCGGCTGCACCTGGCTTTTCAGTTCCTGTACACGGACCAGAACCTCCGGTGACTTTTCCCGGCGGCCGAAGCTGTCCGGGCTCATCCAGGTTCCTGCTTCCTTTTCATCCAGATGAAGGAAGCGCTTTACCTTCGGCGTATCCTTTCGGATGTCCGCGATCACATCGTCATAGACGATATCCTTGCATCCAGCGCCGCAGAACACATATTCCACATCGGAGTAATTCAGGATTCCCTTCAGTTCTTCATCCCGGTAACAGGTGTTGATCAGGACCGGAACCGCTCCGATCTTCACCAGCGCAAGAAAAGTAAATACCCAGTTCGGACTGTTGACACTCCAGATTCCCACATGGGTTCCCCGGGTGACTCCCATATCCTCCAGTCTGCCTGCCATAAGATCGGAAGTCTCATCCAGCTGCGCAAAGCTGCAGCTCCAGCCAAACATTTCCATGGCGGTATGATCTCCGATCACGGCTGTCTGTTCCCTCAGATACTGCCCGATTGTTTTTTTCGTCAATTCCATGTTCTCTCCAACTTGTATACAAGTTATTGCCGCATAGAGGGCTGCGTGGCTTCTGCGCCCGCGCAGCCCTGTTTCCTTATTCTGTATCTAAGGAACACTCTTTATGCTTTTTTCGGATCTTCCCAGATATAAAGAGTTCCGTTTGCTTTCAGTGCATCAATCTGCTCTTCATTATAACCGATTTCCTTCAGAACATCAACACCCTGCTCACCGATCAACGGTCCACGTCTGTAATCTGGAACACCCATATTTTCAAACTTGACAGGGGTACGAACCAGTCTTCTGGTATTGCCATTGGAATAGGTCATATCGTAGAAGCAGTTATTGGCTTCTGCCTGCTTATCGTTACGGATCTCGATCCAGTTCTGGCACAGCGCGAACGGAATATCTGCTGCAGTCAGGATTTCTTTCCACTCTGCTGCGGTCTTCTTTTCGAAAGCTTCCATAACAATATCATAAACTTCCGTAGTCAGACCCTTTTCCTGACAGGTCAGGATCGGGAAGTAATTCTCATTCTCTACCAGATCCTCACGGCCAACTGCTGCAATGAATTTCTTGTAGTAGGTGTTGTAATCCGGCATACAGGTCTGGATATAACGGTCATCTGCGGTATGCCATGCGGAGTTGAACGGGTTAGCACCATTGCGGATATTGATCGGATACTGCTGCGCAATACCTTCATAGTTGGATGCCTGAACCATCATGCCCATGTTGTATACAGCACTCTCAAACAGGGAGGTCTCAACCTTCTCACCGACACCCTTGGTCTTAGCCTGATATAATGCAGCCAGAATACCGGCTACCAGGTTCATACCTACGTTGTGGTCACCGACACCAGGCGCACCGTTGAACGGGACATCGCTTCTCTGACGCAGAGTCTCAAAGTATCCGCCTCTTGCAAAGAATGCGGTAAAGTCAAATCCCGGAAGATCCTTATCCGGACCATACTCACCATAACCGGTACAGATTGCATAAACCAGCTTCGGATATCTTTCCTTTAAGCTCTCATAGTCAAGACCTGCTCTCTGCAGTGCCTGCACACGCCAGTTGGTGATCAGGACATCTGCGGAATCCAGCAGCTTGAAGAATGCCTCCTTGCCCTCCGGAGTTTTCATGTTCAGGGAGATACATCTCTTATTACCATTTTCCAGATCCCAGGTTGTATTCTCATACATATCCAACGGACGTCCCTCAGACGGAGCGGTATATCTTAACGGATCACCCTTTGCGGACTCAATTTTAATAACATCTGCTCCAAGGTCAGCCATAAATCTGCCTGCGGTTGCCGCAGCGATAAAGGTTGCCAGTTCAATAACTTTTACACCTTCCAATGGTTTGCTCATTTTATGTTACACTCCTTTTTGAAAAATATAATGTTCCTAACAGATTCAGTCTTTGGTATCGAACTTGGTAGCTGCCATATGTACCAGATACGGGATCATGATAACCGGAATGGTTAAATAGCCCAGGTACTTGTAGCCTACTGCCACAATCTTATTCAGGCCAAGCTGCGCAATACCGAATGCTACTACAGTGCAGATCAGGGTAACAACGATAACCTTTACACCCGGTTTTGCAGTCGGATCAAAGTTTTTGTCCAGAGAAGAACATACACGGTTGGACATACCAGCGATCATGTTTACCGCAGTAGATACAGAACCAAGTACGATCAGGATGGAAATGATCGGACGAAGCACGCCCGGTGCCACACCTCTGTTTACCAGAATCAGCAGCGGAATGCTCTCGGTTGCGAAGTTCGGATCATTTGCGATTGCCATCAGACCAACAACAGCCATCAGGCAAATCAGAACGTTTACGAAAAATCCCTGAACCATAGAGGTCTTCGCGTCATCCGGAGATGCGAACGGTTTTGCGTGCTGTACTAACAGACCGATGGATGCCAGCTGGAAGGCTGCATATACGAAGCCGATCCACAGTGCCTTGCCAAACGGTGCCGGATTTGCCATGCTCGCGGAAATGTTTGCGGAAATATCACCCCACTGTGCGATGATATTCGGAATATAAACGATCAACAGTCCCGCAACAATCAGTACCGATAAAGTAGCAGCCACTTTACGTACTACGTTGGTGCCATATACAGCTACCGCAAAAATAAAGATTCCTACAAAGATCGTTCCAACCCAGTGATTAATGCCAAATGCACTTTCCATAGTGCTGACACCGGTTGCGAATGCTGCTGCCGGAGCTACGCATATCGTCACAATATATACCAGCTCATACAGATTGGAAAAAATCGGCGCATACTTGCCATAAAAACTGTTATTGAAGCTTCTGTAATCATAAACCTCATGCTTCTTTGCATATCTCAGTGCATACCACTGGAAAAATGCACCCAGGAATTGAGTCATAATGCAGGTTACGAATGCCCAGATTCCGAACTGTACGAAATACTGACGAAGCTGGTTGCCTGATGCAAAACCGCCGCCGAACTGTGTCGTAAACCACACAAATGCAACACCTACTGTTACGGACATTTTGTCTTTACTAATCATAATGCCATCCCCCTATTTTTTTCTGCAGATCCTGTTCTATGAAAGGCTTCCCGCCTGACATAGTTCCCACAGTTTCTTTTATATCGCAAAGCGGACGATTCCGGCCCGCCTCTCGATCAACATTTTGTTACAGCATTTCCTTGAACGCCTGGATCATGGTGGCTGCCTGCTCGTAGTTTACCATCTGGCGGTCAACCTCGATATTTAAGTTCAGGAGACCTGCCTGCTCGCATGCTCTCTTGATCGGAACGTAATCAAACTCCTCCGGATCACAGAACTTGGTCATCAGAACGATGATGCCCTTTGCGTCATGGGCCTTTGCCTGCTCAATGATATAATCCACACGTTTCTTTTCCTTATCATAAAGGAGTGTGCAGTTGTCCATGTTTGCGAATTTTTGTGCCAGTGCGTCTACCGGATTCGTCATTTCCGGGGTATCGGTACGATACTGTCTGGTCTCGTTCGCAACATCATCTGCAACAATCTGGATGCCGTTGTCGTCGAAAATCTTTAACATGCCAGGAGCATCTGCCAGAATGCCGCTTACCAGAACACGGGCTGTGCGGGTGCTCTTCGGACCGGCTAAGAGCTCAGCAGTCAGTTCTTTTACAATTGCGGTATGCTCTTCCGGAAGCATGAACCATGCGCTCTTGAATACATCGCTTCTCTCGGCTGCGGTGATGTCTGCGTTTGCTGCTGCCTCGGAGAATGCTCTCATGGCTGCGTTGTGCTCGTTGTATACTTTAATGGACTCAACCAGAGCGAACTCGGAGAACTGTGCTCCGGTTGCAACAGTCAGGTCATTGATGACTCTCTCATAACCAGCCTTGGTGAATTTGATGCCGAAGTCCGGTTTCCGGTTCTGCGGATAGGTCATCGGGATGAACGGGATATCCTTTACTGCGTATTTCCAGTTCTGGCCCAGAGTTTTTAAGGAGTCACACAGAGACGGAATGATAATAGCGGAAATACCTTTGTACTCTCCCTTGATTCCCAGCTCCAGGATTGTCTGCATGATAGAGCAGATAAATGCCGGATAATATTTCTTTGCCTCGTTGATCTCCATGTCTGCGCCCCAGACACCCATCGGTACCAGGCCCATGGAATGAACGATCTCCTGTGGTGTATAATAGGTTACTGCAACGACCTTCTTACCTTCAGCCAGATATTTGTCCAGCTGTTTTCTCGGATTTGCAGCAACTTCATGAAGCTGTGCTAATAATTCCTTTGCTGCCATCTCTATTTCCCTCCTTTGTTTGCTTCCATGATCTCTGTCAGGCCCTGTACGCGGGTATCGTACTGTGCCTCAGAGAAGTTTCTCGGATCAGCCTGGTCGCCATCGAAGGAAACAACCGGGATGCCGCATGCCTCGCCGATCTGACGGCTCATCTCCGGCATGAATCCGGACCACAGCTTGCAGGAGCGGTTGGTATGTACTAACAGACCTTCTACATGGTTATCCTTGCAGAGCCTGATACGTTTGTCTCTGGCATGCTCAAGGTTCATGGCATTCGGAACGTTTGCGTATGCACGGCACATTCCGTCAAAGTCATCGTAGATGAAGCCGAATGCGTCAGCATAAATAGTGGTTACCATGTTGATGCCTCTGCTCTTTAAGCCGGTAGAGGTAACACGCAGCCACGGCCAGCATGCGATGCCCTCGAACATGATACGGTATTTCTCTTCTGCGCGGAAGGTGGAAACGCCTTTCTCATGGTTCTCTTTGTACTCTTTTAACAGGGTCTCCATAGCATCGCCTGCTTCTTCTTTACCACGGGCGGTAACCATAACTGCCATGTGGTTTAACAGGTCAAAGCCATTGAACGGGGACGGAACATATTTTGCCTGGGAGGTTGCCTCGATCCATGCGCGGCTTGCGCGTCCGGAGGAAGCCATAACCTCTTTGAAGCGCTCATCGCTCCATTTCTTGCCGGTGTATGCTTCCAGACCATGAATGACATCCCAGAACTGAGCCTTGATGTACTCGGTCTCCGCATCGGATACCTCGTAATCCGGGTTGAACGGAATATCGATCATGAACATCGGGATATTCAGCTCTTTTGCCAGGTTTTCGTACCATTTGATCATACAGTTACAGATGTTGTTACAGCAAAGTACGAAGTCCGGCATCGGCATATCCTGCTCCGGAGCGGATTTCAGTTTTGCATAAGCAAGGGAGATACGTGCATATGCGCAGATATCGTTGGAGTAGCCCTCGCCCTCTGCCTCATTACACATTCTCTCACCGCCGCCTCTTGCTGCAATGCCGGCTGCCTGGTTTTCCGGGTAGCAGACATACAGTCCGAGCGTCTCCGGGATTTCTACCGGGAAGTTGCTGGCACACCAGCCAACCATCTCTCCGCGTTTTTTGGCCTCCATCGCATCACTGTAAGCCTTTGCCGCGATCTGGCCCAGCTTAAACTTTGCTGAGTTCGGATCTGGTGCTGGTCTGCTCTTTTTTACTTCTTCAGCCATTGTGAAAAACCTCCTTTATACATTTTCATTTCCTAAACTTAAATAGGTTCTGGCCGTCCGCACGTCACTTGCGGCGTCTGTCCGGTCTGTATCAGCTCGCGTCCTCCGCAAAGGAACACGGTAAGCTTTCTGTTTGATCTATGACTGGCTGCTCTTTCCGTATGCGTAAATTGCTGCGCCGAGAGCTCCAAGTTCCTGTGCCCGCTTGTCGTAGTAGATTTCCACGCCAAGCTCCTTTGCCATGGCATTGCGGACACCGCCGTTCTGCGCCACGCCGCCGCTCATGCAGACCTCCTCGCGGATGCCTACACGCTTTGCCAGAGATGCAACCCTGGTTGCCACAGACTGGCAGATACCTGCTACCAGATCCGGGATATCAGTTCCGGATGCCAGCTGGGAAATTACCTCGGACTCTGCGAATACCGTGCAGGTGCTGGAGATGCTTGCCGGCTTTACTGCTTTTGCGGCTTCGGTTTCCAGCTGGGAAATATCAAGCTTCAGGATATTTGCCATAACATCCAGGAATCTGCCGGTTCCTGCCGCGCATTTGTCATTCATAACAAAGTTAATCATGCGTCCCTCTTCATTCAGAGAAAGAACCTTGGCATCCTGGCCTCCTATATCGATTACTGTTCTTGCGCCCGGACAAACATAGTGGACACCCAGCGCGTGACAGGTCAGCTCACTGACCTGATAATCTGCCCCATCATAGGTCTGGCGTCCGTATCCGGTTGCCACGGTGCATGCCATATCTGCCTGCGTAAGACCGCTTTCTTTCATTACATTTTCCAGTGCCTTGCTGACTCCGTCTGTTCCGACGGTAGCTACCACAATGGAGGAGGCCACGATTTCGCTTCCATCCTTCAGGATCACTGCCTTGGATGTAGTAGAGCCAATATCAATTCCCAGTGTATACATAACTGACACCTCTTCGAAATTTTTAACTGTTATTTCTATGTTTCTTTGCAGTTGTTAAAAATTAAACAAGTTTGAGCAAATAAAAACGGCGTCTTGCTTGTGTTTCACACTTTGGTATTCTAGTATACAAGATAAACGCCAAAAAAATTTGTTGTACGATTCCTCAATATCGCCAACAAACAGCTCAACTCATGACCTTATAGTATCAAATTTATCAATGAATGTAAATAGTTTCTTTGCATTTTTTGTGTTTTTTACCGAGATTTTATTTGCACACCATTTCTTTCGTTTTTTAGTTTACATAAATCATGCATTTTTTGTTTATTTTTAAACACTCTCAAATCCCTGTCAATTGTCTGAACACCAAGAAAGAGACGGAAATATGCGCTTCTTTGCATATTCCGTCTCTTCCTTTCTATAATGGATCGGATCAACCATTCCTGAAATAGGTCGGATACTTGGCCGTAGCCCTGTCCGCAATGGCTGTGATCGTTTCCAGATGCCTTCCCATGCATTCCTGAACTTTCTGGATGTTCCCTTCCACAATAGCCTCAACTATCTTTTTGTGTTCCTCGATCAGCTGCGGCACACGATTATCGAAAGCCACATCAAAGTTGCGCCAGCGCGCGAGGTGCAGCATCAGGCTATCCAACATGCGCATCATGGCGCTGCGTCCTACACTGTCGATCATAATCTTATGGAATTCGGCATCCAGATCCGGAAAACGGCCAAAGTAATCGGCCTCATCCCTGTATTTCTCCTGTTCCTTCAGATTCGCTTCCAGCCGCTTAAGCATCTGGCTGCGCTCTGCTTCGCCCAGTTCGGTAAAAATCTCATAGAGGACTTCCTTTTCCACCGCTGTACGCAGTGTCAGAAGATCCGCGATATGGCTTAAATCCATGAGACTGACATAGGTACCCCGCTGCGGATAAATCTCAATAAAGCCAAGCTGCTTAAGACGCGTAAACACAGTGCGGATGACCGAGCGGGACACTCCGTACTCCGCAGACATCTGATTCTCGCTGATCAGCTGTCCAGGCTCCAGGCGCAGCTGGATGATCCGGTTCAGCATCTGTTCAAAAATTTCATCTGACGTATTCGGATGACTCTCACCAGACTTTGCGTAAATCATACTCTTTCCTCCCCGCTGCTCTTATTTTACACAATTTTACGCCAGAATCAATCCGCTGTCAACCGCGGGCCAAAAGCAATTTAAAGAGTATTCACGAAAGGTCCGAAACAGGCCGGGGTAGTATCCGGGTTCGTCTGAATGATCTCGGCCGCCTGTTTTTTCAGTTCTCCCAGCATAACCTTCCCGCTTGCATTCATAGGGAATGCTTCCATACGCACGATGTGTGCCGGCAGCTTATAATACGCCAGATGCTTCTCCATATGTGTCATAAGGCCCGCATTGCCAATGGTCATTCCTTCCTCCGGGATGATACAGGCCACGATCATCTCCTGCAGAACCTCTGTCGGAAGACCGATCACCTTCACATCACGGATGCCCGGGTAATGCCAGATCACCTGCTCAATTTCCCGCGGAGAAATATTCTCTCCACCCCGAATGATCATTTCTTTTATGCGGCCTGTGATATACAGAAAATTCCGTCCGTCCAGATGTCCCATATCGCCGGTATGGAGCCATCCGTCCGCGTCAATGGTCTTTGCCGTTTCTTCCGGCAGATGATAATAGCCCTGCATGACATTGTAGCCACGCACGCAGATTTCTCCGTCTTCCCCTGTTTGCAGGCGGGCTCCGTCCGGCGCCAGGATCCGTACCTCGCAGTGGCGCAGTACCCGTCCTGCCGTTGTGGCACGCTCTGTCTCCGAATCTCCCACATCACTGATGCTGACGCAGGGTGCGGTTTCCGTCTGTCCGTAAGATGCATGAAGGAGCAGTCCCGGAATTTCCCTGCGAATGGCATCATATTCTTCCTCACTGACCGGCGAGCCGGCAATGATGCCGTTTCGCAGGCTGCTTAAGTCATAGTCCTTATGGGCCGGATTCCTGGTGATAGCCAGGAACATGGACGGCACACCGTTTAACACCGTACAGTGATGCTTCTGTACCGTCTGCAGCACAGTTATGGTCTTATAATACTCCACCGTATGCATGCAGCAGCCGGTATGGATACTGGTCAGCAGACTGGCCGTTAAGCCAAAACAGTGAAACAAAGGAACGGCAATCATCATCTTATCGGATTCTTCCCAGCCCATATGGCCGCAGATTTCCAGCGCGCTGTTCACCAGACTGTAATGACTCAGCATAACCCCCTTTGGCATTGCCGTTGTTCCCGAGGTAAACAGGATAGCTGCCGTATCCTCCGGCCCCACCCTCCGGATATAGCCGCCAATCTCCCGTGTCACCTTTTTCATGCGCTCCGCGAAAACAAAGCTTTTTTCTGTCATCCACTGTCTTGCGGTATCCCGGCCAATGTAGATCCAGCGCTTCACCGTTCCCTCTAACTTCGGCGTGAGCTGTGCCACCATGTCCTCGTAAACTAGCTTTTTGTAGCCTTCTCCATAATACACAAACTCTACATCCGCATAGCGGAGCACCTGCTCCAGTTCCTCTGTGCTGTAGCAGGTATTCAGAAGGACCGGAACTGCCCCAATCTTGCTCAGGGCCAGAAATACAATGATCCAGTTGGGTGAGTTGGTACTCCAGATCCCCACATGGGTGCCTTTTCTGATTCCACAGGAAAGCATTCTTCCTACCATATAATCACTCAGCGTATCAAGATCCTTCCAGGTATAGCGCTGCTCATCTGCCTCTAGCGCGATACGGTCCGCGCTTTCCCTGACCCGGTTTCTGAGACATTCCGCAATTGTCTTTTTAATCAGCCTCATAACAAACAACTCCTTGCATACTTGTCGACAAGTTTTTTCTGTTAATAACTTAACACCTTTCAGGCTGATTTGCAAATATTTTTTTCGTACTCACGGACTTTCGTCAATACTGCTGATTTTCATTTTGGGCCTTTGTCTATTTTTAGTGGTAGATAAAATATTCCTGTGCCACCTTTTCGCGAATGTAGCGCAGACGGTTCGTGGTGTTTAAGTGCAGATGCAGGATCTCGTGGGCTTCTTTCGTCTGATTCTTCATCAGCGCATTCATCAGTGCAGTATGCTCCTTTATAATTTCTGCCTGCCTTCCGGTTCTGACCACATCAAAGTTTCTCCAGCGCCGGAAATGAATATAATCTTCCCGGATGATCTCCATCACATCCTTCTTTCCCACTGCGTCCAGAAGACATCCATGAAATTCATTGTCCAGGGCATAAAACGCATCCATATCAATGTTCTCCGATATGGCCGCCCGCTGACGTTCAATACAGTCCTTCATGGCTTTCCCCATCCGTTCCCGGACCTCCTGTGATTCAAACTGCAGAAGTCGGGTTGCCTCCTGCTCCACCGACTCCCGGATAAACAGGATCAGCTCCACTGCCTTCATGTCAATCAGGCTCACAAATGTCCCCCTCTGGGGATACACAGTCAGAAGTGTCCGTTCCTTTAACCGGCTGATGGCGGTCCGGATGATATGCCGGGATACCCCGTACTGTTTGCAAAGCTCATTCTCACTGATCTTATATCCCGGCAGATACACCAGTTTCTCTATTTTATTGCATAAATCCTCATAAATTTCTTCGCTGCTCATGGTTTCCTGCAGTATCATAATTCCCTTCTCTCTTGCTCTCTGGATTTTTGGTTCATATATACGAATATTCTGTTATTTCTATCACAATTATAACAGATTTCCATTTTTTTCTTTCGCTTACCCCAGAATCATTGCCCAGACCGGGATGGATATCAGGGAAAGCAGGGTTGAAATAACGATACATTTGGTAGCAAAGGTATAATCACAGCCGTATTTTGCTGCCAGAATCGCGGAGGTACTGCCAGCAGGCATACCCGTGATCAGCAGGCAGACGCCGGTCAGGAACGGATCAATTCCAGCCAGTCGGCATCCTGCAAGCAGCAGCGCCGGCAGAATTACCAGACGCAGTGCCGAGATAAACAGGGTATTGCGATCCAACATACTGCGCAAAGACATTCCGGAGAACATCATGCCAATCAGCACCATGGTCATGGCTGTGGTACAGCCGCCGGCAGATCGTACCCCTTTATCCAGCGCGCCAAGAAGTACCTTTACAAGATCCGGCACCAGCGGAATCCCGCAGTTTAATACAGCATTATACCCCTGATTTAACGGTGCCTGGAAGATCATCAGTCCCAACCCGATATAGACAGCCACAATGCATGGATGCACAACCAGCTTTTTCACCACGCTCTTCATGTCCGGACTCTCCGTGAAGCAGGCAATGCCAGCGGACCACATCATGACACGCATCGGAATAATGAAGATGGACGCGTACATCATGCCCTCTGCGCCATAAATTCCCTGCGCGATCGGCAGTCCCAGGAAACCGGAATTGGAAACGATCGTGCAATACTGCATGACACGCTTTACTTCCTTCGGCTTATGATTATAAAGAATCTTGCTGAGAATATAGCATACCAGCTGAACCAGCAAGGAAATTGCCAGTACAACCGCAAATTTTCTTAAAATATCCAGATTAAATTCCATTCTGAAAGAATTGATGATATTGCAGGGCAGAAAAAAATACAGCACCAGATCTGTCAGAATTGCTTTTGCGTCATCCTTCAAAATCCCCGTGCTCTTTAAGATTGCTCCGGCTGCCACCAGAAAAAACATCATGACCTGCAAAGTCCATAAATTACTGATGTCCATTGTGTCTCTCCCATCTTCCGTCCATTCTATAAATGTGGCCGGTCACTTGCTGACCGGCCACACAGCGAAACCTGAATTTTTCAGCTTCCGTAATATTTATTTCATCTGCATGCCTACACGGATCATGCGGAAGGTTCTGTCTGCAGCGTTTGCGTAAAGCTCCTCCGCGCGCTCCAGAGCCTCTTCGATATCCATAGCACCGTTGATGGTCGGAACAATACTTTCTACGCCAAACTCATAGATTTTCTCTGCTCCATCGCCCATTCCGCCTACAATGGCAACTGCCGGAACGCCCTTTGCCTTACAGCGCATACCGATGCCGCTCGGTACCTTACCGAATGCAGACTGCCAGTCAATGCGGCCCTCGCCGGTTACAACCAGATCCGTGCCCTCTAACAGGCCATCAAAATCAATCAGATCCAGCACGGTTTCGATACCGGACTTTAAGTTTGCCTTTAAGTAACCGCACAGAGCTGCGCCCAGTCCGCCGGCCGCGCCTGCGCCTGCCTGGTTTTCTACATCCATGCCCTTCTCACGCATGAGTGCTGCGTATTTCTTCATGCCTGCCTCCAGACGGTCCAGGATCTCCGGAGTGCCGCCCTTCTGCTTGCCAAAGGTGTAGGTTGCGCCGTCCGGTCCGGTTAACGGGTTGGTTACGTCGCACATAACCGTAATCTCAGCTTCTGCTACTGCCGGATGCAGACCGCTCATATCAATATCAGCAACCTTCTCCAGATCAGAGCCAACGCCTGTCAGCACATTACCCTCTGCGTCCAGGAAACGAACGCCCAGCGCGCTCATAGCGCCCATGCCGCCATCGTTGGTAGCGCTTCCGCCAATTGCGATAGAAAGCTTGCGGTAACCGTGATCCAGAGCATCCTTAATCAGCTCTCCGGTGCCGTAGGTGGTGGTATTTAACGGATTTCTCTTCTCAGTCGGAACCATCGGAAGTCCGGAAGCTGCTGCCATCTCGATGATAGCAGAGTCACCATGGAACACACCGTAGGAAGCCTCGGTCTCCTCCATGAGCGGTCCGTGTACCTTTACCTTGCGGTAATCACCCTTGGTAACAGCAATAACAGCGTCAACGGTACCCTCACCGCCGTCCGCAACCGGAACACCAACTGTCTCGCAGCCCGGGAAAATGCGCTGTGCGGACTCATTTAACAGTTTAATGATCTGGTCAGAAGATAACGTTCCCTTGAAAGAATCGGAAGCAAACAGTAATTTCATAAAGCCCTCCTTATATAGTGGAATCTCTTATTTATGATTGTAATCGAAAACGGACCGGCATTCCAGAAGAATCGCCGGTCCATCATCAATGCCGTAATGGTATTCTGTTCTGTATTCAGTTGAAATTAGAGCAGGCCAGCCTTGGTCATCTCAGCTTTGATCTTGTCTAATACCGGTCCCTCCGGAGTAGCCAGGTTCGGAGTATACGGAACACCGATGTTGCGGCCGCGTAAGTTAGCCATATCCTTTGCTGCTACCGGGAAGCTTGCGCCGTCCATGGACAGACGTACCGGATTTAATTTGAACTGAGCCTCAAGGGAACCCTGAAGATCACCTGCAACATATTTGTTGTATACATCGGTGATCAGCTCCGGCATAAAGTTTGCTGCGGTACATACACCACCAACTGCGCCGTGGCACATAGAAGCGTACAGCAGGGTATCCTTGCCGCCGAATACCTTGAAGTCTACGTCTCTGTTTCTGCGGATGAACTCAGAGGTCTGGGTGATATCACCGCTGGTATCTTTCATACCAACAATGTTCGGAACCTCATGAGCCAGTCTCTCAACCAGGTTAGCAGACAGGGTGTAGCCTACACGGCCCGGGTTATTGTAAAGCAGTACCGGAGTCTCCGGGATTGCGTCTGCGATTGCTTTGAAGTGAGTGAACAGCTCGGTCTCAGTTGGCTTTAAGAACATCGGCTGCAGAACAGATACGCTTGCTGCGCCGTTTGCTACTGCCATCTTTGCAAGACGAACGCACTTTTTGGTGCTGATAGCGCCGATACCGAAGTATACCGGAACACGTCCAGCGGCCTGATCTACAACGATCTTTAAGCCTCTCTCCATCTCGTCCTCTTCTACTACATAGAACTCACCGTTGCTGCCGAATAACAGGATGCCGCTTACACCGCCATCGATTACATAATCAACCTGGCTACGGATCGCAGCCTCGTCGATCAGCTCATCTTTGTCGATCGGGGTGATCATCGGGACAACTACGCCCTTAATAAAATCTGTATTCATACTATCTCCTTCCAGCGCACATGACGCCTTATCTGACACACTGCTGCCCACGGACCCGTAAGCAGCAGTGTATGATAACTTATTTTATATGATTGATGCGTTAAACTTATTTAACGATGCTGGTACCAGAAATCTTCTCGTAGTACTTGACGATGCTGGAGTGATCGTCTTTGTCGCATCCCTCAGATCTTAAGAACTGCATGATCTCCATCATCTCAGCGGTTAACGGAGCCGGAGAGCTGATTGCGTGAGCTGCGTTCAGAGCGTTGTTCAGGTCTTTGATGTGAAGCTCGATACGGAAGCCCGGCTTGTAGTTGCCTGCTAACATCATCGGCGCCTTAGCATCCATAACGGTAGATCCAGCCAGACCACCGCGGATTGCCTGGTATACTAACTCAGGATCGGTGCCAGCTTTCTTAGCGAAGGTCAGAGCCTCAGCTACAGCTGCGATGTTGATAGCTACTACCATCTGGTTAGCCAGCTTAGCTACGTTACCGGAACCAAGGTCACCAACGTAAACTACAGAACCAGCCATAACCATCAGCATGTCATAGTACTTGTCGAACAGCTCTTTCTTACCGCCGCACATAACGGAAAGGGTACCGTCGATTGCTTTCGGCTCACCACCGGATACCGGGCAGTCCAGCATGTCAATGCCGTGCTTAGCCAGCTCAGCGCCGATTGCCTTGCTCTCGGTTGGGTCGATGGAGCTCATGTCGATTACAACAAGACCCTCTTTTGCACCCTCAACAACACCGTTCTCGCCCAGAACTGCTGCTCTTACGTGCGGGGAGTTCGGAACCATGGTGATAACAACGTCAACCTGAGCTGCCAGGTCCTTGTTGCTCTCTGCTGCGGTTGCGCCGCAGTCTACCAGTTCTTTTACTGCATCTTTATTGAAATCGAAAACAACCAGCTCGTGACCTGCTTTAACCAGGTTCTTTGCCATCGGTTTTCCCATGATACCTAATCCGATAAATCCAATCTTCATTTTGAATTCCTCTCTTTCTTTAAAAAAGTAAAACTTCTTTTGGTTTCCCTGACAGGAGTTTTGCCTTGTGGCTCTCTCGCTATCAGCTTATGTCTGCATTATAATCAAACGGCCTGCCGCAAACAATAGGCAGAATGTCCAAATTCAAAGTTTAAAATGATGCAAATGTGATATTTTTGCATTTTTGTTTCATGTTCATTGCAATTCATTTCATTTTCAAATCATTTATCATTCATTCACACAATTCATCTGCAATTTCCGCTGCTTTTTGATCGTATTTTCTCATCAGTCTTTTTCAATTCCGTACTTCTTCATGTGGCGCCACAGCGTTGCCTTGCTGATTCCCATGGCCTGGGCGGTTTTTTCCCGGCTTCCGCTGAACTTGTGCAGCAGTTCCCGGATTTTTACCGCCTCGTCCGGCAGAACTGCCAGTTCCTTTTTCGCAGTTCCTTCTGCCTCTGCTGCCGCGCTGTCTGTGCCGTTTCCAGTGAGACGCTCCGGGTACAGCTCTTCCAGAAGCCTTCGCACTGCAACCTCATCAATAGAACGCTTTCCTGCCATCAGGATCAGACGCTCGCAAAAGCTCTCGATCTGGAACAGATTGCCCTTCCATGGGTAATCCAACATCACTTCCATGGCGCCTTTCGTCAGCACATGATAACGGGAGTAATGCTCACAGCAGTCGTGAATAGTGTCCTCGATCTTTTCCAGTAAATCTTCCCGCCGTTCCCTGAGCGGCGGCACAAACAATTCCAGGCCGGACAGCAGATAATAAAGATCCGGACTGATCTTTCGCTCTGCCATCAGCTCGGAGAGCGGACAGCCGATGGTCACCATGACCCGCACGTCTACTTTTCGCAGGCTCGCGATATCCGCGCCATGGCAGACCCGGAAACGAATGAGCTGATACAGGCGGTACTGATTGGCCGCCGTCAGTTCCTCCACATCCCGAAGAAGCAGCGTTCCACCCTCTACCTGCAGCACGGCACCGCGGTTTCCAAAGATCATATTTTTCTGTTCCTCTCCGGACAGTCCCTCACAGGGAACATCAAGGAAGGGGCCCTGGGCACGGATGCTGCTGTTGTGAATGCTCTCCGCCAGCATCCGTTTCTCCGTTCCCGGTTCTCCGATCAGCACCACCGGATGCTCCGACAACGCATACAGATTGGCCTTTCGGATACACTCCTGCATGGCCGTGGATTTCTGCAGAATATCTTCAAACTGTACCAAAGGCGGCAAGGCCCGGCTATTCTCCCTTTTCTGGGTCATGCGGGATTTCTCCGGCGCCACCGTTTTTTTCTTCATTTTATGGCAGGTGACAATTGCCCCATCCGCCCGGGATTCGTAAAGAACCGGAGCAAGCACGGCAAAAATCGGTGTTCCGCCCCATTCAAAGAACAGAGAGTAATCCTCGCCTTTTTCAAAGACCCGCTTCCATGCCTCTTCTCCGATCATGGGAGCGGCCTTCCGGATATTTTCTCCCTTCAGCTCTTCTTCTTTTTTTCCGATCATGTCTTCCATCAATGGATTGACTGCCGTGATCACACCATTTCCATCCAGACGGATGACACCGCTGTAAGAATAATCCAGCAGAGTTTCCAGCTGAGCTGCAGTCTTCTTCTCTACATTCATGGCATATTCCATGTTTTCTGCCGTAGAGAAAGCCTGACGCATGGAATCCTCTGTCATGGAAAGGAAGAGGGAAGGTACTCCCGCCTCCGTCGCAATCGAAACTGCCGTATCGCCGCCGATCACCACATCCGCGCCCTCGGAAATAGCCCGGCGCACAACCACAGGAAGCTCAGCCCCCTGATCCGCGAAGTAGGTTTTCAGCTCAATGTTATAAAGTTCATCGAAATAAGACATATCGCAGAACATATTGCGGAAACCAACCACTGCAACCACCGGCTTTTCCTTTCCGGCAATCTGCTTCGCACGCATGATAAGAAGCGCCATCTCCTGCGCCGTCAGAACAATCTCAACTACCGGCGTGTCGGTATATTGCTTGATGATGGATGCTTGCAGGCCGCGGGCAATGATGATTGTCGCCCCGTCCGCAATGGATCGGCGTGCCTCCATAACCGTATCCCCGGTATGAATCACCCGCATTTCCTGAATCTCAAATTTTTTCTCCTGCAAAATGTTATGGGCCTGGTGGATCATCTCCTCCCTGGACACCAGAAGTGCTATTTTCCCCACGCGTTTTCCTCTCTTTCAAAATATGCCGCCACGCCGTGTACGGCGGGCGGCATATTTTTACTGCTGCTCTTTGATATTCTTTGATACAGTAATCTCCTGATTATCGATGTGCTCACGGATGGCCTTTTTTGCCTCTGCCACATGTCTGGAGCGGATTGCTTTCAGAATGTAGTCATGCTCCACCACCAGAATCTGGCGCTTGTCTGCATCCTTGATGTACTCCAGGCGGTAGCGGTACATCTGCTCACGCAGATTGTTTAAGATCTGAACCAGGCGGTTGTTGCCGGTTCCGTTGTAAATAATATCATGGTAATGCTCATCGGTCTCTGCGATGGTCATGGCATCGGCACTCTGGATTGCACTGCGGAATGCTTCCTGTGCTTCTTCCAGCTCTTTGATGTCATCCTCGGTCATACGCTGGCAGGCAAGCTCAATGGCAAGTTCTTCCAGCGAGCGGCGTACCTCCAGCACATCACGCAGGCTCTTCTCGGAAATCTTCGCAACCTCAGCGCCCTTACGCGGAATCATGAGCACCAGGCCCTCCAGCTCGAGCTTGCGGATTGCTTCACGGATCGGGGTACGGCTGACGCCCAGACGGTCTGCAAGCTGGATTTCCATCAGACGCTCGCCTGGTTCCAGCTCACCCTTTAAGATAGCCTGACGCAGGGTGTTGAACACGACATCGCGCAGCGGAAGATATTCATTCATATTTACCTTAAGCTTGTTTTCCATGATTTTTCTCCTCTTTCTGATTGTAAAAATTCGTTAAATAAACCTGTTTGGCCAGTTCTGCTGACTCGCCATAGCGCAGCTCCTCATAAGCTTCCTGCGCAGCCTTGGGATTCGTGAAAAGTCCGAACACAGTTGGGCCGCTTCCGCTCATCAGGGAACCGATGGCTCCAAATTCCAGCATTTTATCTTTAATCTCCTGAATCACCGGATATTCCTTTACGGTAACAGTCTCCAGCACATTGCCCAGTTTTCCGGCAATTTCTCTCAGGTCCTGGTCTTTGATGGCCTGGATCATGCCGTCAATGTCCGGATGCTGTTGCGGACGCAGGTCATTGGCATGTAGATTTTCATATACAAATTTCGTAGAAACATTGATTCCCGGCTTTGCCACCAGCACCTGACACTGGGGAACTGCCGGCAGTTTGGTCAGCACCTCACCGATGCCTTCAGAAAGAGCGGTTCCTCTTAAGATACAGTAGGGAACATCCGCGCCGATCTTCACGCCGCGCTCCATGAGCTGTTCTGTACTCAGGCCAAGACGAAACATCTTGTTCACGCCAAACAGAACGGCTGCCGCGTCACTACTGCCTCCCGCCATACCGGCCGCTACTGGAATGAATTTGCGCAGGCGGATCTGAATTCCTTCCTGAACCTGAAATTCATCCATCAGAAGCTTTGCCGCTTTATACACCAGATTATTTTCATTGGTAGGAAGGTAATACAGGTTCGTTTCTACTTCAATACCCGGTTCTTCCTTCCGCACCAGATCCACACGGTCAAAAATACCGACGGTCTGCATGATCATGCGCACATCGTGATAACCGTCTTCACGTCTGCGCAGTACATCCAGTCCCAGATTGATCTTGCCGTATGCCTTAAGGCTCAAATGCTTTATCATTGTTTTTCTCCGATTGTATTTCCGCATTACTTTGTATACAGTATATTATAGTGCGGGTTCTTAAAATCTGCAAGATATTTTGGCATTCTTTTCGGTTTTGTAACATTTCGACAAAAGTATGTTAAGATCACGCAAAAAAATATAATTGACAATCAAAAAATCTTTGCCTATAATAAGGCACATATTTATTTCATATATCGCAGATGCAAGAACAAAGGCGTTCCGATTACTAACCGGAGCGCCCTTTTTTACGTATCAATACACTTCTCTAATCATAACTTTGTTCTCCCCCACGCATCTGCGGTATAGGAAATAAATAGAAATCCCAAATACAGTTAAGGAGGCTGGTAAGTATGAAAAAGCTGGAAATCATCATCAAACCCGAAAAGCTGGAAGACTTAAAAGGTATTCTGGACAGTTGCGGCGCCCACGGTCTTATGATCAGTAACATCATGGGTTACGGCACGCAGAAGGGTTACACGCAAATGTACCGCGGTACCAAATACACGGTCAATCTTCTCCCGAAGGTGAAGGTAGAAACCGTCGTTGCTGAGGATATTGTAGAAGCAATCATCAGCAAGGTTACGGAACAGATCACCACCGGTAATTATGGTGATGGTAAAATTTTCGTTTACGATGTAGAAGATGCCGTACGAATCCGTACCGGCGAGCGCGGCGACGAAGCGCTCTGATGTTTTCGCATTCTGCTGATCCCCCACTTCCGGCAGAACGCAGTCGTTTTAAATTTCATACAGACCAGTGATTATCGAAGGAGATAAGGGCGTTAGCCATTATCTCCTTCTTCTATTTATAATATTATAATGGTCTGCACTACAGGAGGTCACGATTATGGAAAATATCTTAAGTGAAGTATTTGGCATCTGGTTTCTGATCGGCGCGGCATTCGTATTCTTCATGCAGGCCGGTTTCGCCATGGTAGAGACCGGTTTTACCCGGGCAAAAAATGCCGGCAACATCATCATGAAAAACCTCATGGATTTCTGTATCGGAACGGTTGTATTTATGTTCCTTGGCTTTGGAATTTTACTCGGTGAGGATACACTGGGCGGCTTCATTGGAATCCCGACTCTCGGCATCATCACCGATTACGCAAATTTTGACTGGTCTAACTTTGTATTTAACCTGGTATTCTGTGCCACCACCGCTACCATCGTTTCCGGTGCCATGGCAGAGCGTACCAACTTCTTATCCTACTGTATTTATTCCGGCATCATTTCTGCTGTTGTTTATCCGATTGAAGCACACTGGATCTGGGGCGGCGGCTGGCTGGCACAGATGGGCTTCCACGATTTCGCAGGTTCCTGCGCCATCCACATGGTAGGCGGCTTCAGCGCATTGATCGGTGCCTGGATGGAAGGCCCGCGTCTCGGTAAATACAACAAGGACGGCACCCCGAACGCGATCCCGGGACATAATGTTGTCATCGGTGCCCTCGGCTGCTTCATCCTCTGGTTTGGCTGGTACGGCTTCAACGGCGCTGCCGCAACCAACGGCCCACAGCTAGCTTCCATCTTTGCAACCACCACCATTGCACCGGCGATCGCAACCGTTACCTGTATGATCTTCACCTGGGTAAAATATGGCAAACCGGATGTTTCCATGTGCCTGAACGCTTCCCTGGCCGGTCTCGTCGGTATCACCGCAGGCTGTGACACCATGGATGCCATGGGTGCTTTCTTTGTCGGCGTTGTCTCCGGGCTTCTGGTTTGCTTTGGCGTATGGTTCTGCGATTATGTGATCCGCGTAGATGACCCGGTAGGTGCTGTAGCCGTTCACTTCTGCAACGGTCTCTGGGGCACCATCGCAGTAGGTCTCTTCGCTACTACCTCTGCTCCGTCCTGTGAGATCAACGGACTGTTCTACGGCGGTGGTGTTCATCAGCTGATTTTACAGCTCACCGGTGTCGGCTCCGTCCTCCTCTGGACCGGCGTAACCATGTTCATCGTGTTCAAGGTCATTGATAAAATCTTTGGACTGAGAGTCACTGATCAGGAGCAGTTAGACGGACTGGATATCCATGAACACGGCATGAACGCCTACTACGGATTCCGCATCGACAAATAAAAATTTAGGGTTAAAACCAATAAAGGTCCGAAGCCGGGATAACCGGCTTCGGCTTTTCTGACTATTCTGCTATAATAAATAGAAAGGAAAAAGACATTCTCTTATGAGAATGCCTTTCAATACGTGCGCGAGAAGATTCGAACTCCCGACACCTTGGTCCGTAGCCAAGTGCTCTATCCAGCTGAGCTACGCACACATATTATTTAGTTTGTTGAGCTCTTGTTCGCTGCAACGATGTATATGATACCGCAGGTTTGCCGTTTTGTCAACACTTTTTAAAAACTTTTTCACAAAAATTTTTGCAGATTTTGCAGATGGCCGAAAAATGGCTTAAATACGCCATTCTCCGGCCATGTATTCCATTTATGACAGCATGCTTTTATACCGTTCCCAGCAGATAATTGATAAACTGCTGCGCGGTACGTCCGGAAATTCCGCCATGGCTTAACTCCCATTTGTTGGCTTCCGCGCGGAGTTCGTCATCTGACATGGTAAGACCTGCCCTGTGTGCTAGCTCTACCACGATATTGAAATACTCCTTCTGAGATGGCTTGGAGTAATTGATGGTCACGCCGAAACGGTTTACCAGGGACAGCTTCTCCTCCATGGTATCGGAACGGTGCATGCCGTTCTGGCTCTCCACATCGTCGCGGTCGCTCCAGTTTTCCTTGATGAGATGTCTGCGGTTGGAGGTTGCATAGATCAGGATATTGTCCGGCTTGGTCTCCACGCCGCCCTCAATGACTGCCTTTAAAAACTTGTACTCAATCTCAAACTCCTCGAAGGACAGATCATCCATATAAATGATAAAGCGGTAATTGCGGTTCTTAATCTGGGCAATGACAGCAGAGAGATCCTTGAACTGGTGCTTGTAGATTTCGATCATACGCAGGCCCTGGTCATAAAACTCATTGACGATGGCCTTGATACTTGTGGATTTACCGGTACCACTGTCACCGAACAGCAGCACGTTGTTTGCCTTTTTCCCCTCTACAAAGGCCAGGGTATTGTCAACCAGCTTTTTCTTCTGGATCTCATAGCCGATCAGGTCATCCAGCATGACAGCATCCATGTTGTTGATAGCGCAGAAATTCACGCCGCCATCTTCTCTGGACTGGATGCGGAATGCCTTATTGAGGCCGAACATGCCGACGCCATACGCCTTGTAAAAACCAGTCACCGCATCAAAGAATTCATTCTCATCTGCTGCTGCCGCCAGCTTTTCGCTTAACATCCGTACCTTCTCGCTGACGTTCTTATTGTACATCAGTTCCTTCTTGCCAATGGCCTTATAGTTTGACAGGCGGGTAAAGCAGTCAATGCCCAGGTACTCCTCCAGCGCGCTGAAATCATAATGGAACAGCTCCATAAATGCCTTGAAATCACTTTTCGCAAAATAATTGACGCTTCCTTCATTCGCGCCCACCTTCTCACAGGTAATACTGAAGGGATTTTCATTGGTAATCAGCAGAAAGGTCAGATAATTCTGCCACAGGTTTTTATCGAAAGCATAATCTGTCGCCACCTGAAGCAGGTGCTTGATCTGGGTAAAGGTTCTGGTAACCAGTTCCTCTCTGGTCTGGCTCTTGTTGTCTGCCTTCCGGATGATATCGGCCAGCTCCATCAAAATGGTATCCTTCGGCATATCACCGTAGATGAGTAACCGTGAAACAATCTTGTACATCTTTCTCTCCTCGTCTTTCTTCTTTGTATATAAGGTAATTATATGGATTCTACCACAATCTTCCGCAAAATAAAAGACAGAATAGCCGAGGCTACTCTGTCTGGTATGGGGGAACAAATAAATTGAAAGTCTTCTGAGTTATGCTGCTTTGTACTTCTCAATGTTCTGGAAAAGCTCATTGCAGTCGTTGCTGTAGATTTTTAAGTTCACGGTCTGGTTGAAGCCCAGATTCATGATACCAAGTAAGGATTTCGCGTCAACGACAACACTGCCGCGGCAAAGATCCATGTCAAACGGATACTGCTCTACAGTCTTAACAAAATCAAGTACCTCATCCGGATTACGGAAAGTCAGATTCATCTCTCTCATAATGGTCACTCCTTCTAAAATTGAATAAAATCAAATATAGTCAATGAATATGATGTCTTGTTTTTTATGTTGACATTATTCTACCATTTTCGTCAGAAATGCAAAGAGGAAATTTTTTAAAAAGGAGTAACTATTTAAGGTGTTATTCCTTTGTCAATGATTCTGTTTTCGAAACTGCGCCGGAAGCATGCCCACTTCTTCCTTAAATACCTTACTCATGTACTTTGGATCGGAATAGCCTACCATTTCCGCGATCTGGTTTAATTTCAGACTGGAATGCAAAAGCAGCTCCTTGATGCGCTCGATGCGCATTTTCCGCACGGTCTCCGTAAAGGATATGCCGGTTTCTTTTTTGATCAGCGTGCTTAAATACTCATCGGTCACACACAGCCGCTCTGCCAGCTCCTCCAGCGTGATGCCCTGGCTGTAATAGGTCTCGATCATGGACAGGGCACGCTTTACCAGCAGGCTGACGCTCTCCGGCTGATCCTGTCCGCCGGTAATCGCATCATAAAAGTTTTGCATCAGCTCACGGATACGCTGCCAGGAAATTGCCTGAGATAGTTCCCCCACAATATGACGCATGGAAATGTGATCTGTCACCCGGCCCATGGAATCCGCGACTGCGATCATAGCCACCACAAGCCTCGCCCAGGCTTCGCGGATCTCATCCGGGTGATGCGGTTCCTCTACACAGTATGCCATGATCTGCTCCAGTATGCGATCATAGGCAGCCCGGTCCCGCTTCACCACTGCCTGCTTTAACTGAGACTCCAGATCCAGGGAATATTTAAGCGGCACTGTCTGGACGGCACTGATCTGTTTTTCCGTCATCAGCTTTCCTTCCGGAAAGCAAAGTTTCCACATACGGGCCTGTTCCAGCTTCTCAAGGCCGGAGGAAAACTCCGTCAGGCCCTGGCAGACTGTCCAGCCAAAGATCGGCGGGTGCTTCAGATTGCTGTAGGCCGATGGGATGACCAGCTTTTCGCACCAGCTGCGGATTTTTTCCGGATCCTTCATATTATAAAAGACTATCACGATGGATCTGTGGTGTACTGTAGTCAGCATACAGACGGAATACTCGCTTCCTGCTGTCAGATACGGCTCCAGAAACCGCTCTGCAGGCTCATAATAGTCATCATAGTAGTCACTTAAATATGCCGTCAGAATGGCAAAGGTACCGTGGCTGTCAATGCCGTAGGTAGTTTCTGCATAGACCTCCAGTTCCTCATCCACGGTAAGCTCCGCCAGAAGTGCTGAACGAAAGATCTGTTCCAGTGACAACAGCTTTTCCTGAATCTTGCGTGTACCTGCCTCCTGCCTTAAGGAGGCACTGGCAGTCCCCAGCGTTTTTTTCAGTTCCTCAAGCTTGATCGGCTTTAACAGGTAATTTTCAATGCCCAGCTCAATGGCCCGCTTCGCATAGGAAAAATCGGAATAGGCCGTCAGTACCACGGCTTTCCCTGTAAACCCTTCTTTTCTCAGCTTTTCCAGCATAGTCAGGCCATCCATCTCCGGCATTTCAATATCCATGATCACAAGATCCGGCTGTTCAGCCAGGATACGCTGGTATCCTTCCGATCCATCCTTGGCTGAACCAACGACCTCATATTCCGGATCCAATTTGGGCAGCATTTTTACCAGACCATTCCGGATCGATTTTTCATCCTCCACTATGATAATCTTCATTCTGCTCGTCTCCCCCCTTCTGCGCAGATAAACAGATGCACACTGGTTCCTTCTCCTTCCCGGCTCTCAAAATACATCTCATGCTCTTCCCCATAATAGAGCTCCAGCCGCTTTCTTACATTCGCCACACCTACATGATTTCCATCACTGCTGTTTTTATTATTCAGCTCATTTACAAGCTCCTGCGGCAGGCCGCAGCCGTTATCACGGATCCGGATATAAAGCTGCGCTCCAAAAAGCTTCATGGTTATCTCAATGCAGCACGGCTTTGTCATCCGCCGAAATCCATGATTGATGGCATTCTCAACAAAAGGCTGCAAAAGCAGCTTGTGGATCCGGTACCCCATCAGTTCCTCCGGCACTTCTGTTTTTATCATGAGCGGCTGGTCCAGCTTCTCCTTCTGCAGCATCGTGTAACGTTCCAGCCAGGAAAGCTCCTGCCCGATGCTCACCATATCCCCCGGATTGCGGATGGAATAGCGCAGGATATCCGCCAGCGCCCCCACCATATTGCTGACCTCAAAATCATCGTGCTCCAGTGCCTTCCAGTTGATGGTATCCAGTGTATTATACAGAAAATGCGGATCGATCTGGGCCTCCATAGCCTGCAGCTCTGCGTTTTTCTGATCCACCGTAGACTGCTTTACCTTCTCGACCAGCTGCTTTAACTGGCCAGACATCTCATTAAAACCGGCCACAATACGTTCCACTTCGTTGGCCGGATGCTCTACACTGGGTATCTGAACATCAAAATTACCGTTTTCAATTTCCGACATGGCATACACCAGCCGTCCCACCAGATCCAGCACCGGCCTCATCATAAATGTAAGCAGCACCGTTGACAACAGCATCAGAGCCACCATCGATCCCAGACCTATGCAGATATTAGCCTTGATCTGCTGGTCATACTGTACCTTAGAATAAAAATGGTATACATTCCAGCCGGTTTTATCATTCTTTGCCTTCAGCACACGATAACCGCGCTGCGACTTTACCGCAATACTTTTTCCGATCTGGTCAGGATCCGCCGCCGCGATAATCTGGTCTGAGTCACAGATATAAACTGTAGATTTGTCACTGACCTGGATATCATCCCACAGCACAGATTGATTTACACTGAGAACCACTATACCGGTCTGACGGTTGATGTTTCTGTAATCTGCCAGACGTCTGGTCAGCTGAAGCATATGAACCGGCTGGCTTTCTGTTCCAAGCACATAAGAGCTTCCCTGATACACAGCCATCTGATCCTGCATATTAACCTTCGGAATCTTGTTTGCCCATTTTGTGGAGACAAAGGAGGCTGCTTCCTTGTCATAAAAGCAGACCGTACCGGATTCCGTGATCAGGGTAATCCCCTCCACTCCGACATTCCGGTTGCAGATATGGGCCAGGCTGCGACGGATCTGATATTTTACCGCATCCGAAGGCTTTTCTGACTCATTGATCTGCTCCACCAGTTCTATGATCTCATCATTCGTACAGAAATCGTAAAGCACCATATCATACTTGTCGATGACCATCTCCAGCGTGTGATTGGCAGTATTCAGCTCTCCCTCCAGCTCCCTCTGCAGATTATGCTTCATCGTCCTCCAGGTCTGCACCTGTAGATAAAGCGTAAAGCACAGAATTGGAATAATCAACACTACAGCCAGGAAAAAAATCATAGACCGGAGGCTTCTATTCTTTTTCATATTTCGCCCTCCTGATGCGGCTGATACGCTCCGAAAGCTGCTCTAACTCATCCTGGGTATCTTCGCCCAAAATGACCCGGTTAATGCTCTCCGCGATTTCCATGGACAGGGATGGCCAGTAGGGCTCTATTTCCCTAAGCTTCGCCTGTTTCAGATAACTCCAGTAAGCCTTCTTTACCGGATCGGTCTGGATCTGCTTTTTTAAAAGATCCCTGCGGGCTGCCAGATATCCCACACTGTCCAGATATAGCTCTGTCTGCTCTGGCTGTTCCATAAACCTTACAAACTCTCTTGCTTCCTTTTCGTGCTCCGCACAGGTCACTGTGAGTACTTCGCCTCCGCTGATCGTAATGGAATTTTCACCACACGGCAGCTTTGTCGTGGCAAAATGCAAATCCGGATTTTCTTTCCGGATCTCATTCTCGTAACTGGATGTCATAAATGCCATGGCAATATTTCCATTTGCAAACTCCCACGCAATATCCGAAATAGTCATATTCACATTATCCTCACTGAGGGCCTTGTTCTCCGCCAGCTGCTTTAAAAATCCAAAGGCCCGTCTGCCTGCCGGAGAATCGATCTGTGCCAGGCTTCCGCCATAATTCCAGAAAATAGGCAAAAAACAGAAACTGCTCTCCTCACTCTGCAATGCCGGAAATGCGCAGCCGGACACCTGGTCTGAGGTAACCGCTTCCGCAACTGTCACAAACTCCTCCAGAGTTGTGGGCACTCCGACTCCCGCCTGCTTCAAAAGATCTTTATTATAATAAAATATCAGGCAATTGAGCCCCAATGGCAGCCCAACCAGACGGCCATCCTTCGTGCGGCAGCTGATAAGCGCCCTGGAAAGATAGTTCTCTGCTTTTATTTCTGATGACAGATCCTTCAAAATTCCAACTTTATCATAGTACTGGATATCTGAAGAATCTACAATGGCCAGATCCGGCTGTTCCCCATCTGCAGCTGCCAAAACCAGACGCTTCTTAAAATCCTCATCTGCAATATAGTTGATCTGAATTTCAGTGTCCTGATGCGCGTCATTGAATTTCTGAACCAGTTTTGCCAGACACTGCCTGGATTCTTCCCGATCCAAATAATGCCAGAGCCGCAGAACTGTCTTTTCCTTCCGTTCGGGTTCTTTAACAGGCGTACAGGCCACCAGAACTGCCACACCGCATAGAAGAAGAGCCAGCACAGCCTGTCTTATAATGCTCCTTCTGTCTTTCCGTCTCACATTTTCTGCTCCTTTTGCTCTGTTTGCTTCCGTCATTTTCTGCTTATGTCCTTCCCAGTCACACTTCCCCATGCTATGCCTTTCCCTGTTCTTTTTCCGTCTGCGTCATGCGCTGATGTTCTTCTTTAATCTCTTCATACAAATGATAAAAAGTCCAGCCGGCATTACTTTCCGTCACAACAGCCTTCAATTCCACCTTCGGCACTCCCGCTTTTCGCAGCCCAAGTAAAAGCTCATCGATCCTGCGGCCGGTAAAGCCATGCATCACCAGCATTTCATCCGGAATAACCGGAAGCTCTGTTTCCGGCACAGCCCCATTCTCTGTGCGCTCATAACCGGAAATCCCGGCAAGCGTTCCCACCGGCTGAAGCACCTGCTCCGGTGCCACATTACGGATACGCACTCCCATTCGTACCAGAACTCCTTTTAATTTCATCACCTTGGATGAGACTTCCGGATTATAATAAAGGACCAATTCATGTCCTGCTTTTCTGATCATGTTTTCTTCATCTCCTATTTATTATTCTGTTTTTATTTCTTATCTTCTGTATACAGCGTAACAAAAAAAGGTATCTCTGTAAATACAGAAATACCTTTTTCACGTAAATGCCGCAGGCCGGAATCGAACCGGCACGGGAGATTAGTCCCGCAGGATTTTAAGTCCTGTGCGTCTGCCAGTTCCGCCACTGCGGCATCTATGGCTGACTCGCCAAATGGGGCCTATAGGGCTCGAACCTATGACCCTCTGCTTGTAAGGCAGATGCTCTCCCAGCTGAGCTAAGACCCCTTTTACAATATAAAATTGTAATGATCTGAATACA
>NZ_QUFI01000002.1:201104-201386 GCF_003478505.1 Clostridium sp. AF27-2AA
TTTTACAATATAAAATTGTAATGATCTGAATACAGATCAGCGACCCGGATGGGGTTCGAACCCACGACCTCCGCCGTGACAGGGCGGCGCTCTAACCAGCTGAGCCACCAGGCCAAAATATAAAATAAAGCTGGAATTGAAAATGGACCTTCAGGGACTCGAACCCAGGACCGACCGGTTATGAGCCGGTTGCTCTAACCAACTGAGCTAAAGGTCCGAAACCTTGAGGTCCTTTCAGACCAGCTCCCCGAGTAGGACTTGAACCTACGACAGCGCGGTTAA
>NZ_QUFI01000020.1 GCF_003478505.1 Clostridium sp. AF27-2AA
GGTTTCCTCCGAGTGGAGGAATTTCCTATCATACAAAAAAACTCCTGGAGAACGAATCTCCAGGAGCCCTAAGCTCATAAATTTATATGATTATAAGATTAAACAAGCTCTAACAGCACTTCCATAGCGCCGTCACCCTTACGCTGGCCGATCTTAACGATACGGGTGTAACCACCGTTACGGGAAACGTACTTCGGAGCAACCTCATCGAAGAGTTTTGCCGGGATATCTACGGATTTGGTGTTTTTCTTCTTGCCTGCAGCTGCGGTCGGAACCTCAGTTACATCGTAGAGAACTTTGAGCATCTGACGACGAGCATGAAGTCTGGACGGCTTATCCTTCTTGATTTCCTTCTGAACTTCATCATAAACGGTAACTTTCTTGCCGTTTACTACCTCTTTGACTCTCTTACCCTCAGCGTCCTTTTTAGCAACCTTAGCGGTAACAGTAACAGTCTCGAAGTTGTCTTTCTCTTTTACAGCCAGTGCAATCAGACCCTCAGCAACTTTGCGGATCTCTTTTGCTCTAGCCTCAGTGGTTTTGATGCTTCCATGATACAGCAGTGCAGTTACCTGGCTGCGGATCATTGCTTTTCTCTGGCTGGAAGTTCTTCCAAGTTTTCTATAACCTGCCATTTTATTTTCCTCCATATAATGTGGAGTGCAGTCCCGTGCCCTTTGGTCTTACCGGACCACAGCTTCCAATTTTTCATAACGTAGCGGCTCTCTGCCTGATGGACTTACGGAGCCGCCACTTTAAAGTTATCAGTAATTGAAGAATTATTCCTCGCTCGGGTTGAGCTGAAGGCCTAACTCTTTTAATTTCGCCAGAACTTCCTCAAGGGACTTTCTGCCGAGATTACGAACCTTCATCATATCCTCCGGAGTTCTGTTGCACAGCTCCTCCACAGTATTGATTCCGGCTCTCTTTAAGCAGTTGTAGGAACGAACAGACAGTTCCAGTTCATCGATGTTCATCTCGAGAACCTTCTCTTTTTCATTGTCCTCTTTCTCTACCATGATCTCAGCAGTCTTGGCATTCTCAGAAAGATCGATGAAAAGATTTAAGTGCTCGCTCAGAACTTTCGCTGCAAGGCTTACAGCCTCATCTGGAGCTAAGGTTCCATTAGTGTACACGTCTAAGGTCAGCTTATCGTAATCGGTAACCTGTCCAACACGGGTATTCTGAATGGACATGTTGACACGCTCAACCGGTGTGTAGATGGAATCCACCGCGATCACACCAACCGGCATATCCTCACTCTTATTCTTGTCTGCGCTCACATATCCGCGGCCCTTAGTGATCGTAAGTTCCATGTAGAACTTGCTGTCTGCGCCGCCGCTTAAGTGTGCGATCACCTGATCCGGATTCATGATCTCAATGTCCGGGTCAGCCTGGATATCAGCTGCAGTAATGACACCCTCACCCTCGAACTCGATGTAAGCGGTCTTTACTTCGTTGCTATCGCTGTTGTTCTTAATAGATAAGCTCTTGATGTTCATAATGATTTCAGTTACATCTTCCTTAACACCCGGAATAGAACTGAACTCATGTAAAACGCCGTCGATTTTCACCTGGCTGACAGCTGCACCCGGCAGAGAAGAAAGCATGATTCTTCTCAGGGAGTTACCCAGCGTTGTGCCATAGCCTCTCTCAAGTGGTTCAACTACAAACTTGCCATATTTCTTATCATCAGAAATCTCAACAATCTCAATGTTTGGTTTCTCAAAATCGAACACGACTCTAGCCCCTCCTTTTGGGTTCTTCTATCGAGGGAAATTGGTACTCTTAATTATTTGGAGTACAACTCGACGATAAGCATCTCGTTTACCGGAACATCAATCTCATCTCTGGACGGCATCTCTTTTACAGTACCGCGCAGATTCTCCTGGTCAACATCCAGCCAAGCCGGAACCAGACGTCCTGCAGTTACCTCAAGAGCATCTTTGTATCTCTGAGAAGATTTAGCCTTCTCTTTTACTTCGATCACGTCACCAGCTTTTACCAGGTAGGACGGAATGTTTACACACTTGCCGTTTACGAGGATGTGCTTGTGATCTACCATCTGTCTGGTCTCGCGTCTGGTGCGGCCGAATCCCATACGGAATACAACGTTGTCCAGTCTGCGCTCCAGAAGGATCATCATGTTCTCACCAGTCTGGCCTTCCATCTTCTCAGCCTTGGTGTAGTAGTTACGGAACGGTTTCTCTAATACGCCATAGATGAATTTTGCTTTCTGCTTCTCACGTAACTGGAGACCATACTCACTTACTTTTCTGTTAGCTCTTTTTAATTCTCTGTTTGATTTTTTATCAATTCCTAAATAGATCGGATCTAAACCAAGAGATCTGCATCTTTTAAGAACAGGAACTCTATCTACTGCCACTTTTAGTACCTCCTAATTAGACTCTTCTACGTTTTGGCGGGCGACATCCGTTATGTGGAACCGGAGTTACGTCCTTAATGCTAGTTACTTCAATACCGCATGCGGAAAGCGCACGAATTGCTGCCTCACGGCCTGAACCAGGTCCTTTAACCATAACGTCTACAGATTTTAAACCATGTACTAAAGCTGCTTTAGCGGCAGTTTCTGCAGCCATCTGAGCTGCATATGGAGTAGATTTCCTTGAACCTCTAAATCCCAGACCACCGGCACTTGCCCAGGACAACGCGTTACCCTGTGCATCGGTTAAGGTAACGATGGTGTTGTTAAAAGAAGACTGGATATGTGCCTGTCCGCGTTCAACGTTTTTCTTTACGCGCTTTTTTGTCACTTTTTTTGCAGTGGACACTTTTTTAGCCATTTTAAACTAACCTACTTTCTTGAATTTCCGAATCCTGTTTCCTGTTTTTAAAACATGCAACGTGATTCTACATAATGTAACGAATTACTTATTTCTTCTTGTTTGCAACAGTCTTACGAGGACCTTTGCGGGTTCTTGCATTGGTTTTGGTCTTCTGACCACGAACCGGGAGACCTTTTCTATGACGGATTCCGCGATAGCAGCCAATCTCCTGCAGTCTCTTGATGTTCATAGCGATCTCTCTGCGAAGATCACCCTCAACAGTCTGAGTGTCAGCAATAACAGCTGCCAGCTTCTTCACTTCGTCATCGGTCAGATCCTTAACACGGGTGTCAGGATTAACGCCAGCCTCAGCAAGGATACGGTTTGCACTTGTTCTACCGATTCCGTAGATGTAAGTCAGACCGATTTCAACACGTTTTTCTCTTGGTAAATCAACACCTGAAATACGAGCCATTTGCGTCGTAACCTCCTATAACTTTTTGTTTTTAACCTTGTCTCTGTTTGTGCTTAGGATTTTCACAGATTACTCTGATACTGCCTTTGCGTTTGATGATTTTGCACTTTTCGCAAATCGGTTTTACTGATGATCTCACCTTCACGGCAATTCTCCTTTCTACAGTTGCATATATCTGTCCAGATATATTGGTACAGCCGGACTAATTTTAGACAAACTTCGCCCAGCATCTCAACAAAGTCGCCATGATATTATAACATCATGGTTCCTATTATGCAAGTGTTTTTCTAAATATTTTTTACTATTTTTTATTTATAAAAGCGGCTGCTTCTATAACCTTATTTATCTCTCCAGATGATTCTGCCCTTGCTTAAATCATACGGAGACATCTCAAGGGTAACCTTGTCGCCCGGCAGGATACGGATGTAGTTCATACGCAGCTTACCGCTGATATGAGCCAGTACCTGATGGCCGTTCTCTAACTCTACCTGGAACATTGCGTTCGGCAGCTTCTCAACAACAGTTCCCTCAATTTCAATAACATCTGATTTAGACATGTAATCAATTCCTCCTAAATACAGCCGTGGCGTTTCACCCAGGCGTTCAGCTCGTTTCGGATTTCTTCATCAGTGGGAGACGCCGTAAAGAGCGGCGTCTTCCCTGCCTGAATATGTTTCTTGTTTTTCCGCTTCGGGTCGTCCACCCTGTGGGTGGTTCCATTTGCCATGGCAACGTATTCCCCTTCATCGGATACTATGATAAAATACTGGTTTTTGTCATGTCCCGCAAGAGATCTTGCCGGACAGTACAGTTCCATTTTCATCGCACACCGCCTTTACAGAGATAAGATCTCCGGCTCACCCTCAGTGATCAGAATGGTGTTCTCATAATGAGCAGACATGCTGTGGTCTTTTGTAACCACCGTCCAGTCGTCATCCATCCATGCTACGTTCGGTGTTCCGATATTGATCATGGGCTCAACGGCCAGCGTCATACCCGGAACCAGCTTGATGCCCTTGCGCTTCTGCGCAAAGTTCGGCACCTCCGGCTCCTCGTGCAGATGAGATCCGATACCGTGTCCCACCAGATCGCGGACAACACCGTATCCGAAGCTTTCTGCATAGGCCTGGATTGCGGAAGAGATATCATTGAGATGATTGCCAGCTTTCGCGAACTTAATCCCCTCAAAGAAAGATTGCCTGGTAACATCAATCAGCTTCTGCGCTTCCGGGCTGATGGCACCAACCGCGTGGGTTCTTGCAGCATCAGAATGATAGCCTTTGTAAATGACGCCTGCATCCAGGCTGACAATGTCGCCCTCCTTGATGATATGGTGCTTATTCGGAATACCATGTACCACCTCATCATTCACAGAAACACAGATGGATGCCGGGTAGCCATTGTAATTCTTAAAGGAAGGAACACACCCGAACTCGCGGATCAGCTTCTCGCCCAGACGGTCAATGTCCAGAGTGGACATGCCCGGGTGAATGGCTTTCTCCAGTTCCTCATGTACCTTCGCCAGAATTCTTCCGGCCTCCCGCATCAGCTCAATCTCTCTTGCGGATTTGATCGTTACTGACATATTACGCCTCCAGGACAGCTTCGATGTCCTCAAATACTTTGTTTAAATCCTGTGTTCCGTCTACAGATTTCAGGATTCCGGCCTTTTTGTAATAATCAATCAGCGGCTGAGTCTGGTCATGATATACCGTCAGACGTTTCTTTACAGTCTCCGGCTTATCGTCGTCACGCAGTACCAGCTTCTGGCCGCATGCGTCACAGACACCTTCCACTTTGGTCGGATTGTATACGATGTGATAGGTAGCACCGCAGGAGAGACACGCTCTTCTGCCTGACATACGGTTGATAATGGACTCATCCGGTACATCAACATCAATTGCGAAATCCATCTTCTGGCCCAGCTTATCAAGTGCTTCTGTCAGGCTTTCTGCCTGCGGAATAGTTCTCGGGAAACCGTCCAGCACATATCCGTTCTCGCAGTCAGCCTCTGCAATACGGTCTAACAGCATGCCGATGGTGACATCATCCGGAACAAGCTGTCCCTGATCCATGTAAGACTTCGCCTTCATACCCAGCTCTGTACCGCCCTTGATATTTGCACGGAAAATATCTCCGGTAGAGATATGCGGAATACCATATTTCGCTGCAATCTTCTTTGCCTGGGTGCCTTTGCCGGCACCCGGAGCACCTAACATGATGATCTTCATCTGGTTAATCCTCCTCGCAGGGCGTTCCTCTATGACAGGACGCAATTTCCTGTTATACAAAAGAAGCTGCTGCACGCATATGGGCAGCAGCTTTCTCTTACGAACGCTTAATCATTTAAAAAGCCTTTGTAATTTCTAACGATCATCTGAGATTCAATAGCCTTAATGGTCTCCAGGATAACACTGACGATAATGATCAGGGAGGTACCCATGAAGGACAGACGGCTTACCGTGAATACTCCGGAAATGGTGATCGGGATAACGCTGACAATGATCAGGCCAACTGCACCGATAAATACGATGTAATTTAAGATCTTGTCAAGATATTCGGAAGTCGGTTTACCTGGGCGGATACCCGGGATAAAACCGCCGGACTTCTTCATATTGTTTGCCACTTCCAGCGGATTGAAGGTGATGGATGTATAGAAGTATGCGAAAAGCACGATCAATACAAGGTAGATCACCAGTCCCACAGAATATGCCGGCATCTCCGGTCTGAACCAGTAAGATGAGTTCAGGACCATCAGGATTTTACCGCCGATGGTGGTGTAATCCGGATGGAAAAACTGTGCGATCACAATCGGGAAGGACATGATGGAGGAAGCAAAGATTACCGGGATGACACCTGCGGTGTTCACCTTTAACGGAATGTGGGAAGCCTGGCCGCCCACTAACTTTCTGCCAACCATCTTTTTAGAATACTGGACCGGGATTCTGCGCTCGCCATCCTGAAGGATGATAACGAACACAACCATAGCTGCAAGGATCGCAATCATAATCAGTACGATCAATACAGTAGATCCGATGTTCTTGCTGTTGCTTAAGAATCTGGTGTACAGGGTGTTCACATCCTGCGGGAGAGAGGATACGATATTGAACAGCAGGACGATGGAAATACCATTGCCCACGCCCTTCTCAGTAATACGCTCACCGATCCACATCAGGAATGCGCTTCCTGCAGTCATGGTAGCGACTGCAATAACCACGCTCCATACATTGTAATTGATCAGAAGTCCCTGGCCGCCGAAACCGACTGCCATTCCGATGGACTCGATCAGTGCAAGCGCAACCGTTAAGTAACGGGTGTACTCTGCGATCTTCTTACGGCCATCCTCGCCGTCACGCTGCATCTCTTCCAGCTTCGGAATTGCGATCGTGAGCAGCTGCATGATGATGGAAGATGTAATGTACGGGGTGATACTCAGTGCGAAAATAGACATGGAGGAGAAGGATCCGCCAGTCATCGCATTGAAAAATCCAAATGCATCAGTGGACTGATTCGCGAAGAAATTCGCGAAAAAGTCCGTCTTAACTCCAGGAATCGGCAGTTCAGATCCAAAACGGATGACCACCAGCATGAGGAAGGTGAAGATCAGTTTTGTTCTGATCTCCTTGATCTTCCATGCATTTCGGAGTGTCTTTAACATATTAGATCACCTCGCAGGTTCCACCTAAAGCTTCAATTTTAGCCTTCGCACCCTCACTGAATGCATCTGCCTTTACGGTCAGCTTTTTGGTCAGTTCTCCGTTACCCAGGATCTTGACGCCATCTCTCGGATTCTTAACGATTCCGCTCTCAAGAAGAGTCTCAACAGTAACAACTGCATCGTTCTCGAAGCACTCTAAAGCGCTTACATTGATACCAACGATAACTTTGGTGTTACGATTCTTGAAGCCTCTCTTCGGGAGACGTCTGTATAACGGCATCTGACCACCCTCGAAACCAGGTCTCGGTGCGCCAGAACGTGCTTTCTGACCCTTGTGGCCCTTACCAGCAGTTTTGCCGTTTCCGGAAGCGTGACCGCGTCCTCTTCTGAAATTATCACTATGTTTAGAACCAACAGCAGGCTGTAAATTGGATAAATCCATTGCACTGCACCTCCTTACTTCTATAATTAGATTTCTTCTACCTTAACTAAATGCTTTACGTGCCAGATCATACCTCTGACAGCCTCGTTATCCGGAAGTTCAACAGTCTTGTTGACTTTCTTCAGGCCCAGAGCCTCTACGGTAGCTTTCTGCTTCGGGATAGCACCGATCGGGGATTTGACTAACGTTACTTTTAACTTCTCTGCCATTTCATTACCCTCCTTAGCCTAAGATCTCTTCAACAGATTTGCCGCGAAGTCTTGCATACTCTTCCGGAGTCTTAAGCTGAGTCAGACCGTTGATCACTGCAAGAACAACGTTGGTCTTGTTGTTGGAGCCTAAAGACTTAGCACGGATGTTCTTGATACCAGCAAGCTCCAGTACGGAACGAGCCGGACCACCAGCGATGATACCAGTACCTTCCGGAGCCTTCTTTAACAGTACAGAAGAGCTGCCGAACTTGCAGATGTGGTCGTGCGGGATACTCTTGTTCTCGTCAACCGGGATCTCTACCAGGTTCTTCATAGCTGCTTCTCTTCCTTTGCGGATTGCCTCCGGAACCTCACCAGCCTTACCAAGACCTGCACCTACGTGACCATTGCCATCACCTACTACTACCAGAGCAGAGAATCTCATGGTACGTCCACCTTTTACGGTTTTGGATACACGCTTGATTGCTACTACGTTGTCATTTAATTCAAACTGACTTGGGTCAATAATTGTACGCTTCATGCCGTTCTCCTCTCTACTAGAATTTCAGACCAGCTTCACGAGCTGCGTCTGCAAGTGCCTGGATCTTACCCTGGTAAATGAAACCGCCTCTATCGAAAACGACTTCCTCGATACCCTTCTCCAGAGCTCTCTTAGCGATCAGAGTTCCAACATAAGTTGCTGCTGCAGTGTCATTGGTGTGCTCAAGCTCAGCCTTAACTGCCTTCTCATTGGTGGATGCTGCTACCAGAGTATTGCCGACTGAGTCGTCAATAATCTGAGCATACATATGATTATTACTTCTGAAAACAGCCAGACGCGGTCTCTCTGCAGTACCTGCAAAGCGATTACGTAATCTGGTATGCTTTTTAACGCGAATTTCGCTTCTTGATTTCTTACTAACCATCTTTGTACTCTCCTTAATTATTTCTTACCAGTCTTACCAACTTTACGTCTGATAGTCTCATCAGCATACTTGATACCCTTGCCCTTATACGGCTCAGGTCTTCTCTTGTCTCTGATCTCTGCAGCGTACTGGCCAACTTTCTCTTTATCGATACCTTTAACCGTGATCTTATTCTGACCTTCCAGAACAGTCTCAAGACCTTCCGGATCTTCCATCTCTACCGGATGGGAATAACCCAGGTTAAGGGTTAATTTCTTGCCCTGCTTAGATGCTCTGTAACCTACACCGTTTACTTCCAGAACTTTCTCGTAGCCAGCGGTAACACCAACTACCATGTTGTTGATCAGGGTTCTGGTCAGACCATGTAAAGATTTCATCTTCTTTAAGTCATTCGGTCTGGTTACAACAATATGTCCATCTTCTTCCTTGATGTCCATCTCTACCGGTAACTCTCTCTCAAGGGTTCCCTTAGGACCTTTTACAGTCACTTTATTATTCTCTGCAATCGTTACAGTTACGCCTGCCGGGATTGCGATTGGCATTCTTCCGATACGTGACATGCCATTTACCTCCTACTTAAATTTTCGGAAAACGCTCTGTGCGTTTTCTGTTTTCAGTTACATAATATATAGAAGTAGCTTCGCGGCAACGAATTACCAAACGAATGCTAATACCTCTCCGCCTACGCCCAGACGACGTGCTTCCTTATCGGTGATAACGCCCTGGTTGGTGGAAATGATTGCGATTCCCAGACCGCCAAGTACTCTCGGGAGGTCCTCTTTGTTTGCGTATACACGCAGACCCGGTTTGGAAATTCTCTTGATGCCGCTGATGATCTTCTCATTCTTATCTGCACCATACTTTAAGGTGATGTGGATAGTCTTGAATGCGCCGTCCTCAACGATATCGTATTTCTGAATGTAACCCTCTTTTACCAGGATGTCTGCAATAGCAAGCTTCATCTTGGAAGACGGTACGTCAACAGTGTCATGTTTAGCAGTGTTTGCGTTACGGATTCTTGTAAGCATATCTGCGATCGGATCACTCATAGTCATGATGGATAATTCCTCCTTAATATTGTTAGTTGGTTTCCTTTTTGTTGGACCTCACTCCTTCGAAACTTACGAAGCCGCGGGGGCTCATAAGTTTCGGGAGGGACATCTGCTGATTTGTTTGGGCTGTGTTTTCTCACAGTCAGCAGCATCGCTCAACTAAGCGCGTGCGGCGCCTTGCGGCTTGCACTTGCTAAGGTTCGCGATGGGCCTCGCACTAAGCTTGTCCGTCGCCTTGCGGCTCGGACTCGCTAAGTTGCTTTTGGCCTACCAGCTTGCCTTCTTTACGCCCGGGATCTGGCCCTTATATGCCAGCTCACGGAAGCAGATACGGCAGATGCCGTATTTTCTTAAGTATGCATGCGGACGTCCACAGATTCTGCAACGATTGTACTCTCTGGTGGAGAACTTCGCCGGACGCTGCTGCTTAATCTTCATTGAAGTCTTAGCCATGGATCTTTCCTCCTGTTATTTAGCAAATGGCATATTGAATAATGTCAAAAGTTCACGAGCTTCTTCATCAGTCTTGGCAGTGGTAACGAAGATGATATCCATACCTCTTACCTTGTCAACTTTATCGTATTCAATCTCAGGGAAGATTAACTGCTCTTTGATACCCAGAGCGTAGTTACCTCTGCCATCAAATGCGTTCGGGTTAACACCGCGGAAGTCACGTACACGCGGCAGAGCCAGGTTGATCAGACGATCAACGAACTCGTACATCTTCTCACCACGAAGGGTAACCTTACAACCGATCGGCATACCTTCTCTGATTTTGAAGTTTGCAACGGACTTTTTAGCCTTGGTGGTAACTGCCTTCTGTCCGGTAATCAGCTCTAAATCTCTAACTGCAGAATCCAGAACCTTAGCATTGTCTTTTGCCTCACCAACGCCCATGTTGATAACGATCTTATCAAGCTTCGGGACTTCCATGATGTTCTTGTAACCAAATTTCTTAATCAGTGCGTCAACCATCTCGCTCTGATACTGTTCTTTTAATCTAGCCAACTCTCTGTTCCTCCTCTCTGCAATTAGTCGATAACTTTACCGGTTGCCTTTGCAACGCGGACTTTCTTACCATCTTTTACTTCAAAGCCAACACGGGTAGCTTTGCCATCAACAACCAGCATAACGTTGGAAATATCCATAGCTGCTTCCTGATTTACGATGCCGCCCTGCGGGTTAGCAGCGTTCGGTTTGGAGTGCTTGGTAACCATGTTGCAGCCCTCAACCAGAACTTTACCGCCCTTAACGCTCAGGACTTTACCGGTTTTGTCTTTATCTTTACCTGCGATAACCTTTACCAGGTCGTCTTTTTTAATTTTCTGCACAGCCAATACCTCCTTACAGTACTTCCGGAGCCAGAGATACGATCTTCATGAACTGTTTCTCACGTAATTCTCTTGCTACCGGTCCAAAGATACGGGTTCCTCTTGGGGTCTTGTCATCTTTGATAATAACTGCTGCGTTCTCATCGAACTTGATATAAGAACCGTCTTTTCTGCGTGCGCCCTTAACGGAACGAACTACAACGGCCTTCACAACATCGCCTTTCTTTACAACGCCGCCTGGTGTTGCATCTTTAACGGAAGCGACGATTACATCACCAATGTTAGCATATCTTCTTGTAGAGCCACCCATAACACGGATGCAAAGTAACTCTTTTGCGCCGGTGTTATCAGCAACCTTCAGTCTGGTTTCCTGCTGAATCATGCCTGATACTCCTTCCTGGATAACTTATTTAGCCTTCTCGATAATCTCAACCAGTCTCCATCTCTTGTCCTTGGACAGCGGTCTGGTTTCCATAACTTTAACGGTATCACCCTTGCCGCACTCGTTGTTCTCGTCATGAGCTTTTAACTTAACGGTCTTTTTTACGATCTTGCCGTATAAAGGATGTTTGATGTGGTCCTCGATTGCTACAACGATGGTCTTGTCCATCTTGTCGCTTACGACTTTACCTACGCGGGTTTTTCTTAAATTTCTTTCCACGGTCATGTTCTCCTTTCAAACCTTAAGCCAGTTTAGATTTCTCTGTAATAACAGTCTGAATTCTAGCGATATTCTTGCGAACCTCTTTGATTCTGCTGGTATTATCTAACTGGTTGGTTGCATTCTGGAATCTTAAGTTGAAAAGTTCTTTCTTTGCAGCTACTAATTCTTCCTGTAACTCAGCCGCTGATTTTGCCTTTAAGCCTTCTACGAATTTATTAGTTTTCACTGTTATCACCGCCTTCTAAATCTGCTTTAGCAGCAATCTTACATTTGCATGGTAACTTGTGCATAGCAAGACGTAATGCCTCACGCGCGGTTTCCTCCGGAACGCCAGCGATCTCGAACATTACTCTGCCCGGTTTAACAACTGCTACCCAGTACTCCAGAGCGCCTTTACCGGAACCCATTCGAGTCTCAGCCGGCTTAGCAGTTACAGGTTTGTCCGGGAAAATCTTGATCCAGACTTTACCACCACGTTTGATGTAACGGGTCATGGCAACACGGGCTGCCTCGATCTGATTGGACTTGATCCAGCACGGCTCAGTAGCCACCAGACCGAACTCACCGTAGTTAATTTTATTTCCTCTTAAAGCCTTACCGGTCATAGTTCCACGGAACTGTTTGCGGCGCTTTACTCTCTTAGGCATTAACATTATTTATCGCTCCCTTCCTTGTTTCCTCTAGTAGGAAGTACCTCGCCTTTGTAGATCCAAACCTTAACGCCAAGCTTGCCGTAGGTGGTATCTGCCTCAGCGAAACCATAGTCAATATCTGCTCTTAATGTCTGTAACGGAATGGTGCCCTCGCTGTAGAACTCGGTACGAGCGATATCAGCACCGCCAAGACGTCCGCCAACAGCGGTCTTGATTCCCTTAACGCCTGCCTTCATGGAACGACCCATGGTAGACTTCATAGCACGACGGAAGGAAACACGGTTCTCCAGCTGCTGTGCAATGTTCTCAGCTACTAACTGAGCATCGCGGTCCGGTCTCTTGATCTCTTTGATGTCGATAAATACTTTTTTGTCGGTCAGCTTCTGAACCTCAGCTCTGAGCTTCTCGATCTCTGCGCCGCCCTTACCGATTACTACGCCCGGTTTAGCGGTGAAGATGATGATCTTTACTCTGTCAGATGCAGATGCTCTCTCGATCTCGATTTTGGAAACGCCAGCGCTATACAGTTTTTTCTTGAGGAATTTACGGATGTTGTAATCCTCTACCAGGCAATCAGCGAAGTTGCCTTCTGCATACCACTTGGAATCCCAGTCTTTAATAACACCGACTCTTAAGCCGTGCGGATTAACTTTCTGTCCCATAATTGCCTCCTCTTATCTCTCATTCAGCACAACAGTGATGTGGCTCATTCTCTTCTCGATTCTGTAAGCTCTGCCCTGTGCTCTCGGTTTTACTCTCTTCATGGTCGGTCCCTTGTTTGCGAAGCACTCCTCCACGTAAAGCTTAGCCGGATCCATGTTGTTGTTGTTCTCTGCATTAGCAATTGCAGATTCCAGTAATTTTTTAATTAAAGAAGAAGCATATCTTGGGTTGTAAGTTACAATACCAAGTGCGGTCTGTACATCTTTGCCTCTGATGGCATCTAATACGAAGCAAGCCTTCTGAACAGAAACACGTGCGTAAGATAACTTTGCGCTCGGTCTGGTGTCCTTCTGGGCATTTCTCTCTCTCTTAATCTGACTTCTATGTCCTTTAGCCATTGCTAATTAACCTCCTTTCAATCCTGACGATTATCGTTTGGATTTCTTCTCGTCTTTTCCATGTCCTCTGTAAGTTCTGGTAGCTACGAACTCACCCAGTTTGTGGCCAACCATATCCTCGGTAACATATACCGGAACATGCTTTCTGCCATCGTGAACTGCGATTGTATGTCCAACCATCTGCGGGAAGATTGTGGAACGGCGGGACCAGGTCTTGATTACCTGATGCTGTCCTGCTGCGTTCATTGCATCAACTTTTTTCAGTAAGTGTGCATCTGCAAATGGTCCTTTTTTTAATGAACGTGCCATAGGTTTTGTATCCTCCTTGAATTATTTAATGGTCTTGCCGTCGCGTCTTCTTACAATCAGCTTATTAGACTGCTTGTTTTTCTTTCTGGTCTTCAGACCCAGAGCAGGCTTGCCCCACGGAGTAGAAGGACCCGGACGACCGATACCAGTCTTACCTTCACCACCACCGTGCGGATGGTCATTCGGGTTCATAACGGAACCGCGAACTGTAGGACGGATACCCATATGACGTTTTCTACCAGCTTTACCGAGGTTGATCAGGTTGTGCTCGCCGTTACCTACAACACCGATGGTTGCGCGGCATACGATCGGAACCATTCTCATCTCGCCGGAAGGAAGTCTTAAGGTTGCATATTTGCCTTCTTTTGCCATAAGCTGAGCAGCGTTACCAGCGGAACGAACCAGCTGACCACCCTTGCCCGGATACAGCTCAATATTATGAATCTGCGCACCAACCGGAATGTTTGCCAGCGGTAAGCAGTTACCAACTTTAGCCTCTGCAGTCTCGCCGCTCATAACCTTCATGCCGTCGGTTAAGCCAGCCGGAGCCAGGATATAAGCCTTCTCGCCGTCTGCGTAGCAGATCAGTGCGATGTTTGCAGTTCTGTTCGGATCGTACTCGATACCGATAACGGTTGCCGGGATACCATCCTTGCTGTTTCTCTTGAAATCGATGATTCTGTATTTTCTTCTGGAACCGCCACCACGATGTCTAACGGTGATCTTACCCTGGTTGTTACGGCCAGCATTCTTCTTTAAAGAAGTAACCAGAGACTTCTCCGGAGTGGACTTGGTGATCTCACTGAAGTCAGATCCGGTCATATGTCTTCTGGAAGGTGTATATGGGTTGTATGTTTTAATTCCCATGACTTGAACTCCTTTCAATTCCGTACACGGTCGTGCGTTATCAACGCACTCGCGTGTATCTCTTTATCACGGCGCAGTATATTCTTTTCACTAGTCACCGTATAGTTTCATTAATTCTCATCGCTCAACTAAACTCAGCTTCGCTTCGTTAAGGTTCGCGATGGGCTTTCTCACTAAACTCGCGCTCTGCGCGCTCGTTAAGTGTTCAATGCCTACAGACCTGCAAATACCTCGATCTCTTTGCTGTCCTCAGTTAACTGAACGATAGCTTTCTTGGTTGCAGCGGTCTTGCCGAAGGTCATACCACGTCTCTTGTTCTTGCCTTCGCTGTTCATGGTGTTTACACTCTTAACTTTGGTTCCCGGGAACATCTTCTCAACAGCCTCTTTGATCATGGACTTGTTCGCATCGGTGTGAACCAGGAAAGTGTATTTCTTCTCGCTCATTGCGTTCATGCTTTTCTCGGTTACAACCGGTTTCAGAATGACGTCATAGTACTGAACGTTAGCCATTATGCGTACACCTCCTCGATATTTGCAACAGCAGCCTTGGTAGCTACTACGGTGTTGTATTTCAGAATGTCATATACGTTGATGGTATTGACATAAGCGGTCTTTACAGACTGGATGTTCTTAGCGGACTTAACAACGTTGTCGCTGTTCTCGTCAACTACTACCAGCGCCTTGTTAACCTTTAAGTTATTCAGGACGTTCTGGAATTTCTTGGTCTTGATCTCATCAAGCTTCAGCTCGTCAACAACGATGAACTTGTTCTCAAGCACTCTGCTGGTCAGTGCAGACTTCAGAGCTGCTCTCTTCTCTTTCTTGTTGAGTCTGATTGTGTAATCTCTCGGAGTCGGAGCGAATACGATACCGCCGCCGGTCCACTGCGGAGCTCTGGTTGAACCCTGACGTGCATGTCCGGTTCCTTTCTGTCTCCACGGTTTTCTACCGCCACCAGATACCTCAGAACGGGTTTTTGCTTTCTGAGTACCCTGACGATTGTTAGCAAGCTGTGCAACGACTGCCATGTGTACTAAGTGCTCGTTAACCTCAACACCGAATACAGCATCGTTTAAATCCATCTTGCCTACTTCATTACCTTCCATATTGTAAACAGATACGTTTGCCATCTGTGTGTTCCTCCTTTCTCGTCAAAGCTTACTTGGAAGCTTTCACTGTTTCTTTGATCGTTACTAAAGATTTCTTCGGTCCCGGAACAGCGCCCTTAACCAGAAGCAGATTGTTCTCAACGTCTACGCGGACAATCTCAAGGTTCTGAATGGTAACCCGCTTGGAGCCCATATGTCCCGGCATGCCTTTACCCTTGAATACCTTGCTCGGATCAGAACAAGCACCGTTGGAACCCTGATGACGATGGAATTTAGAACCATGAGCCATAGGTCCTCTGTGCTGGCCGTGTCTCTTGATCGCGCCCTGGAAACCTTTACCTTTGGAAACAGCGGTTGCATCCACCTTATCGCCGTTAGCGAAGATGTCAGCTTTGATCTCGTCCTTTACAGAATACTCTTCTGCGTTCTCGAAACGGAACTCGCGGACGAATCTCTTGTAGGAAACACCTGCCTTGTCGAAGTGTCCCTTAACCGGTTTGCTAACCAGTTTGTCTCTCTTGTCTACAAAACCAACCTGAACTGCTTTGTAGCCATCGTTCTCAACGGTCTTAACCTGGGTTACTACACACGGGCCAGCCTGAAGAACGGTTACCGGAACTAACACGCCATCTTCGTTGAAGATCTGAGTCATTCCGACTTTGGTAGCTAAGATAGCTTTCTTCATTTCAATTTCCTCCTTACAGCGGATTACCTTTTACGGCAATCATACTAAAGCTTATTTCTGTTTCATTTTGATGTCGATATAAACACCAGCCGGCATTTCCAGTTTGCTTAATGCATCAACTGTCTTCTGGCTCGGAGTGGTGATATCGATAAGTCTTTTGTGAGTTCTCTGCTCGAACTGCTCTCTGGAATCTTTGTACTTGTGTACCGCTCTCAGAATAGTTACTACCTCTTTCTTGGTCGGTAACGGTACCGGTCCGCTCACCTGAGCCCCTGTCTTCTTTACGGTCTCGATGATTTTTCCAGCAGACTGATCAACTAACTGATGATCATAAGCTTTTAATGTGATTCTCATTACTTGACTTGCCATAAAAAAAGTCGCCTCCTTTTCGCACTTTTGTTTGAAGTACGACAAGCGGTGACTGTACACATCTCCGTGTGTGTCGCGCGGACTACACACTGCGTTACTGCAATTACTCTTTACTACAGCTGTTAAATTGGTACAGTGACTTGTCGTCAGTTTCCTAACTTGACATTCGCTCCACGGAAAACCTGCCATTTTGGCAGCAACCTCGCGCTTCATTGCTATCATGTCACAGCCTTTGTATGATATCATAGTCTTTCCAAAAAAGCAAGTATTTTATCTATTATTTTAATGTTTTTATTCTCATGCAATTTTCCGTGCATTGGCCAGAGCTGTGTTTCTTCTATATATAATGCAGTAAAGAGGCCGATACAGCTTTTCCCTGTATCAGCCTCTGTTTCTGTAATGGTATTCTGTTTTATTCGTTATCCCATTCCGGTTCTTCCGGGCTGCGGTAGCTTCCGCCGTCTACGCTCTCGTCATCTTCTTTGGTCAGGACCCCACTGCTGTTGGTTTTGTATTTTACGCCATTGCTGTCCTTGACCGTAGTGTTCTTGGCAATCTTACCGGAAGTGTTCACTACATAGTTCTTATAGCTGTTTCCGTTCGGAACGGAGAAGACTTCGTATTTGCTGCCGGAATCTGCCTTCTGCAGTTTCCCCATATAATATAGATAATTGTCATACACACCGGTATAGCCTTTTCCGGTAGAGTTGAAATAATACGGCCAGGAGACTCCTCCCTCCGTGATATTGTACTTGCCCGTCAGCATACTGCTTTGCGGATAATTGCCAAAGTAATAGGCGGTATACTCACTGCTGTTGGTATACACCTTCTGAACGCCATATACAGGAGTTCCATATTCATTGAACAGATGTGTATATCCGTTGATGCGCTTTAAATCACTGGTTTTCGCACTGCCCTTTGCCGGTCCCACTTCCGGAACACCCTTGGAATTGAAATAAAACCACTCGACGTCATGATCATAATGCCCCGCCAGATATTCCGGCGGCTCGGCAGAATACCAGCCGGTGCGGACTTTTCCCTCGGCATCTACCAGGCGGTAATCCTCAATGTTGTCGGATTCATCGCCGGTGACGCAGACCCAGCCGGTCTGAACAGCACCGTCCTCGCGCAGGCAATAATAGGTTCCGTTGATCTTTTTCTGTTTGATATTGGTTCCGTTCTCGCTTGGAACCGTTTTCTTTCCGTTGGTTCCGAAATAGTACCAGTACTGACCATCACTGGCAGTTTCAAACGGACCGGTGTGCTTGTCCTCATCCTGATATTCCTCCGGCGGGGTCAGTTTCTTCCATCCGGTCACCATAACGCCCACATCATCGCAGTAATACATGTCATCCAGGATCCAGCCAGTCTCCATGGCGCCGGTATCTCCAAAATAATAATACTTACCATCGATCTGCACCCATTTTTCTTTCGAGCACTTGCCGTTATTTCCGAAATAATACCAGTCATACCCACTTGTTTTCCGGCTGTTTGCCACCTGAAGCCATTTATTGGTGATCATGATACCGCTGGCATCTACATAGTAATCATCGTTATCGACCCATTTGTTGGTTGCCATGGCTCCGCTGCTTTCCAGATAACGCCAGGTTCCATCCTGTGCCTGACGCCACGCATTGGTTACCTTGCTTCCATTGTTATTATAGTATACCCAGTTGCTGCCTTCCTGTGACCAGCCGGCCGCAAACGCTGTAATCCCCACCGCGCCAAGGCTCATGACTGCTGCCAGGGCAAACATTGCCAAACCCTTTTTCTTCATATATAAAAGCTCCTTCGTATCGTTGCGCCGCCGTTTCTTCTTTTCGCAACCAGCCTGCCTGCGCAGATGCCTGCTTTCCCCGGGCGGTCTCTTATACGTTTCATTTTAACAATAACGGCATAAATATTCAACCAATTCGCGCAAATAGATTCTTACGATTTCCTATCGGCCGGAAGGTCCGATTCAAAAAGCTTTCCCGCTGTATTCTTACCCGTAACTACAAAGCAGGCCTCCGCCAAACAGCGAAAGCCTGCCCTGATTTTTTCTAATATGATTGGAACTTTATACCTCGAAGATCAGATCGCCGTAGCTCGGGAATGGCCACAGGTCTTTGTCCACGATCATCTCCAGCTTATCGGCCGGTGTGCGGAGCGCTGCCATAGCCGGAACCACCTTCTCATGGTAAACGCGCGCCTGAGTCTCAGCACCATCAACACATGCTGCCTCTTCCGTAATATCGATCAGAGCTGCCAGGGCAACCTTCATATCAGACAGAAGATCAGAGGTCTCTGTCAGCAGTTCAGCCTGTACGCTGGTATCTGCCTCCGGGCATGCAGCCTTGACTGCACCAAGAGAGCCTGCCAGCTGAGTGGTGTACTTGATCACAGCCGGAATGATCTGCTTGCTCGCCATATCGATCATGGTTCTTGCCTCGATGTTAATCATCTTGCCATATGCCTCATACTCAACCTCGGCACGAGACTCAAGCTCTGCCCTGGTAAATACGCCGAAGGACTCGTAGAGTTTTACTGCCTTCTCGGTAGTGAGGGCCGGGATTGCATCTACCATGGAGCGGATGTTCGGAAGGCCGCGTCTTTCTGCCTCTTCTACCCATGCATCAGAGTAACCGTTGCCGTTGAAAATGATGCGCTTGTGGTCGCGAAGCAGTTTCTTGATCATGTCATGTACTGCAGTATCGAAATCATCTGCCTTTTCCAGCTCATCTGCTGCCTCTTTGAAAGCCTCTGCCACGATGGTGTTCAGGACTACGTTGGCCGGAGCAACAGAATCGGAAGAACCTACCATACGGAACTCGAACTTGTTTCCGGTGAAAGCGAACGGTGAAGTACGGTTACGGTCGGTTGCATCCTTATCCAGATCCGGAAGGGTTGCAACACCAGTCCTTAACGTACCGCCGCTCTTAGAGTGAGTTGCCTCACCAGTGCTGCACAGCTGATCGATCACATCCTCAAGCTGCTCACCCAGGAATACGGAAATGATTGCCGGCGGTGCCTCGTTTGCACCCAGACGGTGATCGTTTCCGATATCAGCCGCTGATTCACGAAGCAGGTCTGCATGAATATCGACTGCCTTTAAGATGCAGCCCAGAACAAGAAGGAACTGAATGTTCTCGTGCGGGGTATCGCCCGGGTTTAACAGGTTCACGCCATCATCAGAGGTAAGAGACCAGTTATTGTGCTTACCGGAACCATTTACGCCTGCAAATGGCTTCTCATGAAGCAGACAGGTAAGGCCCTGACGTCCGGCAACCTTCTTTAAGGTTTCCATAACCATCTGGTTGTGGTCAACCGCCAAGTTTGCCTGGTCGTAGATCGGAGCCAGCTCATGCTGTGCCGGTGCTACCTCGTTGTGCTGGGTCTTAGCGGTAACGCCAAGCTTCCAGAGTTCCTCGTTAACCGCCTTCATGTAAGCACCGATACGCTCACGGATGACACCAAAGTAATGGTCGTCCAGCTCCTGGCCCTTCGGAGGCATGGCGCCAAACAGGGTACGGCCGGTGTAGATCAGGTCTTTTCTCTGTAAGTATTTCTGACGGTCTACAATAAAGTACTCCTGCTCCGGTCCAACAGACGGGCAGACACGCTTTGCGGTGGTGTTGCCGAAGAGTCTTAAAATCCTTAAAGACTGCTCGTCAATGGCCTGCATGGAACGAAGAAGAGGGGTTTTCTGATCCAGCGCCTCACCAGTGTAGGAGCAGAACGCGGTCGGAATGCAAAGAGTCACACCGCAGGCATCTTCTCTTAAGAATGCCGGGGAAGTGCAGTCCCATGCAGTATAGCCTCTTGCCTCGAATGTAGCGCGCAGGCCGCCTGACGGGAAGGAAGATGCATCCGGCTCGCCCTTGATAAGCTCCTTGCCCGAAAATTCCATGATAACCTTTCCCTCCGCATCCGGTGCGGAAATGAAGGAATCATGCTTCTCTGCGGTTACGCCAGTCAGCGGCTGGAACCAGTGGGTGTAATGGGTTGCCCCTCTCTCGATTGCCCAGTCCTTCATTGCGTGCGCAACCACATCTGCAATGGACGGATCCAGCTCAGCACCATCTTCGATGGTCTTTTTCATTTTCTTGAAAACGCTCTTTGGTAAGCGTTCTTTCATAACAGTTTCGTTGAAGACGTTCTTGCCAAAAATCTCAGCTACATTCATAACTTCGCTCATAGACTTTTCCTTCCTCTCACTTAGAATTGCCGTTCCCGGTCTCCTCACCCTGCCCTAAATTATTTTTATGTATACTTAATTTTCTTAAGCTGGGTATCTGGTTAAAAAAAAATGGTGCTCTTCCTTTTTGGAAGAACACCATTGTTCCCTAATTAAAATAAACCATCAGGTTGGAAAAAGCAAGTGTTTTTTTGCATTTTCCCGTATTTTTTTCAAAGCACTGATTTTCAGGCTTTTCCAACGGAACCGAACAGCTCCATTTTCTCTTTTACAGTTGCCTTGATAGCCTCTGCGCCCGGTGCGAGCAGCTTACGCGGATCGAAGCCCTTGCCCTCTAAATCCTTGCCTGCCTCGACATACTTACGGGTAGCGTCTGCAAAGGAAAGCTGACACTCGGTATTTACGTTGATCTTTGCCACACCAAGATCGATCGCTTTTTTGATCATGTCAGCCGGGATACCGGTACCGCCATGAAGAACTAACGGCAGGTCGCCCACCTTCTCCTTGACTGCTGCCAGAGTCTCAAAGCTTAAGCCCTGCCAGTTTGCCGGATATTTGCCGTGAATGTTGCCGATACCTGCTGCCAGGAAGTCTACGCCCAGGTCTGCGATCATCTTGCACTCGTTCGGATCTGCGCACTCGCCCATACCGATCACGCCGTCTTCCTCACCGCCGATGGAACCGACCTCAGCCTCGATGGAAAGACCCATAGCGTGAGCAACTTTTACTAACTCTTTGGTCTTCTCTACGTTCTCTTCGATGGCATAGTGGGAACCATCGAACATGATGGATGAGAAACCTGCCTTAATGCACTTATAGCAGCCATCGTAGGTGCCGTGGTCTAAGTGCAGTGCTACCGGAACGGTAATGTTCATTTCCTCGATCATGGCTTTTACCATAGCGGAAACGGTCTTAAATCCGGTCATATATTTTCCTGCGCCCTCAGATACGCCCAGGATAACCGGGGAGTTTAACTCCTGTGCGGTTGCCAGGATGGCCTTGGTCCACTCCAGGTTGTTAATGTTGAACTGACCTACTGCATAGTGTCCTTCTACTGCCTTTTTCAGCATTTCTGTTGCAGATACTAACATGTTCAAAACCTCCGTTTTTCTATAGTTTGCCCCACAGCCTGTCCCAAACACAGGCTATAGGCTTACAACTGTCTTTATTATATTACAAAAACAGTTTTTTGTGAAGCAGATAACGAATTATAAGCCCAGAATCTCTGCCACTGTCTTTTCCATGTCGGCTGCGTCGCACTCTCTGTTGTGACGGATCTCTGCGTTGCGGATCTCCTCCACTGCGCGCGGGATGGCTACGCCAGATGCCTTGCACAGGGCGTCGATGGAAGCGAACTCATCGGCTTCTGCCTCTTTGCCTGTCACAGCTGCCATAACGCTGTGGGAGAACTTGTACGGGCTTGCGGTAGACGCAATGACGGTCGGAGTCTTGTCTCCGGTCTCTGCCACATACTTTTTATATACGCAGGAAGCCACGCCAGTATGCGTATCAATGATATATCCGGTTTCATCTGCCAGATGCCTGATGCCTGCAGCATTCTCAGCCTCAGTAGCATAGCCGCCTGCAAAGTCCTTCATAAAAGCTTTCATGGAATCGGTAACGGTGTAAGCTCCCTTCGTGCTCAGATCTTCCATGAGCTGTTTATTGACCGCAGCGTCACAACCAGTGCTTAAATAGATCAGCCGCTCTAAGTTGCTGGAGATGAGGATATCCATAGACGGAGAATTGGTCAGGATAAAGTCTCTCTTGCGGTCATAGGTTCCGGTCTTAAAGAAATCATACAGAACCTTGTTGTCGTTGGATGCGCAGATCAGGGTCTTGATCGGCACGCCCATCTGTTTTGCCAGGTAGGCAGCCAGGATATTGCCGAAGTTTCCGGTCGGAACAGTCACATTGATGAGATCACCGTTCTGGATTTCTCCGTTCTGCACCAGCTTGGCGTAAGCATAAACATAGTAAACCACCTGCGGGACCAGACGGCCAATGTTGATGGAGTTTGCGGAGGAAAGCTGGAAGCCCTTTGCAGCCAGCTTTGCAGCAAATTCTCTGTCGCCAAAGATCTTCTTCACACCGGTCTGGGCATCATCAAAGTTGCCGTGAATGGAGACAACCGCGGTGTTGGCGCCCTTCTGAGTTACCATCTGCAGCTCCTGAACCTTGCTGACGCCGCCCTTCGGATAGAACACGATGATACGGGTTCCCGGTACATCCGCAAAACCAGCCATAGCAGCCTTACCGGTATCTCCGGAGGTTGCAGTCAGGATAACGATTTCATTCTCCACATGATTCTTCTTTGCAGAGGTAGTCATCAGATACGGAAGAATGGACAGTGCCATGTCCTTGAAGGCGATGGTACTTCCGTGGAACAGCTCCAGATAATAAGCGCCGTCCGCCTTGACAAGCGGAGCGATCTCCTCCGTGTCAAACTTGCTGTCGTAAGCGTGGTCGATGCAGTAACGCAGCTCTTCCTCGGTGAAGTCTGTTAAGAACTGTTTCATGACACGGTATGCAGTCTCCTGGTAGGTCATGCCTGCCAGCTCTTCCATCGTTACATCCAGTTTCGGGATTGAAGTCGGCATAAACAGGCCGCCGTCGTCAGCCAGTCCTTTTAAGATTGCCTGAGATGCAGTCAGTCCGCTCTCTCCGCCTCTTGTGCTCTGATATGTTAAGTTCATAGCTTTCTTTCCTTTCTCCCTTTTCAGTGAATACATTTTTATCCAGCTACAATTTATGTAACTACATTTTTGTTGATTGTAGCACAGGCAAATATCATTTGTCCATGTTTTCTTTCTAAACAAAAGGCGTGGAATGTGTATTGAAGGTTTTTTTCGGATATGCTAAACTGAGGAAAATTGTTGATTAGCAAGAGAGGACTAAGATTATGTACACTTACGCCTGGTATCACTGGCTTACTTTCTTCTATATTTACTGCTTCTGCGGCTGGGTTTTTGAATCCACCTACGTTTCCTTAAAGCAGCATCACTTCGTCAACCGCGGCTTCCTGCGGCTTCCCATGCTGCCTCTGTACGGCACCGGGGCGGTGATGATGCTGTGGGTATCCCTGCCCGTCAAAAACAATCTGTTCCTGGTTTACTGCTCTGGCGTGGTGGCAGCCACCCTGCTGGAATACGTAACCGGCTATGTGATGGAGCGGCTGTTCAAAGTCCGCTACTGGGATTACAGCAACCAGAAATTTAACCTCCACGGTTACATCTGCCTGACTTCTTCGATTGCCTGGGGATTTCTAACGATTTTTATGACTGAGGTCATTCACAAACCCATTGAACACTTTGTTCTGAACCTGCCTCCGGCACTGGAATGGTGCCTCTTAGGCGCAGTCAGCGGATGCTTTGTCATGGATACCATCCAGTCCACGAAGGAAGCGCTCAGCCTGGCCAAAGCACTGGAAAGTGTTGCGAAGCTGCGGGCCGAGCTGGAGGAAATGCAAGTACAGCTTGCCCTGTTAAAAGCTGAAACCGCCCAGAATATTGAGAACGCAAAAAAAGAACTGCGTGTAGCTGTTGCCGAAAATGTGGAAACTGGCAAAGAGAAGGCTGCAGCACGCAGGGAAGCGCTGGAAGAGGCTGTTGCAGCCCACAAAGAGACTGTGGCCGCACGCCGGGATGAACTGGCTGAGACTGCTGTTGCTCACAAAGCCGCTCTGGCAGCCCGTATCAGCTCCCTGAACGAAAAGATGGCCGATACCGCCCGTCTCTTAAACAGCAAAAAGCCTATAGTCCGCCCGTCTATCCTGCGGCGTAACCCAACCGCGATATCCAGACACTTTGCTGATGCCTGGAAGGAGCTTTACAATGAATGGGAGGAACAGAAGCATGCGTAACCGGAGGCATTTCTTATGGATTTAAAACAGATTGAATATATTGTGAAAATTGATGATGAGCACAGCATTACCCGCGCGGCGGAGAAGCTGTTCGTGACCCAGTCCGCCTTAAACCAGCAGCTTCTGCGGCTGGAAAAGGAGCTGGGCGCACCGCTTTTCCACCGCAGTAAGGTGGATATGCGCCCCACCGAAATCGGACAGGTTTATTTAGACAACGCGAGGGAAATCCTGCGGATTAAGCAGCGCACCTACAACCTCATCAACGACATGACCGATGCCAAGAAAGGACGCCTCTCGATTGGATTTACCCCAGGCCGCGGCAGCGAAATGTTTACCCATGTCTACCCGTCTTTTCACCAGGCTTATCCCAACGTCATTGTGGAACCTCATGAACTAAGCGTGCATCGCCAGCAGCAGATGATATCCCAGGGCAACTTGGATATTGGTTTTCAGACACTTTCCGAACGCCAGAGAACCGACAGTGAGTACATAAAGCTTGGTGAGGAAGAAATTTTTCTTCTGGTGCCCAGCATTCACCCGGCCGCTGAGCAGCTGGCAGCCACACAGACAGCATCCGCACCTTTCCCCATCGCAAACCTGACCCTCTTTCAGTATGAACCCTTCGTTCTGATGTATAAGGAATCTACCATCCGGGCCATCACCGATGAGATTTTCCGCAAGTCCGGCTTCACCCCGAATGTGCTGTTTGAAACCGCCAGCAACAACACGGTATTGTCCATGATCGAAGCAAATCTCTGCTGCGGCGTAGTGCCGGAATACTATGTGCGCAGACTGCCAAAAGGGATCAGCTGTTTTGCATTTCCAACTCACCCATCCTGGGACATTGCGGCCAATTACCGCAAGAACGGCTACTTAAGCGAGGCTGCAAAGTACTTTATTGAACTGGTCCGGAATTTCTGGACATAAATTTCCCATCATACAAAAAGGGGCCCTGGAAAGGCTGCCATATGTGGCTCTTTCCAGGGTCCCTTTGAAATATCGGAATATAAAATTTTAGTATGCTCTGCCCCAGTAAACCATCTTCTTGGCCGGTTTTCCACAGCATACGCACTTGTCGGAGAGGTTCTCCTGCGCGAACGGCATGCAGCGGGAGGTTGCTGCAGTGTCTTCTTTGATCTTGTCCTCGCAGGCCTGATCGCCGCACCACATAGCTTTTACAAAGCCCGGTTTCTCGTTGATGGTTTTCACAAACTCATCGTAGGCGGTTGCAACGTAGGTGTGGGAATCGCGGTGTGCTCTTGCGCGCTCCAGCATATCGTTCTGAATGGTGTCTAAGAGTTCGCTTACCTTTGCCTCGATCTCATCTAAGGAAACGGTAATCTTCTCGTGGGTATCACGGCGAACCAGAACCGCCTCGTTGTTTTCGATATCTCTCGGTCCGATCTCCACACGTACCGGGATTCCGCGCATCTCAGACTCACTGAACTTCCAGCCCGGGCTCTTGTCGGAATCGTCCACTTTTACCCTGAAGTTGGAAAGAACATCTCTTAACTCAAAGGCCTTATCCAGAACGCCCTCTTTCTGCTGCTGAATCGGAACGATCACAACCTGAGTCGGAGCGATTCTCGGCGGCAGTACCAGACCGTTGTTATCGCCGTGTACCATGATGATCGCACCGATCATACGGGTAGTCATACCCCAGGAGGTCTGATGAACATACTGCAGGGTGTTGTCCTTTGCTGCATACTGAATGCAAAATGCCTTTGCGAAACCATCGCCAAAGTTGTGGCTGGTTCCGGACTGCAGTGCTTTTCCGTCATGCATCAGGGACTCGATGGTGTAGGTAGCCTCTGCGCCTGCGAATTTCTCTTTATCGGTCTTCTGACCGCGGATTACCGGGATAGCCAGTACCTGCTCACAGAAGTCTGCGTACAGATTCAGCATCTGGATGGTTCTTGCCTCAGCTTCCTCTGCGGTTGCGTGAGCGGTGTGGCCCTCCTGCCATAAGAACTCTCTGGAACGCAGGAACGGACGGGTGGTTTTTTCCCATCTGACTACAGAACACCACTGGTTGTATACCTTCGGCAGGTCACGGTAAGAGTGGATATCCTTTGCATAGAAATCACAGAACAGAGTCTCTGAGGTCGGGCGCACGCACAGACGCTCCTGAAGCGGCTCCAGGCCGCCGTGGGTTACCCATGCAACCTCCGGCGCGAAGCCTTCTACGTGATCTTTTTCTTTCTCCAGAAGGCTCTCCGGAATGAAAATCGGCATATATACATTCTGAACTCCGGTTTCCTTAAAGCGGCGGTCCAGCTCATGCTGGATGTTCTCCCAGATTGCGTAACCAGCCGGTTTGATGACCATGCAGCCCTTTACGCTTGCGTAATCACACAGCTCTGCTTTTTTTACCACATCCGTATACCACTGGGCGAAATCCTCGTCCATGGATGTGATGGCTTCTACTAATTTCTTATCCTTTGCCATGATAACTCTCCTTTATTTTTAATGAAAAAAATGTGCGCATCCTCGCGGAGCGTTTTTATATGATAGGACGCAATTTCCTACCATATAAAAAGATCATCCGGTCCTCTGCCATTTCTGACAAGGGACCGAATGACCAGATAAATTCGGCGGTACCACCCTGATTAGCGCTGCAATGCATGCAGGAGCGCTCACTCTATGCTCCGTTAACGCCGGAAACTACGCTGCAGTTCACTGCAGGACTCCAAGGCCGGTTCAGCTTCCAGGGACATGACGGCCTCGCACCAGATAGCCCTCTCTCTGTGATGTAATGTCTGCTTACTAATCCTCTTCACTGTCGTTTTCTCTTGCTTGATTTTAAGCCATTTTCCGCACTTTGTCAAGGGAAGGCAGACTCTCTGCTCCTTTTATTCCATAACATTATATCTGTTTATTTTTGTGTAAAACAGCAAATTTCTGTCAAATCCAGTCTGGTTTTTTGACTTGACATTTTATTTTCGTCTGCCTATAATGCAAATCATAAACTTAAGACCCAAACCGATCAGGAAAACCGTGCCGCAGCACATTCCGGATCAATAAAACAGGCAAAGGCGCTTGGAGATTTCACTCTCTGAGCGCCCTTTTGCATTTTTTCAGAAAGGCCAGATGTGCCGGATCTACCGGCAGCTCTGGAAGGTGAATGATATGGCTGACATGGTAAAAGTCGAACATCTGAAAAAGAATTTCGGTGACCTGGAGGTCCTGAAAGATATTAATCTGACTGTAAAGGAAGGCGAGAAGCTGGTCATCATCGGTCCCTCCGGTTCCGGAAAATCTACCTTTATCCGATGCATCAACCATCTGGAGGATCCGACAGCAGGCACCGTCTCCATTGCCGGAACTCCCGTTACCAAAAAGAACCATCTGGAAATGGCCAAGAAATATTCTTCCATGGTATTCCAGCAGTTCAATCTCTATCCGCACCTGACCGTGCTGGAAAACCTGACGCTGGCTCCGATCAAGCTGCAGCATGTGCCGAAGGAAGAGGCCAAAGCCACTGCGCTGAAATGTCTGGACCGCGTTGGATTAAAGGCCAAGGCCGGAAATTATCCGGTACAGCTTTCCGGCGGACAGCAGCAGCGTGTAGCCATTGCCAGAGCGCTCTGCACGAATCAGCCGCTGATTCTCTTTGATGAACCTACCTCAGCACTGGATCCGGAAATGGTCCAGGAGGTTTTAAATGTTATGGTCGAGCTGGCCAGGGAAAACATCACCATGATCTGTGTCACCCACGAAATGGGATTTGCCAGACAGGTCGCTGACCGGGTGATCTTCATGGACGGCGGATACATTGTTGAGGAAGGGACACCGGAGCATTTCTTCACCGCTCCGGAGCATGAGCGCACCAAAGCGTTCTTAAGCAAAATTTTACATTAATTTTTTCTATGAGGAGGAAAGAAATTATGAAAAAGAGCATGAAAAAAGTAACTGCCATGACCATGGCCGCTATGATGGCCGCACTGTTAGGCGGATGTGGTTCCTCAGCATCTGAGACCACCGCTGCAGCAACCACCGCAAAGGCAGAAGAAACCACTGCAGCAGCCTCCGAAGCAGCAGCAGATACTACCGCTGCTTCCAGTGATGTCAGCGCAGATGTTCAGAAGATCGTTGACCGCGGCGTTTTAAAAGTAGGATGCAAATCGGATGTTCCAAACTTCTCCCTTCAGAACACCGCAACCGGTGAATATGAGGGCTTTGAGGATGACCTGGCTTACAACATTGCAGGTGAGATCTTCGGATGCACTCCGGAGGAAGCGAAAGATAAAAAGCTGGTAGAATTCCAGGGTGTTACCGCAAAGACCAGAGGACCGCTTCTGGAGAACGGCGAGATTGACCTGGTTATCGCAACCTTCACCATTACCGATGAAAGAAAAGAAACCTACAACTTCTCCACACCGTATTACACGGACGCAGTTGGCCTTCTGGTAAACAACGATTCCGGAATCGAGTCCATTGAAGACCTGGATGGCAAGATCATCGGTGTTGCACAGTCCTCCACCACCAAGGACGGCTTCAAAGCCTATGTAGAGGAAAAAGGCCTCAACGTAAATCCGGAATTCCAGGAGTTTGACGGCTACCCGGCACTAGCTCAGGCACTGGCTACCAAGCAGATTGACTGCTTCTCTGTAGACCGCGCGATCCTTTCCGGTTATGTAAATGATTCCAACCACATTCTGGATGACCGCTTCAGCGAGCAGGAATACGGCGTTGCATCTGCCAAAGAGAATACCGGTCTTGCTGAGCTGGTAGATGAGAAGGTAACTTCCATGATCTCTGATGGTTCCATGAAAGCACTGCAGGAACAGTGGAACTTACAGTAATACAACGCAAGACAATCTAAAAATCCAGTATGGAGGAGAACGCGTCACTGGCGCGTTCTCTGATTTTATAAAAATCTGATACAGCAAAGGATGATGAGTATTATGATCAAAGGTCTCTTAGAAGGAAAACGATGGGCCGCGCTTTGGAAAGCGCTCCCTGAATATTATGTGCCGGGATTTATCATGACTCTGAAGATTTCCATCGTCGGCCTTCTGGTCGCATTGCTCCTGGGAATTGTGTTCGGTACATTTTCTACAATGAAATTTAAACCCGCAAAAATCCTCGCACGTATTTACGTGGAGTTTCTGCAGAACACACCGCTGGCACTGCAGATCCTGTTTTACTACTCCGTGCTTCCACTCCTCTTTTCCAATTCCGGCTTTCGTATCCCAAAGTTTGTTCTGGGTGTTATCGGGGTTGGGGTATACCATGGAGCTTACATCGCAGAGGTTATCCGTACCGGTATCGAGGCTGTGCCGAAGGGACAGTCGGAAGCCGCCGCTTCCCAGGGCTTTTCGTATCTGGAGACCATGTACTACATCATTCTTCCCCAGACGATCCGCATCATCATGCCACCGCTGGCAAACCAGGCACTGAACCTGGTAAAGAACACCTCCATCCTGGCCATGGTAGCCGGAATGGATCTGATGTACTACACCGACTCCTGGGGTGCTGACCGCGGATACTTTGCCCAGGCATATTTCACCAGCGCGCTGCTGTATTTTATCATCTGCTTCCCGCTGGCCCGCCTTGGACGTTACCTGGAGATCCGTTCCATGCGTCTTCCGGCGCCGAAAAAAATCGTGATTAAGGAGGATGGCTTATGTTAGCTTTGTTTTATCAGATTTTCACCTTTGCCAATGTCACTTTTATGCTGAAGGGTCTTGCCATGTCCGTCGCCATCGCAGTACTGGCCACCGTTATCAGCATGTTTTTCGGCACCATCCTGGCGCTGATCCGCACCTACGCGAACGGACCGTTCCAATGGGCTTCTGCCCTTGTTGCTGTATACACGGAATTCTTCCGCTGCACGCCAAACCTGCTGTGGATTCTCTGGATCTATTTCACCATCAAGGGAAATAAGATCGCAGTTTCCGTGTTCGCCATCTCCCTGTTCACCTCCGCTGTCATGGCTGAGATCTTCCGCGGCGGCTTAAACTCCATCCCGAAGGGACAGTTTGAGGCAGCCCAGTCCCAGGGCTTCTCTTTCCTGCAGACGTTGTGGTACATCGTCCTTCCACAGACCTACAAGAAAGTCATCCCGGCGCTGCTCAGCCAGGTCATCACCATCATCAAGGATACTTCCTTCCTGAAGATGGTAGATGTAGCCGAATTCATGCGTAACTGTGCCATTGTCATGGGCAGCATCTACGATGTCCGCGGCATGATCATGCTGCTGGCCTTTGAGGCAATCTGCTATTTTGTGATCTGCTTCACGCTCAGCTGTGTTGTCAGAGGATATCAGAAAACCATTGTGACCGCTTAAGGAGGGCTGATTCATGGATAAATATATCATCACCATTACGAGGGAATTCGGAAGCCTGGGCCGTCCCATTGCCCATGCTCTCTCTCAGAAGCTTGGCATTGAATACTATGACCGGGATATCGTGGATGAGGTTGCAAAGCAGTTAAACCTGCCGGTCTCCCAGATCAGCGACGCAGAGGAAAGCTCCCACAACCACTTCTTCGCCCACATGTTTCCCCTGGGCACCGACAAACAATACATCCAGGATATGATCTTTGATGTTCAGAAAGACATCATTCTGGATCTGGCCCGGAAATCCAGCTGCATCATCGTGGGCCGCTGCTCCGATTTCCTGCTGCAGAATGAACCGAATGTTCTGAACATCTTCATCTACGCGCCTTACAAGGCACGGCTGGAAAACTGCGTGAATGCGCTGGAAATGTCCGAAGAGGATGCTAAACGCACCATCATGAAAGTCGACAAAGCACGATGTGCCTACCACAAACGCTACGCAGGATACTCCCCCTCCGACCCGCTGCACAAGCACCTGATGATCGATTCCTCCCTGCTCGGCGTAGAAGGAACCGCAGATCTGATTGCGGAGGTAGTACGGCGGAAGTTTCATTAAAATTGCAATTAAAAGCAATAGCAATAAAGGTCCGAAGCCGGGAATGCCGGGATAACCGGCTTCTGCTGTATTGCTCCCGCTAAGAGAGAAATAAAATCAGCCAGAACGGTACTGATAAAAGCCTGGAATTTCAGCTTTTTACCAGTAGCATTCTGGCTGTGTTTTTTATTACCGTAGAATAGCAGGAAAGCAGAAGCAGGGCGGGGGGGTATCCTGCGTAGCATAAATAGAAGTGCAACGTATCCGGCTATGTGGCGACTGACGTTTTCGGGAGGCGGACGATCAGTCCGACTATCCGCAAACGGCTGTCAGCCACATCGTCCGAACACGGCACTTCTATTTTGCGCAGCGGGATACCACCCCGGCCTGCTTCGGACCTTTCATGAATATTCTTAAATTTTTATATTAATTCATACCCCATCCGAAGCATGATGGCTGCGTCTTCCGTCACTTCATCGCTGTCGAACCAGGTGTAGTTGCGAACGATTTCGGACAGGTTTCCGCCTTCCGCGTCGTAGACCTGCTGCGGGATGCCCTCAATGAGCTTTCCCAGGTTGTCTCCCGCTTTCACCTCCGGCATGGGCTGGCCTGCTTTTTTGTACAGCATGCCGATGGCACATGTTACTTCACAGGTATTGATAAGCCGGGACGGCGGAGTGAACAGGGTTGATTTCAGTTTTACAGACTGAACGGTCAGTTCATAGACCATAACGGATCACCTCCACAAGGTTCGTATGCTGCCCGTTACCCCGGGCGTAAGGGGTCGGGTGCTGGGATGTCAGCACGTTAATGGAACCGGCAGTGTCGGTTCCGTTTTTGTCTGGCCGGTACCATGCGCCCTGGGAGATGGCGGTCACGCCCGGCATGATCCGGTCAGTGACGCGCACCGGCATCCGGATCCGTCCCCGGTCATTGAATACCTCTGCCAGATCCCCGTCTTTTAGATTCCGGGCTGCAGCATCCGCTGGGTTCATCCACAGAGTCTGAGGATCCAGCCTGTGCATGTCCTGGTTATTGTCGTGGATACTGTGACAGCGCCGCTTGGTGTGCCAGCCAGTCAGCTGCAGCGGATACTTTTCTGCCAAAGGATCCTGCGCTCCCTCCACCGGCGGAACGTAGCGCGGAATGGCCGGCATAAATTCTTTAAACTCGGTCCGGTAGACCTTCTCAGAAAAAATCTCAATCTTTCCGCTCTTTGTAGGAAACGGATGCGTTTCCGGATCGCGGCATTCTTCTTTGAAAGCAGGCCGAATTGGCTGCTTCTGATAATGGAACAGCGCCTGCTTCTTAAAAATCTCATAATCCGGCAGTTCTGTTTCTGTTTTTTTCAGCTCTTTATATAAATATTCCAGCCACTCCGACGCGGTACGGCCACAGGTAAACTGCTCTTTTAATCCCAGGCGGTCTGCCACCTCGGAAAACCAGTCATACTCAAACCGCCCTTCGTAAAGCGGCTCGATCACCTTGTTGTTGAAGCCCAGGAAATTGCCATACTGCCAGGGCATGGTGATATTCTCACACTCAAACATGGAAATGCCCGGAAGCAGGATGTCCGCGAACTTCGCGCTGGCTGTCATAAACAGATCACTGACCACAATGAACTCGCATTTACTCTCATCCCGCAGGAGTTCTGCCGTACGGTTGATGTCTCCGTGCTGGTTGATGAGACAGTTGCCAGCCAGATTGAGAATCATCTTGATATCACTTTCCAGTGTGACTGGTTCTTCCGAGCCGTCAATCCACTGTACGCCGTCTAACTGGTTCATGGTATGTCCGTGCAGCACGGCATCGGTCCACAAGTAAACCGGAATCTGCCGGTTGTAACGGTTTGACAGCTTTGGCCAGGATGGGTTTTTATGTTCCACCCAGTCTGCGGTGCCGCTGGCCCAGCCGCCGGAAATTCCCACATTGCCAGTCATGCAGGCAAGCAGAATGGCGCCCCGGGTGCTCTGCTCCCCGTTGGCATTGCGCTGCGGGCCGTAACCCTGAATGAGCGCCGCGGGTTTTGCCAGGGCATAGCGTCTTGCCAGGCTGCGGATGGTATCTGCCGCTGTTCCGGTAATACGCTCTGCCCATTCCGGCGTTTTGGGTATCCCATCCTTCTCTCCATATATATAGGAAAGATAACATTCGGACGAATCTATGCCCTTCGGCATATGGGCCTTGTCAAAGCCGATACAGCAGCGATCCAGAAATTCCTGATCCTGCAGCCCTTCTTCCACAATCACCCACGCCATAGCGTCCATGAGCGCGCTGTCCGTGGCAGGACGGATCGGAATCCACTCCGCATCCAGACGTACTGCCGTGTCATTCCTTCTCGGATCGATGACAATGATGGGAATGCCCTTCTTTTTTGCGCGCAGAAGCACATTCATGGTGACACTGTCAAACTTGGTTTCTTCCGGGTTGTGCCCCCAGAGAATAATCAGATTGCTGTTTAACCAGTCTTCCGGATTATGACCGGTTTGGTTGGTGCCATACATAATGTCCGTTGCCTGGCGGATGCAGGCCGTACTGTACGAATTGTAGTAATCCAGAAATCCGCCATCTAAATTCAGCAGGCGCTTAGCCATATTGTTTCCGCGGTTTAAAGCACTGATGCCCGTTGCATAATTTACATAACGAGACCCAACACCGTAGGTATCGCGGATGCGGATCCATTCGGAAGCGATGGTATCCACCGCCTCCGCCCAGCTGATGCGCGTAAACTTTCCTTCGCCGCGTTTTCCCACCCGCTTCATAGGATAACGCAGACGGTCTTCGCCAAGAAAAGTCTTATGGTAATTCAGGCCCCGCACGCATGCTGTCAGGGGAATTTCCCCCTCTGGCGCGTCACAGGGCCGCTCAGTACTTAAATGGTCAATCGTTCCGTCTTTCATGTGAACACAGATGACGCAGCGGCCGCCACAGTTATTCCGTCCGGTGGTGCGGATGACCTGTTCCCCACTGGCGCAGGCGGCATCCTGCTGTTTGCCGCTAATGCGGCCGACGTCCTGCTGCCCTTCTCTACACATGCTCACTTCTGCGGATTTTCCGTCTCCGGTCGTGTTCTGTTTTCTCATAGAAATGTTTCTTTTCCTCATACATTTTTTCGTCCGCTTCTTTTAAAAGCGCATCCAGGGAATCGCACTCTTTTTTCCAGACTGCTCCACAGGAAAAGCTCACATGGTGCTGGCGCGCGTTCAGCCTCAGCTGGCTCATCAGGAATTCAAACTGCTGCTCCAGGATTCCCGGATAGATTACCACAAATTCATCACCGCCAATGCGGTAGGTATGCTCTGGAAATACAGCGACGATCTGCTGGGCAGCCCGCCGGATAAAGGAATCTCCAGCTTCATGGCCCTGCTCATCATTCACTTTTTTCAATCCGTTTAAATCAATATACACAACACCAATATTCTCAAACTTCTGCCCCCGGTAGCCTTCCATAAAGCGGATGTAGCAGTTGCGGTTATAAAGGTTGGTCAGCATATCCCGGTAGCTTAAATACTGCAGCTGCTCCTGACGGCTCCTGGTTTCCAGACGGTTCATGATAAAAAACTGGATGGAGGACAACAGTTCAAAATCACGGTAATGCTCCCGCGGATTGTCCACACCAAAAAATCCGGTCACTACTCCGTTCTTTTTAAAGGGTACCGCGATCAGGCTGTTGATGTTCTGTGCTTTCAGCACTTCATAGGCCCGGGCATCTTCCTTCTCTTTTTCCCGGTCCAAATCCGAAATATAGAACATTCTGCGCTCATGGAACATATCAATCCAGGTTTGAATAATCTGGATCGGGACATCGCGGAGGTTCTCTATTTCCTTTGTCACTCCCGCTGCCGCATACTCATATGTATTGTGGACCAGCTTTTCCTCATAATCCATTTCAAAGATGTATGTCCGGTCGCCCTGGAAATATTCCGTAACAATTTTTAACAGGTTGTTGATGGCCTGATCTACATCCTCATGGGAAGAAAGCTCCGTGACGCACTGGATCAGGACTGTGCTTCGCTCCAGTTCCATAACTGTGTCCGCCCGGCTTTTTGTAAGCTGGCGCATGGTCCATACATTCCACAGGAAATAGCACAGCAGCAGAAAAAGTACTGCCCTGTTTCTATCTTCTACATTCTGATACATGATCAGCGCAACGATTATCGTCATGATAATCATAAGCAGGAGCTGCGTTGTTTTTCCAGTCTTATTTTTCATGGTCATTCTTCTTTCAATATCCGGTCAGGCCGATTCTCTCAAAGGTATATGAACCTATACTACCACAATTATTCCGGCTTTTCCATGAAAAGAAATGTAAAACTTGGGCATAAGAAAAAACTCCGCGCCGGAATTTTTTCTGGCTCAGAGCTTTTCTTAAAAAACACGGGTTCTTTTATTCTCCGATCATGATCTTGATGATCTCGTCGTTGGTTTCTTTCATGCCTTCTTTTCCAAGACGGCCGACATTCTGCAGGGTATTCTCAACGCCCTTGGAAACAATACCATCTCCACCACGGAACTGCTGGCCGCGGATGTACATGTTGTAGCCGAGGATTCCCGCATCAACCGCAGACGCGATCTTTGCAGCACAGGATGCCTTCGCTCCATCACAGACAATACCAGAAACAATTGCCAGCGCATTGACCACCGTGTGTTCTACTTCTTTCAGGCCGCCGCCGCAAAGGTATGCGATTCCGGCACCTGCTCCGGCACCTGCTCCTACTGCTCCGCAGTAAGCAGACAGACGGCCGATCGGGGTCTTTACATGAATGGTAGTCAGATTGGCAAGCGTCAGGGCGCGGTAGCGCATCTCATCACTGACGCCAAGTTCTTTTGCGTAAACAATGACCGGAACCGAAGTGGTGATGCCCTGGTTGCCGCTTCCGGAGTTGATCACTACCGGCATCTCACAGCCGTTCATGCGGGCATCAGAACCAGCTGCTGCCATGGCTTTTGCTCTCACACGGACATCGTCCCCGTCCATATCCAGAAGTACTTTTCCGATATTTGCGCCGTAATCATTCTTTAATCCTTCTTCCGCAATAGCCACATTGCATGCAATCTGCTGATCCAGAAGCTCTTTGACATCGTTGATATCCACCGTTGTCGCGAAATCCCAGATATGCTCCATGTCAAGCAGCGTGCGGTCTGTCAGGCCATCCTCACTGTCATCGGAAACCGCCTCACTGCGCAGAACCTCCCCGTTCTTTTCGATGAGAACAATATTGGTATGGTAATTCGCAATGCGCACCTTCGCGTAGGACTCACCATGGTATACGGTTACAATAATATCGAAGGTGCAGCCGCCCGCAAGATGCTCAATCTCAATCGGCACCTCTTTCATAAACTGCTTCATCTGCTGAATCTGCTCCGAACTAACCTGGGCAATGACCTCCAGCTTTTTATCCGGGTCACCTGCCACAATACCTGCAGTCACTGCCGCATTGATGCCCTTTAAGTGACCGGTATTCGGCACGATCACGGATTTTACATTCTTAATGATGCTGCCACTGGCCTCAACCTTCACTTTATCCGGCTGTTCTCCCAGCGTTTTTTTTGCAACTGCGCCTGCATAGGCCAGCGCGATCGGTTCGGTACATCCCATAGCCGGGATCAGTTCTTCTTTCAGGATCTGGATATATGCCTGATAACGCGGATCTGACTTTTCCATCTCATTATCACCTTTCTTTTGTTTATGGCTACTCATATTGATCAGATATGAAGGCCATCCGGATTCATCATTACGGCTTGCCTTGTTGATAAATTTACTGTAACATATAGTTACATTAATGTAAAATTTAAAGTTTTTATCATATCGTTTAAAATTTTTTAATGATGAAAGAAGGGATTCTTATGGAATTTCGTGAAATCAGTACCTTTCTCCAGGTGGCACAGCACCAGAGTTTTTCCAAGGCCGCAAAGCAGCTTGGCTACTCTCAGGCCGCGGTCACCATCCAGATCAAGCAGCTCGAAAATGAGCTGGGCGTTCACCTGTTTGACCGCATCGGAAAACAGATTTCCCTGACCCATCAGGGGCAGGTTTTCTATCAGTACGCAGTTGCCATCCAGAAGGACTTAGCGCAGGCCAGGGGCGCGGTCTCCGATGCTTCCACCTTAAATGGCAAGCTCTGTCTTGGCACCATCGAGTCCATCTGTGCCTCCATCTTTCCGGATCTGCTGTCCGAATATCACAGGCTCTATCCGGAGGTCACCATCAGCATTGTCACGGATTCCCCGGATGTTCTGTTAAACCGGATGAACGAAAATGCCATCGATATCGTGTATCTCTTAGACCGGCGCATCTACGACAGCCGCTGGTGCAAGACCCTGGAAGAGCCGGAGGAAAATATCTTCGTGGCTTCTCCGGATCATGAGCTGGCCAGGGCAAACCGGGAACTGGAGCTGGAGGAAGTGCTGCGTTTTCCGTTTCTGCTCACAGAAAAAGATGCCAGCTACCGTCATATGTTAGAACAGTATCTGGCATCTACAGACCGTTTTATCCGGCCGTTTCTGGAAATCGGCAGTACCGAATTCATTATTCACATGCTTCTAAAAAATACAGGGATCTCGTTTCTGCCGGAATTTACCATCCGGCGGGAAGTAGAACAGAAACGGCTGACCGCGCTTAAGGTCCGCGGATTTCAGATGCAGACCTGGCGGCAGATCTTTTACCATAAAGATAAATGGGTCACAAAAGAAATGCAGGAATTCCTGCGTCTTGCACGGGAAATGAGCTGATTATTTCTGGCTCTCCTCGTAGCACTGGCGCACTGCCTGGGCCAGCTGGTCCGCGCAGGATGTATCTTTGTAGCCACAGGTATTGCCGTGCAGCGTATTGTAGATCTGGTCTACGGTCATGCCGTCCACCAGCTTGCTGATGGCCTTTAAGTTGCCATTACAGCCTCTTGTAAATTCTACGTTTCTTACTACGTCGCCCTCCAGGTCAAAAGACAGGGATGTCGGGCACACGTCGTGTGGTTTTACAGTGTATCTCATGATTCAACTCCTCCTATTGTATCCAGCATAAAACTGGCTGTGGCTTTTGCAAGCAGCCCGGCCAGTTTTGTTCTGATCAGTCGCTGTCCGGCAGCAGTTTGATCCGCACAATAATGCGGCGTACAAATCCGCCCTCCGGAACTTCAATATCTTCCTCATGGCTCTGTGCCGGGAACTCTCCGCCTTCTTCCAGTTCCAGCATCAGCCAGTTGTAGGCTGCCTCTCTGGCATCATCCAGAGCATCCTCTAAATCCGGACCGTCTCCTTCGCAGAGTTCCAGGTCCGGGAATACGATATGGAAACCATCGTCGTCTTTATGCGGTGTGATCACCGCAGGATAGGTAAATGTCATAATCCTGCCTCCTGTTTCTTTTCATTTCGTGAAGCAGTACCAGTATACGACATTTTTTTTCATATGTAAATGGAGTTATCGTTAGTACCTCGGTCGGTTTACCCATGGACTCACCTGCTTTTTGATCTGTACTTCCTTTGTACATTCTCTAGTCTGCCCGCTCTTTCCGGATTTATACGGGCACAGAATATACTGGCTGTTTTCATGGACTCATTGCTGCCCGGGCATCTGGAACTGGCGGAAAATGCCACCAGACGGGTTGTGCTGAAAGATCATGCTCTCCCCGGTTTCCGGATGAGTAAAGGCCAGTTCATACGCTGCCAGAGCTACATCCACACGGAGAGCGCGGCCACTGCGTCCTGTGCCGCTCCTGCGCCGTTCACGAAGCGGGATGCGGCCAGATTCCCGCTTCTTTTTCTCCATCTGTTCCTGCCCGCCGGTTTCTGCCGCACGCTCTGCCGCGGATCCTGACATTGCCGCATCTCCTTTCTGGAAAGCAGGATTGTAGCGGTTATCTCCCCAGAGTGGCAGACCGTGGCCTGACATCTGCACCCGAATCTGGTGATGGCGCCCCGTGAGAAGCTCGATTTCTGCCAGTGTCAGCTCCCCATACGGTTCCACAGGCTTTGTCTCAAGCGCCCTGCAAATGAGCTCCGCACGTTTTCCACCTTTTATCCCCATATCCACAATCCGGGAAGTGTTTTCCTTTTCGTCTTTCAACAGATAATCCACATACTTTTCCACATTATCCACAGGTTTTCCACAGAGTACCGCAAGGTATTTTTTGTGCATCTTCCCTTCCGCTACCTGTTTACTCAGCGACGCAGCAGCGTTTTTCGTTTTGGCATACACCATAACACCACTGACTGGCTTATCCAGTCTGTGGATAACTCCCACATAAGGCTCCACAGGCTTTGTGGACAAGTTGTGATTATCCACCGCCTTTTTTGTGGATAAATACCGTTTGATCTCGCTCACCATGTCCGCATCAAAGCCCCGTCCGGACTGAGACTCCATTCCCACCGGTTTCCATACCACTAAAACTGCTTCATCTTCATATAGTATATTCAGCATGCCGTTCTCCCTTTTTGGTATATTTTGTCAGATAGTTTGATTTTCAAAGTTTTTCCAGAAAAAGCCTTGCATTTTTCTCCCCGCCGCTGTATAGTATAGAAAACAGTTAAACGTAGTTTTCAAAACTACATTGTTTTTTTAAGGAGGAATCTTTATGACTCTGAAAATCAAAGATCCAGGCAGTGCCCTGACTCATTTTATTGCCATGATCCTGGCTTTGTGTGCCGCTTCCCCGCTCCTCATCAAGGCTGCGCAGGAACCCGGCTCCAGCCATGTACTGGCTCTTACCGTCTTTATCACCAGTATGATACTGCTTTATGCGGCAAGCACCATCTACCATACGCTTGATATCTCACCGAAGATCAACCGTATGCTGCGCAAGGCAGATCATATGATGATCTTTATCCTGATCGCCGGGACCTACACGCCGGTCTGCATGCTGGTTCTGGGCGACCGCACCGGCTGGCTCCTTCTGGCACTGGTATGGGGCATTGCCGCCGTGGGCATCCTCATCAACGCGCTGTGGATTACCTGCCCCAAGTGGTTTTCTTCCCTGATCTACATTGCCATGGGCTGGGTCTGCGTGCTCGCCTTTGGAAAGATCATCGCGGCCCTTCCGCGCCAGGCCTTCGGATGGCTTCTGGCGGGTGGCATCATCTACACCGTGGGCGGCGTGATCTACGCCCTGAAGCTGCCGATCTTCAACCAGAAACACCGTTACTTCGGCTCCCATGAGATCTTTCACCTGTTCGTGATGGGCGGAAGTCTCTGCCACTACATCATGATGTACGCCTTCGTGGCCTGAATCAGTCAAGCCGCCTGCTCTTTTGGGGCCGGCGGCTTTTTACTGCTGTTCTGACATCTTCTGCTCTTCAAACTGTCCGATCAGAGCCAGTTTTTCCTTCCGGCTTAACTGCTTGACCGCCCACTCCCGCCGCATGGCCTCCTGCTTCGTGCTGAAGGTTTCGTAATACTTCAGCACCACAGGCCGGCGGTTTTTTGTGTATTTGGCACCCTTTCCGGCATTGTGGGCCGCCACCCGCTCCTTCAGATGGTTTGTCCATCCGCAGTAGAGGGTGCCGTCCGCGCACTCCAGAATATAGGTATAATTTTCTTCTGACATCGTTCTTCCCCTTTGTACTACGGCTATCATCGTACCATAAGAAACGCTCCCGCGCAACGCTATGTAGGCGGCAGATGCTGCTTGCAAGTACAGCATGCGCCGCCCAGGTCTCCCTGATCTATAAAAAGCACCAGCCTGATGCAGTGACCAGCGATGTCTTATACTACATCATACGCATTTTTTTCTTTTTTGTGCGCGACACCTTAAATTTCTTTCACCAGAATCAGGCAGTCTCCCGCTTTGATGGCATCCCCCGGCAATTCATTGGCCTCCAGTATGGATTTTTCTGTAGTATGAAAACGCTTCGCCACATCCCACAGACTATCTCCCGGCTGTACAAGGTAACCGACAATACCAGGCATGGCTTTCATTTTTTCTGTGTCCACAGGATGAACCTGAGCCTGCAGGATTATCTGTCTTGTCTCCGGCTGCAAAACAAACAGATCCAGCGTGATCACTCCGCGCAGTTCCGCCTGTCCGCCTCCCGCCATAACCGCGGTAAGCTGCTCCAGCCCCGGCTCCAGGTACCAGATGCTGTCCTCCGTGATACCAGGCGTCTCTGCCTCATAATGGAAGGGCACCAGGCGGGTCGCAGCCTGCACCGGCCTTGCGTCTTCATCTGTCAGATACAGAAGCTTCACCTCCAGAACACCATCCACCGCCAGCTCGTTCTCCCGGACCTCCACCCCGTCCAGCTTTACGCTGCCGCTGCTGTGACAGATCTGCAGCACCCTGGGATCCGTCTCCATCTCCACCTTTTCCGCAACGCGGCATTTTCCGAAATTGCGGGTCAGGATCTGGTCAAAGACCGCCTCACCAGTGTCCAGAACAATTTCCCGGTTTGTGGCATACAAATCCTGCAGAAGCTCCAGCTCCTGTTCCTCATAAAGGCGCACATCCAGCTCAATGACCGCGTCCACGGAAAGCTCCCGCATCTCCCCGTCGTAATCCGGCCTTTCCTCCAGATCACGGTGAATCAGCTTCAGGCCGATGATCGGTATCATATCCGCAGCGGCACCCTGCATCTCCACTTCACCGGAAAACGGAATGCTTTCCTCCACCCACTGGACCATACCGCTCTCCCCGCCCTCATAGAGGGCAAATATCATCAGGGTTCCCTCCAGATGGATCTGACCGTCCAGCGGCTTTGCCTGACACCCGGCAAGCTTCATTTCCGTCCACAGCATCCGTTCGATGACCGGTTTGCTGCCCGGAAGCGTGATGTCCTGCTTTAAGCGATAGGTATCTTTTCTGCGCAGGGCAATGGCCGCTGCCGGAATCCGCTCCCGCCTTACCTGGAGATGGATTTCATCATCTTCCCCACGCACATCCACGGCTGCCTCTGTATCATACAGGCTTTCTGCCTTCGCCTCCAGCGTCACAATGGCCTTGATCCCAAGCTTTCTGGAATGGATCATTTCCGTATTCAGGTCCTCAAGCTGCCAAGAGACACTGACATAATCCTTCTCATCCAGATCCGGCACGTTTATGGCCTCCTCAAAGGGAATTGACCCTCCAAGGGCCTGCAGGCCGCCCTCTTCCTTCCGGTAAAGCACATGAAAATCCAGCTTTCCCCGCACTGTGATCCGCTCCCGCTGCACCTTCACCGGCTCCAGCTGGATGATTCCGGAATCCAGGATCACCTCAGCCATATCACTCATCGTATCCGGAACAATAAAATCATCATCCAGGGTTACCTGCGTTCCCGTCTGGCTTTTCAGACGGTTTCTGCGCAGATTCTGTTTTTCCAGTTCCAGCATAAAAAAGCACCCACCTTTCTTTCCATATCAGAAACCCTTTACAGAAAGTCTATGTGAGTGCTTCTCTTTTTATGATACCGCGCCAACCCAGGCGCTTTGCTCAGTTTTCCCCGGAGTTCTCTGCCAGTTCCGCTCTCAGACGCTCCAGCTCCGCCTCCAGTTCTTTCACGCGCTGTTCCATCTTCTCAAAATGTTCCACGGTCACCGCTCTTTTTCGGTTTTCAATGGGAACACCTGCCACCTTAATCGGCTGCGCCGGGATGCCCACTGCCGTGGTATCGTTGTCCAGCGGTTTTAACAGAACCGCGTTCGCCGCAATCTGGCAGTTGTCTCCGACCTCGAAAGCGCCCAGAATTTTGGCGCCGCAGCCTACGGTGACATTGTTGCCCAGAGTAGGATGACGTTTTCCCTTGTTCAGGCCGACACCGCCCAGGGTAACGCCCTGGTAAATGGTACAGTTATCTCCGACTACCGTTGTCTCACCGATAACCACGCCACAGCCATGGTCAATTAAAATGCCATGCCCCAGCTGTGCGCCGGGATGAATCTCGATCAGGGTAAAGAAGCGCGCGATCTGAGAGATCAGGCGCGCAATAAAAAACATGTGGTGCTTATAAAACCAGTGGGCAAACCGGTGCCAGATCAGGGCATGCACGCCCTGGTAGAGAAGAAGCACCTCCAGGGCACTCCGCGCTGCCGGGTCACGCTCCTGTACGGCTTTTACATCCATCCAGATATCTTTCAAAATCATATTCCCAGGCCTCCGCAATATATGTTAGAATTTTAGCTTTTATTTTACCATATGATATGAAAGAAATACAAGTGCCTGCAGAAGAATTCCTAGTAAATCACTGGAATATAACCGGTTCCTCCAGATATTCGGTTTTTACGACAATGTACGGATACGATTTTTCTGCTCCGGTCTGTTCCGCGCTCTCCGGTCCCAGAAGCTCCGTATCTGCCACGATTGCATTCTCCGTCAGGTAAAGCTCCCTCACTGAAATGCTGTAGCCCCCGTTCTCCTGCTCCCCGTAGCCCACTGCTATGTAAAGATTCTGATCATCGGTGTAGGTCATTTTAAACGGTGCCGTCTTTTTCTCCCCGATCACCTGCTTAAGCTCCTCTGGAAGATCTGTCTCCCCGACTACGGTGAATTCCAGGTCACGCACCTTTTTCAGGTCATCCTTCTCCACGCTGCAGGCCGTCAGAAACCGCACCACGAAGACCCAGGCCAGAAGAGCCGCCACCAACAGCACCTTTCCGCTTTTTTTCTTTCCCATAACAGCCTCCCCGAAAAAATTTGATAGTAATAACCTATTCTTCCGGGACAGAATGTATGCATGTACTTCATGATATTATTTCCGGTTTCCAGTCTTCACATCTACCTGATTGCGCATCTTATCCTTCTCTCCAGCCAGATATTTCTCCAGATTCTCCCCGGTAATCCGTACAATGCGCTCAAAGGTTTCACGCAGATGGAACTTTCCTGCGCTGTGCGGGGTTATGATGGTGCGCGGCGCATCCCAGAGGGGATGATCTGCCGGAAGCGGCTCCGGCTCAGTTACATCTAACGCACAACCGGCCAGCGCACCGCCCTCGCGCAGGACTTTATTTAACGCATCGCAGTCCACTGCATCGCCGCGTCCTGCGTTGATGAGATAACTGCCCGGCTTCATGAGGCGCAGGCGGCGCTCATCCATGATGTGATGGGTTGCCGGGGTACTTGGCAGAATAAATACCGCGAAATCCACCTTCGGTAAAACCTCATCCAGCTGGTCCATGGTGTAGAGTTCGTCGATGAAATCCGGCTTCTCTGCCACGTTGCGGCGAATACCAATAACATGACTTCCCAGCGCCTTCATGCGTTTTGCATACTCACTTCCGATATCACCAAGACCTGCTACCAGTGTGGTGGAATTCCAGATGGATGTTACGCTGCCCTCTTCCTTCCACTCATGGTTGATCTGATTCTTCATATATAAATCCATCTTGCGGCAGAGCATCATGGACATGGAAACCATATGCTCGGAAACAGACAGACCATAAGCACCGGTGGCACAGGTCAGAATCGTATCCGGACCGATGACTCCCGGCTTGCAGTACTGGTCAGAGCCTGCAGAATTTAACTGCATCCACTCCAGATGGTCATTCTGCTTCACAAGCTCCGGACTGATGTTGCCGAAAATGATGTCCGCTGCCTTTACCTCCTCTGCAGTGGCAGTTTTGATGGTGGTATAGTGAAACTCGCAGCCGGTTCCGATTTTTTCGATATAAGCTTTGTGCGTATCGTTGAATGGCATAGCAACTAAGATGTTTTTCATTGTGAGTCCTCCGTATTGGAATTTTTTCTTTCTCCATTTTAGACCATATGCAGCGAATACACAAGAAAAAATCTATTGCTTGTTTCGGCGGGGCTGAAATGGTAAAATGGAATGACAGAAAACACTCTGGAAAGGAGGCATCCATCTTTTGCGCGAACAACTGAAACTTCCTATTGGAATCGAAAGCTTTTCCAAAATACGAACCAGCGGCTTTTACTATGTGGATAAAACACGTCTGATTGAGCAGCTGTTAAAGAACCCCAGCGAAGTAAATCTGTTCACACGACCACGCCGCTTTGGAAAATCCCTGAATATGAGCATGCTGCAGAATTTCTTTGAGATTGGATGCAATAAAATGCTCTTTGACGGTCTGGATATTTTCCAAAACACTGCGCTGTGTGATGCCTATATGGGGCAGTTTCCTGTCATTTCCATAACACTGAAGGGCGTCGACGGGCAGACATACGCAGACGCTGTTGCTGCCATGAAAGATATCATCGGCATGGAAGCGGCCAGATTTCCATTTCTGGCTGAAAGTACAAATCTGACAGACACGGAAAAGGACCTTTACCGCGGCTATGTACAGGTAGAAAATGGTATTTTTTCCATGCCAAATGAAGCCCTTCCTGCTGCCCTGCGCAATATATCCCTGCTCCTTGCCAAACATTTCCAGAAGGAAGTCATCATTCTCATTGATGAATATGATGTTCCACTCGATAAAGCCTTTCAGCATGGTTACTACAACGAAATGATTTCCCTGATCCGCACCATGCTTGGAAATGCATTGAAAACAAACAACAGCCTGAAATTTGCTGTGCTGACCGGATGTCTTCGCATCACAAAAGAGAGCGTATTTACTGGACTCAACAATTTTAAGATTTACTCCATCACCAGCACCGCTTTTGATGAATATTTTGGTTTTACCGATTCCGATGTAAAAAAACTGCTTCATTACTATGGCCTGGAATCAAATTATGAAACAGTCCGGACCTGGTATGACGGCTATCATTTTGGAAATATGGATGTGTACTGCCCATGGGATGTCATCAATTATTGTGCAGATCACCTGAGTGATCCCGCACTCCCGCCGCAGAACTACTGGCTGAACACCAGCGGCAATGCCATTGTGCGCAGATTTATTGACATGGCTGGCGCACAGACCCGAAACGAAATGGAAGACCTGATTGCCGGGAAATCCATTTCCAAAGATATTCACCAGGAACTGACTTACAATGAACTGGATCAGAGCATTGAAAATCTGTGGAGTGTACTTTTCACTACCGGATATCTGACAACCAAAAGCGGAATCCGTGACAATCCATACCAGCTCATGATTCCCAACCAGGAAATCCGGAGACTGTTTATCGATCAGATCCGCATCTGGTTTAAGGAAACATCCAGAGCCAATAAAGAAACCATTTCCACCTTCTGCAGCGCATTTCCTGAAAGGAATGCTGCCGTGATTGAAACGCTGTTTGATGACTATCTCTGGAATATGATCAGTGTCCGCGACAATGCCACGAAAGAGAAAAAGGAAAACTTTTATCATGGAATTCTTCTGGGCCTGCTCCGCTTTAAAGAAAACTGGATCATAAAATCCAATGCAGAATCCGGAATCGGTTACAGTGATATTCTGATCAAAATACCAGAAAACCGCATTGGCATCGTGATTGAACTGAAATATGCAGATGACAGAAATCTGGATGCTGCCTGCGATAAAGCACTTGCACAGATTGAAGACCAGCAATATGCCGCCAGCCTGGAAGAAGACGGCATGAAAACCATCATCAAATACGGCATTGCCTGCTATAAGAAAGAATGTAAAGTAAAGCTTGGATAAAGCATGAAAGGAACTCTTCATGAAACTTGTAATCGTAAGACACGCTGACCCGGACTACTCCATTGACTCCCTGACTCCCACCGGCTGGAAGGAAGCGGAACTGCTTTCTGAACGGCTTGTAAAAACTCCGGCAGATGCCTACTATGTTTCGCCGCTGGGGCGGGCGAAGGATACCGCATCCCTGACTTTAAAGAAGCTGGGGCGCACTGCTGAGACAAAGGAATGGCTCCGGGAGTTTTCTCCCCGCATTGTAAAGCCCGGCATGGACCGCAGCACCAGCATCTGGGACTGGCTGCCGGAAATCTGGACAAAAGAACTCCGCTACTATGACCCGGAGGAATGGTATCACACGGATGCCATGCGTTCTGTGAATGCAGAGCAGGAATACAAGTGGGTTACCAAAGAATTTGACCGGCTTCTGGCATTTCACGGCTATGAACGCGAAGGCCTGTACTACCGGGCTGTCCGACCAAACCGCGATACCATCGTGCTGTTCTGCCACTTCGGCGTGGAATGTGTGCTGTTAAGCCACCTGCTGCACGTTTCCCCGATGCCGCTGTGGCACGGCCTGTGCGCGGCAGCATCCTCCGTCACCACCATCTATACCGAAGAACGGCGGCAGGGCATCGCAAGCTTTAGGGCCAACGCCTTTGGGGATATTTCCCATCTTTACGCGGCAGGAGAAGAACCTTCCTTTGCGGCACGGTTCTGCGAAACCTGGGACAACGAAAATGAGCGGCATGACTGAACACGCCGCTCATTTTTGTTATCTCGATTCCTCCTCCCGGCTGCAGATAGCAACGCGGTGCTGATATTTCTCCCGGGTGGCCATGCCGCCGCGGATATGGCGCTCGGATTTGTTGATGTTCAGCACGATCCTGGCCCGGGCTGCCAGCGCCGGATTTATGTACTCCAGCCGGTCCGTGACGTCCTTGTGGACCGTGCTCTTGCTTATCCCAAATTTCTTCGCCGTCTGCCGTACCGTGGCATTGTGGTCTATGATGTAATTGGCAATGGCAACGGCCCGCTCTTCGATATAATCCTTCAAAAGAAAACCCCTCAGAATTCTTTTTTACAGTCTATGAAGAACTCTGAGGGGTTATACCGCTTATTCACTTTTATGCCATACTGTATTCCAGCATCTCATATGCTACGCGGCAGCCTTCGCTGATCTCTGCCGGAAGCAGCGCTCTTGCCACGCATTTTTCTTCTGCGGACGGATCGTCCACCCGCTGTAAGTATGCGTAATCTCCGTCAATTCTTGCTACGGTATACTCAACTCTCTCAAACATAGCCTTCTCTCCTTTTCATTTCGCGGCCAAACAGCCGGTTTAAGATCTGATCTAACAGCATGGTATAAGCTGCTGCTCCCACGTTGGTCCCGATTCTTAAGACAATGGCTCCCACTAGTCCAAAGGCCCCGGACGCAATATAAAGTGCACCGAAGGTATTAAACACCGTCTGCCATGCGTATCCGGCAGAATAACCGACACCAATTCCGCCCAAAATGCCCAGATATGGATGCAGGGACTGGGGCAGCAGAAAATATAAAACAGCGAATACCGCACAGCCCAGAACATTGTATAAGCCACGGATTTTCGCCCTTGGCTGCATATCCCCGGAAAATGGCAGGCACACGGACATGCAGGCAATTCCGGCCCACATGGCTCTGGAAATTCCCAGAAGATTCATGATGAGAAGTGCCGTGGAGACCGTCAGCGTCATACGGATATACCACCAGTTTCTTGCCGAACGGAAATGGAATTCCCGGAACAGATCCAGAAAGCTTCTGCGGTACGGACGCAGTCTCTGATTTTTATAAAATACAGCCATGCAGATGACCATTCCCAAAAGCAGTCCCACGATACGTTTTTCATAATCGGCTCCGCTGACATCGTAGCCCTGAAGCAGCAAATAGCTCAGAACGAATGTAGAATGATTCGACATGATCACATTGTGGCAGCCCAGCACCATCAGAATCATGATGAAGATACAGTTTGCAAGAAACGCATATCCCGGTGGCAGCATATTGGAGAGGCGCGGACCTGCGATCAGCACGCCGAAGATCAATCCGATACAGATGAGTCCGTGCGACGTGCGGATTCCGAAATCTGCCTGACGCAGCACCAGAAGAGCCAGAAGCACCACCACGCCCGCGATGCTGTTGGCTGAACCAAACAGCAGGCTGAAGGCGGTCACCACCGCAAAGCAAAACGCTACCACAAGATACACCTTCGCGTTATAAATAAAAATATGACGCTTTTTTTCTTCTTTATTTTCTGACCGCCGGATCAGATTCTTCGATCCTGCGGAGCTTAACTGTAATTCCTGGTAAACAGTCATAACATCCCTGCCTTTCTTCTTTTTATCCATTGCAATCTGCCCGGCCGGAAAACAGCAATGTATTAAGAACTATATCCTGTCGCGGCAGGAATGTCAAATCTTTTATGCAAAAACGGCAGTACGTATTTTTTGTACGCACTGCCGTCCGGCATTCTGCAATATGATCTACAGCACCTTCTCGAGGAAGTTCTGTGCACGCTCGCTCTTCGGGTTTGAAAAGAATTCGGCCGGGTTGGAGTCCTCCACGATCTGCCCGTTATCGATGAAGCAGATGCGGTCGGAAACTTCCCTTGCAAAGCCCATCTCGTGGGTAACAAGCGCCATGGTGATCCCGGTGTGGGCCAGACCCTTGATTACCTCCAGAACCTCTTTTACCATCTCCGGATCCAGGGCGCTGGTCGGCTCATCGAACAGCATGATCTTCGGCTCCATGGCCAGCGCCCGCGCGATGGCTATACGCTGCTTCTGTCCTCCGGAAAGCTTGCCCGGATACACGTCTGCCTTCTCGGTCAGGCCGACCAGCTTTAAAAGCTCCAGAGCCTTTTCCTTCGCCTGATCCTTCGGCATCTTATTGACCCGGATCGGCGCATAGACCATGTTTTCCATGACTGTCATATGCGGAAACAGATTGAAATGCTGGAACACCATGCCGATATCCTTGCGGATCTTCTGAATGTCGGTCTTCGGTGCCGTAATGTCCTGTCCTTCAATGAGCACCTGGCCGCTGGTCGGCCGCTCCAGCAGGTTCATGCACCGCAGGATCGTGGATTTACCGGAACCAGAAGGGCCGATCAGGGTAACAACCTGGCTCTTTTCAATCTTTAAATTGATTCCTTTTAACACTTCAAGAGAGCCAAAGCTCTTATGGACATCATGAAACTCGATCACTTCGGTTCACCCACCTTTCTACACGACTGGCTACCATAGACAGCAGCATGACAAAAACATAATAGATCAATGCGATCACCAGATACGGCTCAAAGAACCGGAAGGTCAGTACCGTGATCTGGTCTGCTGCACGAAGCAGTTCCACCGCTCCGATATAGGAAAGGATGGAAGACTCTTTTAACAGGGAAATTGCCTCATTTACCAGGCTCGGCAGGATATGCTTGACTGCCTGCGGAAGGATGATATCCTTCATCATGTCCCGATAACCCACACCCAGGGACATGGCAGCCTCATACTGTCCGCGGTCAATGGCATTGATTCCGCCACGGAAAATCTCGGAAATATATGCAGCTGAGTTCAGTGAGAAGGTCAGCACACCGGACTGCATCGTGGTAAGGGTCATACCGGTTAACTGCGGAAGGCCAAAATGCACGATACAGAGCTGTACCAGAAGCGGGGTACCACGGAAGATCGAGGTGTAAAAGTTACCAAACCAGACAAGGGGCTTACATTTGCTGATCTTAATCAACGACAGAAGCACACCCAGTATAAATCCAAGTACCGCCGCCATGGCTGTTATTTTTAAAGTAGTCACTGCACCATGGTATAAGAACGGCCAATACTGCCAGACACTGCTAAAATCAAGCTTCATATGATTTCCTTTCTTTTCAAAATTAATCCAGGATGAACTGCTCGCTTAAGTGCTCCGCGATGATCTTGTTTAACTCGCCGTCATCCATCATCTCTTTCAGAGTGTTGTTGAAAGTCTCATAGTACGGAGACTCCTTCGGGAAGCCGATTGCAAAGCAGTCATCGGTCTTGTCCAGAAGGCTCATCTTTAACGTATCGTTGTTCTTCAGGAATTCGCTTGCGCCGGCGCCATCAATGATGCAGGCATCTGCACGTTTACTCTTTACTTCCTCGATGCAGGCCGGGCTTCCCTGAATACCAACTGCGTTTACATCCGGGATACTCTCAGCTACCTGCTGATAGTTGGTACCAAATACATATGCTACGGTCTTGCCCTGAAGGGAATCCAGATCCGGGTAATCATCCTCTGCGCGGTAAACGATCGCATTTCTCGGATAGAAAAAGATCTCGGAGAAATCCAGAGTCTTCTCACGCTCCTCGGTCGGTGCCATGCCGCCGCTGCAGAAATCAATCTGGCCGGCCTGGATTGCTGCCATCAGGCTCTTAAACGGCATATCTACAAACTCAACGCTACCGCCGTTTTTCTCAACGATTGCCTTAACAATATCAATATTCATGCCAACATAGGTCTTGCTTCCGTCTGCTGCCATCTCAATGGATTCAAACGGAACAAAGGTTGCGGAACAGCCAACCTTCACGGTCTTGCCTGCAAACGGATTATCTGCAGATACCTCAGCCTCACTGCTCTCTGCTTCGCTGCCTGCTGCTTGTGTTGTCTCTGCTGCAGTGCTCTCTGTCTCAGCAGCTGTTGCGGCCGCGGTGGTTTCTGCCGGCTTGCTGCCGCATCCGGTCATAAGCACAGCTGCCAGCATTGCACCGGCTGCGAAAAGAATATGTTTTTTCATAATTTCATTCCTCCTCATGTGTATAATTGTGCATAAAAATAAACATTCCGGCTGATTATATCACTTTTATTTCCCCATTTCAACTAAACCGGTGAATATTATTCATAAATTTCCATACGAAATATTTATAAGAACAGGGCCGCGCGGTTATACCCGACAGGGCGGTTGACATTGATCTTTCCCATGCTTATAATCGAACTACGAAAGGGAAACTCTTCTTATGTTAAGAGAGAGTTTTCAGACCGCGAAAGGAGCATTTTATGTACATTGCAGATGGAAAAACAAACGGACCAGCGTTTTCCTGGCCAGACGGCAAACGTATTGCCGTGATGGTTACATTTGATTATGACGCTGAATTTTTACGGATATCCCGCGCCAAAAGCAAGGGGACAACCATTGGCTTTACCGATTTTTCACGAGGTCAGTACGGCCCTCATGAGGGACTGGCCAGATGCCTCAATATGTTAGATACCATGAACATCAAATCTACCTTTTTTGTGCCGGGTGCTGTGATCGAGACCTACCGGGACACCGTAGAGGAAATTCACCGGCGCGGCCATGAGCTAGCCTGCCACGGCTACCGGCATGAATCCGATCCGGAGCTTTCCCGGGACGAAATGATAAAAATCCTGGATAAAAGTGAAGCGCTGCTCGCAGAGATCACCGGAAAAAAGCCGGTAGGACACCGGGCACCGGAAAGCGTGCTCCAGGATTTTATGCCGGAGCTTCTGACAGAGCGGGGCTATCTGTACAGCTCTTCCATGAAGGACTGTGACTGGGCTTATCTCTGGGAAAAGGATCAAAAGGAGCTGCCTCTGGTAGAGCTCCCGAACGATATCACCATGGATGACTTTACCTATTACTATTTCACCTTCAGCGATCCTGCTGTCCGCTGTATGTACCCGAACCGGAAGGTCTTAGGCAACTGGAAGCAGGAATTTGACGGTCTGGCCCTGGAGGGCAACAAGATCTTCATCTTAAAGCTGCATCCGCAGATGATCGGCCGCGCGAGCCGCATCGGCATGGTGGGCGAATTCATTGCCTATATGCAGAATCACGGCGCATGGATTACCACCTGCGAGGATGTAGCGCGTTATGTACAGAAGCAGAACGGAGGAAACAGAGCATGATGAACTGGCCTGACAACAAACGGATTGCCGTGATGATGGCATTTGACCTGGACGCAGAAACGATGTGGACCACGCACGGTGACGGCAGTACTGCCCATATGACAAACCTTTCCCGCGGCGCCTACGGCCCCAAACAGGGTGTGCCGCGCATCCTCGACATGCTGGACAGCCACCAGGTAAAGGCAACCTTTTTCATTCCCGGTGTAGTTGCTGAGCATTACCCAGAGGTCGTGAGGGAGATTGCACGCAGAGGACACGACATCGGCTTTCATGGCTATCTGCATGAGGAATCCACAAAAACTACCTATGAGCAGGAAGATGCCACCATGCACCGCAGTGAGAAGATCATCTACGATCTGACCGGGCAGAAGATTGCCGGACACCGGGCACCGGGCGGCGTTATCCATGACTACAGCCTGCGCCTGTTTTTGGAGCACGGCTATATTTACAGCAGCAACTGGCGCGACAGTGACGGCCCGTTTCTTCATCAGATCGACGGTAAGACCGTTCCTCTGGTGGAGCTTCCGAAGGATTCCATTTTCGATGATACCGCCTACGACTTTTATACCGATGCTGCCCCGGAGCGCTACGGACTCAAATCCCCGGATGAGATGTTTGAGATCTGGAAGGAGGAATTTGATTCCCTGGCTGCAGAGGGCCGCATGATCAATTTTGTGCTGCATCCGCAGTTTGTAGGCCGGGCCAGCCGCGTGCAGATGCTCAGCCGCCTGATCGGCTACATGAAATCCCACGGCGCCTGGCTGGATACCAACCGTGCCGTTGCATCCTGGGTATTAAAAGAAAACGGTTTCCAGGTACCGGATCATGAATAAACAGGCGCCGGATATTCTCTCTGACCAGGCACAGAGCCACTTAAACCGTACCATCCTGAAGCTGGCCTGGCCCGCAATCCTGGAGCAGTTTCTGATCTGTATGGCTTCCCTGGCAGACACCGCCATGGTAGGCTCCATCGGTGCTTCTGCCACTGCCGCAGTGGCTGTCAACATTTCCAGCATCTGGCTCATCAATGGCTTTATCACCTCCTTAAGCGTGGGCTTTTCCTATCTGATCTCCCATGCAGTGGGCTCCGGCGATGATGCTCGTTCCCGCCGGATCACGGCCCAGGGACTTGTGTGCGCAGCCGTGCTTGGTCTTTTGCTGGCTCTTGGCGTGGAGCTCATCTGCCATCCGCTCCCCATCTGGCTTGGTGCTGCTCCGGAGGTCATTCCCCAGGCACAGCGCTACATGCAAATCATCGGCTACGGCCTCACGGCCCAGACACTCTCGGTAGTACTCTCCGCAATTTTCCGTTCTGCCGGAAACACGCGGATCCCGCTGGCTGCCAATCTGACCTCTAACGCAGCCAACATTGTCGGAAACTTTTTCCTGATCTATCCGGTACGAAGCCTGTCCATCGGCTCCCACACCATTTCCATCTGGGGCGCCGGGCTTGGTGTGGCGGGAGCGGCCTGCTCCACCATGCTCTCCCAGATGCTTCTGCTGGTCATTCTGCTGGTGTTCCTGACAACTGCCAAAACACCGATCCGGCTGAATCCGTTCCATACAGATTACCATGTAGAACGGCAAGTACTCGGTCAGCTCTGGCATATCAGCATTCCGGTTCTTCTGGAACGTCTGACCCTGACCTCCGGACAGGTAGCCTTAACAGCCATGATCTCCGGGCTTGGAACCATTTCCCTGGCAGCGCACTATCTGACCAATCAGACCGAGGGACTGCTTTATCTGCCCGCCTACGGCTTCGCCTACACAGCTACCGCGCTGGTGGGACAGGCGCTTGGTGCCGGACGCAGGGATCTGGCGGACCGGTTCGCCTTCCGCATCTGCTGGATCGGTTCTGCCGTTATTATCGCGGCCTGCGTGCCGGTTGCCATTTTTTCGAGGCCCATCATCAGCCTGTTCAGCCGGGAGCCTGAGGTCATTGCCCTGGGCAGCAAAACGCTGTTTATTGCGGCAGCCACGGAAATCTTCTTCAGCTTTACCGTCATCGCAGGCGGCATCAGCCGCGGCTCCGGCGATGTGCGTTTCTCCCTTCTGGTGAGCATCATCGGTATGTGGGGACTGCGGATCGGCCTGGTATGGCTGGCGATCCACCCACTGGCACTGGGCGTGACAGGCGTATGGCTGGCCATTGCCGCAGACTGCTTCATCCGCATGCTGCTGTGCATCTGGCGAATCAAGAGCCGAAAATGGCGGAAATAACGCGGCTGCCCGGAAAGCGCCAAAACAACAGAACAGAAAAAAGCAGGAGGACATTATGGCAAAGAAAAACGCACGCAATACCCGCGGAAAGATTGTAAGTGCCGCATGGAAGCTCTTCTATGAGCAGGGTTATGAGGACACCACGGTAGAGGAGATCATCGATCTGTCCGGCACCTCCAAGGGGTCCTTTTATCACTACTTTGACGGTAAGGACGCGCTCCTTTCCACCTTAAGCTCCCTGTTTGACGAAAAATACGAAGAACTGATTCAGGAGCTGTCACCAGATATGAATGCCATGGACCAGCTTCTCTTTTTAAACCAGGAACTGTTCCGCATGATCGAGAACAGCATCTCCCTGGATCTTCTGGCAAGACTGTATTCCACCCAGCTTACCACCAGTGGAGAAAAGCATCTGCTGGACCACAACCGGATCTACTATAAGCTCCTGCGAAAGATCATTGCCAAAGGACAGGCAGACGGACAGCTCAGCATCCGTTCCAATGTCAACGAGATGGTGAAGCTCTATGCCCTGTGTGAGCGGGCCCTGCTTTATGACTGGTGCCTCTGCTCGGGAGAATACTCCTTAGTGGAATATGCCGCAAAAGTAATGCCTGGATTCTTAAGCAGCTTTCAGCCTTAACCGGCCGGAAGCTGCTTTTTTGCCGCGCAGAACATCAGCCTCTGAAAAATATAATTTTTGTATGTATTTTATTTTCTTTTATCGTCTAGTTTATTTTTCTTATAAAATATAGTATTTCTAAACAATTTTCCATTAATCGTACAGTATTCATTCTATACTTTATTCTGTATTGTAGTCTATTTTAATCCATGCTATAATCGAGCACATCATACAGCTGGTGCTAAAAACCAGCATGGGAATGAGGAGGAAAAATCTATGGTATCAGGACAGATCGGAATCCTGGCAGCTATTGTGATCTATCTTGTAGCAATGGTTTACGTTGGATTCTATTTCAGCAAACAGGGCAGCGGTGATTCCGCTGACGATTTCTACTTAGGCGGTCGGAAACTGGGACCGCTTGTAACTGCCATGAGCGCGGAAGCATCCGACATGAGCAGCTGGCTCTTAATGGGACTGCCGGGCGTGGCTTATCTCTCCGGTATCGCAGACGCAGGCTGGACCGCCATCGGTCTTGGCATCGGTACTTTCTTAAACTGGCTGATTGTGGCACAGCGGCTTCGCCGCTATTCCGTTGTCTGCAATGCCATCACTATTCCGGATTTCTTCTCCAGAAGATTTCATGATCAGAAGAACATCCTGATGTGCATCTCTGCCATCATCATCCTGATTTTCTTTATCCCGTACACCGCGTCCGGATTTAAGGCTATCGGAACCCTGTTCTCCAGCCTGTTCGGAGTGGATTATCACGTTGCAATGATTGTGGGCGCTATCGTTATTGTCGGTTACACCGTTATGGGCGGCTTTATGGCGGTATCTACTACTGACCTGATTCAGAGTATCGTTATGACCATTTCCCTGATCGTGATCGTATTCTACGGTATCCACATGGCAGGCGGCTGGGATGAAGTCGTAAGCAACGCAACCTCCCTGGCAGGTTACCTTTCCATGAACCACATTCACGACCGCGCAACCGGAACAGCGGCTCCGTACAGCCTGCTGACCATCGTATCTACCCTGGCATGGGGCCTTGGATATTTCGGCATGCCGCACATCCTGCTCCGTTTCATGGCAATCGAGGATGAGAAAAAGCTTACCCTTTCCCGCCGGATTGCAACCGTATGGGTGCTGATTTCCATGTGCGTGGCTATCTTAATCGGTATCATTGGCTACGCAGCTTCCGTAGCTGGAGCGATCCCGCTTTTCAGCCAGAGTTCTGAATCTGAAACCGTCATCATCCAGTTCGCGCATCTGTTGGGACAGCACAATTTCCTGCTTTCCTTAGTAGCAGGCGTGGTTCTGGCCGGTATCCTGGCGTGCACCATGTCCACCGCGGACTCCCAGCTGTTAACCGCAGCCTCCGGTGTCTCCCAGAACCTGCTGCAGGATTTCTTAAAGATTAAGATGAGCACCGCCGCTTCCATGATGGCAGCCCGCCTCACCGTTGTCACCATTGCTATTGTCGGCATCTTCCTGGCATGGAATCCCGACAGCTCCGTATTCTACATCGTATCCTTCGCGTGGGCAGGTTTCGGCTCAGCATTTGGCCCGCTGGTACTCTTCTCCCTATTCTGGAAGCGCACCAACTTACAGGGCGCTCTGGCCGGAATGGTAGCAGGCGGCGTGATGGTTTTCGTGTGGAAATACCTGGTACGCCCGATGGGCGGCACCTGGAATATCTATGAACTGCTTCCGGCATTCGTAGTATCCGCACTGGCAATTGTAATCGTATCTCTGGCAACGAAGGCTCCGTCAGAGGAGATCTGCAAAGAGTTTGATTCTGTAGGGAAATAAAAATTTAAGAGCAATACCAATATAGGTCCGAAACCGGTAATCCCGGCATAGCGCTGCGCAAAATATGGGTATTGTGTTCGGACGATGCAGCT
>NZ_QUFI01000021.1:0-17237 GCF_003478505.1 Clostridium sp. AF27-2AA
CCTGCTTCGGACCTTTCGCAACTATTCTTAAATTGTTATTTCTCAAAAGCAGGATTTTCTCTTGACAAACTTTTTTTCCATGCTACGCTTGATAACAGAGATTAAATATAGGAAAAGAGGGTTCCCCATGCATATGATTGACAGAAACAGTCCCTGCTGGTGCGGCAGCGGGCTCAAATACAAAAAATGCCACTATGATTTTGATGAAAAACTGAAAATGTACGAGAACAAGGGCTGCATCGTGCCGGAGCACAATATGATCAAAACTCCGGAGCAGATTGAGAAAATCAAGGCCAGTGCCCGGGTCAACATCGCAGTCCTGGATTATGTAGCTGAGCATATCAAAGCCGGTGTTACCACCGATGAGATTGACCAGTGGGTTTACGATGAAACCACAAAACGCGGTGCCATCCCGGCTCCGTTAAACTTTGAGGGTTTCCCAAAAAGCGTCTGCACCTCCATCAATGAGGTTGTCTGCCATGGCATCCCGGATCCGGAACGCGTACTGCAGGACGGCGACATCATCAATGTAGACTGCTCTACCATCTTAGATGGCTATTACTCCGATTCTTCCCGCATGTTCTGCATTGGCAATGTTTCTCCGGAGAAAAAGCGGCTGGTGGAGATTACCAGACAGAGTATTGAGGTCGGCCTGAAAGAAGTTAAGCCATGGAACTTCCTGGGTGACATGGGCGCGGCGATCCACGATTTTGTCCGTGAGAGCGGTTACAGCGTAGTGCGCGAGATTGGTGGACACGGTGTAGGCCTCCAGTTCCATGAGGAGCCGTGGGTCAGCTATGTATCCGAACGCGGAACAGAAATGCTTATGGTCCCTGGCATGATGTTTACCATCGAGCCAATGGTAAACATGGGGAAACCAGATGTCTTCGTTGACGCAGATGATGACTGGACTGTATACACGGAAGATGGCAAACCATCTGCCCAGTGGGAGATCCAGGTTCTGGTTACGGAGGACGGCTACGAAATCATCGCATACTAAGCACCAAATTATATCGTGATCTGAATCCCATCCAGAGCTAAAATATCTTCTTCCTGGTGTGTGCTGAGAAGCGTAAGCTTCCCGGCACTCTTTTTTTGTAAATAGCGAATTACATCTGCCTTTGTTCCTGCATCCAGACCGGTAAACGGTTCATCCAGGATCAGAAGTTCAGACAAGGCGCAAAGAGCGCGGCAGATAGCCACGCGGCGTTTCTGCCCGCCGCTCAAGGTAGCTGCAGGCCGGTCCAGCACCTCCTCCGGCAAAAGCTCCATAAGCTCTCTCCTCACTTCTGCACGGCTCATAGATGAGGGAGATGTCATGAGGACGTTATCCACTGCGGAAAATGTCTCGCACAGGCGGTCCTCCTGAAAAACCGCTCCGATCGGTACCCTCTCCATGAAAAGACGGCCGCTGTCTGCCGTTTCCAGCCCCATCAGAATGCGAAACAGTGTGGTCTTCCCTTTCCCGGATGGTGCCGTGAGACAGTAAATATGCCCGCTCTCCAGCTCCATGGAAACATGATCCAGCACCGCAACACCGTCAAATTGTTTACGCAGGTCACAAATCTGCAGTTTCATGTGTCGTCTCTCCTCTCTGCGGGCAAAGCCTGGAAATCAGAAACAGCACCATCTGCTCAAACACAGCGCTCACCAGAATGATCACCAGAGTCCAGGCAAACAGATTGGCCGTTTCCAGATAAATCTTCGCCATATACAGGTGTTCGCCGATGGAGTGCTCCGGCAGACCGATCACCTCTGCTGCCGCGCCGGATTTCCAGCTCATGCCAAGGGCAATGCGGCATCCGCTTACCAGATATGGCACCAGCGCCGGAAGATAGATAAAGCGTATTTTCCGCCAGACCGGCATCCGGAACACCACGGCCATTTCCAGAAGCTTCCGATCTGTACTTTGCAATCCGGCCAAGGTATTGACATAGATCACCGGCAATACTACCAGAAACGATATTACCACGGAGAGGTTTCTGGAACCGGCCCAGATCAGGACGAGAATCACGAAGGAGGCTACCGGAACTGCCTTGAGAAACAGCATGAAGGGCTCCAGAATTTCTTCCAGCAGTGGAGCTGTGTATGCAAGGCTTCCAAGCAGTATTCCAGCTGCAAATGCAAGCAGGAAGCCGGTACTGATGCGTCCAAAGGAGCCGGCAACAGAGCGCCAGAAATCCGAGGACGGAAGCAGTGACCACAATGCCTGCAGGGCCTCAAAAGGCCCCACCAGCATAATGGAATTGTGGACCAGCACAGCTGCAGTCTGCCAGAATGCCAGCCATAGACAGATGATAAACGGCTTTCTCAACCTACTCATGCAGATAATAGAAACCATCATCCGGCATCTGTCCGCCTACAGCAGACGGATCCATCTCATACAGAGCCTCCAGATAACCAGACAGTCTGGTCTTCATATCTTCACCATCAATGCAGACAATGCTGCAGTACGGAATCGCTTTTGCAGCGATCGGAGCCTTCTCGATGATTCCTGCCGCTGCTACCAGCTCTGCGGCATCGGTCACATTGGCATTGACCCATTCAGCGGATTCTCCATGCTCCTTCACAAACATCTCTGCTGCCTCCGGATTCTGTTCCAGAACCTCTTTACGGCATACTGTAACACCGGTAACCAGGGAGCTGCCATTTTCCGGCTGGGTCTTATCCCACTCTTCTGTCAGATCCAGCACCATTTTTAAATTCTCATTCTGCGCCATAGCGGCAGTCACAAAGGGCTGTGGCAAAAGACCAATAGCATCTTCCTGTTCCTTTAATACCGCAGCAACCTCAGTGGCCTCAGACTTATATTCAATCGTCACATCATCGGTACTCAGGCTGTTGGCCTTTAAAAGATACTGCAGCACATAATCCGGCGTAGTTCCCTTTCCGGTCATATACAGCGTTTTTCCCTTCAGATCCCCGATATTGTGGATGGAATCATCCGCAGAAACCACATAAAGCACACCCAGTGTATTGATATCAATGACCTCAATGCCCTGTTTTGTTTTCTGGTACAGCACACTGGCCAGATTGGCCGGAACAAGCGCAATATCCAGATCACCGGAAACCACCTGTGCCGCAAGTTCAGAAGCATCTGCTGCCATTGTAAACTCATAAGCCCCCTCCGATTCCCCGTTTGAAGCCTTGTCCATCAGGGAAACCAGTCCTATGGTGGTAGGCCCCTTCAGGGAACCAACGCGAAGAGGCTCTGTAGCTGAGTCTGGCTTTACTGCCTCAGAAGTCTCTTTTTCCGATGCGGTTTCTGCCGCTGTCTCTGCTGCGGTTGTCTCCTCCACAGTTTCCTTCTCTGCCGCTGTCTGAGTCTTGTCTGCACCGGAGCATCCAGCCAGAGATGCCGCAGTTATGGCACACGCCAGGAGCATTGTCATTGTTTTCTTCATATCATTTTCCTCTCTTTCCGCATTCACCTTTTCTGTCAGAAGCCCGGCACTGATCCATCCAGTTTCTTCCAAATTAGCACAAATACGATTCCAGTATAGCATAAAATAAAAAAAATTCCTATGTATCTTCAGAAACACTTGCTGTTTGGAAGATTTGTGTTATAGTAGGGTTGAACGTTATTCTTAGGAAAATGTATCAAATCTCAGTTCGGACGCAGTCTTCTGCGCCCTTTCATAATCTGTCCAGACAGAACCCGTGCAGACCATTCCGGCTGCAACAATTTACTCTGTCAGCGACATTTCTCAGGGAGCAGTATCTTGATACTTCTGCCAGGTCCGTCTGCCTTTCTTAAGATTCCGTTCATTGTATCCCCACTCAATATCAAAATGCTGAAAAACAGGGGGACACCGGTCCGGCTGCCTTTGTGCGCAGCAGATCATGCCGTTTTATCAGCGAAAGAAGGAGAAAACAATGAAAACAGCAACAAGGAATCCAATCAGTTCAGAACTTTCACACACCCGGACTTCATTCATGGTGAAGCTGGCCCTTATGGTAGCGATTATCTTCGTTATGGCCTTCTCACCGCTCGGTTACTTACGTACTCCGGGACTTACCATCACCTTTTTAACCGTTCCGGTTGCCGTCGGCGCCATCATTCTTGGACCGACAGCCGGTGCCATCTGCGGCGCAGCCTTTGGCCTGACCAGCGTAGTTATGGCATTAACCGGCGGCTCTGCATTCAGCGCAGCGCTTCTGCAGATCAATCCGTTCGGCCTGTTATTTACCTGCCTGGTTCCGCGAATCCTTGAAGGATGGATCTGCGGTCTGATTTTCCAGCTGGTAAAGAAATTTTCCAAAAACGGTGCATTCATCGTGGCAAGCCTGTCCTGCCCGTTGTTAAACACTCTGTTTTTCATGAGTTCTCTGGTTCTCTTTTTCTATAATACGGAGTATATCCAGGGCCTCGTTACCAAGCTCGGCGCAACGAATCCGCTTATTTTCGTGATTCTGTTTGTCGGTGTTCAGGGTGCGATTGAGGCAGTTGCCTGCACCATTCTGGGCAGCGCCGTATCCCGCGCACTGGCTGCAGCATTCCGTCAGTAAAAACGGGCTATATATAATAGAAGAAACACGATTTCATAAGCCGCAGGATCCCTGCGGCTTAACTATTTCAAACATGGAGGGTTCATCATGAAATTATTCGACTCTGTCAGAGAAATTCCCATTACTGATCTTGAGGGTCTTCGCATCGGCAACGCCCAGGATTATGAGGCCATGACCGGTGTGACGGTTCTGCTCTTCGACCACGGTGCAAAAGCCGGTATTGATATCAGCGGAGGTGGGCCTGCTTCCCGGGAAACTCCACTCACATCCCCCATCACCGCCGACAATCCGCTCAATGCCATTGTACTCTCCGGCGGCTCTGCCTTCGGCCTGGCTGCCAGTGACGGAGTCATGCGCTATCTGGAAGAACACGGTATTGGTTATGAAACCGGATTTGCGAAGGTTCCGTTAGTCTGCCAGTCCTGTATCTACGACCTGAGTATTGGACGTTCTGATATCCGCCCGGATGCTGCTATGGGTTATGCTGCCTGCCAGGATGCAGAACACCCGCATCCGGTATCCGGCATCTTAGGCGGAGGCACCGGCGCCAGTGTTGGCAAAATCTATGGCCGCGACAAAGCCACCAAAACCGGTCTCGGCATGTATGCAGTCTCCATCGGTGACTTAAAGATTGCCGCAGTTGTAATCTTAAATGCCTTCGGCGATGTTTATAATCCGGCTACCGGCGAAAAAATTGCCGGTCCAAGAAAACCGGATGGCAGCGGATTCTTTGATACCCTGGAAGAGCTTTACAAATTCAGCCAGAGAACCGACCAGTTCCAACACGATCCAAACAGCAAAACCAACACCACCATCGGTGCCATTATCACCAACGGCGCGTTTTCCAAAGCAGAATTAAGCAAAATTGCTTCCATGGCCCGCAGCGGCTACGCGCGCTGCATCAACCCGGTAGGCACCATGGCCGACGGTGATTCCATCTATGCCGCCTCTATTGGAACCGTAGAAGCAGACTTAAATGTTGCCGGAACACTGGCAGCAGAAGTTATGGCAGAGGCAATCCAGAACGCAGTAAAGTCGGCAAAATAGAAATAACGAAAAAAATCCATGCTTCTTACGTTTACACGCAAACAGCATGGATTTTTTCTTTTCTATTTTGTTTTTTTAGAACACGTTATGCCTGCTCCGGTGCTTCCTGTGCCTCTGCCCGGTCTTTCAGGATCTTATCAATACTTACGATCTTCGTGCACAGCGCGAACAGATCCATTGCCAGGATCAGATCACTCAGCGGCGGATAGGACGGTGCGATTCGGATATTGGTATCATGCGGGTCTTTGCCGTACGGATAGGTTGCTCCGGCACCGGTCATAACCAGACCGGCTTTCTTACAGCGCGCTACAATAGCCTTTGCACAGCCGTCCAGGGAATCGAAGGCGATAAAGTAGCCTCCCTTTGGCTTGGTCCATGTTCCGATACCGAGGCCACCGAGCTCACGATCCAGTGTATCAATGACTGCCTCAAACTTCGGCCGCAGGATATCTGCATGCTTGCGCATATGCTCTACCATACCGTGAATATCTTTGAAATAACGGACATGACGCAACTGGTTTACTTTATCATGACCGATGGTCTGGAATTTTAACTGTTTCTCAATGTCCTCCAGGTTATTGCGGGAGGTTGCGATAGCCGCAATACCAGAACCCGGGAAGCTGATTTTGGAGGTGGAAGCGAACTTGTAAACCATATCCGGGTTGCCTGCGCGCTTACACTCTGCCAGAATCTCGATCAGGTGGTCCTGATCGTGGTCGTATAAGTGATGAACACCGTATGCGTTGTCCCAGTAGATACGGAAATCCGGAGCTGCCGGTTTCAGTCTTGCAAAACGGCGGACGGTCTCATCGGAATAGCTGGTTCCGGTCGGATTGGAATACTTCGGCACGCACCAGATACCCTTGATGCTGTCATCCTCTGCCACAAGTCTTTCCACCATATCCATGTCCGGGCCATCCGGAGTCATCGGAACATTGATCATCTCAATGCCGAAATACTGGGTAATAGCAAAATGACGATCATAACCCGGTACCGGGCAAAGGAACTTCACTTTATCTAATTTGCACCACGGAGTACATCCCATTACACCGTGAGTCATGGAGCGGGACACGGTATCAAACATAACATTCAGGCTGGAATTGCCGTAAATGATGATGTAATCCGGAGCTACCTCCATCATGTCTCCGATCAGCTCTTTGGCTTCCTTGATTCCGGTCAGGACACCGTAGTTGCGGCAGTCGGTTCCGTCTTCGCAGGTTAAGTCATCGCTGCTGCTTAATACATCCATCATTCCCATGGAAAGATCCAGCTGCTCTACACTTGGCTTACCTCTGGACATGTCCAGTCTTAAATCCTTTCCCTGAAACTCTTTGTACTGGGCAGAAAGCTGCTTTCTGAGCTCCTGCAGTTCCTCTGTGCTCATCTCTGCATATGGCTGCATCTTCTTTTTCCTCCTCATCAGCTGTGTACTCCCTTTCTTCACCTGGGCACTGACACCCTGGATTCTCGGTTTGCATTCCATTCTACACGAAATATAGCGGTATTACAATCGCATTTTTCACAAATTTAACAGAATATCTATTCTTTTTCCGTCTCTGTTTTTCCTGCAAAGACATCTGAGTGAAAACTGTCTTTCTCTTACCGTGACATCAATTCGCGCACCAGCTGGTTCACCACAGCCGGGTCTGCCTTGCCCTTCATGGCACGCATGGTCTGACCTACAATAAAGCCCATGGCTTTCTCTTTTCCGGCCTTGAAATCTGCAACAGACTGCGGGTTCTTCTCCAGAAGCTCCTCGATGGTCTTTGTCAGCGCATCGGTATCATTTACCACCTTTAAGCCGTGTTCCTCAACGTAACCTTCCGGATCCACATCTTCCTTAAACACAGCCTCAAACACATCCTTCGCAACAGTACGGTTAATAACGTTCTTCTCTACCAGGCTGATGAGCTTTGCCAGATTCTCCGGAGAAAACTTCATGTCTTCCGGCTCCTGCTCCTGCTCTTTTAACAGGCGCATGGCCTCCGTCATAAGCCAGTTAGAAACTTCCTTCGGCTTGCCGCAGATTGCCACGGTCTGCTCAAATACATCAGCCAGATGCTTGGAGCCGGTCAGGATTTCCGCATCGTACTGCGGCAGTCCGTACTCACTCTCATAGCGTGCCAACTTCTCGGTGCGGAGCTCCGGCTGCGCTGCCTTCACCCGCTCGATCCACTCATCCGAAATCCATACCGGAACCAGATCCGGATCCGGGAAGTAACGGTAATCCTGCGCATCCTCCTTGGAACGCATTGCATGGGAGGATTCCTTGTTGTCATCCCAGCGGCGGGTTTCCTGGATGACCTTTTTGCCATCCTCGATCAGCTCGATCTGACGGACGCGCTCGCCCTCAATGGCACGGGCAATGGCCTTGAAGGAGTTTAAGTTCTTCATCTCGGTTCTCGTGCCAAACTCCGGTGCGCCCACCTCGCGGACGGACAGGTTGACATCTGCACGCATGGAGCCCTCCTGCAGCTTGCAGTCAGAGGCACCCAGATACTGGATGATCAGACGAAGCTTCTCCAGGTAGGCAATGACTTCATCGGCGCTTCGCATATCCGGCTCGGATACGATCTCGATCAGCGGCACACCGCTTCGGTTGTAGTCCACCAGGGAGCAGTCCTCCCACTCGTCATGAACCAGCTTTCCGGCATCCTCCTCCATGTGGATCTCATGAATGCCGATTTTCTTTTTGCCTGCTGCGGTGTCGATCTCTATCCAGCCGTCGTGGCAGATTGGCAGATACAACTGGGAAATCTGGTAGTTCTGCGGGTTATCCGGATAGAAGTAGTTTTTCCGGTCAAATTTACAGTACTGGTTGATGCCGCAGTTGGTGGCAAGTCCTACCGCCAGCGCATATTCTACCACTTGCTTGTTCAGGACCGGAAGGGAACCCGGCATACCGGTGCAGACCGGGCAGGTGTGGGTATTCGGTGCTCCGCCAAACTCGGTGGAACAGCCGCAGAAAATTTTGGTTTTGGTGGCCAGTTCTACGTGAACCTCCAGACCAATGACGGTCTCATACTGTTTGCTCATGTTACTGTGCCTCCTTTTCTGCCTGTTTTGCCAGTTCCGGCGCTTCGTAGGTTCTGCTGCACTCGTAAGCATAGCCTGCGCGGATGATATTTTTCTCTTTGAAGCAGTCACCGATCAGCTGCAGGCCGATGGGAAGCCCCTTTTTATCTTTTCCGCACGGAACCGTCATGCCCGGAAGGCCTGCCAGATTTACGGAAATCGTATAGATATCGCCCAGATACATCTGGAGCGGATCACTTAAGGACTCGCCCAGCTTCGGCGCAGTAGCCGGGGCAGCCGGTCCTAAAATGACGTCGTATTTCTCAAAGGCCTGATCGAAGGCTTTCTTGATGAGTGCCTTGGTACGGAGTGCCTTTAAATAGTAAGCATCGTAGTAACCGCTGCTCAGCACGAAGGAGCCAAGCATGATACGGCGCTTTACCTCCGGGCCGAAGCCCTCGGAACGGCTCTTCTTGTACATATTATGAAGACCCTCGTATTCCTTCGTCCGGTATCCGTACTTTACGCCGTCGAAACGGGATAAGTTGGAGCTTGCCTCTGCGGAAGCAATAACATAGTAAGCTGGAATTGCGTATTCTACCAGGCTTAAGTCAAACTCCTCTACAACGGCTCCCTTCTCCTCCAGAACCTTTGCTGCCTTCAAAATGGCATCCTTTACTTCCGGGTCAAGACCCTCGCCAAAATAGTCGCGCGGAATACCGATGCGCATGCCCTTTACATCGTCCACCAGGGCAGAGGTAAAATCACAGTCCTCACGTTTCATGGAGGTGCTGTCTTTTTTATCATAGGAAGCAATGGCCTCCAGAATGGTAGCGCAGTCAGTCACATCCTTCGCCACCGGTCCGATCTGGTCCAGGGAAGAACCATAAGCGATCAGGCCGTAACGGGAAACAGTCCCGTAGGTCGGCTTGATGCCGGTAACACCGCAGAAAGAGCTAGGCTGGCGGATGGAACCGCCGGTGTCGGAACCCAGAGCAAAGAAGCATTCATTGGCTGCCACTGCCGCGCAGGAACCGCCAGAGGAACCGCCCGGCACATACTCCGGGTTCCAGGGGTTTTTCGTCTCGCCGTAAGCGGAAGTCTCGGTGGTGCTTCCCATGGCGAACTCATCCATGTTGGTTTTTCCCAGGATAATGGCTCCTGCTGCTTCCAGATTTCTGACTGCTTCTGCCGTATAGGTCGGTTTAAAATTATCAAGGATTTTGGAGCTGCAGGTTGTCAGCAGTCCCTCCGTACACATATTATCTTTGATCGCCACCGGAACACCGGCCAGAGGACCGGTCAGGGTTCCGTCTTCAATCTGCTTCTGTACTTCTTCGGCGCGTTTTAAAGCGCCCTCTTCATCTACGGTCACATAGCAGTTTAAAACCGGCTCCAGAGTCTTGATCTGGGACAGGGCTGCCTTTGTGGCTTCCACGGCCGTGATCTCACCGTCTTTGATCTTTTTTCCAAGCGCTACCGCTGTTAAATCCAGGATACTCACGTTGTTTCCTCCATTCATATCTGTCATACTGGCTGTTTTCCACAGCCTTTCCGGAATCCATCCGAATTCTCCACAGTTTTTCGTTTTCTTTTCACTTATTCCACAGTCTTCGGAACCTTGAAGGCTCCATCCTTCTGCTCCGGCGCATTCAGCAGGATTTTGTCCCGCTCATCCCCGTTGGTCACCACATCTTCCCTGAATACATTGGTCATCGGAAAAACATGGGACATAGGCTCTACCCCACTGGTATCCAGTTCATTTAACTTGTCAATATAGTCTAACATCCGGCCCATATCCTTCTTGGCCGCCTCTTTTTCCTCATCTGAGAGTTCCAGCTTCGCCAGAATTCCTACATATTCAATGGTCTCATCACTGATGATATTTGCCATGATTTTTCTCCTCCAACTCCTAGTTTACGGTTCCAGTCTGGTCACATCACGCGGGAATAACGAAGTCTCGCGGACGTTCTGCTCGTCTAACAGGCGCATGGTCAGGCGCTCCAGGCCGATTCCCAGGCCACCATGCGGCGGCATGCCATATTTGAAGATCATCAGGTAATCCTTGATATCCTCCGGATCCATTCCGCGCTTTTCCATCTTTTCCAGGATCATCTGGTAATCATGGATTCGCTGACCGCCGGTGGTGATTTCCAGCCCCTTGTAAAGCAGGTCAAAGCTTAAGGTAACACTGGTATCTTCCGGGTCATCCATAGCATAAAACGGTCTCTTTTTGGACGGATAATGCGTAACAAATACAAAGTCACTGTCGTACTCTTCCTTGAAATAGCGGCCGATCAGCACTTCCTCCTCCGGCTCCAGATCGAATGGGTTACGGATCTTCCGGTTGTATTTTTCCGATACCAGCTGTTTCGCCTCAGCAAAGCGCACGTGTGGGATCTGGCTGATGGAAGGAAGATCGATGCCAAGCATATCCAGTTCCTTTTTGTACTCTGATTTTAACAGCTCCATGGTGTATTTAAGGAAACCGGTCTCCATGGCCATGACATCCTCAAAGCTGTCGATGTAGCCCATCTCAAAGTCCAGGCCAATATACTCATTTAAATGACGGGTGGTATTGTGCTTCTCGGCACGGAATACCGGAGCCACCTCAAATACGCGGTCAAACACGCCTACCATCATCTGCTTGTAGAACTGGGGGCTCTGTCCCAGCTCTGCTTTTTTGTTGAAATAGTTTAATTTAAAGACATTCGCTCCGCCCTCTGCGCCGCGGGATACGATCTTCGGAGTATGAACCTCTGTAAAGCCCTGGGAGGATAAAAACTCCCGAAAGCCTCTTACAATGCCTTCCTGAATTTTGAATTTTGCGCGCTCCCGGACATTTCTTAAGGATACCGGGCGAAGGCTCAGTCTCGTCTCCAGAGAGGTATTCATTTTCCATTTGTTGATGGCAATCGGCATGGTTTCTGCCGGCTCAGACAGCACCCGGATGCCGGTAAGACGAAGCTCAAAGTCCTGGGGCGCACGCTCTTCCAGCTCTACCACACCAGTGACTTCCACGGCAGATTCTTCTTTCAGATTCTTTAAATCAAACTCCGTTTTTCCCTCTTCATACACGCACTGCACCAGGCCTTCTGCCTTTCTGAGAATTACAAATGCAAACTCTCCCATATCGCGGATGTTGTGAACCGCACCGTTCATTTTTACGGTTTTTCCTACATAATCCCCGCTTAAAATCTCACTGACACTGGTTGTTTCCTTCTCCTTGACACCTGTTAAAAATTCCATGCTGCTCTCTCCTTACCTGAATGTGAAGTTTTTCATATTCCAGGACTTTTCGGGAATAAATACAAAAATCCCGTCCACGGAATACGGTTACATATTCCGGGACGGGACACTATACTCTTGTTATGTTCCGCGGTACCACCCGCATTGAGACCTGCCTCCTGCTCCCCTTTGAGCAAAAGCGTCTCCACTCTTTAAGACACGTAACGTGTGCCTGACGGATACCCCTACGGACACGACCTGCTTTTTGCATATCCATGTCTTTCGAAATACCGGCTCCGGAGTGTTCCCTGTGAGCCAGAGTCCAACCTGACGGCGCTCTCAGTCGGTGACGCCCTCTTCCTGTCGAAGTCCTGCTGGCAAGAGTCTCTTTCACTGCCTTTATATGGTTAAGATTCAGAGATGAACCTCTGAAAATTGTCATCATAATAGCACATGTTTTTCCGGTTGACAAGACCCCAATTTTATTTTTTTATGAAATTTTTTCAGCCCATACCTGTTGCCATTTTTCTTTTTCTGCAGAAATTCTCATGCCCAGGAAGCATTTTTCTCCGGTCTTTCGCACAAGATTCCACGTTTCAGACAGATTTTTAAGATCTTTTTTCGAAGTCTCATCACCCTCATGGCTATGGCGCTTTCCCGCAGACAACTCCGCTTTGCAATCTCCCGATAGGGCAGTTTCTGGACAAAAACCTGCTGCAAAAGTTCCCGTTCTTCGGTACTCAGCAGCCGCAGTGTGCCAGCCACGTTATTCTCAAAATCCAATTGTTCCACTACGATTGTTTCTGCGCTGCAGCTTTCTGTTTTCAGCTTTTTCTCGTAACATTCCACCGTTTCCAAATACTCCCTGTGGCGCTTTTCCCGCCGGATGATATCGATCATCCGGTGTGTCAGGCATGCCATAAAATATGCCTTTGCCTCAGGCTCCGTAAGATGTTCAAACTTTGCCAGGCAATTCTCATCCGCTATCATGCTCACAACGACATCATGAATTACATCTTCCGCATGAAACGCAAGTCCCATTCCATTTATTTTTCTGCTTAATTTCCAGTAATAATACTGCTTGTGCTTCTTATAGAATTCGCCTAGATCCATTGTAAAACAGCCCTTCTTTTTTCTCTGACTCTGTCCATTTTTCTATGCAACTCAATATAGCACGCATTATTTTCCCAAACTACAAAAGTGGCATATTCCGCCATGTTTTTGGCGAAATATGCCACTTGGTTACGAAAAAACAGATTCTGCTTTTCACCGTTTTCCGGTCAGAAAACAACATCTGCGCTCCTTACGCAAGACTCTTCAGCGCCTTCTTAAACTGTCTTCGAAACAGCAGGGCTGTAAAAGTCACGGCAAGAAAATCTGCCACTGGCTCTGCCGTATAAACCGCAAAGGTCCGGTTGCCGGTCAGCACATGCGGCAGAATATAAATGAGCGGAATCAGCAGAATAAATTTCCGGATCACCGCCACAATGATGGATTCTTTTGCAAAGCCAATCGAAGTAAATGCCATCTGGCAGGCAATCTGAATTCCAAACATAAAGACACAGGCCATATAAATTCGGAGCGCCCTGGAAGTAAATGCCAGGAGTTCTGCATCCGAGGTAAACATGCCCGCAAATGCCTGCGGAACCACCTGTACAAACAGCCAGATCAGCGTGGAATAAATCAGGCTGACCTTCAAAAGAAGCTGAAACGCGCCCTTCACACGGTCTGCGTTCCGCGCGCCGTAATTATAGCTGATGATCGGCTGCGCACCCTGTCCAAGGCCCTGCAGCGGCAGCATGGCAAACTGCATGGCACTGGTTAAGATCGTCATGGCTCCCACCGCAATATCACCGCCGTATTTTAACAGAGATGAGTTAAAGCAAATGGAAATAATACTCTCACTGGACTGCATGACAAAGGTTGCCGCGCCCAGCGCTACACACGGCAGGATAACCGATGGAGTCAGGCCCATATTGCGCAGACGGATTTTCAAACGAGTCTTTTTTCCGGCCAGGAACGCCAGCACCCAGATGGTGGAACAGGCCTGGGAAATAACCGTTGCAAGCGCTGCTCCGCGTACGCCCATATGCATTCCGAAAATGAAAACCGGATCCAGCACAATGTTGCAGACCGCGCCGATCAGCACGGAGAGCATGCCGGTTTTCGCAAATCCCTGGGCCGTGATAAACATGTTCATGCCCAGCGTCAGTTCCACAAAAATGGTTCCCAGCGAGTAAATATTCATGTAGCTGACTGCATATTCAATCGTGTTTTCACTTGCTCCAAATGCCAGAAGGAATTTCCGGTTAAAGCAGAACAATACCGCCGTGAGGATAGCCGAGATCACCACCTGCAGCGTAAAGCAGTTGCCGAGAATCTTCTCTGCCTGATCATAATCCTGCTTTCCCATATGGATGGAAGCCCGCGGCGCTCCGCCGCTTCCCACCAGGGCCGCAAACGCTGAAACGATCATGATCAGCGGCATGCAGACTCCCACGCCAGTCAAAGCCAGGGCTCCGCTCTCTGGAATATGGCCGATGTAAATGCGGTCTACAATGTTATAAAGCATGTTGATAAGCTGCGCGGTGATAGTCGGAATAGCCAGGGAACGTAACAGCTTCCCAATGGGTTCCTTCCCTAAAAAATCTTTTTCGTCATTCATGTGCATTCCTTCTTTCTCTCATTTTTTGTGGACAAGCGTCGGACATTTTCCATGATCCGCTCATGAAAACCGGCAAAGCATTCCATCTCTTTCTCTGAAAATCCATCAAAGATGCCGGCAAGAAACTGCCGCTGGATCGCATCAATGGAATCTGTTACCGGAATGCTTTTTTCACATAACAGGAGATGGATCCGGCGCCGGTCTGAGGCATCCGGCTGTCTTGTCACCAGCCTTTTTTGGACCAGTGACTCCACTGCCTGGGAAACCTGTCCCTTGGACAGCATCCGCAGCTCCGCGATATCTGCCGCTGTATCCACACTGGGATTATTTCTCAGAAAGGTGATGATGGTGGCCTCCATCATGGAAAGCTGGTGTTCCCTGCAGATGCTCTGGATGCACGCCTCATGAGATTTAGTAATAAAACGCATGAGACGCAAAAATTCTGTTGCCTGAAGCATGTGTACCCCTTCCTTCTGTACTTTTCTTTTCCCGTCATTTGTTTTAGCATAAAACTGTTCTTTTTTGAACTATTTATCATTTTCATTATACACATTTTATAAAGATCCGCAAGCTGTACTTTATAAAATTGTATTTTTCCGAAGAATTTTTCCCGTTTTTTTAAAATATACTTGCTTTTCAAAAGTAAATCGTCTATGCTTCTCTTCAAGAAGCAAACTCTGGAGAGTCTCATGTATGGAGCGCCGAAGGTGTACGGCACAGAATGTGCCAATCTCTCAGGCAAAAGGACAGAGCAGTCTGATGCAGCAATGCATCCGTCTTTCCACACTCTTTAGAGGGAGTTTTTCATCTGCGAAGATGCAGCTGGAATACTTCCTTTTTTGTTTACAAAAAACCGGTTTTCTACTGGTTTTCTTCCCCCAGAGCTTCTATATAAACACCCCCACGGGAGAAAGAGTGAGTATTATGTTAAGTAAAGTAAGTGCGTTTCTGAACTGGCTGGATGGTTTTGTATGGGGTGTTCCCCTGATCGTCCTGATTCTCGCAACCGGTATCTTCTTAACCATCCGTCTGCGCGGAATCCAGTTCCACAAGCTGGGCATGGCCTGTAAATACATGTTCCAGAACGAAAATGAAGGCCACGGTGAGGTCAGCAGCTTCGCGGCTCTTTGTACCGCCCTGTCCGCCACCATCGGTACCGGCAATATCGTCGGTGTAGCCACAGCGCTGGTTTCCGGCGGTGCCGGAGCACTGTTCTGGATGTGGATCGCGGCCCTGTTCGGTATGGCCACCAAGTACGCAGAGGGTGTACTGGCCATCAAGTACCGCACCATTGATGAAAATGGCCATGTACTTGGCGGACCGTTCTATTACATCGAAAATGGTATGGGCAAAAACTGGCGCTGGCTGGGCAAGATTTTCGCCTTCTTCGGTGCCGGTGTCGGTCTTCTCGGAATCGGTACTTTCACCCAGGTCAACGGCATCACAGCCGCAGCCGGAAACTTTTTTGACCAGAACCGGGAACATGTGATAAACTTATTTGGAAATGATTACAGCATCGCAGTTGTCGTAACCGGCATCCTCCTGACCATCTGTGTCGCTCTGGTGGTGCTGGGCGGCATTCAGCGTATTGCAAGCGTTTCTTCCGTTATCGTTCCATTTATGGCAGTATTTTACATCATTGCCTGCATCGCGATCCTGGTATTAAACGCTGCCCGCATCCCGGCTGCGTTTGCTGAGATCATCCAGAGCGCCTTTGGCCTGCGTGCTGCTGCCGGCGGTGCCCTCGGTGCCGTGCTCATCGCAATGCAGAAAGGAATTGCCCGAGGTATCTTCTCCAATGAGGCAGGTCTGGGAAGCGCACCGATCGCTGCCGCTGCCGCTCAGACCAACGAGCCGGCACGTCAGGGTCTTGTTACCATGACCGGCACCTTCATCGATACCATCATTGTATGTACCATGACCGGCCTGTGCATCGTTCTGACCGGTTCCCACACCGCAGGTCTGGAAGGTGTCGCCGTTACCACCCGCGCATTCCAGATGGGACTTCCGGTACCGGCACAGTTTTCCGCATTTCTTCTGATGATGTGCCTGATCTTCTTCGCCTTTACCACCATCATCGGATGGAACTACTACGGAGAGCGCTGCCTGGAGTATTTATCAAACGGAAGCCATGGCGCAGTTATGGCATACCGTTTTCTCTACATCCTGGCCATCTTCATCGGACCGTTCATGACCGTAGAAGCCGTCTGGACCATTGCAGATATCTTCAATGCCCTGATGGCACTGCCGAACCTGATCGCACTGCTGGCATTAAGTGGTGTGGTAGTGGCAGAAACCAAAGACTACTGGACGAGAATCCTTGGAGATAAGATCAGCAAATAACAATTTAAGAATAATCACAAAAGGTCCGAAGCAGGCCGGGGTGGTATCCCGCTTCTGCTTTCCTGGCTATTCTACGGTAATAAAAAACACAGCCAGAATGGTACTGGTAAAAAGCTGAAATTTCTGGCTTTTTATCAATACCGTTCTGGCTGATTTTATTTCTCTCTTAGCGGGAGCAATACAGCAGAAGCCGGTTATCCCGACATTCCGCGGAGCATAAATATGGGTATACGTGTCCGGCTATGCAGCGACTGGTGTTTGAGGGAGGCGGACATTTTGTCCGACTATCCGCAAACATCTGTCAGCTGCATCGTCCGAACACAATACCCATATTTTGCGCAGCGGTATGCCGGGATTACCGGCTTCGGACCTGTAGTGCTGTACGCTCTTAAATTTTTATATTGTTCATGTGTGGATAATGTAGTTTTTC
>NZ_QUFI01000021.1:17247-55148 GCF_003478505.1 Clostridium sp. AF27-2AA
TGTTCATGTGTGGATAATGTAGTTTTTCCGTCTTGTCATATCGTATTTTCGTTGTATAATAAAAAGCAGGCACCAACAAGACTATGTTTCATCAGTCCTGCCTTGCCTGCTTATATATTCCTTCAATACCATATTAATGTACTGGCTGAATGAGCGGTCATCTTTTTCTGCGTAATCTCTGATCGTCTGTATGATGTCGCTGTCCAGCGTGATGCTTACTTTCCCTTTTAGCGGTCTCATGCCGTTATCCTCCTTCTCTTTTGTACGGTTCACGATGTTCGCAAACTTTTTTGTACTATAGCATGAAGGATGATTCGATATTGCTAAGTAGGATAAAGTATGATAAAGTAGGATAAATCAAGGAAGGAGTTCTTCCAATGAAACATGAATATGATTCAGACAAGCTGATTTCTTCTAATAAAAAACTCTTATCCTGGGAAGAACTGCTGGAAAAGGGCGCTCTTTTAAAAGAGGCCATCCATCGTCTCTCCCTGATGCCAGGCATGCCCTATCTTGTTACAAAGAGCTGCACAGACGGTACCTTTCAGAAGGGAGATGTGATTTTTCTGGAGCCAGAAAATGATATCTTCTGTCCAAAGACCGGGCGCCGCATATCCCCTGGACAGTGTTCACAGGATAATCTGGATTTCGAATGCACTTCGGCAAACCAATCTGACTGACTCCTGTTCTGTTTTTGTCTTATTGTTTCAGCAGCGGCTCTAAAAATCCCTGCACCGCCTCTTCCACACTGGACGTATCGGTTCCTCCGCCATAATCCAAAATAACCAGACGGTTATTATCGCTCAGAATCAGCTCATCGAGCACAATTTCCGGTTCTTCTTCCGCTTTTCGCACTGCATCCGGTTCCTTCTGCAATTCCTGCTCAGTCCTCTCATCTGCCGCAATGACTTCCCCTGTTTTTTCTGTCCCAGATTCTGCTTTTTTTATCTGATACCGATACCAGGAAATGTTCACGCCATCCGGCAGAACACTTAAGGTCTCCGGCACTTCCAGTTTCGTCACGTCCCACCATTTGGACATATCTTTCGGATAGCACTTTTCCGTCTGCTGGATGATCCAGTGAAAACGGCTTTTGTAAACAGTCACAACCACCTGATTTCCAGCCCCGTCCACCTGAATATCATTGTTCTGATAACTGGCAAATGCAGTCTGTTTCCGGTTTTCATTTATCTCCTCGTTCCCGCACAAATGATCGATCACTGCCCCGGACAGCGGCATCAGAATCATACAGAGCACGGTCACACTGATCAGATAACCGATCCAGTTTTCGCGGGAATCGCCGCTTCCATGCTTCCGTATCCAGTAAAGCACCAGATATACGCTTCCCAGGATAATCAGGCTGGAGATAACCGTGGTGACAACCATGCGGATGGAAAGGGAAAATGCAATGGCAAGTGACACAGAAATCAGCAGTCCAAGCAAGATCACCAGTCGTTTTTTGCTTCGCAGCCGTTTCTTTAAATCCATAACCGGAAGATGATTTTCTTTTTTTAGCATGCACTCACTGTCCCGCACCCAGCAAAGCAGGTGCGCATAAGGAACCGCGTAAGTAAAGATGAGGACCAGACTGAGGGTCATGGAAAACAGCGTCCAGGGATCGGTAAACAGCTTTCCCGGATTCTGAAAGTACTGATACACCAGCCAGCACTCCAGCACCACGATCAGCGGATAGAAAATACGGGTGGACCATCCAAATACCAGAGATTTCTGAAGCAAGAACTGATTCGCGTCACTCATCTCTTCGGTCCGTTCCAGCATTTCATCCGTAGTATAAAAAATCTGCCAGTTTGTGCCGCTGCACTGAAACTTCCATCCGGCGGCTTCGCAGCGTTCCCGAAATTTGCCCGCATCCCAGGAATCAGCCCCGGTCAGTACGGAGGTCTTCGGTGCCAGCACCGCCACATAACGGCGCTTTTCCGGCTCACCCAGGCGGCACTTCATGCCGGTTGTGCCAATGCATTCCGGATACCAGCCCTCCAGGGCCAACTGTTCCAGATACTGACGCAGCGCGTCTGCCTCCCAGGGAGAAAATGTCCACCAGATGTGTTTTGTCTGTTTCATAAAGCCGCCTCCTTCCGCTTTCACCCTCTGTTTTCTCTTTTCATAACAGTTCCGTATTTTCACTGGCACGAGTAAATACCCATTCTTTCTATTTTTATTATATAAAATGTCCCCCCTTCCGCAAGAACACCTAGCTTACCCTTTTCTTACGTTTCTGTTACGCGTCCGCATGCTTTGCCAGGGTATTCTTCCCTTGTTTTTTTCTGCTTTCTGTGCTACAATCCTTATCGGTTAACGGAATGCAATGTGAGGGGGAGCTCCCTGACATTACGATCAGAACGGTACGGTTTTTGCGTTGCATGAACCGAACCCAAAAAACATTTATTACGATGACGAAAACCAGATTGCGAGGGAGTCCGTGTTCCGGGCTGAGAGGATCCCAGGAAGGATCGACCGTCCCCTGTCCGTACTCTGTCCAGATACGGGCTGTCAGCATTCTGTCTGAAGGTCTCGTTCAGGCATGCTGCGGCATGCCCTTTTTCATTTTGCAGGATTTCTCCCGCAGATGAACCAAATCCGAAACTCTTTCAGCAGAATATCGCGCCTGTGCGCACAAATTTATTCTGCCCGAAACGGGCCATTGGAGGTATTATTTTATGAGAAAATTTGTTGTACCAGCTCTTTCCCTGGCACTCTGCCTGGGACTTGTCACCGGATGTTCTTCCAAGACATCTGCACCGGCCGAAACCAGCGCATCCGCCGAGGAAACAACTTCAGAAACTTCTGCGGAAGATTCTTCCGAAGCAGAATCCACCGAACCCCAAAGCGTAGATTCCTTAAAGATTGCCTTTTCTCCTTACTCTGACGCCGACACCATTACCACCGCAACGGAGCCGCTGGAGAATCTGTTAAAAGAGGAGCTTCTGACCAAGGGTTACGATGTGGCTGATATCGATATGACCGTCGGCACCAGCTACACCGCGGTCGGTGAGGCCTTAAGCGCAGGAAGCGCGGACATCGGCTTTATCTCCGGCGGAAACTATGTGCTGTTCTCCGATGACTGCGATGTACTCCTGACCGCCCTTCGCTACGCCATCAACAAGGATTCCGAGGATCCGAAGGACTGGAACGACGGCACCATTGAGGAAAACACTGACCAGATGAGCACCTACTACCGCTCCATCATTCTGGCTGGCCCGAGCGAAAAAGGCCAAGAGCTGCTCGCAAAGGTCAACAATGGTGAAGAGCTGACCTGGGATGACTTAAACAGCGCAACCTGGGCTGTCATGGGACCAACCTCTGCGTCCGGCTACATCTATCCGTCCCTGTGGCTGCAGGAGCGTTATGGAAAGACGCTGGCCGACCTGGACAATGCTGTTCAGTCCGACTCCTACACCACTTCTCTGGCACGCCTTGCATCCGGACAGGCCGATGTCATGGTTTCCTTCGGACACATCCGTACCAAAAATGCTGCTGACTGGCAGGAGAAGCTGGGCGGAACCGATGAGATGGTAAAACAGACCGGCATCATTGGTGTGACAGAACCGATTTACAACGATATGATCGCCTACAGCAAAAACTCTGAGCTGATGCAGGATGAGGATTTCCGCAAGGCACTGGGAGATTCCTTCATTGAACTTGCAGAAACCGACGAAGGAAAAGAAATTTTCAGCGTGTTCAGCCAGATTGGCTATGAGTGGGGCGATGACGCCAACTACGATGGCGAGCGCGCTGCACAGGAGCTTTTAAAATCCCTCAACTAACGTGGCTGCCCCTTTTTCCGCAGTCACAAATCATATACAGGCAGGTATATTTTTCTATGGAACTTACATTACAGGATTCCGGGAAGCAGTTTCCCGGCGGAACCGTGGCCCTGAAACACGTAAATCTTTCCGTTTCCCAGGGCGAATTTGTCTCCGTCATCGGACCGTCCGGTGCCGGAAAGACAACGCTGTTTCGCATTTTTAACGGCATGGATGCCCTGACCTCCGGCGCTCTTTTGTTTGACGGCAAGCGCCAGGATGCTATGACAAAACGGGAGCAGAAGCAGATCCGCCTCTTCATTGGCACCATCTACCAGGATTTCTGTCTCGTAGAAAATTCCACCTGCCTGGACAATGTCCTTACCGCCTGTCTGCCGGATATGGCACTGTTTCCCGCCGTCTTCGGCCTCTACGGGCATGAGCGCCGCCAAGAAGCCTTAAAACTTCTGGACCGGGTCGGACTCTCTGAAAAAGCAGAAGAACCGGTCAAGGCACTGTCCGGCGGCCAGAAACAGCGTGTGGCCATTGCCCGCGCCCTGATGCGGCATCCAAAATTATTGCTGGCCGATGAACCGGCCGCATCCTTAGACCCGGTTACCGGCCACCAGATTTTAGAGCTGTTAAAGGAAATCCAGAAAACAGAAGGGGTCACCGTTCTGATGAACAGCCACAACCTGGAACTTTCCCTGGAGTTTTCTGACCGGATCATTGGACTGACAGACGGAAGCGTGGCCTTTGATGGAACGCCGGATCAGCTGGATGAAGCCATGATCCGTCTCATTTATGAAAAAGAAGGAGCTAATCCATGACGCAGACCTTACGACACAATCGAAAAACTGCATACCGTCTGTCCGGCTGGTTCCTCCTTCTGGCTGTTTTCTTCGCCGCCGCAGCTTTCACCGGCTGTGATCCGGCGCTTTTTTTTGCGCGGAAAAGCCATCTGGCTGACCTGGTTTCCGACATGCTCCGGCCGGACCTTTCCTACCTTCCCAAGATTCTGACACCGCTTTTTTACACCCTGCAGATGTCTGTCTGCGGAACCATTCTCGGATCCGTCCTGGGACTTCTGACAGCTCCTTTCGGCACAGTTTCCCTGCGCTTTCCGGTCGTCTTGCGCAGACTGGTCCGCTTTGTGATTCAGGTGCTTCGCTCCTTCCCGGCTCTGGTACTAGCGCTGCTTGCCACCTTTTTATTCGGACTTGGCACCTTCGCGGGCACCTTTGCCATCACCCTCTACACCTTTGCCATCATGACAAAGCTCACTTATGAGGATGCAGACGCCGCCAACACCGCAGCCTACCTGGCCCTCCGTTCCATGGGCTGTGCCCCGTTTCCGGCCTTTATCCATGCGGTTCTGCCTGAGATTCTTCCCTCATACCTGACCAATGCCCTGTATCTTCTGGAAACCAACGTACGCCAGAGTTCCATCCTGGGCTATGTAGGCGCTGGCGGCATTGGCCTGATCCTGAATGAAAAGATTTCCTGGCGGGAATTTCAGAAGGTGGGCGCCATTCTCCTGGTGCTGTTTCTGACCGTCTGTGTCATCGAGAGCATCAGCCGGTATCTGTCTGCCCTGATCCGCAGGGAATTTCTGGTACAGACCGTGTCCGGAGCAAAAAGGAAACGGCACCTCACGCTGCTTGGCACAGGAATACTTCTGGTATTTTTCGTCTGTCTCGCAGCCCAGACACCGCCAGACTTTTCCCATACCAGCCCCGAAACCTTAAAGAGCATGATAGGTGGCCTGCTGCAGGCTGACTGGGCTTTTTTCTTTTCCACAAAAAAAGACGGCCTCTTTTACCTGTTGTTTGAGACTGTCTGTATTTCCATTACAGGAACTGGAATCGGCGCGCTTCTGGCCTTTCCCTTTGCGTTTTTCAGCCCCCGCCGGTTCGCTCCTGCCCCAGTATGCGCGGTTTTCCGCCTGCTGGTGATTGCCATCCGCTCCATCCCATTTCTGATTTACGGACTGATTTTCATCCGGGTATCCGGTCCTGGCGCCTTCACCGGAGTGCTGACCCTCGCCATGTGCAGCATCGGCCTTCTGACCAAACGCTTCACCGAATGCCTGGATATGCTGGACCCAGGCCCGTACCGGGCACTCCTTGCCATGGGTGTTTCCCCGCTGGCGGCTATCCGTCACGCCGTGCTTCCACAGATTGCCCCGGCATTCGCCTCTGCTGTTCTTTACCGGTTTGATGTGAATATCCGCGAGGCATCGGTCCTGGGCCTGGTGGGTGCCGGCGGCATCGGCGCCCCGCTCATCTTCGCCATGAACAAATACAACTGGTCACGGGCAGGCGCGATTCTTCTGGGACTGATTCTGCTGGTGTGGATCATGGATGTGGTGTCAGGGAAGCTGGCAGAGAAGTAACATAACCTTTTACTGAACACTCTGGATCATCTCTACAAACACATTTTCACTTCCACCCGGTTCATAGCTTAGTGAATACGCAAATCCGTCCTGCTGCCAGATAGCCAGCTTATACTGCTCCTCATCGCCTTTTAATGTCACCGACACTTCATTTACGGTTATTTCCTTTACATCGGAATAGACATTATAATCTCCGGAAATGTCATCGGTGCCTCTGGCTTTGCGGAACAGCACTGCTTCATCCTGACTTTCCCCCTGGTATTCCACCTGTGCGAATTCATTCCATCCATTTGTATACACGGTGCTGGTCACTTCAAATGGAATGTTTTTCACTTCCAGCACAGAAAAACCAATGGACTTGGAAAGTTCTGCAAGGGAATCCACTTCCACCATGCCGTTTCCAACCATGGCACCAGCCTGGCCGCCTGCCTCATTCTGAGACTCTTCTGGTCCCGGCACTTCAAAGCCTGCCATGGTCTCTCCCGGTGCCGTCCCGACTGCCGTGCCCGTGGGATCCTGCGGAAGTCCATTTCCCCGATGCAGCAGCTGCGGCACAGTCAATCCGCCCACAAGCAGCATCATGATACAGGCTGCAACGGAAAGATACCTGGAAGTCCGGCCATAGGACAGGAAGCGGCTGTGAATAATCTTTCCGGATTCTGGTATTTTTTCAGTCTCTATCCCTTCTTTCACATTCTGAAGGACACGCTGCTTCATCTCATCCGTCACCCGGACCTGATCCATGATTTCGTTATACTTTTTACTCAAAATCATACTCCTCCTTCAGAATTTTCTTTAACCGCTTCCGGCCTCTGCGCAGATCGGACCGCACCGTACTCTCCCGGCGGTTCAAAATCTTTGCAATCTGAGCTGTTGGATATCCTTCATAATAGAAAAGATGAATCACCTCACGGTTTGCGTCCGGCAGCTGCTTCACTGCCTCCCACAGAAAAGAAAGGTCCTCCCGTTCCTGGCTCACCAAAGTTTCTTCCAGTTCATCGGTATCCCGCAGGCGGTTGTAATCCAGACGGTTTTTGCTTAAGTTTGCTGCCACCCGGAGGAGCCAGGCCTTTTCATGCTCTGGTCCCTGAAGCTCCGGCTGCACGGTCAGATATCTGATCAAAGTCTCCTGCAGGATTTCTTCCGCATCACTCATGTTATGAAGGTAGGAATAGGCCATCCGCAAAATTGCGTTACCAAAGGTGTCCAGAAGACGTTCTGCATTCCGGCCAAACTGCTCTGCATTCTGCGCTATATTCTCCTCTGCATTCTGAATTTTTCACGGCTGTTTTTACTTTTTATGCCGTTCTATCTTATATACAGACGAGGGCTGCGAAATGTTGCAGCAAAAGAAAAATATTTTTTTAGTAGCTGATATAGTGGTGCACCATATCCCTGGCGCGCTTATATTCCTCCAGGTTCATGGTGATCTTTCCTTTTTCTATGGAAATAACCCGGTCCTCTTCCAGTTTTTTGATGGTTCGGTTTAAAGTCTTCACGGTAATGCCGCACTCCTCATAGAGCTGCTGCCGGGTCTTTTTGATGATGATGTGCCCCGTCTTCTCAACCTTCTCCATGGCAGCCGCACGCAGGACATAGTCCAGCAAAATAAACTGCGGTGGATAAAAGAGCCTTGCGCCGCGGTTGTAGGAGGAACGGTAGAGCTTGTAGGCGATCTTGTGAGCCACCAGACGCAGGAAGTGGATATCCTTCGCAATCCAGTCCTCAAAATCCTTCCGGCTGATGTAAAAGACCGTTGTCTCGGTCAGTGTTTCAATGGTTACGGAGGTTTTCGGCATGCCCGCCAGAATCGTCACCTCGCCCACAAAGTCAATGGGCTCATTCTTTTCAATCATGAACACATTGCCGTTCTGGAATTCATTGATCACCCGGTGCTCACCCCTGGCAATGATTCCAAAATATTCCAGCTCGTAATCCTTCTGGTGGATGATAACGCCTGGCGCGTAGGTTTTGATCCAGTAGCGCTGTTCCAGCTCCTTTGGCATATATTTTAAGTAGTTTTCCAGTTCCGGTACTTCTTTTCTCAGTTCTTCCAGTGTCATTGTCCCTGCCCCCGTCTTCGGTCATTCTTTCTCGTCCGCTTTTTCACATTTCGGCCTTTTGCATTCCGCTTTTTCACATTTCCGCTTTTTCGTATTTCATCTATTTTGCATGATCTGCCCACCCCGCGGACAACACCGATTGTATTTTTCATTATAATTTGAAACTTCTTCCCTGAAAAGTCCCATTTGTCCTTTTTTGAAAACGCCTCTTACGCTAGAATGAGCGTGTTGAGAAACGTTACACAAAAAACTTACACAAAGGAGTAACCTTATGGACAAGTACATGTATCCTTCCCTCAAGGCCCGCATTCAGGCGGAGTACAAGATCTATCTGCTGGCATTTCTCTTTATTGCCATCGCAGACAAAATCGGCCAGATCAAAATCCCCTTCGGTCTCGGCACCTTTATTCTCTTCCCTATTTTCTATTCCCTGATCCTTGGCATTCTCTCCGGCCCGCAGGTCGCAAAGATTGTAAAATCCAAAGAAGTCAAAGCGGCATCCAAACTGGTTATCGTCGCCATCTGTCCCTTTATCGCAAAACTCGGCATCAACGCAGGCGCAAGCATTGAGACCGTCATTTCCGCTGGTCCGGCCCTGCTGTTACAGGAATTCGGAAATCTGGGCACCATCTTTTTAGCAATGCCGCTGGCTCTGATGCTTGGCTTAAAGCGCGAGGCCATCGGCGCTACCCACTCCATCAACCGTGAGACCAACCTGGCCCTCATCACCGATATGTACGGACCAGATTCACCGGAGACCCGCGGCAGCCTTTCCATCTATGTGGTAGGCGGCATGATCGGCACCATTTACTTCGGCTTCATGGTTTCCATTATCGCTTCCTTAAACATTTTCCATCCCTATGCCCTGGGCATGTCCTCCGGTGTGGGCGCCGGCATCATGATGGCCAGCGCAACTGCTGTCCTCACCGAGATCTATCCGGCTATGGCAGATCAGATTTCTGCACTGGCCAGCGCCAGCGAGACCATCTCCGGCATCGATGGCATCTACATGGCGATCTTTATCGGCATCCCGCTGTGCAACTGGCTGTACGCAAAGCTGGAGCCGGTCCTTGGCCGCAGAAGCAACAAGAACGCAAGCAAAACCAACGCATAATATCTGGAGGAACAAATCAGTATGAGATACATTGAATGGGCATTTTTATTTCTGTTATCCGGCCTTGGCATTGCCCTGGCAAACTTTGTCGGCTTCCACGTAGCCTTCACCGACTCCCTTCCGGGTGTCTGCATCCTGCTTGTCATTGCCATTGCAGGCGTTGCAGTCAGCAAAGTCGTTCCGTTAAAGCTTCCGATTGTTGCTTACGTTTCCATCCTGGGACTGTTAGCTGCTTCCCCGATTTCTCCGTGCCGTGAGTTTGTCATTGCTTCTGCCGGAAAGATTAACTTCACCGCTCCGCTCACCATGGTAGGCGCTTACGCAGGAATCTCCATCAGCGACCAGATCCACACCTTCGTAAAACAGGGCTGGAAGATGATCCTGATCGGCATCTTTGTCATGACCGGAACCTTTGTGTTCTCCGCAATCATTGCTCAGATCGGACTGACACTCACCGGAGCTATCTAGGAGGGCTTTTATGGCTGATTTACGCATTACCCATGTGTCCGTTCTTTTGGAGGACGGAACCATTTTAAAAGACCAGAATGTGGATGTAACCGGCGGACACTTCTCCCGCATCGCACCGGCCGGGGAAGATTCTTCTGCGAGCGCAGCCTGTGCCGCTGCCAGTCTGGCGACCGGAACATCTGTCCAGAACGGCGCAGACACTGTTCCTGATCAGACTCTGGACGGCCGCGGCAAGCTTCTCATGCCGGGTCTGGCCGACTGCCACATGCACACCGGCCAGCAGCTGTTAAAGGGCCGCGTCCTGGACGAGCTCCCCATGATCTGGACCCGGATCATGCTTCCCTTTGAAAGCACCCTGACACCGGAAAACATGCGTCTCAGCGCAGAGCTGGCCGCCCTGGAGATGATCCGCTCCGGCACCACCGCATTCATCGATGCCGGAAGCTACCATATGAAAGAGGCCGTAAAGGTCTACCGCAAATCCGGTCTGTGCGGCGTCCTCTCCCTCTCCACCATGGATGAAAAGGGACTCCCCGCTTCCATTGCCACCACAACAGAGGAGGCCGTAAGCCTGGCCGATGACTTTTACGAATTCTGCAAGGAGGATTCAAGACTGAAACCAGCCTACGCCCTGCGTTCCCTCATCTCCTGTTCCGAAGACCTGATCCGTCAGACCTCCGAGCACGCAAATGAGCGGCAAGCGCTCTTGCAGGCTCACATGAATGAATATGCAGGCGAAGTCAATTTCCACCTGCAGCGTTTCCAGCTGCGTCCCTACGAGTACCTGGATTCCCTCGGTGTCTTAAGTGACCGCTTCATCGGCGCCCACAGCATCATCCTCTCTGAGCACGAAAAGGCTTTGCTGCGTGACCGGGATGTGAAGGTCTGCCACTGCCCCTTCAGCAACTGCGGCAAGGGCATTCCGGATACCCCATCCCTCTTAGAGCAGGGCATCTGCGTGGGGCTTGGCACCGACGGCGCGGCCCACGGCGGCTTAAGCCTCTGGAATGAGATGAAGATTTTCCGCTCCGTCATGAACGCAAAACACGGCGTGGCCCAGGGCAATCCGTCCATCATGCCGGCAAAGCAGATCCTCTCCATGGCCACAAGAGACGGCTACCGTCTGATGAAAGAAGACGGCGGCGTCATCGCAGCCGGAAAGAAAGCTGACTTCATCACCATAAATTTACGCCAGCCACATCTATATCCTACTGGAAATCTGGTGAATACGCTGTTAGAATGTGTAACAGCGGCAGATGTCTGCGATGCAGCCGTAGACGGACAGCTTCTGATGAAGAACCGCGAGGTTCTGACTCTGGACGAGGAGCGCATTCTGGCTGACGCAGAACGTTATATGAATACTCTGTAAAAAATTCAACGCAGCTATCCTGCTCCGAAACCGGATGGGATAGCTGCGATTTTATCAAAAGAAAGGTAATTTTCACTATGATCATGACTTCCCTGATTCTGATGATCCTGTTAAACATCATTGTGGGTGCCTGCGTAGGACTGACCGGCATTGCCGGTTTCCTGCTTCCCATGTTTTACACCGGTTTTCTAAACATGCCCTCCACTGAAGCACTGGCTTTAAGCTTCTCCGCCTTTCTGGTATCCGGCATCATCGGTTCCATCAATTTTTACCGGGCAGGGAACCTGGAAATACGCCCCGCCCTGGTACTCTCCCTGGGAAGCCTGATCGGTGCCATCTTCGGCGTAAAGATCAACCTGCTGATCCCGGAATCCACCATCAAGGTAATCTTATACCTGGTAGTGCTCTTCTCCGGCATCTCCATCCTGCTGCGAAAGGATGCCCCGGCCGGGGACAAGAGCCGCAGGCTGGTCAAAGCTGATACCAGAAAAAATCTGCTCTACGTGGTACTTGGCATCGTGACCGGTGCCATCTGCGCCGCCTCCGGAGCCGGCGGCCCGGTCCTCGTCATGCCCCTTTTAACCGTAATCGGCTTTCCGGTCCACACCGCAGTCGGCGTAGCCCTCTTCGATTCCATCGCCATTGCCCTTGTGGCAGCTTCCGGCTATCTGGTCCATGCGGCAGGAAGTAAAGAAATGTGGATGCTGCTCCCCATCCTTCTGATTGGCCACGCCATCGGTGTCTTCTTCGGCAGCCGCAACGCCACCCGCATCAACCAGAAGCTGTTAAAACGGATTGTGGCCGTTGCCTCCATCCTAATCGCACTCATGAAGCTGCTCCTGTAAATGCAAAAATATTGATATGTAATCACTAAAAGGTCCGGAAGAGAATGAGACCGCATGCTTTTTCTTACCGTAGCAAAACTAATAACGCAGAAGTTCCGGACTCCTCATGCAGAATAAGCAGACACATTGGAATTTTCTTCATGAGCGAGCATAGCGTCAGACCGGAGACCCTTGTTTGAGCACGCATCGCGTGCGAGTTTGGGTCGCAGGTTTGACAATAAGCGGCGCAGCGAATGAAGTACAAAATTCCACCGTGTCTGCGGTTCTGTATGAGGAGTCCGGAACTTAGGACCTTTATTCGGTTTTGTGTGTCAAATTTTCTAGCCCTGAATAAATCTGCTTAAGAACTCCTTGGTCTTTGCTTTCTGCGGATTGCCGAAGATATCTGCCGGCTTTCCTTCCTCCTCAATGACTCCGTCTGCCATGAATACCACATGGTTGGAGACATCGCGGGCAAAGGCCATCTCATGAGTTACGATGATCATGGTGATGCCTTCCTTTGCAAGGGTACGCATAACGGCCAGTACCTCGCCTACCATCTGGGGATCCAGCGCGGAGGTCGGCTCATCGAACAGCAGCACTTCCGGCTCCATAGCCAGAGCACGGGCGATGGCCACACGCTGCTTCTGTCCGCCGGAGATCTGCTTCGGCTTTGCGTTGATGTACGGTGCCATGCCTACCTTTTCCAGATACTTCATGGCATTCTGTTTTGCTTCCTCTTTGGAACGCTTTAACACCTTGGTCTGGCCGATCATGCAGTTTTCCAGAACGGTCAGGTTGTTAAACAGGTTAAAGCTCTGGAACACCATGCCTACCTTAGAACGGTATGCCGGGACATTGACACCCTTGTCGGTGATGTCCTTCTCATGATAGAGGATCTCTCCGGTGGTCGGAGTCTCCAGCATGTTGATACAGCGCAGCAGCGTAGACTTACCAGAACCGGACGCGCCAATGATACAGGTTACGTCTCCGGTATCTACCGTAAAGTCAATGTCACGCAGGACAACATGCTTGCCGAAGGATTTGCTTAAATGACGAATTTCCAGTACATGATTCTCTGCCATTGTTAGTCTTCCTCCTTCTTTTTCTCTTCATAACGGTACATGCCGCTGGTGTGGGCCAGGGTGTCCGTGGTTGCCAGATCATAGTTGTCAGAACCGTCCATGCGGTTCTCCAGCCACCGCAGGATGCGGGAGCAGGTAAAGGTCATGATGAAGTACACGATCATGGTGATGGTGTAGGTCTCAAAATTCATGTACAGGGCACCTGCTGCGGATTTGGTCTTGTAAAGCAGCTCTGCCACACCGATCACGGAAAGCACGCAGCTGTCCTTGATGTTGATGATCAGGTTGTTGCCGATCTGCGGCATGATGTTTCTCAGGGCCTGGGGCAGAATGACATAAAGCATGGTCTGTACATGGGTCATGCCAATGGCCTTTGCGCCCTCAGTCTGGCCCGGATCAATGGAAAGGATACCGCCGCGGACTGTCTCAGCCATGTAGGCACCGGTATTGATGGACAGGATAAAATATGCGGCCTGCCACATGCTTAAGTTTAAGCCTAAAAGCGGAAGCATACCGTAATAAATGAACATGGCCTGCGCCATCATCGGGGTACCGCGGAAAAATTCCACGTAGGCATTCATGATGAGCTTGATCACCCATAAAACTGCCTTCTTAATCGGATTGTCTTTTGCTTCAACCGGAATGGTCTGCACAATACCCACTGCGAAACCGATGATGCATCCCACAATGGTGCCCACCAGCGCAATGCGGATGCTGACTCCTGCACCCTGCAGCATAGACATTCCGTATCTCTGGAATACGACCATCACACGGCCGAAAAAGTCTGTTGGCATAATACTTCTCCTCTGAAATTTAAAACTGTAGATTAAGGGCGCGCCTGACGGTGCGCCCACATGGAATCTGAATTAGTTAGCCAGCGGCTGAACAGAAATAGCCTCGTCCATCATAGCAGAAAAATCATCTTTGGTCATCTTGGTGAGGACGCTGTCGATGGCTTCTTTTAACTCGGTGTTGCCCTTCTTCATGGAGATACCGATGTTGATATCCTCATCGCTTACCTGGAAGTCGTCATCACCGCCGCCAAACTCAAGCATCTTGAAGTTCGGGTAAGCAACTAAAGCGCCTTTACCGGTCGGCTGGTCGGTTACAACCAGGTCACACTTGTCTGCGTTTAAGGACATCAGCATATCCGGTGCGCTCGCGGTTGCAGCCAGGATGTTTGCGTCCGGAATCTGCGGCAGGCAGTTCTGATACCAGATGGTGCTCTGCTGGGAGGTACAGGTTGCGCCGGCCAGATCTGCAACGCTCTTTGCGTCTGCATACTTGCCGTCCTGTTTTACCAGGGTAACGATGGTTGCGTAGTAGTACGGCTCAGAGAAATCGACTGCCTGAAGACGCTCCTCGGTGATGGACTGTCCTGCGATAACACAGTCAACCTGACCAGACTGGATAGCCGGGATCAGGGAATCCCAGTCAAGACGTACGATCTGAAGATCATAGCCTAACTCGTCACAGATTTTCTTTGCCATCATAACATCGTAGCCGTAAGCGTATTCGTTGCTGTCTGCGATCGGAACCGCGCCGTTGGAATCATCCGGCTGGGTCCAGTTGTACGGTGCGTATGCGCACTCCATAGCTACCTTTAATACTTTCTTCTCGCCGTCCTTTGCAGCCTCGGTCTCGCCTGCTGCAGTGGTCTCTGCTGCATCTGCCGCGCTCTCTGCTGCGGTGGCATCTGCTGCTGCGGTGGTCTCAGCCTTGCTGCCGCCGCATGCGGTCATGGATGCTGCCATCAGGGCTGCCATAGCGGCTGCCATCAGTTTCTTTGCGTTCTTTTTCATAATGTTTCCTCCTCGCGCATGAAAAAAGTAAAGAAGCCCCTTGGTTGAAGGCTCCTTTGCTTTCTTTTTCACGCATATTCTTGGTTTATAAGCTTGTTTTATCATACAACCCGTCTGTATCTTTGTCAATTGCTTATTTTCTTAACTGCCCCATTCCTGCTCAGTTTCCCGGCCCCGGTGTCTGGGATACTCCAGGTGAACTGCTCACGCCAGAGCCTGATGCTCCCCCGGGACCGCCCGGACTGCTCTGGGTTCCGTTGGAGCCGGAACCCGGACCGCCCGATGAGGAACTGCCGGAGGACGCATTCTGTCCGGAACTGTTCTGCCCCGGATAAGCCTGGGCAGAGCCTGGGGACTGTGCGGATGTCGGCTGGGAAGCCGGCTGCGCTGCCGTTGTCGGCTGCGGCTGAGCGGTCGTTGTCGGCTGCGGCTGGGCGGCCGTTGTTGGCTGCGGCTGGGCGGCCGTTGTTGGCTGCGGCTGAGCGGCCGTTGTCGGCTGCGGCTTTGTCTCCGATTCTGTCTGGGCCGGCTGGGTCTGCTGAGGCTTCGTCTCGGATGCTGCGCCGCCATTCTGGGCCGTGGTGCTGGTCGTGCCGCTCCCCGAGCCATCCAGATGATAGCAGAGTACCGGCATGCCCGCAGAAATATTCTCATAAATCGTCTTGGCTACCGCCGGCGGCAGATTGATACAGCCATGGGAACCATTTGTCTTGTAAATCCTGCCGCCAAAGCTGGACCGCCAGTAAGCATCGTGCATGCCAATACCGCCGTTAAACGGCATCCAGTAAGACACCGGTGTCGCGTAATTCTCGCCCTTTAAGGTCGCATTGCGCTGCTTGTAAGTCAGCGGATATACACCGGCCGGAGTGCTCCAGCCCCTGGACTCATTGCCGGACACAAAGTCCGACTCCACCACAAGTTTTCCTTCCTTATAGAAGAACATGTGCTGGGCCGTCAGGTTGATCTCCGCGTACGTATTGCCGTAGTCATTTGCATCATGGGAGGCCGCCGTCTGGCTGTAGACCGGCTCCCGCTCCTGGCTCTCACAGGAAAGGAGAATCTGTTTTAAGGCCTCGGTTTCCTCACTCTGGTTAATTTTCCAGCCGTACACACTTTTGCTGATGGTAACGGTCTGCCCGTAAGAGGTTTTCAGGGTCTTTGGCTTGTAAGCTGTATTGTAGGTCTGAGCCAGCCAGGACACATACTCTCCAATCTTTGACTCATCCAGAGACACGCCGCCCTGCCCGTCGCTCACCAGCCAGGTATGGATTTTTTCGCCATCCAGTACCTCGTTTTTGCTGCCAAAGCGGTAGGTGACTGTGGTATGTACATACTGGTTCCATGCTGCGAGTTCTGCATTCAGTGCCTCATTGTCTGCTGTAATCTGGGGTTTTTCGTATACATCCGCCTCTTCCAGAGAAAGAGTTTCCTGAAAATTTAAAATTGCGTCTTTGACCGCGTCAGAAAGAAGCTGCGGATCCGGCTTCGCACCCGGGTTCTCCGGCACAATCTCATATCCCGTTCCGGATATATAATCCGATATGTACGCATCCTCCGGTGCCGCAGCCTGCTCTGGTTTTAAACAGTTAAGCCCTGATACCGCGTCAGAAAGCTTTGTCTCATCAAAGGCCGCCATGGTATCAATGGTATAGTCCACATACCGGCCAACGTGAAATCCCCAGGCAAGAGTACTCTGGTTTTGCAGGATCTGCTCCAGCGTCCCGTCAAATTCCGGGTGAAGGCCAATTTCACTTCCACAGATCACTTCATCCGCACCGCCCCGCTCCTGAAGTGTCAGGATATAGCCACTGGTCCCCTCCGTAATCTTCGTTTTGGTTTCTTCCGGGGTCAGTCCAGACACATCCAGACCATTGATGGTGGTATTAGGGAAATAGACCCGTTTGTATTTCTGGCCCATTCCCACATAGACAGCGCCGGCAGCAACTGCCGCAGTCAGGACTGCTCCCCCGACTGCTACGGCAATTTTTCTGCCGGCTCTTTTCCGTTCCTGTCCCTGATTTTCAGAATCCTGTGCCGCGTGATTCGGTGCGGCCTGATTCTGCGTGTTCTCATTCAGCCCGCTCTGACGATTCTTTTCCTCATTCTCCTTCCGTTTTTGCCTGTTCCATTTGCCACGGCTGCGCCCATGGCCAGCCCGCTGATTTTCTGTTTCCATAAATATCTTTCATTCCTTCTATACATTGTCCTTGTTAGTTATAGCAGATGACCGGAATCCCAGTGTATACCAGGTCATAAAGTGCCGCTGCCTTATCCGGCGGCAGGTTCACGCAGCCGTGGCTGCCGCTGTTCTGGTAAATGGTTCCGCCAAATTTGCTGCGCCAGTTCGCGTCGTGAAGTCCAATTCCGCCATTAAACGGCATCCAGTAAGACACCGGTGTCTCGTATTCGTACTTGCCATCCGCCTGCTTCTGTCCGCGCAGAACACGGTCACGCTGCTTGTAGGTGAGACTGTAAAGTCCCGGCGGTGTCGTGTAATTCTTGGATACATTGCCTGTAACGCACGGTGCCTCCCAGACTACTGCTCCATCCTTCGTCATGTATACATGCTGACCAGAGAGATCTACCTCCACATAAGTACTGCCCCACTCGGCCGCGCTGCGGTCCACCGCTTTTGACGCATAGACCGGTTCCCTGCTCTGGGACTGAGCCGTGCGTATCACATCCGCAAGAGCCTGGGCTTCTCCGGCCTGGTCAATTTTCCAGCCAAACGGTCCGGTCACGCTGACATCCCGGCCGGTGGCTGTATGAAAGGCGCGGGCAGTTCCCGCTGTATTGTATTTCGCAGCCAAAGCCTGTACGTAAGCATTCACCTGATCCATATTCAGCTGAATCTGCCCCTCTGCGCTGCCTGTGATCCAGGAACAGATGGTTGCGGAATCCAGGACCTCGCTCTGCTCTCCAAATGTATAAGTGACCGTCATCTCCCGGCAACGGTTCATGGTGTCGCAGAGTGTTTTTAAGTTCTCGTCATCCTTGGTCACAGACGGAGTGTAATAGCAGCCTGCTGCCTCCAGATCCACCTCTGTCTCCCCTTTGGATGCCGCCTCCCGGATAAGCTGTGCGGTCTTTTCCCGGTCTGCGTTATTGCCGCGCACCTCCGGGACAATGGTGAAGGGCTGGCCTTCCTGATAACCGGACACATAGGCATCTTCCGTTGTGACAATACTGCTGCCGCTGATGGCATTTAAACTGCCGATCTTCGCGTCCAGCGCCGCGCTGTCAAAGCTGCCTGTCATATCAGAACGGTGCTTGTTGTCCACATCCGGGCCGGAGAGCCGTCCGGACGAATTCTGCTGATCCAGGATCTGCTGCAGATACCCCTCTGGCAGTCCCACAGAATAGCCAATCTCCGGACCGGTGATGACCTCCGTCTTTCCGCCCTTTTCTTTTATGGTAAGTTTGTAATCGCTGGCATAAAAATCCGCAATGCGCTGTGTAGCCTGGTCCACCGTCATATTGCTGATGCCAAGGCCGTTCACCGAGGTTCCGGGCACAAAGGTAGTTTCATCTGCGTAGGCTGTGCAGGACAGCGTAAGAGCCAATCCGGCAGCAAAAACCATACATTTTACGTTTCGTCTCCAACTTTTTTTCATATTCCATCCTCCTGACACGCGTCATGTCTTATTCGAACCGGCCTTATCTCCGGCCGGCAAAATCCGTTTTCGCAGCAATCGTATCTCCCATTATAGAAGCAGTCAGAAAAACCGTCAAGCACATGCACCTGACGGTTTTCTTACGGTTTTAGGAATGGATCAGCCAGAAGAAATATCCGGCATAGCAAAGCAACATCAGAGTTCCATTATGATCTTCATAAGCATATCCTCCTTTTCCGGTACCGGATCTCCTCTTTTCGTAATACGAAAAGCGAGACCTCCACCGTACCCTTGTTCTTTGTACGGTGAAAGTCTCGCTGCTTGGTCGTAAACCGGATTTTCCAGTTTTTAACATACTTTTAACTGTCTTCAGGCCTCTTCGCTGTTCTTTTTCTCAGCTGCCTGTCTCTGAAGTGCTGCGGAGGCTGCTGCCGCAATGGCCTGGTCGGACGCTGCCTGGGCTTTTGCTGCCGGATCCTGCGGTACCGGAACCGGACGGTTCACTGCCAGTGGAAGGTTCACGCCCATAATATTTAAGACAACACCCTTTGCTTCTTTATCTAATACCTTCGGAAGCTGCGCCGCGTCTACAATGACCGGCTTAAACGCATTGTTGCGGTTAAAACGGCTGAATTCCACAGCATCGGTAAATACCAGCTGGTATTTATCACCAGTATTCAGCTTAACCAGCGGAGTTCCTTTGCCATCCTGCTGAAGCGCAAAGATGAATTTGCTCTTCATAAAGTCAGCAGACATCTCTTCCTGGAGCTGTGCCATGCGCTTTGCGTCCTGAAGTTCCTTCGGTCTGCGCACCTCCTGGGCAAAATACAGGGCGGTCAGATGAAGCTGCGGATTTTCAATCCACTGCTTGCCCTCTTCCACCTGCGGATTTTCTCTGCGCTTTGCGAATTCATCAATCTGGAGCAGATCCATTTTGTCATCATAGTGGATTTCCAGCGCATTGACGCCCATGGTATAAAGATTGGTAAAAAACAAAAGCATATGGTTAGAAAGAATCTTTGCAACTCCTACCGGAATCTTCTCTTCCTTTAACTCTGCCACTCTTGCCTTTGCGGCATCCTCAGACAGATAGACGAATACCTTGTCGTCATAGGTTTCTCCATCACACTCTACGTATGGCTCCTCGGTATATCCTGAAATCAGTGCGTACACTGCACCCTCTGCGTCTTTCATCTGCGCCAGCAGTCTGTCTTTTCCCTCACTCATATTGCTCTCCTGTCCGCGGTTCCACATGGTAGTTTCTGCGTTCCGCCTGTCTTTTTCCGTGAATCTCTTTCCTGTCGCTTCACGGTCTGCTCCTAATTATACAGGCTTTTTTTCTCTTTTTCAAGCAGATCAGTTCCAGTTCATCCGTCCATAGCGCAGGGTCATGCCGTGGATCTCCTGTTTTAAGTCTTCAGTCAGGTCAGACTTGGCCAGACGCCATTTCCAGTTCGTTCCCACTGTGGACGGCTTATTGATCCGGCTGCGGTTGTCCAACCCCATATAATCCTGCATCGGAATAACGCAGAGAACTGACCGGCTGCGAAGGATCAGGCTAATCAGGGACTTGCCCAGCTTTGACTGCGGGGTATACTGGTCGCAGAGATACTCCCGTACCATCTTCTGTTCTTCCGGAGTAATACTCTTCCACCAGCCAGCCAGAGTCTCATTGTCATGAGTTCCCGTGTAGGCTACGGAATTTTCTGTATAGTTGTGCGGCAGATAGTCGTTGGCACAGCCGGAATCCCTGGAATCAAACGCGAACTCCAGCACCTTCATGCCCGGAAAACCGCTTTCCTGCACCAGACGGCGCACGGAATCCGTCACATAACCCAGATCCTCGGCAATGACCTGCTTCCAGCCAAGAGCCTGCTCCACCTTCCGGAACAGGTCAATGCCCGGTCCCTTTTCCCAGTGTCCGTTCACGGCAGAAGTCTCCCCGTACGGAATGGAATAATACTCGTCAAAGCCCCGGAAATGATCGATGCGCACGACATCGTAAAGGCGGAAACAATGGGCCAGTCTTGAGATCCACCACTGATATCCGGTTTCCCGGTGATAATCCCAGCGGTAAAGCGGATTCCCCCAGAGCTGTCCGTCTGCGGAGAAGCCATCCGGCGGGCAGCCGGCCACCGCAAGCGGGAGATTGTCTGCGTCTAACTGAAACAGCTCCGAATGCGCCCAGGCATCCGCGCTGTCCATAGATACATAGATTGGGATATCTCCGACCAGCTGGATTCCCCGCTCATTGGCATAGGTTTTCAGCTGGTTCCACTGGAGGTAAAACTGATACTGCAGATACTGCTGGAATTCAATATCAAAATACAGTTCCCTACGGTAATAGTCCATGGCATTGCCCCAGCGCAGGCGGATATCTTCTGCCCATTTCGTCCACTCTACGCCATCAAACCGGTCTTTAACAGCCATAAAAAGGGCATAATCAGAAAGCCACCAGTTATTTTCGGCAACAAACTTCTGGTAATCCGGATTTTCATGGATATGGCTGCGCTCATAGGCCTTGCGAAGCAGCGGATAACGGCCAAGATAAAGTTTTTCATAGTCAATATTGCGCTCGTTCTTTCCAAAATCTACCGCGTCGCATTCTTCTTTTGTCAGAACGCCCTCCTCAATCAGCGCTTCCAGGCTGATAAAGTAAGGATTTCCCGCAAACGTGGAAAATGACTGATACGGGGAATCCCCGTAGCTGGTCGGTCCCAGCGGAAGGATCTGCCAGTAACTCTGTCCGGCTCCCTTCAGCCAGTCCACAAATTCATAAGCGCTTTTTGAGAAACATCCGATGCCGTATCTGGACGGCAGACTGCTAAGCGGCAGCAAAATTCCTGCTGATCTGTTCATATATTCAATACTCCCTTATTGTTTTCATTCTGATTTCAAACGATCCGGCTGCGTTCAGACCGTTACCATAACGCCAAAATGATCCGATACCACCGGATAAAGCGTTCCATTGCAGATAACTCTGCTGGAACGGATCCGGACCGGATTCCGGCTGAACATATAATCCAGGCGGCAGTTCTCCCCTTCTGCCATCTTATCTCTCCAGCCGTCAATCACATGGTCCACGGTCGCGCCGTCATCTTTTTGCGCTGCCAGAACATAGCTGTCCAGCCACCCTGCTTTCCGGATGCAGTCATAGCCTTCGCCCGATACTGCCGACGGGCTGTTAAAATCTCCCAGAAGCCAGACATTTTTCCCACTGTCCAGCCTGCCCTTTTCCTGCAGGAATTGGTTTAACTGTTCCCACTGCCCTGCAAACGGGTCTTCCGCATCGTCCCACCAGCCCATGTGAACGATATAAAACCAGGTGTCCGGATCTGCCTCCGTGCGGATGCCCAGCACCCGCCTGGTCTTCCAGTAATGATAATCGAAGGAGCGGCTGATCTGAAACTGGTCCGTATCCGCAATGGGTGATAAACTGAACACAGCCATGCCTTCGTCATAGCGGTCATAGCCCATCTTTGCCGAGATCCAGGTCCAGGAATAAGAAAGCCCGGAATCCTTTAAAAGCTCTGCAAGCCTTGCCGCATGATTTCCTCTCCGCACTGGAAGAGAAAAGCCACGGCAGCGCACAAACCCGGGCAGCTTTTCATCCGGCCATATTTCCTCACAGGCCAGCTGGTTTACCTCCTGCATGGCCAGAATGTCCGGTTTTTCTTTCCGGATGACCTCAGCAAACGCATGCAGCTTTTCCTCGTAATGCTCCTCAATGAGGCTGTGGGTATTCAGTGTGATCAGTTTCATGTTCTGTCCTCTTTTTCTTCCCCCGCAAAGGATTTTGGGGAATCCTTTGCGGCTGTTTTCTTACAGAATATCGTTGATATCGGATTTCAGCACATCGGCCTTCGGTCCGTAAACAGCCTGGATTCCCTGATCCTTTTTGATCAGTCCCAATGCCCCTTCTGCTTTCCACTCCGGAAGCTCTGCCACTTTGGAAATATCCTTGACTGTAACACGAAGACGGGTCATGCAGGCATCTACCAGCACAATATTTTCTCTGCCTCCAAGCAGCGCGATGATGCGTTCCGCCTGACTGTTTCCCTTCTTTGTTCCGGTGCCTGCGGTACTGCTTCCTTCCGTCTGATCTCCATCCTCCGGCGCTGTCTCATCGGTATAGTTGCCAAGACGGCCCGGAGTCGCGAAATGGAACTTTCCAATCATGACATACGCAACCACATAACCGATGATGAAAAATACCACCACGCAGATTACAAAGTTGATAAGATCACCGCCCAGGCCAGCCTTTAAGGACATCGGAATACGGGTGACAAATTCCAGGTTTCCGAAGGAATGGAGGCGCAGATGGATCACACCTGCCATGGCAAAGGCACATCCCTGCAGCACTGCGTAAAGCACATAGAGCGGCAGCGCGCAGAACATAAACATAAATTCCAGCGGTTCGGTCACACCGGTCAGGAACACGGCCAGCACGGTAGACACAAACATAGAACGGTAATTCTGACGCTTATCCGCATCAACACGGCGGTACATAGCCACAGCGATACCAAGAAGCAGGCCTGTAGCTCCGATCATCTGGCCTACCTTGAACCGGGCCGGTGTTACCGTAGTAAGAAGATTCGTGTAGGCTTCCATATCGCCCGCATTTTTAAAGTTGATCAGGTCTGTTGCCCAGGCCAGCCACAGCGGATCCTGGCCAAATACCTGGCTTCCAGCGTTCACACCGGTCGCAATGGTGTAGGTGCCGCCAAAGGAAGTGTAGTTCATCGGAATGGTCAGCATATGATGCAGGCCGAACGGCAGCAGCAGACGCTCCAGGGTTCCGTAGATGAACGGTGCCAGGATCGGTGATGTGGAAGAAGAATTCGCGATCCATACACCAAAGGCGTTGATTCCGGACTGTACAACCGGCCATACCAGAGCCAGAACCAGAGAAATGATCACGGACCAGGCAATGCAGACCATCGGCACAAACCGTTTGCCGTTAAAGAATGCCAGGGCATCCGGCAGCTTGCGGAAATTGTAGTAGCGGTTATAGATCACGCCTCCGGCAAAACCGGAAATGATTCCCACAAAAACACCCATATTCAGAGCCGGAGCGCCAAGCACGGAAGTAAAGTATCCGTTTACCAGAATTTCCTGGCCAAACAATGTGTGGGTCACGGCCTCCGGATCACTGAGCATAGCTGAGGTCACCCCGAAGATGGAGCCGGTGATCTGGTTGATCAGGATAAAGGTGATGATTGCCGCGAAGGCACCGCCTGCACGTTCCTTGGCCCAGGAACCGCCAATTGCTACCGCAAACAGGATATGAAGATTATTGATCACGGCCCAGCCGATGTTCTCCATCGTACTTCCCACCGTCATCAGCACAGACATATCTGCTCCCGCCATCTGAACCAGCTTTCCAAGGCTGATCATAAATCCTGCTGCCGGCATGACCGCAATGACGGTCATTAAGACTTTGCCAAGCTTCTGCAGAAAATCAAAGTTAAAATTCAGGCGCGGCTTCTGTGACGGCTTCTCACCTGTGCTGTCTGCGGATGTTTTCACCATCTCCGCTTCTTTTGCCCCAGTGCCCGCAGACGTCTCCAGGCTGTCTGCAGTTTTCTGCTCATGGTCCGGGGCCGTCATCACAGTCTCTGCCGTTTCCATCAGCACCGTTTTACCGGCCTGAACCGGGCCCTCTGTGCCGCTTAGCTGCTGCCCGTTTAAACCGCCGCACACCAGAACCGGTGTGATTGGATTGATCTCGCGCTCTTTTAAATAGGCCAGATCCACCTCTGCCAAAAGGTCCCCGGCCTTTACCTTATCACCTGGTTTTACAAAGACCTGAAAGCATTCCCCCTTTAAATGTACCGTCTCCAGACCCACATGGATCAAAAGCTCCAGGCCTTCTGCCGTACGCAGGCCAAACGCATGCTTTGTGTCCGCCACGGAAATAACCTCGCCGTCCACCGGACTGAGCAGTTTTCCCTCGGACGGGATCACCGCCATACCATCCCCGATAATCTTCTGGGAAAAAACCGGATCCGGAACTTCGCCAAGTCCCACAGCCTCTCCTGTCATAGGAGAAAGAATCTTGCCGCACTTCATAAAAATATCCCCCTCATTTTTTCTGACCAGTTCTGCGCCCCCTGTGCTGTCTGTACTTGTCAGATTATTTTGCACAATTAATGCAACCGTTTGCATTAACTATATATGTTTTGCACAGGAATTACAATCTATTTTTTGTTTTTAGCGTGCTTTCTCCACTTTCAACAACTTTTCATTGCCGTTTTTGTGCGTATTGTCCATGTGTCCTCGAACAAAATCTAATGCAACATTTGCATGATTTTGCACACCGACATTGACTTTTTTTCCGCAATCCCGTAAAATATCAAGAAGAAACCAAGGAATCATCCGGTTCTATATTTTATAAAAGAAAGGAAGCTGGAATCATGTCCGTAACCATCAAGGATGTAGCCGCACTGGCCGGTGTATCTGCCTCTACGGTTTCCCGCACCTGTAAAAACAGTCCTTCCATCAGCGAAGAAACGAAACGCAAAGTAAGAAATGCCATGAAGGAGCTGGGCTATGAACCCAATTTCCAGGCCAGCAATCTGGCCTCCCGAAACACGCGCACCATCGGCATTATCCTTCCGGTATCTGCCCGTGAGGTCTACGAAAACTCCTTTTATCTGGAAGCGATCCGCGGCATCAGCCAGGTCTGCAACCAGCAGCATTACATCAGCACCATCGTAACCGGCCAGGATGAGGACGAGGTGCTGGAAGTCGTCCGTTCCATGGCACGCATCGGACAGGCAGACGGCTTTATCCTGCTCTATTCCCGCCAGAACGATCCCGTGATTGAATACCTGCACCGGGAAAAGCTTCCCTATGTTCTGATCGGCAAAGCCTGCCAGTACGCCAACCAGACCATTTACATTGATAATGACAATCTGCTGGCGGGAGATGAAGCTACCGAATACCTTTACCAGCTTGGGCACCGGAAAATTGCCTACCTGGGCGTAGATAACAGCCTCGTCTTCTCGGCTGACCGCCGAAACGGCTACCAGCTGGCGCTGACCCGCCATGGCATTGTGCCAAAACCGGAATACTGTGTAGAACTCCCCTCCATCACCGCCGGGGAAGATACACCGGTACATGCACTGCTCCGGTCTGCCAGCCGGCCGACCGCCATTGTTGTCAGCGATGATATCCTTGCCCTGACCCTGGAACGCATCTGCACGGAAACCGGACTGTCGATCCCGGCTGACCTTTCCATTCTTTCTTTTAATAATTCGCTGTTTGCGCGTCTTACCTCGCCGCAGCTGACCTCTATTGACATCAACTCCTGCCAGCTTGGCATCGAAGCCGCCGCACAGATGATCAGCCATATTGAAAACCCAGAGCTTCCTGCCACCAAGATCCTGGTACCGCACCAGCTGATCGAGCGGGACAGCTGCGCACGACCTGTATCACATTCGTAAGCATAAGGGGATTTACAAATGAGTATGAATCGAAGAAGTGACATTGACATTGCCAAGGGCTTCGCCCTGTTTCTGGTGGTGCTGGGCCACGTCGTGACTATGCACCACACCATATTCCGGTGGATCTACGCATTCCACATGCCAGCTTTTTTCTTTCTCTCCGGCATGACCTTCCGTCCGGAAAAATATCCATCCTGTCTGGATTACATCAAAAAGAGGGGACAGACGCTCATCCTCCCCTATTTTGCGATTACCCTGACCGCGTTAGCCATCTGCACCATCCGGCCCTATTATCATCAGGCTATCAGCGAATATGGGTGGAAGCACATTCTGAAATGGATTTTCTATTATGGGCAGCCCCAGCAGATCTACACCGGCCAGCTGTGGTTTTTGCCGGCACTGTTTTTTGCTGGTCTTTATGCACTGGTCTGGCTGCGTATCTTTGACCAGAAACACATCGTCACCCGCTGTTATGCCCTGACTGTTCTGATACTGGCCGGAACCTATATCCGCCTTGCAGATCCTCTGATCCCGGTCATGGAGCGGCTTCCCTGGAAACTGGATTCTGCCCTGTGCGCTGCCGTATTTCTGATTGCCGGATACTACACAAACAGAACAAAGCTTCTGGAAAAAATGATGCCATACGCCGGATTCCTGATCCCGTTTTTCGTGGCCTTAAGCTTCTTTTTCGGCCCGAAGCTCAGCGAATATGTAAACTTATGCGACTGTCGCTACACCGCACCGCCCTACTATTTTGGTGCCGCCTTTTCCGGTATTTTCGCGCTGCTTCTCACGGCAAAACTGGCTGCGCTCCCGGCTGTATCCGGCAGCGTATTTTCCCGTTTCTGGCAGTTTTGCGGCCGCCGCTCCATGCTTCTTTTTTCCATTCAGAGCTTCGCCCTCTACTTCTTTGTGGAGCTTATTCTGCGCACCACCGGCGTGGAATTAAAGCCTATGGAATGGATGCCAACCAGGCTTTCCACCTTTGCGCTGACTGCAGCCACCTTCGGCCTGATCTGTCTCATTGGCTGGCCCTGGGACTGCTACAAACACAAAAGAGCAGGCACCTGATTTTTCAGGTACCTGCCCTTATTTTTCTGTCACATGCCCTACACCGTAATGCTTTTCAGTGATTTTTTCAGCTGTGTGATTTCTTTTTCCAGTGCAGCCTTTTTCTTTTGATCTGCCTCAAATTCTGCCATTTCTCCGGTCTGCATTTCTTCTCCCGCAAAGCTTAAAAATCCCTGGGTAAATACAGATGGGTATTTGAATTTCTTGTCCGCTTTCTCAAAATGAACCAGCAGGGTTCCGTTATCATTGGACTGAACCGCACCGACACCATACGTCTTATGGCGCACCTGTTTTCCCACAACATCCGGAAGATTAACCGGCTTGTCCTGCAATTCTTTCAGCCGCTTCTCCTTTAATGCGATCTCCTGGGTCAGCTTCTCCTGGGCAGCTTTGGCTTCTGCCGTCTTTGTACGCTCTCTGGATGGAATCCTGCGGATATCCATACCTGCATAATAACGGTACAGGCTTGCGCAGTCCATGATATCGTAAACCAGGATATGAAGCTGGTCCTCGTAACCATCCAGCTCTTCTTCAAACAGCCCGCTGTAAAGACCGGTCAGCTCCTCATTCTCACGAATCGCGTCAAGAAGCTCATCACACATCTGGTAATAGCCTGCCAGAGAGAAATTCTTGCTGCTGAAATCTCCCTCATACTCCACGCAGGCCGCCCAGCCTGTAGCAGACGCAGCATCGAATACATAGTTTTCCTCCGGCTTCCACAGATTCAGGTAATAGATCACATGATCCCGGGTCTGCAGATATTTTTTCGTTCCACGCTCATAGTAGCGGACCCGTTCATTGATCTTGTCCGCAAAGAAGTCTGCACGGTCCTGGCGTTTCTGAAGATCACCGCCGTCATCACTGAATAAAAATCGGAAGCACTCACGCACATACTCAACCTCTGCTTCCCGGGCAAGAAGCATCCGAAGTCCTGCTACCGGCTGCATGGCAGCATCATCCAGAAGATTGCCGGCCTCCTGCATGGCTTTTTCAAACATACCGGCAAAGTCTGCCGCATCCAGATTCCAAAACCGCTTAAAGCAGCCCACAGCACGCCATTTGTAGACCTGGTCACTGTCATCTGCCCGCTCAAGTCCGGCCAGACGTCCCATGTACTGTTCTAATACTGTTTCAAAATTCTTCCTGTTCATATTCCTCACCTGTTCATTAAATTTGCAGTTTGATTTCCAGTTTCTGCATATGGTTTTCACTAGATTCTCATTATATAGCAGAGATTTTTCTCATTCAAGACTTGACATCTCTTTCACAATATGCTTGCCCGTCCAACTTGTTACTGTTCACGCATTGCGCAAACAGGCAACGGATTTTCCGCAAACTGCTGCGGCCAGCTGCATTCTGTGTTTACAAACAAATCGCCCTGTTGCTATAATAATCTGAACAGATTCTGCTAAAGTGCCCTCATTCCTGCAGATTTAAAAATAAGCCCATTCAGGAGGAATTCATATGAAACAACCGGTTATTGTCAGAAACACACGGATCGGAGACGGTATTCCGAAAATCTGTGTTCCTATTGTGGAAAAAGATTTTCCTTCCATTCTCACAGCCGCCAGGAACTTAAAGTCATCCTGTCCGGATCTTGCAGAATGGCGCTGCGATCACTTTGACCAGGCCGAAGAGCCAGAGGCCGCCGTGCGTGTCCTTCAGGCACTCCATGAAATACTGGAAGATATTCCGATTCTGTTTACCTTCCGCACCAAAGCGGAAGGCGGAGAAAAGGAGATTGCCGCCGCGTCCTATGAACGGTTAAACTGCCAGGTAGCAGCAAGCGGCCTTGCGGACCTTATCGATGTAGAGATTTTTACCGGAGATGATACCGTCCGTTCCATTCTGGCTGCCGCACACCGCGCAAATGTTCCCGTGGTTGCCTCCAATCATCATTTTCATGAGACCCCGGCCCAGGAAACCCTCCTCGAAATCCTCACCAAAATGGATCAGATGGGGGCTGATATCTTAAAGATTGCCGTGATGCCCCAGTCCCGGAAAGATGTGCTGACCCTGCTTTCTGCCACGGAGGAAATGGATCTTCGCACTGCAAAGCCCCTCATCACCATGTCCATGGGGCCAGTCGGCATGATCAGCCGCCTGTGTGGGGAAGTGTTCGGCTCTGCCTTAACCTTCGGAACAGTCGGTAAGGCATCTGCCCCCGGACAGATCGACGCAAAAGACCTGGCCAGTGTCCTGCAGCTGATCCATAAAAGCATGGGAAACTGATTCATTCCCTGTAATAACAGTTTCCGCTGCAGCCTTTGGGGAACAGTTCCCGCTTCATCTTTTCTCTATAGTCTGCTTCTGAGCCCGACTCTTCCAACAGAGTCAGGGCTCTTTTTAAATTACAGATATCCCGCTCCATATAGTCAGCGTAGTTGCCCCGTCCCACCAGCTTTAAGTGTGTGATTCCCGCCTCCCGAAGCCGATACAGGGCACATAGGCCGCAACCGGTGGCACCGCAGAGGTAACCGTCTTCAGCCCAGGGAAGCTGCTCCGATGTGCTTCTGTCTTCTGCCCGCTCCCTGCGTTCTTCCGGTTCAAGCCGGTACGGCACCCGGCACAGATACCCCATCTCGTCGCAGTGCAGGGAATTGCAGAAGGCGCCCGTAAAATGGCAGAGTTCATTCAGCACAAAGGCTTCAAACTCCTCTCCATGCCCAGCCTGTACCACCCGTCTCATATCATAAAAACTGTTTTTCCGGTGAAAGGTCAGACGCTGAATCTGCTGCCGCTGAAACACGGAAAACATCCGGCTGTTCACTTCCGCGATTTCTCCGCTCAGATGAATTTCGCAGTCGATATGCTCCTGCCTCAGATAACAGATGAGGGCCGGATCTGCCAGAATATAACTGCGAAATCCAAACCCCATACACTGCCGGATGATCGTTGCAATCTCCGGATACTGCTCTGGAATATAGTACAGGGCATTGAAGGTCAGGTGCACCGGTTTCTGATATTTCCGAACCATGGCCGCAAGGATTTCCAGTTCCGAAAAAGAGCCCAGCTGTACATTGCAGCAGAGTACTTCCCGTCGGTTCAACGGCAGCATAGTGCCATATTTCCGATTCCAGTCATAAGGTACATATCCGGCAAAAAATTCGTCCGCTCCGGCATCACAGAACCGGACATATTCATCCAGGGAGCCAAGCCCTGCTACGATTTTCATACTCACATCCAGCACGGAAACACCAGCCTTCCAATATAATTCTGTTTACAAAATTTTTCTGTTTTTTCCAGGTCACACGGTACGATTCCGGCCCGCTCCAGAATCTCATGATCCCTTCCAAACAGGGAATTGTAACGCCCCACCATCTCCAGATGCTGCGGATACAGATAAGCCTGCCATTCACACCGTTTATCACAGCTGGTCAGAAGATGCTGCACACTCCGGTCCCCATATGCACTTCCTGCATACAGCGTACAATACTGAGAGGTATTTGTCTGGTAAAAGGGCAAATGCAGATGATTTTCCACTCTCATTTTCGCAGCTGGATCCGGGAACTTCTGCTCATAGCCGCAGCATTCCCACTCCAAACGCTGTATTCCAAATTCCTGGCTCAGATATTCCTGGTAGAATTCTGCATTCAGGCTGTTTTCACGCAAACACTCCCTGCTGCCCTTTTTATATGCCATACGCGGATCTTTTTTCCGCTTGTTTAACATTCTTCCAAAGCATGGGATCAGTTCCGGGAAATCGCGTTTCAGCATGTCTGCCATTGCCCAGTCATTGACCTCAATTTCCAGTTTTCTGTTCTCTTTCCGGCACCACTGCCCCAGTTTTTCCAACAGTTTCTCCGTCTGTACCAGCTGATATTCCCGCACATAAGAAAAGGTAAAAGTGACCTGCAGCAACTCCTTTTTTGCCTTTTCAAGCAATGCAAAAAGCTGTTCTGTTTCCGGAAAAAGCAGGTGGCAGAAGGCATTCCCAATATAAATCCGGCCCGGTTTTCTGTCCTGAAGCCAGTCCCGAAATGCAGGATACTGCTTTTGATAACCTGCCAGAAACTCATCCAATTCCTGATTCAAAAACTGTGTGTATACATGCGGATGATCGAGTTCCAGCGCAAATCCTGGTTTTGCCTGCCGTCTTTCCGGTCTTGCTCCAATTTTCTCCATCCCGCTTTCTTCCAGACTTGTTTCCATTGGCTCCATCCGGCCATCACGCTCACAGTTCCCAGCTTCATCAGGCACTCTCTTTGTTTCGGTCCCGAACCACTCCTCCATCTGCTCCCGGAAGGAATCCGCAAATATCTCATCTTCTCCCGCCGGATATCCGGTCATCTGCCCGGCCAGGCCGCTGTCATCTTCCTCCAGTTTTAAGCGGATATAGCAGTCATACTGGCCGAACAGCATTCGCACCGCCTGACGGTAATCTTCCTGCTGCACAGCCACCGCATAGCTGCAAAAAAAATCCGTTTGCGCTTCAACTTTCCAGTCATCCGGTGTCACAGCAATTTCCTGATACCGGTTCTGTTTCATATTATAAAAACAAAGCCGCAGACTTTCCTGCAGTTTCAAAATTTCTGATGCAACACTCACGCGAAAACAGAAGCCTTCCTCTGCCAGCTTTGTAATCCGCACCTCTTTTTCACCGTAAAAACCTGCCAGAAGGCCGAAGGGAATCATCTCCACCGCACTGTTTATCCAATCCCAGGTTCTATTTCTTTCCATTTTCCAAATGCCTCCGGCCCAAATTTCTCGCAGCGTTGTCACCCGGTTTCCCCGTCGTTCGCCAGAAGTATGCTTCTGGCTCTCTTGCACTCATTCCATTATAACAAAATCTGAATGGGATTTATATGCTAATTTCTATTTGCTTTTTTGATGGAAATACCGTATTGTAAAAAAAACAACAGGAGGATCTGAGCTATGGCAAAAATTGATCACGCGGCTGTACGCACCACCGCCTACGAGGACGCCCAGAAATTTTTTGAAGATGTATTTAAAATGCATATGTGGAGAGAAATTGGTGAGAAGCCAGCCCGCAAATGCTGGTACAAAGAAGGAATCCAGCTCTGCGAAGCGGAAACTATCAACACAGACGGGCAGAACGGCTACGACCATATTTCCATTGCGGTAGACTCTGTGGAAGAAACTATGGAAAAGATCAAAGCATACCCAGCTACGCCAATCAACGATCACTGGTTTTCCCTTCCGAACGGAACCAGAATTGAGCTAAAGCTGCTGGAAAACTGGAAACTGAATGATTAAGCACGGGTATAAAACAGGGCCTGGGAACCGCTGCTGGCGGCTTTCCGGCCCTGTTTTATTTCAAACTTAAATTTTTATGGAACTACAGCCAGAGACTGCAGATAAAGGTTGCGGCCAGGCCGCCCAGGGACATCACAACATTACTGATGGACAATGTCTTCAGTCCTGTCTTCATATCATATCCCATACAGTTTGTGTATACCCAGAAGTAACTGTCGTTTACGTGGCAGCAGAGACGTGCGCCCGCGCCGGATGCAAGGAAGATCAGGATCGGGTCCAGACCAAGGCTTGCGGCAATCGGCGCGCACAGGGTTGCAGCGGTAGTGACAGCGACTGTACCGGAACCCTGTACCACCTTTAACAGACCTGAGATCACAAACGGGATCAGGATGAAGGGGAGACCGGTGTTCAGTACCATCTGTGCCAGGCTGTCGCCTGCTCCGGATACCTTTAACACCTGGCCAAGAGCGCCGCCAGCAGAGGTAATGAACACGATCGGACCTGCGTCTTTTAAGGTCTTATCCATCACATCAATGATGACTTTGCCGCCAAGACGTTTGCCCAGAGTGATGATGGCCAGCACAGCGCCGATGGCCAGAGCGATGTTGGAATCACCTACAAAAGATACTACCGTCATAACCGGTGAATCTTCCGGAAGCATCATTCCGCATGTCGTATTTAAAAGGATCAGCAGAATTGGCACAACAAGCGGCAGAAGGCTTGCCAGAGTTCCCGGCAGATCGGTATCATCTTCTATACTCAGAGCTTCGTCTTTTTTATGCTCCTCTTCATCACGAAAACTGTAGTAAGAATCCGGCTTGTTGCGGAAATAAATTTCTGCAAAGATCCAGCCGGCCAGCGTCATAAAGAACGCACCAAATGCACCATACAGGATTGCGCGCCCAATATCGATTCCCAGAAGTCCGGCTGCTGCCAGCGGACCTGGTGTCGGCGGCACAAATACATGAGTAGATAAGAGTCCGGCTGACAGGCTCACTGCCAGGATGGCCAGCGAAATTCGTGTCTTTTTGTGAATTGCTTTTACAAGCGGTGTCAGAATCACAAATGCTGCGTCGGAAAATACCGGAATGGATACCAGGTAACCGGTGATGGCCATGGCCAGGCCCGCACGTTTCTGGCCTACCAGACGTACTGCGTCAAAGGCCATGCGGTTGGTTCCTTTTGCTGCATCCAGATAGTTACCCAGCATGATACCAAAAATGATAACAATACCGATGCTCTTTACCGTGCCGGAAAATCCGCCGGTAATGGCAGCCACGGTATCTGCTCCGCTCATACCGGAAAGCAACCCCATAACCAGTGCTGTTGCCAGCAGTGAAATAAACGCATTTGCTTTCACTTTGACGCAAAGGATCAGCAGCACCGCCATTCCTATGATAAATATTAACTCCATTGGCATAATTATGTCCCCCTATCTCCGCCGCTTAACGTGCGGCGTTCTCTTTCTCCATACGTGCCCGCATCATCGGTTTGATGCCGCCTGCTTCCAGAATCTTCATGGCCTGGTCTCCAAGACGGTCGCAGGTATATACCTTTCCGGTCTCCTTTACGGTTACGGTTCCTTTTGCAATGTTCAGCGTCAACTCCTGGCCATCTTTTACTTCCTTGCTGATGCCTTTGCAGACAATAAGCGGAAGCCCCAGATTGATAGAATTGCGGAAGAAAATCCGGGCAAAGGAATCTGCGATCACGGCGCTTGCTCCCATGTTTAACAGCGCGATAGGCGCATGCTCACGGCTGGAGCCGCAGCCGAAGTTGCTTCCTGCTACCACAATGCCGCCCTGCGGAAAGTTCGTGGCAATGTTCTCATCCACGCCGCACAGGCAGTGACTTCCGATCTCCTTCGGATCGGTGATAGCCAGAAAGCGGCCCGGGTAGATCTGGTCGGTATCGATGTTGTTGCCAACGACAATGATGTTTCCTGTGATTTCTGTTTTCATGACGGTTAGTCCCCCCTTATAAATAGTTTCTCGGATCGGTAATGCAGCCGTTTAAGATACTTGCCGCAACAGTGGCCGGGCTTGCCAGGTAAATGTCTGCCTCGGTAGAGCCCATACGTCCCGGGAAGTTACGGTTGGTGGTGGTGATACAGTTCTCGCCCGGAGCCAGAATGCCCTCATGAGCGCCCAGACATGCTCCGCAGCCTGGAGTGGTAATGGTCGCGCCGGCTGCCATCAGGCTCTGGATATAACCCTTCTCCATGCAGGACTGCATAACTTCCGCTGATGCCGGAACAACAACCAGTCTCGCGTACTTCGGAATGTGCTTTCCTTCCAGAATCTTTGCTGCCTGGGCGATATCCTCTTCCCGTCCGCCGGTGCAGCTTCCGATGTAACCCTGGTTTAAAGTGATGGTCCTGTCTTTGATAACCTCGCTGAGCGGTGCCACGTTATCTACGCTGTGCGGGCAGGCCAGCTGCGGTTCCAGTTCAGATACGTCAAATACATAGCTCTCTTCATATTTAAAATCCGGATCGGTGTACTGCACTTCAAACGGTCTTACCGCACGTTTGGAAACATAATCCAGAACTGCCTGGTTCGGCTGCATGTAAGCGGTCTTTGCGCCCATCTCTACAGCCATGTTGCAGACAACCATACGTCCAGAAACGCCAAGGTTCTCTACATAGCTTCCGGTAAAGTCGATTGCTTTGTATACCGCTCCGTCCGCCTTAATCTTTCCGAGAACGCTTAAGATGACATCTTTCGGATATACGCCCGGTTTTGTCTCTCCTTCCAGACGTACTTCAATGATCTCCGGAACGCGGAACCACAGCTCACCCGTCATTAAGATAGTTGCCATATCGGTTGCGCCGCAGCCAGTTCCCATAGCACCAAATGCTCCGTGGGTAGTGGTATGACTGTCCGTTGCAACTACGATCATGCCTGGGTAAATAACACCGGCCTCCGGCATTACCTGATGGCAGACACCACAATTGGTATCAAAATGGAAGCGTAAATTATTCTTCTTTGCAAACTCTCTCATTTCGCCATGGTTTGCGGCACTCTTGATGTCCGGTGCCGGTGCGTAGTGGTCGAATACGAACGCTGCCCGCTCGCTGTCCCATACCTTCTCACCGCCCATTTCATAAAAAGAATAAACAGTCTGCAGATACAGATCGTTGATCTCCGCAAAATCAACCTTCGCTGTAACGATTTCCCCTGTGCTTACCTGTTCGCGCCCGCTGTTTTTTGCAAGAATCTTCTCAATTGCGTGCATCTTAACTCCTCCTGATTATTCATTTTCGTATTTCGTATTTTGAATATCGTATACGATATACGTTTCGTGATTCAAAGACTATCACTTTCCAGGACAGTTTTCAAGCCTTTTTTGTCAATTATCGGATCTTTGGCAGTTATTCACATTTTCGAATCTCATTTTTTATGAAAAACAACTGAATATCGTATACGATCTGTTTGACACTGTTTTTGTGAAATGGTATCATCAAAGTATAAGAAAAGAGGAATTTGCGGAGAATTTTCGCATGGAAAGGATAAAAGATTTATGGAAAGTATGGAACTGCTGCCGGCACGTGTCCGAATCACAGCAATTTTAAAAAAAGCATTATTTTCAGGAGAATATAAAAGTGGTGATGAATTAAGTCTCACTGACATTGCGGCAAAGCTTGGCGTCAGCCGTACCCCGGTCCGCGAGGCATTCCAGGCCCTGGAAGCTGAAGGGCTGATTGAGCTTCGCATGAACAAGGGAGCAATCGTAAAACCGATCGATGAAAAATACATCACCGATCATTATGAGATGCGTATTCTTCTGGAGTCCGAAGCTGCGGCCCGGGCTGCAAAAAACGGCATGCCGGAGGCAGACAAACTGATTGAAAAGCTCATGGACACCCAGAAGCGCATGGAATCACTCTCCACCAGCGAATATGAGGATCTGAACTTTGAAGTTCACACCGGCATCTGGACCGCGGCTGACAACATGCGGCTTTACAAGATGCTCTCCAACCTGTGGAACGGCCCCAGCATCGGTTTCACTTCTCCGAAGCTAGATCACTACATCAAATCCACCCAGGAACATATTGATATTCTGACCTGTATCAAAAATCATGATGCCAAAAAAGCCAAAAAAGAAATGGAACAGCACATTGAACGAAGTATGGATAATATTCTGAAGAATTTTAAATTCAGATAAAAGACACGATAGAATATCCGATCATACAAAATGCGGCAGACATTTTTTTGACCAGTCAGCCGCATCGTTTTAAATCAAAACAGGGGGAACACATATGCAACGGGACAGTGCACAGGAACAATATGACAAAATGACAAAAACACCGGTTCACCAGCTGGTTCTGCGGCTGGGGCTTCCCACCACCGTCAGCATGCTGGTGACCAGCATCTACAACATGGCAGACACCTTTTTTGTCAGCCAGCTCGGAACCAGCGTCAGCGGCGCGACCGGCGTGGTATTTGCGCTGATGGCCATCATCAACGCCTTCGGATTCATGTTCGGACATGGCGCAGGAAGCAATATCAGCCGGAAGCTTGGCGCTCATGATGTGGAAAGTGCCCGCGTGTTTGCGTCTACCAGCTTTTTTCTGTCACTGCTGGCCGGATCGGCCATCGGCGTGTTTGGATTTTTATTCCATGCACCCTTCATGCGGCTTTTAGGCAGTACGGACTCCATTCTGCCCTATGCCATCGAATACAGCACCTGGATTCTTATCGCAGCTCCCGCCATGGCCTCCAGCTGCGTGATGAATAACATTCTCCGCTATGAGGGCAAAGCCTTCTTTGCCATGCTGGGACTTGCTTCCGGCGGCATCCTCAATATATTCGGAGATATGCTTCTGATCTTCGGGCTGGATCTGGGCGTGCGGGGCGCAGGTATCTCCACCGCAGTCTCCCAATATATCAGCATGGCCATCCTCATCAGTCCGTTTCTCAGAAGGAAAGTGCAAAGCCGCATCCACATCCGCTATGTGACCCGCAGCTTTGCCGATATCAAAAACATTATTGCCACCGGTTTTCCAAGCCTCATGCGTCAGGGACTTAACAGCATTTCCGTGATGATCTTAAACCTGTGCTCCGCTCCGTATGGCGATGCAGCCATCGCGGCCATGAGCATCGTAACCCGCATCATCATGTTCCTGTTCTGCATTGCGCTCGGTATCGGACAGGGCTTCCAGCCGGTCAGCGCCTTCAACTACGGTGCAAAAAAATATAGCCGCGTGCGGGAGGCCTTCTGGTTCAGCATCCAGAGCAGCCTGATCGTCATGAGCATTTCAGCCCTGATCGGTATCGTATTCTCCGCTCCCATCGTGCGTATGTTCCGGGATGACCCGGCTGTTATCAGCATCGGTGTCACTGCCCTGCGTATCCAGTGCTTCGCCCTCTTCTGCATGCCCTTCTCCCTGTGCGGAAATATGATGTTCCAGAGTATCGGACAGAGCGGAAAAGCTACGTTTCTCTCCATGATCCGCAGCGGACTGGTCTTTATCCCGGTTCTGTGGATCCTGAGCCAGACAATCGGCCTCCTTGGCATTCAGATGTCACAGACCATCGCCGACGCAGTTGCTGCCGCCATCACAATTCCTATGGTAGTAAAATTCTTCCGCGCAATGCCAGAAGATGCAGCAGACACACAATAAAAATTTAAGAATAGTCACAAAAGGTCCGAAGCAGGCCGGGG
>NZ_QUFI01000022.1:0-240 GCF_003478505.1 Clostridium sp. AF27-2AA
CTTGATGTGTCCGTTTTTTTCAGGTATCCTATGGCAAGCAATCGTAAGAGGTTTAAACCAATACCTTGTGTTTGCGTGGTTTTTTATCTCTAGCTGAGCCAATGAAGATAATGGCTACAGTCAGGCATTCACTCTGCCCAAAAACAAAACACAGCCAGAATGATATTTGGAAAAGTCTATTTTTACAGACTTTCGTTAATATCGTTCTGGCTGCGTTATTCATTATCGTAGAATAGTCAG
>NZ_QUFI01000022.1:250-55112 GCF_003478505.1 Clostridium sp. AF27-2AA
TATTCATTATCGTAGAATAGTCAGGAAAGCAGAAGCAGGCCGGGGTGGTATCCTGCGTAGCATAAATATAAGTGCAACGTGTCCGGCTATGTGGCGACTGACGTTTTCGGGAGGCGGACGATCAGTCCGACTATCCGCAAACGGCTGTCAGCCACATCGTCCGAACACGGCACTTATATTTTACGCAGCGGGATACCACCCCGGCCTGCTTCGGAACTTTCGCGAACATGATTTAAATTGGTATTTTAAAAGTGCCATGTGTCCTTTTCATCCGCCTTCTTTTATGGTATAACCTACAAGGCTATTTCGAGGCCGAAGAAAAGTTTATATTTGGAGGACAGAATGAAAAGAAGAATTACAGCTCTTATGATGGCAGCAGCAATGTGCATCTCCCTTGTGGCATGCGGTGGTTCTAACACCAATACCACAGAAAATAATAATACCGCAGAGAGCGGATCCGCGGCAGCGAAGGATACGTCTGATTTAAAGATCGGCCTGGTTACCGATGTCGGCGGCGTAAATGATGGTTCTTTCAACCAGACTGCATGGGAAGGCATGGAGCGTGCGGCTGAAGAGCTGGGGGTGACCGTAAACTACCTGGAGTCCGGCACCGATGCGGATTATGCTCCGAACCTGGAGACTTTCGCGGATGAGGAATATGACTTGATCATCAGCATTGGTTACATGCTGGCGGATGCTACCAGAACCGCTGCAGAGCAGAATCTGGATATCAAGTTTGCTATTGTAGATGATGCAACCATTGATCTTCCGAACGTAACCTGCCTGATGTTCCGCGCGGAGCAGGCGTCCTACCTGGCTGGTTATGTAGCAGGCAAGACCACCAAAACCAACAATGTCGGCTATGTGGCTGGTATGGCCAATGAGACCATGAACCAGTTTGGTTACGGTTACTGCGCAGGTGTTCTGGATGCGAATCCGGACGCAAAGATCCAGCAGTTCAACGCAAACTCTTTCGCAGACGCAGCAACCGGTAAGACTATGGCAAACACCGCAATCACCAATGGCGCAGACGTGATCTTCCACGCGGCAGCAGCAACCGGTCTTGGTGTGATTGAGGCATGTCACGAAGCTGGTGTTTACGCAATCGGCGTGGACAGTGACCAGTCCGGCATCTCCCCAGATACTGTCCTGACCTCCGCAATGAAGCGTGTGGATAACGCAGTATATGATACCATCGAGTCTCTGGTAAATGGTACTCTGGAGAGCAGTGTACACACCTACGATCTGGCAGAGGGCGGTGTAGATATCGCACCGAGCCAGGATCTGATTGCAGACGATGTCATAGCAGAGGTTGAGGAAGTAAAAGAGAAGATCATCAATGGCGAGATTGAAGTACCGGCTGACCAGGAGTCCTTTGAGGAGAAATACGGCGATGTTTACGAGCTGGATTAATTGAATTAGGGGTTTCCAACCCGGTAGAAATGTAGTATAATCGAGTTTGATTATACTACATTTTTTGTTTCCAGGCGCGCTTTGGAGTCGGGAACAGGGAAACGTATACAGGAGGAAAAAATGTTAGATTTAAAGTTTGTCCGCGAGAATCCGGACATCGTAAAGAAGAATATCGAGAACAAGTTCCAGTTTGAGAAGCTTCCGCTGGTTGACGAGGTTATCGAGCTGGACGCGAAGAACCGTGCAGCGAAAGCAGAGGCTGATAACCTTCGTGCATCCCGCAACAAGCTGTCCAAGCAGATCGGTCAGTTAATGGGCCAGGGCAAGAAGGATGAGGCAGAAGAGGTTAAGGCTCAGGTAGCAGCAAACGCAGCACGCCTGGCAGAGCTGGAGGCTCAGGAGACCGAGCTGGAGGCAAAGGTATTAAAGATCATGATGACCATTCCGAACATCATTGATCCGAGCGTACCGATCGGCAAAGATGACAGCCAGAACGTAGAGATCGAGAAATTCGGCGATCCGTTTGTTCCGGACTTCGAGATTCCGTATCATACCGATATCATGAAGACCTTCGACGGCATCGACTTAGACGCAGCAGGCAAGGTAGCAGGAAATGGCTTCTACTACCTGATGGGCGATATCGCAAGACTGCATTCCGCAGTGATTTCCTACGCGCGTGATTTCATGATCAACCGCGGCTTCACCTACTGCATCCCGCCGTTCATGATCCGCAGTAACGTCGTAACCGGCGTTATGTCCTTCGCGGAGATGGACGCTATGATGTACAAGATCGAGGGTGAGGACCTGTACCTGATCGGTACCAGTGAGCACTCTATGATCGGAAAATTCATCGACACCATCACTCCGGAGAACGAACTTCCGAAGACTCTGACCAGCTATTCTCCGTGCTTCCGTAAGGAGAAAGGCGCTCATGGTATCGAGGAGCGCGGCGTATACCGTATCCATCAGTTTGAGAAGCAGGAGATGATCGTTGTCTGCAAGCCGGAAGAGTCCAAGCTGTGGTATGACAAATTATGGCAGAACACAGTAGATCTGTTCCGTTCCATGGACATTCCGGTCCGTACCCTGGAGTGCTGCTCCGGTGACCTGGCAGACTTAAAGGTAAAATCCTGCGACGTAGAGGCATGGTCTCCGCGTCAGAAGAAGTACTTTGAGGTAGGTTCCTGCTCCAACTTAGGAGACGCACAGGCACGCCGCTTAAAGATCCGCGTAGACGGACCGGATGGAAAGTACTTCGCTCATACCTTAAACAACACTGTAGTTGCTCCGCCGCGTATGCTGATCGCATTCCTGGAGAACAACCTGCAGGAAGATGGAACTGTCAAGATCCCGAAGGTGCTGCAGCCGTATATGGGCGGTATGGAAGTTATGGTACCGAAGCATAAATAGAAAGAAATATGTTGAAACAGACCTGCGAATGCCAGAGGCATTTGCAGACTGTAAGACGATGGCAGAAGGCCGCCGCACGTTTCGTATGCGGTGGCTTTCGCTGTATTCAGGTTTGAAATATTGCGAGCTAGATTTTATGTTATTATTAGCAAAACGCAATGAGAGGTGTATTGTTATGGATACGGCGAGTCTAGTGAGATCGTTAAGAGAAAAAGTAGGAATGAACCGGAAAGAATTTTCGGAATATACGGGGATCCCTGTTCGGACTTTAGAAGATTGGGAAGCAGCGAGGAGACAACCGCCAGAATATGTTCCAAGATTACTGATGTATCAATTGAGGTTTACGCAGTTGACAAAAGCGGATAACAAATCCAATATCAATATTATTGCAAATCTGGATGGAAAAAAGATTGTTTTGATCAATGATGTACGTTTCAAATCAAGGCGAAACATTAATTGGATTGAAAAACGGCACACCGCATTCTCGTTACTTTAGTGATGAGTTAGGTGTGCCAAATTTTTTAATAAATACAGAACAAATGTTTGCTATATAAAGAAACATATGGTATAATATAAATATGGAAAAAGATATATTTACTATTAAAGAAAATACACTTTCATATGGTAGAGGATATGTGTATTCTTTACAGTACCATCTTGTCTGGTGCACGAAATACAGAAAACAGGTTCTGAAAAATGGATTAGATGCAGAATGCAAAAAAATGTTATATGAACTTGCGGAGGAATACCGATTTCAGATTCTTGCGATGGAGGTTATGCCGGATCATATTCATTTACTTTTGGACTGTAAGCCACAGTTTTTTATATCAGATATGATCAAGATTATGAAAGGAAATCTGGCGCGTCAGTTGTTTCTTTCGCATCCAGAATTAAAACGGGAACTGTGGGGAGGACATTTGTGGAATCCATCGTATTGTGCAGTTACTGTAAGTGATCAAAGCAGAGATCAGGTAATGGCGTATATTGAGGGGCAAAAAGAAAGGGAAAAAAGAAAGTAAAGGTGCTTTATGCAGATTGTATCCAGCTATGGTGTAGAGGTCAAAAAACAGAATATACCAATCCGCCATACGCTGGATATTTTCCGGAAGGCAGTTTCCTACCTGATTGGGGTGTATGCAGAGAGTTGGGAAGAACTTTCAGAAATCGGAAATACACAGAAGCGCTTTAATGAAGCCGAACATCTGGTACATGAAACGAAAAAGAATCGTGCCAGATTTGCGTTTGACCGCCATTTCCCCAAAATGCCGTCCTATTTGAGAAGAGCGGCCATTCAGCACGCGCTTGGAAGTGTATCCTCTTATCAGACACGGCTGAGTTTGTGGGAAAAGGGAGGCTTGAGCGGAAGACCGAAGCTGACCTGCGAGAATCATGCGATGCCGGTATTTTATCGTGATGTAATGTATAGGGAAGCAGAAAACGGAGAAGATGTGGCTCATTTAAAGTTATTTGATGGGCGTGACTGGAAATGGTTCCCGGTAAAATTACTCCATACAGATATGGAATATCTGCGGAAAAAATGGAGCGGAGAAAAAGCATCTGCCCCCACTTTGGAAAAGAAACATCATAAATATTTTCTTCGATTTTCTTACACAGAGGAAACAATCTTATCAAAAACAGTTGTAAAAGAACAAGTGGTATGCAGCGTTGACTTGGGAATTAATACGGATGCGGTCTGCAGTATTATGTGTGCAGATGGCACTATCCTGGGGCGGAAATTTATAAATTTCTCCAGTGATAAAGACCAATTGTATCATGTACTTGGCAGAATCCGTCGTTTTCAAAGAGAACATTGCTCCAGACAGGTTCAAAGCCGATGGGCTTATGCAAAAAGGCTGAACATGGAACTGTCCCGTAAGATAGCTGCGGAAATCACAAAATATGCCAGAGAAAATCAGGTGAACGTAATTGTTTTTGAGTATCTGGAAATGCAGGGAAAGATATCCGGGAAAAAGAAACAAAAGCTTCATTTATGGAGAAAGCAGGATATTCAGAAACTGTGTGAACATCAGGCGCACAGATGTGGAATACATATTTCCCGAGTATCTGCCCGCAACACAAGCTGGTTAGCGTATGATGGAAGCGGAAATGTGGACAGAAGCACAGAGAATCATAGCCTTTGTAGATTTACAACAGGGAAATGTTATCATTGCGATTTATCTGCTTCGTATAATATCGGTGCCAGATATTTTATCCGGGAATTACTAAAACCCTTACCGGAAACGGAAAGGTCTTCACTGGAGGCAAAAGTTCCTTCTGTGAAGCGTAGAACCTCATGTGTTTATGCAGATTTAAGAAAGCTTTCTGTGGCAATAAACAATTCCAAAGCTGCATAAACACAGGCAGATATACAGTGGATTACCTATAATGTGGAAACCAGCCGTATCCGGCATGGAAAAAGTGCGTATCCGCACAAATTCTAAGTTACAGGCGTATCCGCCGATATTTAGTCTTGCTGCTTAAAGCAGCTGAGAAGCACGTGACTTTAGTCATGTAAGGTTCACATTGAGGAATATCTAAAAGAATATATTGGTGAATATTACGAAATTCTTGAAACATCAGAGAAAGTATATATCGGTACAGATTTTCCGGATGAATTCAGTCACTCGCAAGATACGAAAAATACAAAAGGAGCAAACGAAAAAGCAAAAGCCAATACAATAACGGCAATTGGGGAATTGATAGAAATTGCTTATAATAAAGCGGAATACCCAGATTATTTCAATAAGCATGGAAGTAAGGCAAAATATGGATGGTATCGGTATGATACCCGGTTTGGCTTGCCTGTATATGATGAAAATGGTGAGTTGGAAAGATATAACATATTTGGTGCAAGAATATTAATAAGACGGGACAAAGACGAAAAACTCTATTTGTATGATATTGTTCGCACAAAAAAAGAAACGAGCAAGCCGCATTAGCATATGCCGTACGGTAGTAAACTTCGTTTCTAGTAAAAAGAATAAACGAAAATTAAGAAAATGTCAATAGTTTCTGTGAAAGACAACAAAGGAGAAATCATGACAGGATTGGGAACCATCATAAACAGTGTCAGCATTATAGCCGGTGGCCTGGTCGGACATTTTACAGGTAAGTTGTTTCGTGTGGAGCAGCAGGAAGCATTGAACAAAGCCTGTGGCGTTAGCGTGTTATTTATTGGAATTGCCGGGGCTATGGAGGGGATGCTTTCTATTGATGGAGGAAAGATCAGCAGTGGAAAGTCCATGCTGGTGGTGCTTTGCCTGGCCATTGGAACTATCATCGGGGAACTGATTGGAATTGAGCATGGATTTGAGAGCTTTGGAGAATGGCTGAAGCAGAAGACCGGAAACAGCAAAGACGCGGAGTTTGTCAATGCTTTTGTAACCGCTTCTTTGACGGTATCCATTGGAGCCATGGCGATTGTCGGTTCGATTCAGGACGGACTGCTGCATGATTATTCCACGCTGGCGGTAAAATCTGTTCTGGATTTTATCATCATTGCGGTGATGACATCCTCTATGGGGCGCGGATGCGCGTTTTCTGCCATTCCTGTGTTTGCGTTTGAAGGAAGCATTACACTGTTGGCCGGGTTACTGTCGCCGGTTATGACAGAACTGGCTCTGGCCTATCTGTCTCTGGTTGGATCTTTGTTGATCTTTTGCATCGGAGTCAATCTGATCTGGGGAAAGAAAGTGAGTGTGGCGAATATGCTGCCATCGGTGCTGCTGGCAGTTCTGGCGGCATATCTGCCGTGGGGATTTTAAGGCTGATTTTGCGTGATATGGAAACTGCGGTTTGTTAGAAGGAGGATAAAGGAATGATTCAGAAACACTGTTATGAATGCGGAGCAGAGCTGACGGAAAAAGAACTGGAGGGAGAAGGCATTGTTCCATACTGTCCGCAGTGCCAGCAGTACCGTTTCCCTATGTACAATGTGGCGGTCAGCATGGTTGTGACGGATGAAGAAACTGGAAAGATTCTTCTGATCCAGCAGTACGGAAAGCCGACTTATATTCTGGTGGCTGGCTATGTGAACCGGGGCGAGGCGGAGGAGGATGCTGTGGCGCGGGAAGTTCGCGAAGAAACCGGTCTTCATGTATCCCGCATGAAATTCAACCGGACCCGATTTTTTGAGCCGTCCAACACGCTGATGTGCAATTTTACTGCCTATGTAGATAACGCGAAAGCATTGCATATCAATCAGGAGATTGACCGCTGCAAGTGGTTTACACCAGAAGAAGCGAGAGCGAATATCCGACCGAACAGTCTGGCGGAATGGTTTCTGGATGCGTATCTGGATGAGAAAAAATAAGAGAAGAAGTGACAGGAACAGAAAAATAGGCAGGTCATTTACGAAAGGAAGAAAGAGGATAAGTATGAACATTACCTATGACAAAAAGAAATGGCTTGGGATTATAGTGCTGCTTGTGATCGCAATATTGTCATTCAGCGCGGGAGCAAAATACGCGGCGGCACCGGAACATCATAAGGAGACCATAGCTGCACTGGACGAGAAAAAAGATACGGTGTTGGAACTGACGGTGGCAGCTACCGCTACCTCGGCATTGATCACACTGATTCCGGGCGATGTGGGAACACCGATTGCAGAAAAGGTTGCAGATTTGAGCGGATATTTACTCATTGTATTGTGTGCGGTATTTCTGGAAAAATATCTGGTGACGCTGACTGGTTACGCAGCGTTTAAATTGTTCATTCCGGCGGCGTGCGTGTTGTTTGCTGGAAATTTGATTTTGGAAAACCGCAGTATTGGACGTCTGGCCAGAAGGTTGTTGGCGTTTGGCATTTGCATTTTTCTGGTGGTTCCTGCCAGTGTGAAGTTGTCTGATCTGATCGATAACACCTACCATGCCCAGATCGAGATGACCCTGGAAGAAGCAAAAGGAACGCAGAAAATTCTGGAGAGTAAATCAGGAGAAGGAACAGAGACGCAGCCGAGTGGAAGCGAAGCAGATCAAGATGGTCAGAGAGCAGGACAGAATCCGGGTCATACTGCGGGAACATCAGAAAATTCAGGTACAGGTGTGACAGGTCTTTGGGAAAAAGCAAAGGGAGCTTTTGGCAGCGCAAAAGAAACGGTGACTGGTGCTGTGGAAAACGTGACATTATCTTCCGAAGAACTGCTGCAGAAGATTGAACATTCCTTAAGCCGTTTTGCAGAAGCCATCGCCGTGATGCTGATCACTTCCTGTGTGATTCCGATTCTGGTGCTGTTGGTGTTTTTCTGGTTGATTAAGGTGTTCTTGGATTTGGATTTTACCAGGAATATAGAGTTCTACCCGGGCCATGGTAACAGAAAACGCGAAAGAAGTTCTGGTGGTGATCTGCTGTTTTGAGGACAGTGTGGATCTGACAGGTCTTCTGGAGCGGGCAAAACAGGCATTTATGCAGTATGCGGGAGTAGAACAGGCAGAAAACAGAATCTGAGTTTTGCTGTTTCGGAAGAGTAAGAAATGAGGTATACTGAATAAATAATAGTGGAAAGCGGGAGGACGCGCAAATGGGGATCTATTTGAATCCGGACAGCAGCAAATTCGAAGAGGCCGTGAATTCCGACATTTATGTGGACAAGACCGGTTTACTGGCCTATACCAATTCTGTTTTGCATACGATGCAGAAATATATCTGTGTCAGCCGTCCGCGGCGTTTTGGAAAATCGACGGCAGCTAATATGCTTACCGCATACTATAGCCGTGGGTGCGCTGCCGGGCAGCTTTTTTCACGATTTGAGATTGCAAAAAACAGTGCATTCAAACAATATCTGAATCAGTACAATACGATTTCCGTTAATATGCAGGAAATTTTAAGCAGAAGTCACAGCATTTATGAACTGATTGAACGTTTCAGCAAACTGGTCATTCGCGATCTGAAAAAGGAATATCCGGATGTGGACTATTTTGATGACACCGATGTGATTGAATGTATGCAGGACGTATATTCCCAGAAGAAACAGGCATTTGTTGTAATTCTGGATGAATGGGACTGTATTTTCCGGGAGTATAAAGAAGATAAAGCGGCACAGGAAAAGTATCTTGATTTTCTAAGAGACGTGCTAAAGGACAAGGCCTATATTCACCTTGCCTATATGACGGGAATTCTTCCAATTAAGAAATACGGGACGCATTCTGCCCTGAATATGTTCGATGAATTTTCCATGATTGATCCTGGCCCGCTGGCGGAGTATGTAGGTTTTACAGAAGCGGAAGTCAGAATGCTGTGTGAGCAGTATCAGATGGATATGACAGAAGTAAAATGCTGGTATGATGGCTATTCTTTTGAAAATGAAATCTCCATTTACAGTCCGCGTTCTGTAGTAAGCTGTATGCGATTCAAAAAGATAGGGAATTACTGGAATCAAACCGAGACATTCGAGGCGTTGAGAATTTATATTGATATGAATTTTGAGGGCTTAAAAGATGATGTTTTGAGTATGATTGCAGGTAATACAGTTCCGGTCAATATTGGGAATTTTTCAAATGATATGTCGACCTTTCATTTCGAAGATGACGTCCTGACGCTTCTGATTCATTTGGGGTATGTTTCTTATGATTATGATAGTAAGACGGTAAAAATTCCGAATGAAGAAGTAAGAGCAGAATATGTAAACAGTGTTTCGGCATCGGAATGGGGAGAGGTCTCAAAGTCGTTAAAAAATTCAGCAGATACGTTGGAAGCAATCTGGCAGAAACGGCCGAAGCAGGTGGCCGAAGCAATCAGCCAGGCACATTTTGAAACATCTCATATTCAGTATAATGATGAAAATGCATTGAGTTATACCATTTCCCTTGCTTTGTATGCAGCGAGAAATTTTTATGTGATTCACAGGGAACTGGCAGGCGGAAAAGGTTTTGCGGATCTTGTATTTATTCCAAGAAAGAAATTCCCGGAGAAACCGGCCATTGTAGTGGAATTAAAGTGGGATAAAGACGTGGACGGAGCCATTGCACAGATTAAAAACAAAGAGTATTGCAGAAGCCTGGAAGAATACAGAGGAAATGTGTTACTGGTTGGAGTAAACTACAATAGAAAAACAAAGGTTCACGAATGCGTTATTGAGGAAGATGTCATTGGAACAGAAATAGTATGATTCGTGAATTACAGAAAAAGCTGTCCGCGTGGGCAGCTCTTTTTGTAATTCAGGCAGACCGGTGATATAAGTTTCGACTGGAAAATAAAAAAATGAGGATTATCTATGGATGAGTCCTGATTTATATAGTGGCTGATTACAAAGAGCGAACATTCCTTGTGCTTCCAGATGAAATTAAGTATAATAAACACAGATATAAACGCTTTTTTCTGATGGGAGGGGTAATACGGAATATGAAATACAATTGGACTGAGGGAAACCGACCACAGCAGCATAGAAAACAGGAGAAAGGGTTATGATTGCCGAAATTTATCATAAATTTTCTACAAATTCAGAGGATGTATTAACCGGATGCTTCTTTGGAACGATGCGCTACCTGCCTTTTCGCAGAGGCCTAAACCAGGTTTTTACACATTATGCAGTCAGCGAAGATCCCCAGGTGGCATACATTTTTTCCAGTCTTTTGGATGAGGAGTTTGATTTCGAATTCTGGAAGCGTTCGGAAAACGGGAAGGTTGAGATTGACGGATATATTCCGCTGGCTTCTGTGGGAATTGGCATTGAGGTCAAATATCAGAGCGGACTGTCTGGAATGAACCAGTTAGAAAAAGAAGCAGAGGTCCTGAAAGATGAATGGTGTCCTGAAAAAGAAAAGCTTCTTTTGCTGATTGCTGATGCGGAAGAGGCAAAACAAATTTACAGGGAAAATAAGAATAAGGCGGTGTTCCAGGATGTTCATCTGGTTTATCTTTCCTGGCAGGATATACTGCTGGGACTAGATCAGGTAGTGATGATGTCGCCCTACGAGGAAACGATGGTGGAAGATCTGAAATCACTTTTGAAGGAAAAAGGATTTTTGTCTTTTGAAGGCTTTTCCTTTGACCAGCCGGAAGTGAACAAGGAGAGTTGTTGGACATTTCGTTAAAGATTGTGGAGTGAGGAACGTGCAGATGACAGTTGGAGAAAATATACATAACGCCTTTGTGGTGGTATTTAGAACATTGCAGGCAATCGAAAAACTGATTCGAAAATGCAGGGCAGAACTGGACACGAAAACATATTATATGCCAGAAGAGCGTTTCCTGAGACACAGCTCGGATCAGAACTGGGAAGGCTGGATTTACTGGAGTTTTATTCTGCTGTTTCAGCGCCGGGAAGACGGGCCGGTTATGGAAAATGGCTGGATTGACGGGCCGGTTTACGCGGTAGAGATCAATGTGGATTCGGACACCTGCGATGTGCCGAAGGTTTATATAGCAAAGATGGAGTTTGATGGAATGAAAGACTGGACTGCGGGATGTTCTCCGTCAAGGCACTCTTTATTTTACAATGCCATTCATGAAGACAAATTAACTTCTTTCTGGGGCCTGGGGAGCGTGGAAAAGCAGGAGCATGATCTGACAGATATTACACAGGAGAATTATAAAGAAATTATTTTTGGGACAATTGAAGATCTGGCAAAGAAGATATGAAAAACTATATTTTCTGGCTGATTAAGGTATTTTTGGATTTAGATATGAGTGGAAGTTTAGTAAAATCCGGAGTTAATCTATGAAATCAATTTCAATTTATGCCATTACAAGAAAACAGAATCTGGCACAGCTTTCCAGAATGGAGCGTCAGCTGTCCAAGCGAGAAAAGCCGTTAAAAATGCGGGAATGGGAGTTGGACAGCCTGAAAAACCTGGTGGATCAGCTGGAAAACCGGATGCCGGATGTCTGCGGACTGCGCTTTTTCTATTCCTTCCAGATTCCGCGGCTGGGAAAGGAATTTGATCTTCTTCAGATCAAGGAAGACCAGATCGTCAATATTGAGCTGAAAAGCGGAGCAGTGTCGGAGGAGGCTATGCGTCGTCAGCTTCTGCAGAACCGGTATTATCTGTCGGTGCTGGGGAAACCGATCCGGTCATATACGTATATCAGCAGCCAGAACCGGCTGGTCCGCCTGACAAATCATGACCATCTTGCAGATACGGACTGGGAGCAGTTGTGCAGTGAGCTGCAGAATGAAAGCGAGGACTATAAGGGGAATGCGGAAGCATTGTTTCAGGCGGAATTGTTTCTGATCTCCCCGTTGACGGAGCCCTCCCGATTCTTAAAAAAAGAATATTTTCTGACAGCGCAGCAGCGGGATATTGAACGGCAGATCTTAAAGAAGATTCGTCTGGAACGGACCGGGTATTACTGGTTTCAGGGACTTCCGGGAACGGGAAAGACTCTGCTTCTTTACGATATGGCCATGAAGCTTTCCGTAAGACAGCAGGTCTGTCTGATCCACTGTGGAGAGGCTGTGGAGCAGTGGAAGGTATTGCATGAGCGGCTGAGGCGGGTAAAGTACCTGGCGGACTCTCAGATTACATCAGATCTCCTTTCAGGCGCAAGTGCTGTTCTTGTAGATGAAGCGCATCTCCTTTCTCAGGAGAAACTGGAATATCTACTGCGCTACTGCGGGAAACGGCCGGTCATTTTCTCCAGCGATTATGAAAATATGCTATCTCCGGAGGAACTGGACCGGGCAGCAGTACATGCACTGGAACAGATCTCCGGAATTCAGAGCTTCCGGCTCACAAACAGGATCCGGACAAATGCAGAGATTTCTTCGTTTATCCAGAACATGATGTGTCTTCCAGAACGCAAAAAGGGAAGACATTTTCCGCATGTTACCGTGCTGTATGCCAATGATGACCGGGAGGCAGACGTTCTTTTGAGTGATGCGCAGCATCAGGGCTATCAGGTAATTCTGAATGAAGCGGAACCGGCCATTTGCGCAGGCCGTCTGGCCATGGTACTGGATCAGCGGTATTTTTATGACAGACAGAATTATCTGAGATCCGAAGACAGATCTGTGAGGCGCTTATTTCACCAGTTAAATGGCGCCAAGGAAGAACTGCTGCTGGTGGTAAAGCAGAATGAGCCGCTTTATGCCGCACTGCTGGATCTGCTGTAAAAAATAGGAAGGGAGTAAGGATACCATGACTGGCTACAGAAAAATAGATATGGCTGCCTGGCCGCGCAGGGAACACTATCAATATTATACGGAAAAATTAAAAATCGAATGCAATATGACGGTGCCGATCAATGTGAAAAATCTGCTGGATTTCTGTCATGAGAGCGGTCATAAATTTTATCCGTCTATCATTTATCTGGTAACAAAAGTACTCAACCAGATGGAAAATTTCCGCATGTTTCGAGATGCGGAGGGAAATTTATGTGTGTGGGATCAGGTGGTCCCGAATTATACGATTTTTCATGAGGATGATAAAACCTTTTCCGATTGCTGGACTGGCTACACGGATGATTTTGAAACCTTTTACCGGGAAATCACAGAGGATATGGAAAAAGGACAGGAGAAAAGGGGTATCAAGGCAAAAGTAGGACAGCCAGCCAATTTTTACTGCATTTCCTGCGTGCCCTGGGCTGCATTTACGGCATTTGGCAGCAGGACGGTCAACAGTACAGAACCGGTGTATTTTCCGATCATTACCATGGGAAAATATGAAAAATCAGGAGACCGGATTCTGATGCCTGTGAACCTGATGATAGCTCATGCGGTAGCAGACGGCTATCATGCGGGAATGTTTTTTCAGAGACTCCAGGAAGCTGTTGACCGACTGTCCAAGCGGAATCAGGACCCGGAATAAAAAATGGATTTTTATAGCCGCAAGCCTTTGATATCTTTGATGCCGGTCACCTGTGTCAGCTGATCCGGCTTTGTTTCAATTTCGAAATATAAAACTTACATTTTGGAGGCACAAGGTGAACAGAGATTTGTCAAAAGGACCTGTTGTAAGGTCAATGCTTTTATTTGCCATTCCGATGATACTTGGAGATTTGCTGCAGCAGTGTTACAACATAGCAGATACACTGATTGTCGGGCACTTTCTGGGCGAAAAGGCGCTGGCTGCGGTAGGCTCCTCATTTACACTTATGACATTTATAACATCCATTCTTCTGGGCCTGTGCATGGGAAGCGGTGCGTTGTTTTCTATCCGGTTTGGCCAGCGTGATGAAAATGGACTGAAAGAGGATATCTGTGCATCGTTTTTCTTTATTGCTGCTGTGACGGTATTACTGAATATGATTACCTACGTGAGCCTTGACGGGCTTCGATCGTTTCTCAGAGTTCCGGATGAAGTGTGGGGAGACATGAGAGCATACCTGTTTGTGATCTTTATGGGGATTCCGGCTGTTTTTCTGTACAATTATTTCACTTCATATCTCAGGGCAATCGGTAATTCTGTTGTACCACTTGTGTTTCTGGCCCTGTCATCTGTGCTGAATATTATACTTGATCTTTGGTTTGTTATCGGTCTGGAGCTGGGAGTGTCAGGAGCAGCGCAGGCAACTGTGATTTCACAGTATCTGTCAGGACTTGGTATCATGCTCTATACACTCGTAAATCATAAACAGGTGCGTGCGATCCGGAAAATCGGTTGTCTGAAAAAAGAACGGATCCGTGAAATCCTCTCTTTTTCCATGCTGACATGCATCCAGCAGTCGGTCATGAATCTTGGAATACTTATGGTCCAGGGACTTGTAAACAGCTTTGGAACAGTCATTATGGCTGCATTTGCGGCTGCTGTAAAGATCGACGCTTTTGCATATATGCCTGTGCAGGATTTTGGAAATGCATTTTCTACGTTTATTGCACAGAATTATGGAGCAAAAGAAAAGAAGAGAATACAGCAGGGACTGAAAGAAGCTGTGCGGATATCCGCAATTTTCTGTGTGGTGATATCTGCATTGGTGTATGTCTTTGCAAAGCCGCTTATGATGATATTTATAGATGCCGGAGAAACGGATATCATCATGGAGGGGGTACGCTATCTGCGTATTGAAGGAGCATGCTATATTGGAATCGGATGGCTGTTTCTGCTATATGGTCTGTACCGGGCTTTAGGAAGACCCGGGATGAGTGTAGTGCTTACCGTTTTTTCACTGGGAACCCGGGTAGCTCTGGCATATATATTATCTGCAATACCGGAGATCGGTGTGGTCGGTATCTGGTGGTCAGTTCCGATCGGATGGGCACTGGCAGACATCGTGGGACTGTTGTATTATAAAATCAGAAAACAAAGCCTGTTTTGTTTTACGGATTAAGCAGGTTGTAACAAGGACATTGGTTTCATAGGAGATCTTAGTAAATGAAGGATTATATATTAGAGGTATGCGTGGACAGCGTGGAATCGGCACTGGCTGCCGAACGGGGTGGTGCAACACGCCTGGAATTGTGCGCTAACCTTGTAATTGGGGGAACGACGCCCGGCTATCCATTATTTGAGCAGGTAAAAAAAGAAACAGGACTGCCGGTCCGGACGCTGATCCGTCCAAGGTTTGGTGACTTTTTATATACGCAATATGAGCATCGGCAGATGCTTCAGGATATTCGCCATTTTGCGCAGGAAGGGGCAGAAGGAGTTGTGATTGGAAGCCTGAATGCAGATGGAACACTGAATACGGAGCAGATGCAGGAGATGATGGAAGCAGCAGGCAGCTGTGCAGTTACCATGCACCGTGCTTTTGATGTGTGTGCAGATCCGTTTGAAGCTTTGAAAAAGTCAGCAGAGCTGGGCGTGGATACGATCCTGACATCCGGTCAGGAGGCAGACTGCTTCGCCGGATGCTGGCTCCTTAAGAAGCTTGTGCAGCTTACAGATCAAAACTGGTCAGACAGCCGTAGAGTGACTATCCTTGCCGGGGCAGGCGTGACGTCTGCGAATATTGCAGAAATCGCGAAAAAAACAGGAGTGCGTGCCTTTCATATGTCCGGAAAAAGGCTGCTGGAGAGCGGTATGCGTTATCGGAATGAGCGTGTACATATGGGACTCGGGAGCCTGAGTGAATTTGAATGCTATCGCACAGATGAGGCAGAAATCCGCCGTGCTGCGGAAATTCTGCGGACTCTCGGTGAGGATGGCAGATGAGGCAGGATTTTGCGAAGCATTTTTACCAACCATGAAAAAGGAGCGTATTGGAATGGACAGACAGGAACTGATGGAGTCAATAAGGACATATCAGCCTTTTAACGAGCAGGAGGAAATGGACAAGTCCCTGATCCTGAATTGGATCGAGACTCAGGACGATGCATTTTCCCGGGATAATACCGTGGCACATATGACAGCCTCGGCCTGGGTGGTCAATAAGGATCGGAGCAGGGTTCTGATGGTGTATCACAATATTTATGATTCCTGGTCCTGGCTTGGCGGTCATGCAGACGGTGAGACAGATCTGCTGGCAGTGGCGATCCGGGAGGTGAAGGAAGAGGCCGGAATTTCCGGTGTGCGCCCGGTGTCAGAGAAAATTTTTTCTTTGGAATCTTTGACGGTAGACGGACATGTGAAGCGGGGAAAATATGTATCCAGCCATCTGCATTTGAATGTGACATATCTTCTGGAAGCAGATTCAGAAGAGCAGGTTTTCGTGAAGGAAGATGAGAACAGCGGTGTGAGCTGGTTTACGCCGGAGGAAGCCCTGAAGAAATCCACAGAGCTCTGGTTTGTGGAGCGGGTATATGGAAAGCTTGTGGAGAAGATGAAGAAAAACAGTTAGAATCCACATAAAAATCACACATCTTTCTGCTAAAATTCACGCCAGGAGGTGCGAATAACGTGAATATCAGCAGAAAAAGACTTTACATTGACGGTATGACGTGCGTTAACTGTCAGAATAAAATAGAACAGGTGTTAAAAAAGACACCAGGCGTTGAGAGTGCGAAGGTCAGTTATCAGAAGGGAACGGCAGACATTGCTTTTGATCCGGACTGGGTGACGCTGGAAGAACTCCGGCAGGTAATCCGTGGGGCAGGATATGAGGTTCTGTTGGAACCGGCTGTCAGAAAACCGGATTTCGGAAGGACAGCGACCCTTCTGATTCTGATCTTTTTTCTTTACCGGATGCTGCAGCACTCCGGCATTCTGAATTTGCTGGTTCCGAGTGAACTTGCGGATACCGGGATGGGATATGGGATGCTTTTTCTCATTGGAATCCTTACCTCGGTGCATTGCATTGCCATGTGCGGGGGCATCAATCTGTCCCAGTGCATTCCACGGAGCGCCGGAAAAGAGGACAGCAGATTTGGTGCATTTCGGTCTGCTGTTTTGTATAACCTGGGACGCGTGATTTCTTACACGGGAATCGGATTTTTGCTGGGACTTGCGGGAATGCTGGTCGGAGAAACCTATGGAGCAGGAATCTCTCCGTTTTTCCAGGGAATCTTAAAAATGGCTGCCGGTGTGTTCATGGTGATCCTGGGAATCAACATGCTGGGAATTTTTCCATGGCTGCGGCGGTTTCAACTGCAGCTTCCGCGGTTTCTGGTCAGAAACGTGAACCGGAAAAAGGCCGGAAGCAGTCAGCCATTTGTGATCGGTCTGTTAAATGGCATGATGCCATGCGGGCCGCTCCAGTCCATGCAGATCGTGGCGCTGGCATCGGCAAATCCATTTGCCGGAGCATTGTCCATGCTGGCATTCAGCCTGGGTACGGTACCGCTGATGCTGGGACTCGGTTCCTTTGTGGCTATGCTGGGAAAACGTCTTTCTGCAAAGGTGATGGAGACCGGCGCGGTTCTGGTGGTCGTGCTGGGCCTTGCGATGCTGTCCCAGGGAGGCAATCTGTCCGGGCTTTTTTACAGCGGAATGGAATGGAACGCGGCAGGGCAGCAGGTGTATGCAGTCTCCGGAGAGGCTGAACCGGATACAAGTGCTTCAGAAACGAATGATCTTGGTGCAACGGCTGAGGATGGAGTTCAGATCATAGAGAGCACACTCACTGGCGGCCGCTATCCGAATATTACCGTAACAGCAGGAATTCCGGTCCGTTGGATTATCCAAGTGCCGAAGGGAGCTTTAAACGGCTGCAATTACCGCATGCTGCTCAACGCCTACGGAATTACCCACACGTTTTCCGAAGGCGAAAATATCATTGAATTTACCCCGGAAAAGACAGGAACCGTTCCCTACACTTGCTGGATGGGCATGATTCGTGGTAATATTTTTGTGACAGATGGAACCGGTGAGGCACCGGAAATTTCTGACGCACAGCCGGATACCGGAGCTGGAAACTTTGGAAGTTCGGGTATGGGCTGCTGTGGAGGCGGTTTCTGATCTGTTTTCAGATGGTTCTGGCGGAAAAATAGAACTTACAGCAGAAAAGAACAGACGAAATTGCAGGAGAAAGCGGGATGCCAGAAGAGAGCGGAGTGTCAGGAGGAAGCAGGATGACGGGCGGGAAAAACATACTGGTTGTAGACGATGAACAAATGATCCGGGAGGCGCTGACCTCATATCTGGAAAAGCAGGGCTGCCATGTGTTTCAGGCGGAAACCGGGCGGGAAGCGCTGCAGGTCTTTCAGAGAGAATCGGTTTCGTTTGTGATCCTGGATCTGATGCTTCCCGACCTTTCCGGAGAAGAAGTCTGTATTCAGATCCGCAAAGAGTCCCGGGTGCCGGTCATTATGCTCACGGCAAAGACCATGGAAACAGATATGCTGAATGGTCTGGATATCGGGGCGGATGACTATATTACCAAGCCTTTCAGCCTGAAAAATCTGTATACCCGGATGCAGGCAGTCTGGCGGCGGACGCTGGAGCCTCCAGTACCTGTTTCCAGCCGTGTGTCCTGGAATCACGGTGATCTTGTGATCGACCAGGATCGAAAGGAGGTCTGCAAACAGGAGAAACCGATTGCGGTTACCCCCATCGAGTGGAAGCTTCTGAATGCTTTCACCCGGTATCCGCAGAAGGTATTCACACGGGAAGACCTCATTGAGCTGGCCTTCGGCCTGGATTTTTCCGGCTATGACCGGGTGATCGATACCCATGTGAAGAACCTGCGCAAGAAGCTGGAGGACGATCCCAAACAGCCGGTTTATATCTGCACGGTTCACGGAATGGGATATAAATTCGGAGGTTTTAGGGAATGAAACAGAAGATCAGCGCTCAGCTGGCAGCAGGCTTTGCCTTTATTGTCCTGATTACGGTTGCGGTTATCAGCGTCACGGCCAATGGCCTGATCAGCCGTCAGTTTGAGCAGTATGTGGCGCAGCAGCGGAAAATGTCATCGGAGCAGCTGGCCCAGTCCTTATCCTTTCAGTATCATGCGGAAGATGGAACCTGGAATGTAGACTATATCCATGGTCTTGGCATGTATGCCCTGAAAGACGGGTATCTGATCCGGCTGAGTGATGCAGAGGGTCAGGTGATCTGGGATGCGGAGAACCATGATATGACGCTGTGCCATCAGATCATGCAGGATATCCGTACACAGATGGCGGAAAAACGACCAGAGTTAGATGGGAATTTTGAAACGCACCATTATGAGGTAAAGCAGAGCAATGCGGTGATCGGATATCTCGATGTAAGCTATTACAGCCCTTACTATTTAAATGAGAGTGATTTCCGGTTCCTGGATTCTTTAAACCGGATTCTTCTGGTGGTGGGAATCTGTGCCGCAGTGGCTGCGGCTGCGGCAGGCGCGGTACTTGCAAAGAGTTTATCCGTTCCGTTGCTTAAGGTGACAGAAATGACCCGGAAAATATCAGAGGGAGATTATGGGATGCGTCTTGAAAATGGAAACAGGCAGACACAGGAGCTTGTGGAGTTAAGCAGCGCAGTCAATCACATGGCGGAGAGCCTGGAACGGCAGGAGACGCTTCGCAGGCGTTTGACTTCCGATGTGGCCCATGAACTCCGCACCCCGGTGGCGAATGTTTCCCTGAATCTGGAAATGATGCTGGATGAGGTCTGGGAACCAACGAAAGACCGGCTGCAGAGCTGCTATGAGGAGCTGGGCCGGATTTCTGGCATTATTTCTGATCTGGAGAAGCTCCGGCAGATGGAAACCGAAAATATGAATCTGGAACTGGAACCGGTGAATCTTCTGGAACTGGCGCAGGCCGTGGAGACAGCGTTTGAGCCGGACTTAAAAAAGAAAAAGCTCACCTGTGAAGTGAGCGGGGAAGCAGCGGCAGTGATGGGGGACCAGAGGCGGCTGCATCAGGTTATCTTCAACCTGGTTTCCAATGCGGTAAAATATTCCACCGAAGGTGGAACGATTCAGATCCGGGTGAAACAGGAGAAACACAAGGCAGTCCTGATCGTAGAAGATCAGGGAATTGGCATGGCAGAGGAAGAACTGCCACTGATCTTTGAACGGTTTTACCGGACTGATCTTTCCCGCAGTCGCAAAACTGGGGGAGCTGGAATTGGCCTTGCGATTGTGAAGGCCATCGTTCAGGCCCATCAGGGTACGGTGACAGTTACAAGTAAGGTGGGCTGTGGAAGCCGGTTTACGGTCACGCTGCCAGCGGGAGAGGAGACACGCTGAGCGTGGAAAAATAATCAATTATATTGCTGCATCTGGTGAAAACGGCTATACTAATAGATAAATGCGTTGCGGCAAAAGCGGAGCGGGAACGATCCCTGCGCCGCATATGCTGAGAAAATAAGAGAAAGTTGAGGGGAAACAAAACATGCTTTTCATGAACAAAACACTGCTGCGCCTGGCCCGGGGTCTCTGGCTCTGGATCCTGGCTATTGCCGGTGTGAGCTTTCTGACGCTGGTCGGTACTACAGCGCTGGCTGAGATCATTGCCGGATTCCTGAGCAGTCTGTTTGAGCCGCAGGAGGCGCTGTCATCGGCGGGCAGTGCCATCCGTGGGGCACTTCTGGTGGCACTGTTCACATTCTGTGCACAGATGGGGAAGGGACTGCTGGAATACAAGACAGCAGCCGAAGCGAGAACCAGTATGCGCCGTATGATCTTTTCCAGGGTACTGGAGCTGGATGCAGGAGGCATTGAAAAGATCGGACCGGTTTCGGCTATCACTGCTTCGGTGGATGCGGTGGAGCAGATGCAGATGTATTTCAGCACTTATCTGCCGAGCCTGATCTGCAGCATTCTGGCGCCGGTTTATCTGTTCTTTCATTTAAAAAACATTTCCATGCCGGTGGCTCTGCTGCTTTTGGCCGTTTCTCTGGTGTTGCTTCCGGTGAACAATCTGTTCCGCTGTCGGATTGAGCAGATCCGAAAGACTTACTGGAAATCCCTGGATGATATGACCGGCTACTATATGGACAGCCTGCGGGGACTGACCACGCTGAAGCTCTTTGACCGGGATCAGGAGCATTCCCGGATTTTAGGGGAGAAGGCAGATATTTTAAACTACAACATCAACTGTTTTATGAAGGTCAACTTTACGTCCTTTCTGGTAACGGAAGCCATGATTTACGCAGCGATTCTGTTTGCACTGGTAAATTCCGCTGGCCGCATTGCGGATGGCAGCATGACCATTGCTCAGGCTTTGATTGTGCTGATGCTTTCCTACAGCTATTTCTCTGCCGCAAAGGAGCTGATGAACGCTTCTCACAGCGCGCTGACAGCGATTGCAGCAGCGGGCAAGGTAGAAGAGATTCTGGATACTGACACATCCCGTCCTTATGATCCGGCCCTTCCGGCAGATCCGAAACAGTTCGAGGGAATCCGCATGGATCATGTTTCTTATGGCTATGAAGGCAGGAGCAGGGCCTTGCAGGATATTTCCCTGACGGTTCCGAAGGGAAAGACCGTGGCTATGGTGGGCTTATCTGGCTGTGGAAAGTCCACAACGGCGTCTCTGCTGATGCGGTTCTGTGATCCGTTATCTGGCAACATCTATATAGAAGGAAAAGACTATTGCAGCATGAAGCCGGAGGAGCTGCGAAAGCACATTGCCATGGTGCCGCAGCAGGTCAATCTGTTTTCCGGCACGATCCGGGAGAACCTGCTGTTAGCGGACCCGGGAGCAAAGGATGCTGCGCTTTTAGAGGCATTGGAAGAAGCGGGACTGGGCGCTTTTATCCGCTCCCAGAGTAAGGGGCTGGATTCCGATGTTGGAAATGCCGGAAGCTCTTTATCTGGCGGACAGCGCCAGAAGATGGGCATTGCCCGGGCGCTGCTTTCCAGGGCAGAGTATATGATCTTTGATGAGGCGACATCCAGCGTGGATCCGCAGAGTGAGAAAGAAATCTGGGAAACCATCGGACATCTGGCCGAGAGCCGGACGCTCATCATTATTTCCCACCGCATGTCCTCCGTGCAGAATGCAGACTGCATTTATGTGCTGAGAGATGGCAGGGTGGCCCAGCATGGGACCCATGAAGCCCTGATGGCAGAGGGGGGACTTTACAAAGAGCTGGTGGTACGCCAGCAGGCAATGGAGGTGGCAAAATGAAGCGAAAATTCAGTTATTCGATGAAAGAGATGAATTACCGCCTTCTGATGATGGGACGCCCAATCTGGAAATATATTGGCATCTCCACGCTGGCCAGTACCCTTGGAGCCCTGTCCCATATGGGACTGATGGGCTTTGGAGCCCTGTGGCTTCTGGCTGCGGCGGGATTTTGTGATGGAGCCGGAATTTATGCGGCCCTGACGGCAGTTTGCGCGGTTCTGATCGCGGTCTGCCGCTACTTGGAGGGTGTGTTTTCCCATCTGGGTGCTTATGGCATTCTGGCAAAGATGCGGGTGCATCTGTTCGATGCCATCGACCGCATCGCTCCGGCGTATCTGATCGGGCGGAAGACTGGTGATGTGATGAACATTGCGGTGTCGGACATTGAGACGCTGGAATACTTTTTTGCCCACACCATCGGGCCGATGGTTACGGTCATTCTGCTTCCGACGACAACGGTGGTGATCGCCTGGTGTGTAAATCCGCTGTATGCCCTGGTGCTGATCCCAATCTACCTGATCATCAGCGTGGTGCTTCCGCTTGTGGCATTAAAGGCAGGTAGGGGGATCGGCATGCGTTACCGGGAACAGCTGGGAGATTTGAAGTCTAAGATTCTGGAGAGTGTCTACAGCATCCGGGACATCCAGATTTTCGGCGCGGGACAGCGCCGGATGCAGGTGGTGGAACAGGCCAATGGGAAGGTGAATCAGGCAGCTCTGGGGCTGACTTTGCACCGCCAGACCATAGCATCCTTCCCGAACTTTTTTGTGTACCTGGCAAGAATCCTGATTCTGGTGTGTGCCGGCGTGCTGGCATCCCGCGGCATCAATCATCCGGTGGGAACCATTGCCCTGTCCTTTGCGGCAACGGCTTCTCTGTCCTCCACCTTCAGTCTGACCTTTGTGGTGACGAGCCTGCTGGAGAGCTATGCGGCGGCAGAACGTATCTTTAAAATTGAAGATGCAGAGCCGGAGACCAGGGAACCGGAGCATCCGATTTTCTGCGGCGAGATCGAGACCATTGAGTTCCGGGATGTGACCTTTACTTATCCGGGTACACAGAAAAATATCCTGGAGCATTTTGATTATATCATCAAAAAAGGGGACCGGGTCGGCATTGCCGGGGAGTCCGGTGCGGGAAAATCCACGATCCTGCGTCTGCTTCTGCGGTTTTATGCGCCGACAAAAGGGCAGATCCTTATCAATGGAATCCCGATTGAGCAGATCAGCTTTACGGAATTGCATCAGCGTATCGCGTTTCTGGAACAGGATACCTACCTGTTTGACGCGACGATCGCGGAAAATATTGGTATTGCAAAGCCGGATGCTGCGGTGGAAGAGATCAAAACCGCAGCAAAACGTGCCGGAATCGCAGAGTTTATTGAAACTCTGCCAGATGGCTATGACACCGATATGGGGCAGATGAGCGCGCGGCTTTCCGGCGGAGAGCGTCAGCGTATCGGCATTGCGCGGGTGCTTCTCAGAAATCCGGATGTCTGCCTGATGGACGAGCCGTCCAGCGCGCTGGATGCACTGCACGAGAAGGAATTGCTGCATACCCTGGAGACAGAGTACGCGGGAAAGACGCTGTTGTTGATTTCTCACCGTGCAAGCACGCTGACAGGTTGTGAGTGGATCCTGAATGCAGAGAAATTCCGGCATTAGTTCCAGACTTCCTCAGCGATTTCTTTCACGAGTGCCAGCTTCTTCCACTGATCCTCATCTGTTACAAGATTTCCTTCTTCGGTGGAAGCAAAGCCGCACTGCGGGCTTAAGGCCAGCTGCCCTAACGGCACATAGTTTGCTGCTTCATGAATGCGGGCAATGACGTCCTCTTTGTTTTCCAGCGTGGCTTCTTTGGAGGTAACAAGGCCGAGAACGACCTTCTGTTTGCCGATGTAGCGCAGCGGTTCAAAGCCGCCTGCGCGGTCACTGTCATACTCCAGGAAGAAACCGTCTACATTGCAGTGACCGAACAGGATCTCTGCTACTGGCTCGTATCCGCCGGAGGAGGACCAGGTGGAACGGAAGTTGCCGCGGCAGATGTGCATGGTAATGGTCATATCTTCAGGTTTTGCTTCCAGCACCTTGTTGAGTACGTAGACATATTTGCGTCCGATCTCATCGACATCGATGCCGCGCTCGGCATAGGCTTTGCGTTTCTCGGCAGAGCAGAACTCGCCCCAGGAGGTATCATCCAGCTGGAGATAGCGACAGCCTGCGGCATAGAATGCTTTTACGGCTTTCTGGTAAGCTGCGGCAAGATCATCTAACAGCACCTGCTCATCCTTGTAGCGCTCGATGGGCTGATAATTGGTCTCACGGATACAGCAGATCAGATGCAGCATGGACGGAGACGGGATGCACTGCTTCGGCTGAATGCCATCCGCAGTGATGCTCTTCAGGAAACGGAAGTGCTTCAGAAATGGATGGTCCTCCGGAAAGTCCAGCTTGTCCACAATTCTGACGGTTTCTGCCTTTGGCTGAAATCCCTTGAAGGCTACGGAAAAGTGCTCGGATTTGACTTTCTGAGTGCCGGTCAGTCCCCAGAGAAAGTCCATGTGCCAGAAGGAACGGCGGTATTCACCATCTGTGACAGTCTTGAGGCCAACGTGTTCCTCCTTCTGTACTAAACCGCGGATCTCAGTGTCCTCTACTTTAGACAGTTCTTCGGCGGAGATGGAACCGGATGCAAACTTTGCGCGGGCTTCGTGAATGGCAGCAGTGCGCAAGAAGCTGCCGACAATATCATAACGGTATGGAGCGGGATTTTTCATGTGTTCGTGTCCTTTCTGAGCTGCGAGATCATCCGTGGCTCATTTGTTTTTGTACGTTCACTATATAATCCCGCGGCGTGATTGTAAAATATGTAAAATATGTGGCTGGCCATAGGTTGAAACTATATCAAGACTTTATCAAGCTGGTGAACATGTGTTTACTATTTGGAAATATATATGATATCATTTGTAGTAAGTCAAGAAGAACGGAGCAATCGCAGAATCGGAGGAACATATGGGATACACTTGTACATACAAATCAGAATTGGGAGAAATTTTACTGGCTGCGGATGAAATCGGACTTACCGGCTTATGGTTTACCGGGCAGAAGTATTTTGCCAGTACACTTCCGGACGAACACATTTCCCGGGAAACACCGGTTTTGTCAGAAGCAAAAGAATGGCTGAATGTGTATTTTTCTGGAAAAGAGCCGGCCTTCACCCCGCCCCTTCATCCTGCCGGTTCAGAGTTCCGGCAGGCAGTATGGCAGATTTTATTGCAGATTCCATACGGGCAGACCACAACCTACGGGGAGATTGCCAGACAGCTGGCTGACGTGAAAAGGACTCCAGGTATGTCTGCGCAGGCCGTAGGCGGTGCAGTGGGGCATAATGCGATTTCCATTATCATTCCCTGTCACCGGGTGGTCGGAAGTAACGGCAGCCTGACGGGATATGCAGGTGGCATAGACAAAAAAGTGGCACTGCTGAAATTGGAGCATACGGATATGAGCCGCTTTTTCATTCCAAAGAAGGGAACGGCGCTGTAAGCTAACCGGTTACTTCCTGCAGCATCAGCCTCGGCTCTGCCATCAGCGAATAATTCGTATGGTAGATGACGAATCCCGGAGCGCCTCCGGCAGATTTTTTCACATGCTTTCTCTGAATATAGTCGATCTCGACCTTATCATTGTCCCGGCCTTTGGAGTACCAGGCAGCCAGGGCAGCGGCTTCCTCAAAGGTACGGTCCGGCAGCTCTTTGCCCTCGGTCCGGACTACTACATGGGAACCCGGAATTCCTTTGGCATGGAACCACCAGTCATTGCCATTGGCAATTTTGAAGGTCACTTCCTCGTTCTGGTAGTTGTTCTTTCCAACATAAATATCGAAGCCGTCTGTGGAGCGGTAGTGATACGGACGGCTGGTGATCTTCGGCTTTTTGGCACCGTAGGGACGTTTCTTCACAAAGCCGAATTCCATCAGCTCTTCCTTGATCTGTACCAGATCATCCTCCTTCAGTGCGATATCCAGGGCGGTACTGATGGATTCTAAGTGGTCGATTTCCTGCTTTGTCTCTAAGGTCAGGTCACTCAGGGCCTCGAAGGTACGTTTCAGCTTATTATATTTCGCAAAGAATTTCTGGGAGTTTTCCTGTGCGGAAAGCTGCGGATCCAGCGGGATCCTTATCTCTTCATTGGTATAGTAATTCAGGCATTTCAGCTCTTTTTCCCCGCCCTTTAACTCATAACCGTAGGTATTTAACAGCTCGCCGTATACCTTATATTTGTCACGCTTTTCGGTATCCTTTAACTGCTTTTCCTGCAGGTCGTATTTTTTATAGTTTCGCTCCAGGGCAGTCTGGACGATCTTTCTTAGGTCTACGGATTTCTGGCGGATGCGGGTCACAGCGCTCTTCTCGGAGTAGTAGGAGTCTAATAGGCGGCTGATGGATCCGAAGGGTTTTGTCTGATACTCCGCGGATTCATAGCAGGTCAGCGGTACGGAAGAAAATTCCACCGGCTCCTCACCGCGGTAGATGATGTTCGGCGTAAACCTGCCGTTTTTGACATCCTCCATCAGCAGATCAAACATGTGGTATAAATGAGTCAGCTCTGCCGGAGAAAGCTCGTTGGCGGAACGGTCCCCGTCAATGGAGGCGAGATGGCAGATTTCCGTGCCGATGATGGGACTGATTCCGGTAAGTTTCTGATACAGGGCCTTCTGAACCGGAGCCGGGGTGCTGCCTATGACATTTGCAAAGGTCTCCTCGGAAATGGTGAGGGGGTCTTCTTTATCGGTGGTGTGCGGGATGAAATACATCCGGCCCGGCAGAACCTCGCGCACGGAGCTGACCTGGGCGGAGACATGCTTGATGCTGTCTAAGATGGTGCCGTCTTCCTTGCAAAAGATAATGTTGCTGTGCTTGCCCATCAGCTCAATGATGAGGCGCTTCCTCCTCAGATCTCCCAGCTCATCGAGATGCTCGATCTCAAACTCGATGATACGCTCAAGTCCCGGCTGGGATACTTTGACGATGCGCCCGGTTCCGATGTGTTTTCTCAGCAGCATGCAGAAGTTCGGTGCGGTCAGCGGGCTTGGCTTGTTGGTCTCGGTGAAGTATACCAGGGGCAGGCTTGCGCTGGCCGATACCGAGAGACGCAGGGTTTCTTTATTATTTTTTACCGTGAACATCAGCTCATCCTTCTCCGGCTGGGCAATCTTGTTGATCTTGCCGCCCTCTAATTTCTGCCGGATATCATGGACCAGGTTCGCGATTACAATTCCGTCAAATGCCATGTTATAATACAGCTCCTTTATATGAAGTGGATATTACGATTCTTCCAATTATACAGGATTCCATGAAAATTTACAAGAACGCAAAACCGATTGCCACGAAGCCGTTGACTTGTTTTTCCATTTGAATTATAATACTTTTATCTATGGCAAAGGAGTAGAGGACATCATGATAAAGAGCATGACCGGATTCGGCCGGTGCGAGATTGTCACTGCGGAATGCAAGATTTCCGTAGAAATGAAGGCGGTCAACCATCGCTATCTCGATTTAAGCATCAAGCTGCCAAAGAAGTTCAACTACTTTGAGGCAGGCATCCGCAATCTGTTAAAAACTTATATTCAGCGCGGAAAGGTCGATGTATTCATCAACTACGAAGACTACACAGAAGAGAAGATGTGCTTAAAGTATAACAGCTCCCTTGCTGCAGAGTATATGAGCTGCTTCAAACAGATGGAAGAACAGTTTGGCATCAAAAACGATGTTACCGTATCAGGACTGGCCCGTATGCCGGAGGTCCTGACCATGGACCAGGTCCAGGAGGATGAAGACCGGATCTGGCAGCAGCTTTCAGGAGCCGTCGAGGAGGCCGCAAAGAAATTTGTGGATTCCCGCGTTCAGGAGGGCGAAAAATTAAAGGAAGATCTGCTTGGCAAGCTGGCTTACATGAGCAGTCTGGTGGCTTTTATCGAGGAACGTTCCCCGGTCATCCTGACCGAATACCGCCAGAAGCTGGAGGATAAGGTCAGGGAGCTTCTGGGCAGCACCCCGCTTGATGAGGGGCGCATTGCTACCGAGGTTACCATCTATGCCGACAAGATTTGTGTAGATGAGGAGATGGTACGTCTCCACAGTCATATTGATGCTACCAGAAAAGAGCTGGAAGCAGGCGGCAGCGTAGGCCGCAAGCTGGACTTTATCGCACAGGAGATGAACCGTGAGGCCAATACCACACTGTCCAAATCCACCGATCTGGAGATTTGTGATAAGGCCATTGCATTAAAGACTGAGATCGAAAAAGTCAGAGAGCAGATTCAGAACATTGAATAATCGTAAATGTTCAGTAGGTCTGCGCATTTACTGCGCTGACCGTAAGAAAACATAGGCGGGTAGGCAAAAATCCCATTGCCGCAGGCAATTTTTCATGGATTTTTGCTCGTGACTGTGAAGATACTGAACAGTTATGAATAATCACAGAACCAGGAAAGAATCGAGGATTAAGTATGAGCCGTAAGGGAATTTTAGCGGTTGTTTCCGGCTTTTCGGGAGCAGGAAAAGGCACTTTGATGAAAGCACTGCTTTCAGAGCATGCAGACCAGTATGCGTTATCTATTTCGGCCACTACACGCGGACCGCGTGAGGGTGAGGTGGATGGAAGAGAGTATTTCTTCAAAACGAAGGAGCAGTTTGAGCAGATGATCGCGGAAGACGCGCTGATTGAGCATGCCTGCTATGTAGGAAACTATTACGGGACTCCGAAGAGCTATGTCATGGAGCAGCTGGAGGCCGGAAAGAACGTCATTCTGGAAATTGAGATCCAGGGCGCGCTTGCTGTCAAAGAAAAGTTCCCGGACACTCTGCTTTTATTTGTAACACCGCCAAGTGCCCAGGAGCTGGAGCGCAGACTGCGGGGCCGCGGAACGGAAACAGACGAGGTCATCAAAAGCCGCTTAAAACGCGCGGTGGAAGAGGCTGAGTTCATGGACCGCTATGACTACATTCTGGTAAATGATGAGCTGGAGACCTGTGTGCGGGAAATGCATGAGCTGATTCAGGCGCAGCGCCACAAGACCTCCCAGAATCAGGAGTTTATCGTGGAAATGAAAGAGGATTTAAAACAGTTTTAAATGCGGCTGTTTTTATCATAAAACTATTATACAAGATTAAGAAGATATCCCCAGAAAGGAGTTTTATTATGTTACATCCATCTTATACAGATTTGATCAACGCAGTAAACAGCGAGGTTGAGCCGGGTGAGCAGCCGGTCGTGCAGAGCCGTTATTCCATCGTTCTTGCAACCTCCAAGCGTGCAAGACAGATCATCGGCGGAGATGAGCCGCTCATTGCGAGAGCAGCAGGCAAAAAGCCGCTTTCCATCGCAGTTCAAGAGCTTTACGAGGGTAAGGTAAAAATCCTCGGCGATAACGATGCCGAAGAAGAGGAAGAGGCAAAAGCGATCGAAGCCGCAGCAGACGGAGATCCGGAAGCATTCGGAATAGAAGCTGAGCAGGTTGAGGAGTAGAAATAAAAGTATAACGGGATAAAAGAAAGGAGAAGGCCGTCTCATATGTCAGAGATGGCTTTTTCCATAAAACAGGAGTTTGGAATTTATGAAGATTTTATGTGTTTCTCTTGGCTGTGACAAGAACCTGGTTGATACTGAGATGATGCTCGGGCTTTTAAACCGGGACGGCCATACCTTTACAGACGATGAAAACGAGGCAGATATCATTGTGATCAATACCTGCTGTTTCATCAATGACGCAAAAGAAGAGAGTGTGAACACCATCCTGGAGATGGCAGAACTGAAAAAGACCGGAAAATGCAAGGCACTGATCGTGACCGGCTGCATGGCCCAGCGTTACAAACAGGAGATCATCGATGAAATCCCGGAGGTAGACGGTATTCTTGGAACCTCCACTTACGATGAGATTTCCAATGTGTTAAAGCAGGCCCTTGGAGGTGAGGGACACGTCAGCTGTTTCCACGATCTGAATGCGCTTCCGGAGGTGGAGACCTCGCGTATCATTACCACAGGCGGTCATTACGCGTTTTTAAAGATCGCGGAAGGCTGTGATAAACACTGTACTTACTGCATCATCCCGAGCCTGCGCGGCAATTACCGCAGCGTGCCGATGGAGCGCCTGTTAAAAGAGGCAAACGAGCTGGCAGACCAGGGTGTCCGCGAGCTGATTCTGGTAGCGCAGGAGACTACCCTGTACGGCGTGGATTTGTACGGAAAGAAGATGCTTCCGGAGCTGCTTCACAAGCTGGCCGAGATCCCGGGCATTTACTGGATCCGGATTCAGTACTGCTATCCGGAGGAGATCACCGATGAACTGATTGAGGCCATTCGTACGGAAGAAAAGGTCTGCCATTATCTGGATGTTCCGATCCAGCATGCCAGCGACCGTATCTTAAAGCGCATGGGACGCCGTACCAATCAGGCACAGCTTCGCGAGATCATTGGAAAGCTTCGTGCCGCAGTCCCGGATATTGCGCTTCGCACAACCATGATCTCCGGCTTCCCGGGCGAGACCCAGGAAGATCACGAAGAGGTCATGCGCTTTGTAGATGAGATGGAGTTCGAGCGTCTTGGCGTATTTACCTACTCAGCAGAGGAAGATACTCCGGCGGCAGCTTTCCCGGATCAGATCCCGGAGGAGGTGAAGGAGGAGCGCCGCGACGAGATCATGGAGCTCCAGCAGGAAATTGCCTTTGAAAAGTCCGAATCCATGGTAGGACGAGTTCTGGATGTTATGATCGAGGGCAAGGTGGCTGACGAAGCTGCTTATGTGGGAAGAACCTACATGGATGCCCCGAATGTAGATGGATATATCTTTGTTAACAGTGGTGAACTCTTTATGTCCGGTGATTTTGTCCGGGTGAAGGTCACTGGTTCCAATGACTATGATCTGATCGGGGAGGTATACGATGAATCTGCCGAATAAACTGACCGTGCTGCGGGTGATCATGATCCCGTTTTTTGTAGTCAGCCTGCTGGCATTTCACGGTGAGGTACGCCTGCTTCGCAACCTGGCGGCTGCCATCTTCATTGTAGCCAGTCTCACTGACATGCTGGATGGAAAGATTGCAAGAAAATATAACCTGGTAACAAATTTTGGAAAATTTATGGACCCGCTTGCGGACAAGCTTCTGGTCTGTTCCGCGCTGATCTGTCTCATTGAACTGGGACAGCTTCCGTCCTGGATGGTGATTATCATCGTCAGCCGGGAATTCATCATCAGCGGTTTCCGTCTGATTGCGGCTGAGCAGGGTATTGTCATTGCTGCCAGCTATTGGGGCAAATTCAAGACCACATTCCAGATGATCGCAGTCATCTTAATGATCGTGAATCTTCCGGTCCTGCACATCCTGACGGTGGCCTGCACCTGGATCGCCCTGGTGCTGACTGTGGTTTCACTGGTGGATTACATTGCAAAGAATCATAAAGTGCTTACAGAGGGGGCAATTTAAATGGTAGTAGAACTGATTTCAGTCGGAACAGAGCTTCTGCTCGGAAACATTGTGAATACCAACACCCAGTTTCTTGCAGAAAAATGCGCGCTTCTGGGTCTGACCATGTATCACCAGGTGACAGTCGGAGATAACCACGACCGCCTGGCTGAGGTAATCCGGACGGCACTGAAGCGCTCGGATGTCATCATCCTGACCGGCGGTCTTGGACCGACTGAGGACGATCTGACCAAAGAGGTCTGTGCGGAGGTAATGGGCTTCCCGCTGGTGGAGGATACGCATACCCATGAACGGATTGAGGAGTATTTCCGGAACAACATTTATAAGGTGATTCCGGACAATAACTGGAAGCAGGCCATTGTTCCGGCTGGCTGCATCGTTCTGGACAATGATAATGGTACCGCGCCTGGACTGATCCTGGAGAAATACGGCAAGTCTGCCATTCTTCTTCCGGGACCGCCAAACGAGCTGTATCCGCTGTTCATGAATCAGGTATATCCGTATCTGCAGAAGCTGCAGCCGGAGGTGATCCGCTCCCAGATGGTGAAGATCTGTGGTGTGGGAGAGAGCCAGGTGGAAGACAAAATTCTGGATCTCATCGACAAACAGCAGAATCCGACCATTGCCACCTACGCGAAGACTGGCGAGGTACACATCCGCGTGACGGCAAAGGCAGCGACCGAAGAAGACGCCAAGAAACTGGTGAAGCCGGTGGTAAAAGAAATCAAAAACCGTTTCGGGGACTATGTCTACTCTACGAAGGAAGAGGAGACGCTGGAGCAGGCTGTGGTCAGGCTGTTAAAGAAATACGAACTGACGGTGACGACTGCGGAGTCCTGCACCGGTGGACTGCTGGCTGGCCGCATCATCAATGTGCCGGGAGCTTCCGAGGTTTACAACGAGGGTTTTATCACATATTCCAATAAAGCAAAACGCAAGTATCTGGATGTCAGCAAGAGTACGTTAAAGAAGTATGGTGCAGTCAGTGAGCAGACCGCCAGAGAGATGGCAACTGGCGGTGTGTTTGCTACCGATTCCGATGCCTGTGTGGCTGTCACCGGCCTGGCTGGTCCGGACGGCGGCAGTGAGGAAAAGCCGGTTGGTCTGGTTTACATTGCGACTTACATGAAGGACAAGGTCAATGTCCAGAAATATCAGTTTAAGGGCAACCGGGCTAAAATCCGGGAGCAGGCGGTCGTGAAGGGACTGGATCTTCTGCGCCGTTCCATTCTGGATAATTATCGCTAGGAAAAGATGGAGAAGATGCGATGCAGTGGTACAGTCATTTGTATGTTGGGAAAAAGGCAAAGCGGCACCGGTATGCCATCATTCAGGGCATCCGGGAGGAAAAGCTGCAGCCGGAGGTTTATGTGATTACTTCCCCGCAAAATGGAGAGAATCTCTGTGACATCTATCCGTCCGCAATGCTTCTGTTTCCATCGGAAAAGAAAAAAGAGCGCATGATCCTGGGAATCGCGGTGACCTACTGGGAGGCCCTGGAGGTGGCGCGCCGGATGGTGGATGATCTGTATCAGAAAACAGGAGAGGTATCAGCGGAGGCCTTTGCCCGCTTTACAGGAATTGACGTATGGTAGCAATCGTACTGGGAATCTTAAAAATAATCGGGATTTTGCTCCTGATCATTCTGGGCCTGATCCTGTTTGTGCTATTCAGCGTGCTGCTTGTGCCGGTCCGGTATCGGGCGGAGGGCAGCATTTATGAGCATTTGAAGGGCAGTGCCTCGGCAAGCTGGTTTATGCGCCTCATTTCCATAAAGGTTTCCTATGACGGGGAAGCACAGATGGATTTTCGGATTCTGTGGTTTCATCCGGGCAGAGGAAAAGATGGGGAGGCAGAAAATGCTCTGGAACAGGAACTGGCGGAGCGGGTGGAAACCGCGGAAGTGAAGCCGGAACAGGTGAAAACAGAGCGGACGGAACGTGCAGAAACGTGTGAAACGGAAGTATATTCTGAGACTGCGAAATCAGAGGCAGCTGTGCAGAAAACAAAAATCGGGGAAACTCCGAAAATTCCTGAAACAGAGACGCCGGATAACGTAGATCTGAAATCGAAAAAATCAAGTTTCCTTCTGTCCGCGATTCCGGAACGAATTCGCAAGTGTATAGCAAACCTGAAAGCTAGGATTCACAGAATTTCCCAAAGGTTCAAAAAAATTGCCAGGAAATTCAGACAAAGAAAAAAACAGTGGGAGACAATCTTGACTTTTATCCGGGATGAGGAAAATAAAAAAGCTTTCCGCCTGGCCAAACGGCAGATTTTTGCTCTCATCCGGCATGTACTGCCGCAAAAACTGGAAGGAAAAATTCATTTTGGCTTTGGTGATCCGTATACGACCGGCCAGGTTCTCACCTGGATCAGCCCGTTTTATGGACTGTATGGCCGGCATGTTCAGGTGTGCCCGGATTTTATGGAGCCATGCCTGGATGGAGAACTGAAATTGAAGGGACGCATCCGTCTGGGAACACTTATATTTCTGGCATTCCGGATGTTTCAGAATAAACAGATCCGTTTGTGGGTCAAAAAATGGCGGGAATCTTAAGACCTGGAGTGTCGGGCCGTCCGCATAAAGGAGGATTATATGGCAGAGAATCAATTTGTTTCAACGGTAGAGGCCCTGTTTAAGGGGATGGATCAGTTTGTAACGACAAAGACTGTGGTGGGAGATGCCGTGAAGGTAGACGATGCCATCATCCTTCCGCTGGTAGATGTGACCTGCGGCATGGCAGCTGGTTCCTTTGCGGACAACGCAAAGCATAACGGTGGCGGCGGTATGAGCGCCAAGATGAGTCCCAGCGCGGTTCTTGTGATCCAGAATGGTGTGACCAAGCTGGTGAACATCAAGCAGCAGGATGCGGTGACCAAGGTTCTTGACATGGTGCCGGATTTTGTGAATAAGTTTGTTGGCGGAAAGCAGGAAGAAACGGTTTCGGAAAAAGCGATGGAAACGGCGCAGGAGATTGCCGTGGCCAGTGAAGAAGCAGAGAAACATACGGAAGAAAAGACCGAATAATCTGCGGAGGCTTATCACGCGCGGATTACAGAATACGAAGAGAACAATGAGCATTTGGCATAAGCCCTGGTTCATACCTTGTGGGATACGGCATATACTGATAGTGAAAACTTACGCTGCTGTTTCTGCGTCAGACGATGATGCAGAAATGGCTGTGTTTTTATATCGGGAGGCCGCCATGAGGCGTGTTCTGGGGCTTATGCTTTTTTGTTTTGGAATCGGAATGACGCTTCTTTTGTTTATTCCGGAGACGTTGTCTACGCTGATCTTTATTATCGGATGCCTGACCCTTGGGTATTATCTGTTTTGCGGATGAGATAAATGCGAAAAACAGCAGAAATTTGCGAAATTAGAAGATTTACAGAAATCCTGAAACGAAAAAGAGGACATGTCAAACGACATGTCCTCAGCATTCAGTTCCAATTATGCTCTTTCAACTAAGCCAGAACGTAAGCAAGAAGTACATACATACATCTTCTTAGCTCCTCCATTAACTTTAACCTTAACGGATTTAACGTTTGCTTTCCAGATCGCGTTGGATCTTCTATGGGAGTGGCTCACGTTATTTCCGAAGTGAGCAGCCTTTTCACAGATTGCACATTTAGCCATGATTGCACCTCCTTAACCGGTACTTGGTCCCGTAAGGAACCACAACATAAAGTATGATAGCAGAAAGTCTTTATTTTGGCAAGTGAAATTTCACATTTTTTTGAGAAATTTGTGAGGAACCAGGAGAAATTGGGAAAAACGTGGAAATAATTTTCCGAAAAATGTTTTCGAGGAAAGTCCTAATGGACATAAATAAGGATGTATGGTATGATTAATTAGTTAAATAATGCCTTTTTCTAAAATGGCATAGCAGAAAGCAATGCCGCAGAGCTTTTCATTCTGCGGCAAATAAGATAGATATGGAGGGGTTTCTATGAAGGGACGCATCAATAACAAACTGGGCGAGATTCAGATTAGCTCCGATGTCATTGCCATGTACGCAGGCATGACGGCCGTAGAGTGTTTTGGTATTGTTGGTATGGCAGCTGTCAGCATGAAAGACGGACTGGTTAAGCTGTTAAAGCGCGAGAGCCTGACCCACGGAATCACCGTGGTGGTGCAGGACAACCATATTTCCATTGATTTTCATGTAATCGTGGCATATGGTGTCAGCATCTGCGCGGTATCAGACAACCTGATCGCAAGTGTAAAATACAAAGTAGAAGAATTCACCGGCATGGAGGTTGATAAGATCAACATTTATGTAGAAGGTGTACGAGTTATCGATTAAGGAGGACCTGACGGTGAGTGTAAAGGTAATAGACGCCCGTCTGATGCAGAAGGCATTTCTTGCCGGAGCAAAGGGATTAGAAGCAAAAAAAGAATGGATCAACGAGTTAAACGTATTTCCTGTGCCGGACGGTGATACCGGAACCAACATGACCATGACGATCATGTCTGCGGCAAGAGAAGTGGCAGCAGTAGAGAACCCGACTATGGATTCCCTGGCCAAGGCTATTTCTTCCGGTTCCCTGCGTGGCGCGCGCGGAAACTCCGGCGTTATCTTATCCCAGCTGTTCCGCGGTTTTACCAAGGAAATCAAAGGAAAAGAGACTGTAGATGTCAAGACCCTGGCACAGGCGTTCGTTCATGCAACGGAGACTGCTTACAAGGCTGTTATGAAGCCGAAGGAGGGCACCATCCTCACAGTGGCGAAGGGCATGGCTGATAAAGCAGTAGAGGTTGCTGAGGAGACCGACGATGTATTAGAGTTCGGCGGCAAAGTCATTGAGCACGGTGACTATGTACTGAGTCAGACCCCGGAGATGCTTCCGGTATTAAAGCAGGCTGGTGTGGTAGACTCCGGCGGCCAGGGCCTGATGCAGGTATTAAAGGGCGCGTTTGACGGCTTAAGCGGCAAGAAAGTAGATATTACGGTTCCGGACGCAAAACCGGTCAGCGCAGCTGCATCCGAGACAAAGGGCGCAGCATCCACTGATATCGACACGGCTCATATCAAATATGGCTATTGCACCGAGTTTATCATCAATCTGGAGAAGCATTACGATGAGAACAGCGAGCATGAGTTCAAGGCTTACCTGGAGTCCATCGGTGATTCCATTGTTGTTGTTTCCGATGATGATATCGTAAAAGTACACGTTCACACCAACGATCCGGGTCTTGCCATCCAAAAGGCGCTGACCTTTGGTTCCCTGTCCCGCATGAAGATCGACAACATGCGCGAGGAGCATCAGGAACGCGTGATTCAGGACGCAGAGCGCAAGGCAGCAGAGCAGAAGGCCGAGGAAGAAAATGCTGAGGCAGCAAAGCATGAGCCGAGAAAGGCGTATGGTTTCATTGCCGTATCCGTGGGAGATGGACTGGGCGAGATTTTTAAGGGCATTGGAGCCGACTATCTGATCGAAGGCGGACAGACCATGAATCCGAGCACCGAGGATATGGTCAATGCCATTGAGCATGTGAATGCAGATACCGTTTACATTCTGCCGAACAACAAGAACATCATTCTGGCTGCAGAGCAGGCAAAGTATCTGGTGGAGGACAAGCAGATTATTGTAGTTCCGTCCAAGACGGTGCCCCAGGGCATTACCGCACTGATCAACTTTATCCCGGACCAGACTCCGGAGGAGAACCTGGCAGCCATGGTAGAGGAGATGGGCCGCGTGAAGACCGGCCAGATCACTTATGCGGTCCGCAATACTGTTATCGATGATATGGAGATCCATGAGGGCGATATCATGGGAATCGGCGATCACGGCATGCTGGCTGTCAGCACCAGTCTGGAGAAGGCCACCATTGATACCTTAAAGGCCATGCTGGATGAGGATTCCGAGCTGGTTACCGTGTACTACGGAAGTGATGTCACCGCAGAGGACGCAGAGGCCCTGACTGCAAAGCTTCAGGAAAGCTGCCCGGATGTGGAAATTGAGCTTCAGGAGGGCGGTCAGCCGATTTACTATTACCTGATTTCTGTGGAGTAGTCAAAAAGCACGTACAGCTGGAAATAGAAACTGTGCTGTAAGGTGGAATATGAGGGGAGTTGTCTTTTGGGGATGACTCTCCTTTTGTGTTATATGCTGCGGAACGATGCTTTTGACGCGGTATATTTTGTGCCAGCAGAATCTGGATTATGGAACGAGGAGAAAAAAACTATGAATCAGCAACCCATCACAAGTCTGAAAGGAATTGGAGAAAAAACCGCAAAGTTGTTTGCGAAGCTGGGCGTGGAGACGGTGGAGGAGCTGCTTCACGATTACCCGCGGGCCTACGATGCCTATGAGGAGCCGGTGCCTATTGGAAAACTGCGGGAAAAAGAGATGTTTGCGGTATCCGGCCAGCTTATGAAAACACCGTCCGTGCGCCGGTTTAAAAATATTCAGGTTATCATTACCGATGTGCGGGATATGACCGGAGCCTTGCAGCTGACCTGGTACAATATGCCTTATCTGCGCAATGTCCTGCAGATGGGCCAGATCCTCATATTCCGGGGCCGCGTGGTGAAGAAGAGCGGACGGCTGACCATGGAGCAGCCAGATGTATTCACACCGGAACAGTACCGGAGGATCATGCATTCCATGCAGCCGGTGTACGGCCAGACAAAGGGCCTGGGCAACAAGGCTATTACTCGGGCGGTGCAGCAGGCGTTAGAGCAGCGTCAGATGGAGCGGGAATACTTACCGGAAGAACTGCGCAGCCGCTACGAACTGGCAGAATATAACTATGCCATTGAGCACATCCATTTTCCAGCGGATAAAAAAGAACTGCTTTTTGCCAGAAAACGTCTGGTGTTTGATGAGTTTTTGTTCTTTCTGCTTTCCGTACGCCGCTTAAAAGAAAAACGGCAGGATCTGAAAAGCAAATATGTGACACCGCGGGCGCCGGAGGTGGACAAGCTTCTGGCATCCCTGCCCTATGAGTTAACCGGAGCCCAGAAAAAGGTACTGGAGGAAGTACGGAAGGATATGGAGAGCGGCCTGGTCATGAACCGGCTGGTACAGGGCGATGTGGGTTCCGGAAAGACAATCGTGGCGGTGCTGGCGCTTCTGGAAACGGCCATGAATGGCTGTCAGGGTGCTATGATGGCACCGACAGAGGTCCTGGCAAAGCAGCATTACGAATCCATCACGGAATTGTTTGCCACATATGGAATTGAAAAACAGGTGGTGCTGGTGACCGGTTCCATGACCGCGAAGGAAAAACGCATTGCCTACGAGAAGATTGCGTCCCATGAGGCAGACATCATTGTGGGGACCCACGCCCTGATTCAGGAGAAGGTGCATTATGACCGTCTGGCGCTGGTCATCACCGATGAGCAGCACCGGTTTGGCGTAGGACAGCGGGAAGCCCTGGGCAACAAGGGCAGCAAGACGGACCCGGAGCTGACCCCTCATGTACTGGTTATGAGTGCCACCCCGATTCCGCGGACCCTGGCTATCATTCTGTATGGGGATCTGGACATTTCCATTATCGATGAAATGCCGGCAGAGCGTCTGCCGATTAAAAACTGTGTGGTGAACACCGGGTACCGGGATAAGGCATACCAGTTCATTGCCAGAGAGGTGGCAGCCGGGCGTCAGGCTTATGTGATCTGTCCGATGGTAGAAGAGAGTGAGATGATCGAGGCAGAAAATGTGCTGGATTACACAAAGCTGTTGCGGGAAAAGCTGCCCGCAGGCATTACTGTGGAGTATCTGCATGGCAAAATGAAGGGGAAGGAGAAGAACCAGATCATGGAGCGCTTTGCCTTCGGAGAGATTCAGGTGCTGGTCTCTACCACAGTTGTGGAGGTCGGTGTCAACGTGCCGAATGCCACCGTCATGATGATCGAGAATGCCGAGCGTTTTGGCCTGGCCCAGCTTCATCAGCTGCGTGGCCGTGTAGGCCGTGGCGCGCACCAGTCCTATTGCATTATGGTCAACTGCTCCGATCAGGATGGAACCCAGGAGCGCCTGGACATCCTAAATCGCTCCAACGATGGCTTTTACATTGCTTCTGAGGACTTAAAACTGCGTGGCCCCGGTGACTTCTTCGGCCTGCGCCAGAGCGGCGACATGGAATTTAAGATCGCGGATATCTTTACCGACGCCAATCTGTTAAAGACCGTATCCGAAGAAGTAAACCGCATCCTGGAACGCGATCCGAACCTGGAGCAGGAAGAATACTGGGCGTTAAGAGAACGGTTGGATGTATATTTAAGTAAAAGTTACGACAAACTGAATCTGTAGTTTAGCCAGTAACGTAGACAGGGGAGTGCCGTGAAATAGGACCCAGAACTGTCGGGTTCTGTTTCGTGGCACTCCCCTGTCGGACCGATTGCAAATTGTCTGAAAAAAGTGGTTGACAAATCCATTCTGCCGCATTATGATAAGTACCAACAACGACAAACCGATGAGAAAGAGGAGTAAGCACTTCGCTGATATCACAGAGAGCTGCAGGTGGTGGGATTGCAGTATGGAAGGGATTGCTGAATGGACTTTCGAGGGCAGATCTGAAACCGGAGCAAAACACATAGCAGGGAGTAGGGACTGACGGAGACCGCAACCGTTATCTGGCGGCGTATATGTTAGTATACGGGTGAGTGGGTGCAAACCAATTTGAGTGGTACCGCGGATTAAGTGAATTCGTCTCAAATACAGATTAAAATCTGTATTTGGGACTTTTTTATTTTAAGGAGGTAAAGATTATGAAAAAAAGTGTAAAAGTGATGGCAGCAGCAATGGCAGCAATGATGACATTAGCAGGATGCGGAAGCAAGACTGCAGAGACTACCGCAGCAGATACCACAGCAGCAGAGATCACCGCAGAGGCAGCAGCAGAGGAAACTACCGCAGAGGCAGCAGAGGGTGTGAAAATTGCAGATGGTGAATATACCATAGGCATTGGCCAGTTCGCAGAGCACGGCTCCTTAGATAACTGCCGTACCGGATTTTTACAGGGCCTGGCAGATGAGGGCATCGTGGAAGGCAAGAACCTGACCATTCTTTACGAGAACGCACAGGCAGACGGCGGCACCGCAAGCCAGATCATGAACAACTTCCTCTCCAAGAAAGCTGATCTGATCTGTGCCATTGCAACCCCGATCGCCCAGAGTGCTTACAGCGCAGCGAAGGACGCAGGCGTTCCGGTTATCTACACCGCAGTGACCGATCCGGTTCTGGCAGAGCTTGCAAACGCAGACGGAACTCCGGTCGGCGAGATCACTGGTACCAGCGACAAGCTTCCGGTTGAGAGCCAGTTAAAGATGATCCGCACCATGCTTCCGGATGCAAAGACCATCGGTATCATGTATAGCACCAGTGAGATCAATTCCGTTTCCGCAATTGAGGAATACAAGAAAGCAGCACCGGAGTATGGCTTTGAGATCGTAGAGAGCGGCATTTCCTCTACTGCAGACATTCCGTTAGCAGCAGATGCCCTGGTAGAGAAAGTAGACTGCATCAACAACTTAACCGATAACACCGTAGTAAGCTCCCTTCCGGTTATCCTGGATAAGGCAGCAAAGAAGAACATTCCGGTATTCGGAAGCGAGATCGAGCAGGTTAAGATCGGCTGCCTGGCAGCGGTTGGACTGGACTATGTAAGCCTTGGCGAGCAGACCGGTAAGATGGCAGCAAAAGTATTAAAGGGCGAGAAGAAAGCAAGCGAGATGAACTTTGAAGTTATTGAAGAGGCAGCTTTCTATGGCAACAACAAAGTAGCAGAAAACCTTGGCATCACCATCCCGGCAGAGCTTTCCGACAATGCGGCAGCACTGTTCGATGAGATTATAACCAACTAGAGCGTATTAATAATATAGAATAAACGCTCTTAGAAATCGGAGGAAACACATGTCTATCATCATTGGCGTCATCGAGGAAGGCCTGATCTACGCGATTATGGCACTCGGCTTATACATTACCTACAAAATCCTGGATTTTCCGGATCTGTCTGTGGACGGCACGTTCCCGATGGGAGCGGCTGTCACAGCCATGCTGATCTTAAAGGGCGTACATCCGGCCCTGACTTTGGTCTTAAGCTTTGCGGCCGGACTGCTGGCCGGATGCATTACCGGTCTGATCCATGTTAAGCTGAAGGTGCGGGATCTTCTTTCGGGCATCATTATGATGACAGCGCTGTACTCCATTAACCTTCGGATTGCGGGAAAAGCAAATCTGCCGATCTTCAGTAAGGAAACCATTTTTGAGAACGCGTTTCTGGAATCTGTCGTACCGGAGGCGCTGGATCCGTATCTGGTGAGCATCATCCTGTTTGTGATCGTTCTGGTCTGCAAGATTCTGCTGGATCTGTTCTTAAAGACCCGTGCCGGATATCTGCTCCGGGCGGTCGGTGACAATGAGGTGCTGGTTACTTCCCTTGCAAAGGATAAAGGCATGGTCAAGATCCTGGGTCTGGCTCTGGCCAATGGCTTCGTAGCTCTGGCAGGCTGTGTATACTGCCAGCAGAAGGGATTCTTTGAGGTCAGCACCGGTACCGGCACCATGGTGATCGGCCTGGCCAGTGTCATCATTGGAACCAAGCTGTTAAAGCGGTTCCACAGCGTGAAAACGACCACCGCCGTGATTTTCGGTTCCATCGTTTACAAAGCCTGCGTGTCCCTGGCCATTGCCCTGGGTATGGCGGCATCGGATTTAAAGCTGATCACGGCAGTTCTGTTTTTGATCATTCTGGTTGCCAGTAACCGGAAGGAAAGGAAGGTAAAGGCACATGCTTGAGTTAAACCACATTCATAAATATTACAATGCGGGCACCGTCAATGAAATGTGCCTGTTCAACGACTTTTCCCTTTCCATTGAGGACGGTCAGTTTGTATCTGTGGTCGGTTCCAACGGTTCCGGAAAAACTTCCATGCTGAACCTGATCTGCGGCAGCATTCCGCTGGATGCCGGACAGATTAAAATTGGAAACGAAGATATCACCAACATGCCGGAGTTCAAACGGCAGAAGCGCATCGGCCGCGTGTATCAGAATCCGGCCATGGGAACCTGCCCGTCCATGACCATTCTGGAAAATATGGCTCTGGCCGATAACAAGGGAAAACCCTTCAATCTGCGCCCGGGTACCAACCGCCAGCGGGTGGAGTTTTACCGGGAGCAGCTTCATATGCTGGGCTTAAGCCTGGAAGATAAGATGGATGTGAAGGTCGGCGTGCTTTCCGGCGGACAGCGCCAGGCCATGGCACTGCTTATGTCTACCATGACACCGATTGAGTTTTTGATCCTGGATGAGCATACCGCGGCACTGGATCCGAAAACCGCAGACATTATCATGGAACTGACGGATAAGGTGGTAAAAGAGAAACACCTCACCACCATCATGGTTACCCACAACCTGCGCTATGCTGTGGAGTATGGCAACCGCCTTCTGATGATGCATCAGGGCCACGCCATCATTGACAAGGCCGGTGAGGAGAAAAAGCAGATCCAGATCGATCATATTCTGGAGAAGTTCAACGAGATCAGCATCGAGTGCGGAAACTAAGTAATTGTTTGAAAATTTAGAATAGTTTAATACACGGAATACACCTCTTGTGCTATACTGTTAGTCAGTAGAGAGAGGTGTATTTTTTATGAAGTTAAAAACGCGTCTTGCCATTGCATTCGTGACATTCAGCGTCCTCCCAATCATGTTTGTGGGACTGATGCTGTCGGTGGGCCGTCTGTTTATGGTCTACCGGATGGATGAATTTGCTCCGGAAGTCAAAACTATGGTGGCCCAGCTGATGATCACGGCGGTGCTGATGCTGATGTTTATCTGCGGTTCCCTGACCATCTGGGTGTACCGTTCCATCCTGCGTCCGCTGAGCAAGCTTCAGGAGGCAACCAGAAAGATCCGGGATGGCAATCTGGATTTCACCCTGGATATCGAGGAAGATGATGAGATCGGGGAGCTGTGTCAGGACTTTGAGGAGATGCGCATCCGTTTAAAGGAGAGTGCCGAGCAGAAGATACAGTATGACAATGAAAATAAGGAACTGATCAGCAACATTTCCCACGATCTGAAAACGCCGATCACGGCCATTAAGGGCTATGTGGAGGGTATTCTGGACGGTGTGGCCTCCTCGCCGGAAAAGCTGGAGAAATATATCCGTACCATTTATAACAAGGCCAACGACATGGACCGGCTGATTGATGAGCTGACCTTTTATTCCAAGATTGATACCAACAAGATTCCCTATACCTTCAATAAGATCAATGTCAACAGCTACTTCCGTGACTGTGCGGAGGAGGTTGGCCTGGATATGGAATCCCGGGGCATTGAGCTGGGGTATTTTAACTATGTCAATGAGGATGTGGAAGTCATTGCCGACGCGGAGCAGATGAAGCGTGTCATCAACAACATCATCAGCAACTCTGTCAAATATCTGGATAAGCCGAAGGGCATCATCAACATCCGCATCAAGGATGTGGGCGATTTTATTCAGGTGGAGATTGAGGATAATGGCCGGGGCATTGCCACCAAGGATCTGCCCTATATCTTTGACCGGTTCTACCGCACGGATTCCTCCCGGAATTCGTCCAAGGGCGGAAGCGGCATCGGCCTTTCCATTGTCAAGAAGATCATTGAAGATCACGGCGGCCGCATCTGGGCCACCAGCAAAGAAGGAATCGGCACGGAAATGCATTTTGTGCTGAGAAAATATCAGGAGGTAATACAAAATGAGCAGCAGAATTCTGATCATTGAAGATGAGACTAGCATCGCGGAGCTCGAGAAGGATTATCTGGAGTTAAGCGGTTTTGAAGTAGAACTGGAGGAGCAGGGAGATGTGGGCCTAGAGCGGGCCTTGAATGAAGATTTTGATCTTCTGATCCTGGACCTCATGCTTCCGGGCATGGATGGATTTGAAATCTGCAAACGGTTCCGGGAAGTCAAGAATACGCCCATCATCATGATTTCCGCCAAAAAGGATGATATCGACAAGATCCGCGGCCTGGGCCTGGGCGCCGATGATTACATGACGAAACCTTTTAGTCCAAGTGAGATGGTGGCCCGGGTGAAGGCTCATCTGGCCCGCTATGAGCGCCTGATCGGAAGTGGAAGCCCGGAGAATGAGATCATTGAGATCCGCGGGTTAAAGATTGACAAGACAGCCCGCAGAGTCTGGGTGAACGGCGAGGAGAAAAACTTTACCACCAAGGAGTTCGATCTCTTAACTTTTCTGGCCCAGAATCCAAACCATGTATACACGAAGGAAGAACTGTTCCGGGAAATCTGGGATATGGATTCCATCGGAGACATTGCCACAGTAACTGTGCATATCAAAAAGATTCGTGAGAAAATCGAGTTCAATACCGCAAAGCCGCAGTATATTGAGACCATCTGGGGCGTGGGATATCGGTTCAAGGTATAAAAGAAGAAAGGCAGGATAAAACATGGGAATCCATGCAGGAATTTATATGGCGGCAGCCATTCTTTCCGCACCGGTTCTGACGGCAGGCGGTGGACAGAATACGGCGGCGGCAACCAACGTAAGTTTTGACGCACCGCAGCAGAGCGGAAGCGGGGAGGCAGAAAATCAGATGGAAGGTAAGACAGATACAACAGAAGTAACGGCAGCATCGGCCCAGGCGGGGACCGCAGACGCATCCCGCTTTGTGCTTCCGGAAGAAGCAAGGGTGCTGGTGATCGTGGAAGGAACCGGCGGTTCTAACTGTAATGTTTACGCCTTTGAGCGGAGCAGCGCGGCAGGAGCCTGGGAGAAACGGCTGGAGACCACCGGGCATCTCGGTATGAACGGCATGAGCAACCACCGTCACTCCGGAGATAAGACTACGCCGATCGGAGTATTTAAAATGAATACCCCGTTCGGACAGGCCAAAGCGCTGGAGGGATTTCCTTCTGATTATATTCAGGTGGATGATACCTATGTCTGGGAGGATGACACCAACAAAATGAGCCGTGACCTTTCCAAAGAGGGTGAACGGGTTGGCAGCAGCGGCTATGCCGGATATTATGATTACGCCATCGATGCCGGATTCAATCCGAACGGCATCAAGAATCAGGGCTCCGCGCTGTTTTTACACTGCTCCGGTGAGTTTAAGGAGTACACCTCCGGCTGCGTGGCCATCGAGAAAGACCAGATGGCCCAGATCATGAAGCTGTATGGAAAGTACGGCAGCGGCGCATCCTTTATCGCCCAGGCACCGAAAGGAACCTTTGAGCAGATTTATAATACCTATGGAACGAACCAGGGATTATCACCGGAGCGGAACTTTTAAAGAATATTGAAAATAGAATGGCATCCTGCTGAGAATGTAGGGTGCTGTTCTTAATATTAGTGAAAAATGGATACTGCCAGATTGCACATGCCAGATTGCACTCGAAAAGAAAATTGACATTCCAAAATCCGTATGTTAGAATACAAAATTGTGCTGAAGAAGATTCAGAATACCATCCTGAATCTTCTTTTTTCATGTGATTGTGTGCAAAAATCTGTCGGTGGCAGGTATTTGCATGCCTGAGACCGAGGTGTTCCCCCACTGGAACAAACTTTCGGAAACCCGAAAACAGATTGTAAATAGAATGAGGAAAATGAATGGAAACAGTAAAATTTGAAGAGTTACAGTTAGATGACCGCATCCTGCGTGCCGTGACCGACATGGGATTTGAGGAGGCTTCCCCGATCCAGGCGAAGGCCATTCCGGTGGAGCTGGAGGGCTACGATATCATCGGCCAGGCTCAGACCGGAACCGGTAAGACCGCAGCATTCGGCATTCCGCTTCTTCAGAAGATCGACCCGAAGAAGAAAAAGCTGCAGGCCATCGCTCTTTGCCCGACCCGTGAGCTGGCTATCCAGGTAGCAGATGAGATCCGCAATCTGGCAAAGTATATGCACGGCATCAAGATCCTGCCGATCTACGGCGGACAGGATATCGTGCGCCAGATCCGTGGTTTAAAGGACGGTACCCAGATCATCATCGGTACTCCAGGCCGTGTTATGGACCATATGCGCCGCAAGACCGTGAAGTTTGACCAGGTACATACCGTAGTACTGGATGAGGCAGATGAGATGCTGAACATGGGCTTCTTAGAGGATATGGAGACCATCTTAAGCCAGCTTCCGGAGGAGCGCCAGACCGTGATGTTCTCCGCAACCATGCCGGCAGCGATCCAGAAGATTGCAGAGAACTTCCAGAAGGATCCGCAGATTGTCAAGGTGGTAAAGAAAGAACTGACGGTGCCGAAGGTAACCCAGTATTATTATGAAGTAAAGCCGAAGACCAAGGTAGAGGTTATGTGCCGTCTGCTTGATATGTATGCTCCGAAGCTTTCCGTAGCGTTCTGCAATACTAAAAAGCAGGTGGATGAGTTGGTAACCGAGCTGCAGGGCCGCGGTTACTTTGCAGAGGGATTGCACGGTGACTTAAAGCAGGTACAGCGTGACCGCGTCATGAACAGCTTCCGTAACGGACGCACCGAGATCCTGGTGGCAACCGATGTGGCTGCCCGCGGTATCGATGTCGATGACGTAGAGGCAGTATTCAACTACGATATCCCGCAGGATGACGAGTACTATGTACACCGTATCGGCCGTACCGGACGTGCAGGCCGCGAAGGTATCGCATTCAACTTTGTGGTAGGACGCGAGGTATACAAGCTGCGTGACATCCAGCGTTACTGCAAGACCAAGATCATTCCGCAGGCAATTCCGTCCCTGGATGACATTACCGAGATCAAGGCAGAGAAGATCCTGGATCAGGCAAAGGAAGTTCTGGCAGACATGGATTTAAACCGCATTTCCCATATCATCGAGAAGAAGCTGTTAGAGGAGGATTATACTTCCCTGGAGCTGGCAGCAGCGCTGCTTCGCATGAACATGGGTGAGGAGAATGAGGATATCATCTTCGACAACCGTCCGGCAAGATCCCTGGACGATCTGGATTCCAGACGCGACCGCGGTGACCGTGGAAATGGCCGCGGCAGAAGAGAGGGCAAGGGAAGAGACGGACGAAATGGCCGCGGCAGAAAGAATCAGGATGACGCGGATATGGCCCGCCTGTTCATCAACATCGGAAAAGACCAGAAGGTAAAACCGGGAGATATCCTCGGTGCCATCGCAGGGGAGTCTGGCATTTCCGGCCGTCTGGTGGGAAGCATTGACATGTACGACAAGTACACCTTCGTAGAAGTTCCGCAGGACTGCGCAGAGGAAGTACTGGAGTGCATGAAAAACGCCCGCATCAAAGGAAAATCCATTCATATGGAACAGGCGAACGGGAGATAGGTAGGAATTTTCTGAACTAAATATAGGTTTTCACACGAAGGCGCGTATGGAAAGTACGCGCCTTTTGTGCTAAAATGAACTTATCATATGCACAGGAGGACACGGACATGAAACAGTTTGGATTTATTGGCATGGGCAACATGGGCTACGCGATCTTAAAAGGTCTTTTAAAGACCGTGGCACCGGATCAGCTCATTTTTTCTGCAAGAAATAAAGCACATATGGAGCAGGTGGCAGCGGAGACCGGAGTTTCTTACGCCGCAGACAATGTAACCTGCGCGAAGGAAAGCGCCTGTCTGGTGCTGGCGGTAAAGCCACAGCAGTTTGATACGGTTATCGGAGAAATCCGGAGTGCGGTGACAGAGGAACAGATCATCATTTCCATCGCCCCGGGTATCACGATTGAGAATCTACAGGCCCGCTTTGGAAAGAAATGCCGCATTGTCCGGGCTATGCCGAATACTCCGGCTCTGGTTGGCGAAGGCATGACGGGTGTCTGCTATGACCAGGCACTGTTTTCTGAGGAAGAGAAGCAGACGATTGAAACGCTCTTTACTTCCTTTGGCCGCATGACGATCGTAGAAGAGAAGCTGATGGATGCGGTGGTATGTGCCAGCGGCAGTTCTCCTGCCTATGTTTATATGTTTATTGAGGCGCTGGCAGACAGCGCCGTAAAATACGGCATTCCGCGGGCAGATGCGTACAAGCTGGTGGCCCAGACCGTGCTTGGAAGCGCAAAGATGGTGCTGGAGACCGGAGAGCATCCGGGACTCTTAAAAGACAAGGTCTGCTCCCCGGGAGGAACCACCATTGCAGGAGTGGCTGCCCTGGAGGAGTATGGCATGCGCAATGCCGTGATCAAGGCAACCGATGCCTGCTACGCAAAATGTAAGGGAATCCAGTAAAGGAGAAATTCATCATGAACATGGAAGAAAAACAGAATCAGAATGCTGGCCAGCCGGAGAACAAGGCTAAAATTGAGCCGGTCATCCGCAAGGACCGCCAGCTGAAATATACCGGAAATATTTTAAAGATATACGAGGATACCGTGATCGCGAATGGTCATGAGGCTCACTGGGATTATATTCATCATGACGGAGCTGCGGCTGTAGTAGCTGTGGCAGATGACGGTCAGCTTCTTATGGTACGTCAGTACCGTAATGCCCTGGACCGGGAGACTCTGGAGATTCCGGCGGGGAAACTGGATGCGCCGGAGGAACCGAAAATTGAGTGCGCTTACCGGGAACTGGAGGAGGAGACCGGATACCGCTGTGAGAAGCTGGAATATCTGATGAGCCTGAACACCACAGTTGCGTTTTGCGATGAGGCCATTGATGTGTTTGTAGCCAGAAACCTGATTCCGTCCCATCAGCATCTGGATGAGGATGAGGTAATCAACGTGGAGCGCTGGAGCGTGGAAGACCTCCAGCAGCTTATTTATACAGGCAAGATGACCGATGCCAAGACCGTAGCGGCGATTATGGCTTACGCGGCAAAATACGGAAAATAGGAAAGAGAAAAATTTGAATACCGGGTCATGCTGACCGCATAGGATAGAAAAAACGATGGAGTTTTTATGAGACTGGAACGTTCCATAACAGTCCTTGCGGCAGCGGTTCTGGCTGGATGGCTGCTTGCTGTGCTTTTGTGCAATGGACTGTTTTACAGAAATATCGTAAATTATGAAATCCTGTATCATGGAATGGCAGAATGCTGGGCTCAGGCAGCTGTGCGAAGCCGTACCGGGAAAATTTGTCTTCTGGCAGTCCGGGTTCTGCAGGTGGCAGCAGTGGCCTGCATTACCTGCAGCAGGCTTCGACGGACTGGAAGTCTGTTTCTGGGAACTGCCATTGGCTTTTGCGGTGGAGTGTTTTTCAGTCTTCTGGTCTGGAGCTGCGGCATGGCCGGAGGCTTTTTGTTTCTGGCGGCCGGTTTCCCTCAGGATCTGGCTTATCTGCCCTGCCTGTTCCTGCTTCTGGTCAGTGGAAGATCGGACCGGACTGTGCAGAAGGACCGGTTTTTTTGCATCATTTTGTTTTTGCTGGCGGGGGGGATCTGGATGGAGCTCTATGTCAGCCCGCTGATCGTGAAATTGTTCTAAAAAAATACAATGCGAAAATTACAACATGTTGAGATAGAAGAAAATACGTCTCCAACATGTTGTATTTTTTATGTTAATCATGTCAAAATGGGCCGAAAAGTGGGAAATATGTGTTTGATTTTATAGGAAAATGCGGATATAATGGTATTCACATTGCCGAAATATGCGTGTTTTATGGGATTTCAGGGCAGAAGACAGCCCGGGCCCGTCACTGCAGGAATGGACTGGAAATACCGTTTTTGGGGAAGTTGGAGTTTAAGAATATGACGACAGAGATAGAGTCTTTTATCCATTATCTTGAGGATGTGAAACAATCATCGAAAAATACCATAGTATCTTACCAGAGGGACTTAAGGCAGCTTAAGGAGTATCTGGAGCGTCAGGGAATCGAGGAGCCGTCTAAGGTAACAAGAACCAGTCTGAATTCCTACATTTCCTATCTGGAACGAAAGGGAAAGGCCACAACGACCATATCCCGGATCCTTGCATCCACGAAAGCGTTCTTTCATTATGAACTGATGGAGGGAAACATCCGCCGCGACCCGGCAGAGCTTTTGAAAACACCGAAAATTGAGAAAAAGATTCCGGTCATTCTTACTGTAGAAGAAGTGAACCGTTTTCTGGAGCAGCCAGAAGGAGAGGGCGCAAAAGAATTGCGTGATAAAGCTATGCTGGAACTCCTTTACGCCACGGGAATCCGGGTATCTGAGCTGATCGGACTGGAACTTCAGGATGTGAATCTGGCGGTGGGCTTTCTTACCTGCCGTGACGGGGAGAAGGAGCGGGTGATTCCCTTTGGCAAAAAGGTAAATCAGTATCTGCGGGCCTATCTGGAGAAAGCCAGACCGGAACTTTTGAAGGGGAATGAATCTACCTGGCTGTTTACCAACTGCAGCGGAAAGCAGATGTCACGCCAGGGATTCTGGAAAATCGTGAAATATTACGGGGACAAGGCTGAAATTCAGGTGGATATTACACCGCATACCCTGCGCCATTCCTTTGCCGCGCACCTGATCAGCAGCGGCGCAGATATCCAGGCCGTACAGACTATGCTGGGCCATGCGGATCTGGCAACCACACTGGCTTATCAGGGGTACATCCAGAAACAGCATTAAGCAAAATAAGATTTACAGGCGTCGCAGATTGCGTGCGCCTGTATTCTTTTCCGGAGAAAACGGTTCTCGTGACTTAAGAATTGTGATATACTGAAACAAGGTTTGTATACAAAGGAGCGGATACGGTATGGCACAGGAGGATGAAAACGAAAGAGGCAGAGGCGCGAATGCGCGGATGCGTTTCAGGCAAAGCGCGGGGCAGGAACGGGAAAATGTGAGAAAGGCCAGTCGTTCAATGAGGCTTCTCATTGCTGTGGATGCGGTTTTGTTTCTGGCTATCCTGATTGCGGGAGGTATGCTGCTTTATCGGCGCCAGAACCGGGAAGCAGAACAGCATCTTTCTGAAATTCAGGCACCAGACTGGTATACCCAGGATTTTCTGACCGTAAATCCTTACTCCAGACCGGGAACGAAGCGGGAACATGTGCGGGACATCGTCATCCATTATGTGGCTAACCCGGGAAGCAGTGCGATACAGAACCGGAATTATTTTGAGGGACTGAAAGACCAGAGTGGCTCAAAAACGGTGTCTGCCAGCAGCCATTACATCATTGGGGCGGATGGCACAATTCTGCAGTGCATTCCGTTAGATGAAGTGGCATATGGTAATTATCCGCGCAATGAAGATACCGTTTCCATTGAATGCTGTCATCCGGATGCGGACGGAAGGTTTACTGATGCCACAATCAAGTCTCTGGCCAGGCTGACGGGGTGGCTCTGCAAGGAGCTTTCCTTAAATGAAAAGCATATCATCCGGCATCATGATGTGAGCGGAAAAAACTGCCCCAAATATTATGTGGAACATGAAGATGCCTGGAGGACACTGAAAAAGAAGCTGGCTGCTGGCATCAAGGAAGCGAAAGCTGAATAACAGAAAGGAATCCTGATTTTATGGGAAAATCATTATACATAGCGGAGAAACCCAGCGTGGCCCAGCAGTTTGCGGACGCGCTGAAGATTTCCGCAAGACGGTCGGACGGCTATATTGAGTCCGATACCGCGGTGGTGACCTGGTGCGTGGGACATCTGGTTACCATGAGTTATCCGGAGGCATATGATCCGGCTCTGAGGCGCTGGAGCCTGCAGACACTGCCGTTTCTGCCAAAGGAATTCAAGTACCAGGTGATCGATGGCGTCTCAAAGCAGTTTGCCATTGTCAGCCGCCTGTTGAACCGGCTGGATGTGGACACCATTTATATCTGTACCGACTCCGGGCGGGAGGGCGAATACATTTACCGCCTGGTAGATCAAATGGCGGGTGTAAAGGGCAAGACCAGAAAGCGTGTCTGGATCGATTCCCAGACAGAGGAGGAAATCCTGCGCGGCATCCGGGATGCCAAGGACTGGAGTGAGTATGATAACCTGGCGGCCTCTGCTTATCTTAGGGCGAAAGAAGATTATCTGATGGGCATTAACTTTTCTCGTCTGCTCACCTTAAAATATGGCCCGACGATTTCTGCTTTTTTGAAGGCGGACCGCACGGTGCTTTCCGTGGGCCGGGTCATGACCTGCGTGCTCGGTATGGTGGTGCGCCGGGAGAGGGAAATCCGCAATTTCGTGAAGACGCCATTTTACCGGGTGATCGGCACGTTTTTATCCCAGGATATGAAGTTTGACGCAGAGTGGAGAAGCGTGGATGGTTCCCGTTATTTCCAGTCACCCAAATTATACAAGGAAAATGGATTTAAAAAGCGGGAGGATGCAGAGGCGCTGATCACACAGCTGAAAGAAACAGATCCGCCAGTGGGTGTCTTAAGCAAAGTGGAACGCAAGAAGGAAACTAAGAATCCGCCGCTTCTTTATAACCTGGCAGAGCTTCAGAATGACTGCTCAAAAATGTTCAAGATCAGCCCGGATGAAACCCTGAAGGTCGTGCAGGAACTCTATGAGAAAAAGCTGGTAACCTATCCGCGTACTGATGCCCGCGTACTTTCAACAGCTGTAGCCAAAGAAATAACAAAGAATATCGGAGGTTTGAAAAATTTTGAGCCAATGAAAGGCTTTGCCCAGGAAATCCTGGACCAGGGGTCTTATCAGGGGATTATGAAGACCCGATATGTCAATGACAAACAGATCACGGACCACTATGCGATTGTACCGACGGGGCAGGGATTTGGTGCCATGCGCAGTCTTTCACCATTGTGCATGAAAATCTACGAGGTGATTGCCAGAAGATTTTTAAGCATTTTTTATCCTGCGGCGATTTATCAGAAGTATGCGCTGGAGCTGACCTGTGGCCAGGAGCATTTCTTTACCAGCTTCCGTGTGCTTACAGAGCAGGGCTATTTAAAGGTGGCCGAGGTGCCGAAGCGGAAGAAAGCGGATGATACCGCAGCATCCGGCGGTCAGGTGGCAGACGGGGAGACAGATGACAAGGACGAGTCCGAAATCAACAAAAAGGATATGGAAAATCCGGCATTCATTACTATGCTGGCTTCCCTGAAAAAGGGCATGCAGCTTCCGGTGGATGGCTTTGCCATCAAGGAAGGGGAAACATCCCCTCCAAAACGTTATTCTTCCGGTTCCATGATCCTGGCAATGGAGAACGCAGGACAGCTTATTGAGGACGAGGAACTTCGCGCCCAGATCAAGGGAAGCGGCATCGGCACCAGCGCGACCCGCGCGGAAATCCTCAAAAAGCTGGTCAATATCAAATACCTGGCGTTAAATGGCAAGACCCAGATCATCACGCCAACGCTTTTAGGAGAGCTGGTGTTTGATGTGGTCGGCGCATCCATCCGCCAGCTTCTGAATCCGGAACTGACGGCAAGCTGGGAGAAGGGGCTTACCTATGTGGCAGAGGGCTCCATCACTCCGGACGAGTATATGGAAAAACTGGAACGTTTCGTAGCTGGAAGAACCTACGGGGTTTTGCGCCTGAACAACCAGTATCAGCTCCGGGAATATTTTGAGACAGCCGGGCAGAACTACTCGAAAAAGTAAGGCAGCCTGGTCTGGAAAAGAATCATACAGAACAGAAACCCTCCTGCACTTTTCAAAGGCAGCTGAGTATATATCTTTAAGAAAGAAAAGAGGATATGATCATGAAAAAAGAAGAAATGAAGATCAGTGATCTGTACAGCCTGGAGAACAGCATGGCGAAAGAACTGTTAGAACAGTTTACTTATCCGTGGGAAGTTCTGGCTCACATTGGTGATTTTGTAGAGCGCCTGGGCGAAACCCTTCCGAAGGATGAGTACGCAAACCCGGCAGAGGGCATCTGGATTCACAAATCTGCCCACATCGCACCGACCGCAGGCATCATTGCGCCGGTCATCATCGGACCGGAGGCAGAAGTGCGTCACTGCGCATTCATCCGCGGTAAAGTTATCGTTGGCAAGGGAGCAGTAGTAGGAAACTCCACGGAATTAAAGAATGTGATTCTGTTTGACGGTGTTCAGGTACCGCACTACAACTATGTAGGCGATTCCATTCTGGGCTACAAAGCACACATGGGCGCAGGTTCCATCACCTCCAACGTTCGTTCCGATAAAGCACTGGTCAAAGTACACGCAGAAGACGGCGACATCGAAACTGGCTTAAAGAAATTCGGCGCCATGATTGGTGACTGTGTAGAAGTAGGCTGCGGCTCTGTATTAAATCCGGGGACCGTCATTGGAAAGAACAGCAGCGTCTACCCGCTCTCCAGCGTCCGCACCGCAGTCGATGCAGACTCCATCTACAAACAGCAGGGAGAAGTTGCGAAGAGACAGTAAATTTCAATTTAAAAGCAATAGCAATAAAGGTCCGAAGCAGGCCGG
>NZ_QUFI01000023.1:0-503 GCF_003478505.1 Clostridium sp. AF27-2AA
AATAGGTCGAGGGCTTAACCAAGACGGTTTAGGTAAGAAAAGTGGATGAAATTCAATATGTGGTTTTGAGGGTACATGGAAAGATATTTGGCCTGGTGGCTCAGCTGGTTAGAGCGCCGCCCTGTCACGGCGGAGGTCGTGGGTTCGAACCCCATCCGGGTCGCTGAATATCATTTTTATGATATTTAAAAGTTGAATATGGGGTCTTAGCTCAGCTGGGAGAGCATCTGCCTTACAAGCAGAGGGTCATAGGTTCGAGCCCTATAGGCCCCACTTTCAAAGAAAACCTGGTTCGCCGATATGGCTCAATTGGCAGAGCAGCTGATTTGTAATCAGCAGGTTATCGGTTCGAGTCCGATTATCGGCTTTGAAAAAATAATATTTTGGGGGAATTCCCGAGTGGCCAAAGGGGGCAGACTGTAAATCTGTTAGCTGTGCTTTCGGTGGTTCGAATCCACCTTCCCCCACTCAACAACTTAATATTTCGCGAATGTCGCGGGGTG
>NZ_QUFI01000023.1:513-47376 GCF_003478505.1 Clostridium sp. AF27-2AA
CTTTCAAAGAAAACCTGGTTCGCCGATATGGCTCAATTGGCAGAGCAGCTGATTTGTAATCAGCAGGTTATCGGTTCGAGTCCGATTATCGGCTTTGAAAAAATAATATTTTGGGGGAATTCCCGAGTGGCCAAAGGGGGCAGACTGTAAATCTGTTAGCTGTGCTTTCGGTGGTTCGAATCCACCTTCCCCCACTCAACAACTTAATATTTCGCGAATGTCGCGGGGTGGAGCAGTCTGGAAGCTCGTCGGGCTCATAACCCGAAGGTCATAGGTTCAAATCCTATCCCCGCAATTTTGCCTTGGTAGCTCAGTTGGTAGAGCAGAGGACTGAAAATCCTCGTGTCACTGGTTCGATTCCGGTCCAAGGCATACGGGCGTGTAGCTCAGTCGGTAGAGCACTTGACTTTTAATCAAGTTGTCCGGGGTTCGAATCCCCGCACGCTCAGTATATTTAAAGGGCGAGAATCCTTAAGCAAGGTTCTCGCCTTTTTTGTTGATACGGATTAATTTTGTTTGATCTATGACCACACTCTGACTAAAGAGGAGACGATGGAATGAAGACAAAAAAGCCACAGAATGTATCAGAACAGAATAAGTGGATTCATGAATTTGAGAATTTGTATATCCTGACCTACAAATCCCTGTATCGGCATGCTAAGCTGATTTTTAACCAGGAAGAAAAGACGAAGGAGCTTTTGGTTCAGGTTTATATGGAAGCGTATCAGCGTGGGGAACAGCTGCAGAAAGAGAAATGTCCGCTGGACTGGCTGCTGAGACGTTCTGATTTTCTTGCTGAGACGAAGCTGGAGGCAACAAGGGAAATGATCGAGGCCTCCTATGCGGAAGAGAAAATGCAGTCTAAGGAAGCGAAGAAAGAAAATCTGGCAAATCTGGATGAGACATCGCTGCTTCTGGAAATTGAGGATCGTCTTGGAATTGTGGAAGGTGATGGGGAACATGCGGAGGAGCCGGAGGTTTCCGCGGGAAAGAGAATTGGATCTCTGGTACTGATTGTAGTGGCCGGTGTACTTGCTATTGCCGGAGTCTGGAAGGTGAAGCATCAGTTTGATTTGCTGCAGGCGCCGTTTGAGCGGACATTTAAACAGCCAGAGGAAACGGAAGAAAAGAACGAGAATACAGAGATTCAGCTGGGTGATAAGGCTGTAGTTCTTTCAGAATCCGGACAGATCCTTTATACAATACCATTGGAGGAAAGCAGTCTGGCAGGAGCGCATGATTACAATGAGGAAATTCAGACCCGTGATGGCTGGACTTACTATTTGCCGTGTCTGGAGCGAAAAGACAGCCAGCTTTCCCAGGTTCATCCATCCCTGTATCATACGCTGTACCGGGCGAATTCAGACCAGGAAATCGAGATCATCGCGCAGGATGTAGATAATTTTACATTCTGGGAAGACGGGATCTATATCATGCAGTATGGATCTGTGCAGCGCATCAGTGTTGATGCGGCATTTGCGACACAGCAGATTGGAATCTATACGGCTGTGGAACAGGATGAGATTTACCTGTATGACACGCTGGGAAGAAAACTCCAGACGGATGTGGATGGGAATTATCTGTATGGGGACCGGATTTTCAAGATGTCCGGAAACCGGATTGAGAATATTCAGACGGCACCTCATGAGGCGGGCGGTGTTTTGTATTATCTGAAGGAGCAGGAAAATGGAAAAGGGCAGGCTATTTTCTGCAATAAGGGCGGAAATGAAGTGCTCTTTGAATCCATGGGAAAATCCATTGATAGTTTCTGCATTGTCGGAGACTGGATTTACTACAGTGCCTGGATGAAAGGGAAGGAGCGCGGCAAGCAGCACAGTCAGCTTTTCCGTCTTTCCCTGACGGAAGAGGGTGCAGAGGTAGAAGAACTGCATAAGCGCTATCCGGGACGCATCTGGCAGATGTATTATTCAGAAGAAGGGGACCAGATTTATGGAAATTACTGTCCGAAGAACTGGAAGAACAGTTATGGCGTGGTTGCGGTGATTTCCAGATCAGGTCAGATGAGTTATCTGGATGATGCTGAGCTTCGGGAGCGAGAGGATACAACGGGAAATGACCGGGTAGAATTTGTGATGATGCAGGACGGTCAGGTATATTGTTACTGGGAAGACTGTTATTGGAAAAAGGGAGAAGAGCCGGTGGCCATGTGGCGCAGGGTTTTAGTAATTCCGGATAAAAACAGGGTTGTGATGGAAGACTGATCTTCTGTCACAACCCTGTTTTATATTCATTATTCATCGAATTCTGCAATGACATAGAAGCCACGGGCATTTTCTTTGATGTCTTTGATGACGCCCTTTTTTGATTTCAACCGGTCACGCGATTTATAGCAGCCGGACATAGCCACAGCCGGTTCAATGATATAACTGTAATTGAAGCCTTCACGTTCGGTTACATCGACCACAGCGCCGATTTTTACCAGGCCCTGACGCTCCATTTTAAATTCCATTTCCCGCAAGGAAGTTCATCTCTTTTCTTTTCATAGTATGCATTTTGATTATAATGAAAATGAGTTGGAATGTAAAGATATTCTATGTTACAATCACTTATACGAAAAAAGAAGGAACAGTAAAGAAGGATATTATAAAGAAAGATGAAGCAGGAAGAATTACTGAGAGAGCGATTAAAGCGCTACAGCGCTTCTGGGACGGCAGCGTTTCACATGCCGGGGCATAAACGACAGATGGAATGCGGATTGCTGAGGGATTTTCCTAACCCATTTTCTATTGATATTACGGAAATTGATGGGTTTGATAATCTGCATCACCCGGAGGGAATTTTGAAGGACTCCATGGAGTGGGCAGCAGGTGTGTATGGCGCTGATCATACTTACTATCTGGTAAACGGAAGCAGCTGCGGAATTTTAAGCGCCATCGGTGCAGTGATGCATCCTGGAGAAACACTGCTGGTGAGCCGCAACTGTCATAAATCGGTGTATCATGGTCTTATCCTCAATTCTCTGAAACCGGAGTATGTTTATCCACAAATCATAGAAAAATTGGGGATTCAGGGAGGGATAAAGCCGGGAGATGTGGAAAAGAAATTAAAAGAGCATCCGGAAATCCGTAGTGTCCTGATTGTGTCGCCGACCTATGACGGTGTGGTTTCTGATATCAGGGGAATTGCGGATGTGGTACATGCCAGGGGAATTCCGCTGATCGTAGATGAGGCGCATGGTGCGCATTTTCCGTTTGGTGCGGGATGCTTTCCGGAGTCTGCAATATATTGTGGAGCAGATTTGGTAATCCAGAGTTTGCATAAAACACTGCCAAGCCTGACCCAGACTGCTATTCTGCATTTGAGGGGGGAACGGGTCAGCCGCAGCCGTCTGGAACGGTGCCTTCAGATGTATCAGAGCAGCAGTCCGTCATATGTGTTCATGGCGGTAATGGAGCAGTGTATTTTTGAAATGCAGCAGCATGGGGCGGAACATATGAGGGCATTTGCGGAGCGAATCCAAATGGTGCGGGGACGCTTGAAAGAACTGCGGAATCTGAAGCTATTAAGCCGGAAAGAGGCCGATGCGTATGGTGTGTTTGATGTGGACGAGTCCAAACTGGTAATCTCCTGTCAGGGAAGAATGACAGGGGAAAACTTAAGTGAGTGTTTGCGCCGGGATTACGCAATTGAAATGGAGATGTGCGGAGCAGATTACGCAGTGGCGATTCTGACATTTTTAGACAGCGAGGAGCATCTGGAGCGGCTGGTGGAGGCACTGCTGGAAATGGACAGGAAAATTGGAATGACAAAGGATTTCAGGGAGTCCAACGAAAAATATGGGAGAGCTGTGACTTTTGTGCCGGAAATCTTCATGACTCCGGCAGAGGCATTCAATGCTCCGTTTGAGCGCATCCGGCTGGAGAAATCTGCAGGCCGGATCTCTGGAGAATTTATTTATCTGTATCCGCCGGGAATTCCGATTATTACACCCGGAGAGTGCATGACGGAGGAGATTATCCGTCAGGTGCTGTATGACAGGGATATTGGACTGCCGGTACAGGGAATGGAAGACCAGACAGTAAGGTATCTGCAGGTGGTAAAAGCAGATGAAACAAAGCAGTGAGAAAAGGCAGGCCTGGAGGAAACGAGAATGGGAAAGATTTTTTATCTGATGGGCAAGAGCGCATCGGGAAAGGACAGTATTTATAAGCGGCTGCGGAGCGTATACCCAGAGCTTAAGAGCATTGTGCTCTATACAACACGGCCCATGCGGGCTGGCGAACAGGAAGGCGTGGAGTATTATTTTATCGATGATGCCCGGCTTAAGAAGCTGGAGCAGTCTGGCAGGGTGATTGAAGTGCGGACCTATCAGACGGTGTTTGGCCCCTGGAGCTATGCGACGGTAGATGACGGACAGGTCGATCTGGCACAGGAAAATTATCTGGTGATCGGTACGCTGGATTCCTACGAAAAACTGCGGGAGTATTATGGAAAGGAAGCGCTGGTTCCACTGTATGTGATGGTGGATGACGGTGTGCGCCTGGAGCGTGCCCTTGCCAGGGAACGGCAGCAGAAGGTGCCGAAGTACGCAGAGCTCTGCCGGCGATTTCTGGCAGATGAGGCCGATTTTGCGCCGGAACGCTTAAAGGGGCTGGATGTGACGGAAGCGTTTGAAAACCGGGAATTGGATGTGTGTGTCCGGGCGATTGCAGACCGTATTCAGATGGAAGGACGGCAGGAAGGAGCCGATTGTTAGTGCACACGGCAGGCATTTTCTGAACGGAAAATGCCGTATGGTACAGTGGTGGCAGCAGATTTTGCCGATTTGGAATGCGGAGCATTGGCTGAAAGGAAAAAGTGTGTTATACTTTTCATTGATATGCCTTAAAATTAGAGAGATTGTGAGGTGACTGCGATGCTGAATTTTCAGGAGATCATCGGTCATGACCAGATAAAGGAACATTTTCAGAAAGCAATTGAATATAACAAGGTGTCTCATGCCTATATCCTGACTGGTGAGGCGGGAATGGGAAGAAAGTCTCTGGCGAACGCCTTTGCCCTTACGCTTTTGTGCGAGAAGGGGAAAAGCGAGCCATGTATGGAATGCCATGCCTGCAAACAGGTCTTAAGCGGCAGCCATCCGGATCTGATTTATGTGTCCCATGAAAAACCGGGCACCATCGGAGTGGATGATATCCGGAAGCAGATCAATGACACCATCATGATTCGTCCATACAGCAGTTATTATAAAGTATACATTGTCGATGAAGCGGAGAAGATGACGCAGCAGGCACAGAACGCGTTGTTAAAAACCATTGAGGAACCGCCATCCTATGCGGTGATTCTTCTTTTAACCACCAATCAGGAGGCATTTCTGCCAACGATTTTGTCGCGCTGTGTGCAGCTCAAATTAAAGCCTCTGCGTGATTTCACTGTAAAGAAATACCTGATGGATACTCTTCATGTGGAGGAGTCAGATGCTGATATTTATGCGGCTTTTGCCCGCGGTAATCTGGGAAAAGCCATTTCACTTGCTTCTTCTGAGGATTTTAAGCTCCTGCATGGAGAGATGCTCCATCTTTTGAAGCATGTGAAGGAGATGGACATTTCCGAGTTGTTAGATTACATTCGGAAGATGAAAGAGGAGAATCTGGATATTTATGAGTGTCTGGATTTTATGCAGCTCTGGTATCGGGATGTACTGCTTTATAAGGTAGCGCGGGATATGAACCAGCTTATTTTTAAGGATGAGTACAGCAGCATTAACGGGATAGGACAAAAGTGTTCCTATGAAGGGCTGGAGAAGATTTTAGAGGCCATAGACAAAGCACGTGTCCGCCTGGACGCGAATGTGAATATGGAACTGGCCATGGAGCTGATGCTTCTGGTCATGAAAGAGCAGATTGACCGCAGGCGTGAACCGTAACAGGAGCATGCCGGGAACAGATAGGAGATAGAAAGTTATGGTAACAGTAATAGGAGTACGCTTTCGCACGGCAGGAAAAATCTATTATTTTTCCCCGGGAAAGCTGGAAATTAAAAATGGCGATCATGTCATTGTAGAGACGGCCCGTGGCATTGAGTATGGTCATGTCGTTCTTGGAAATCGTGATGTGGAAGACAATAAGGTGGTTCAGCCGTTAAAGGCGGTCATCCGCATGGCGAATAAGGAAGATATTGCCCGTGAAGAAGCAAACCGCAAAAAAGAAAAGGATGCCTTTAAAATCTGTCAGGAAAAGATCCGCAAGCATAAGCTGGAGATGAAACTGATCGATGTGGAGTACACCTTTGATAACAATAAGATTCTCTTTTATTTTACGGCGGACGGACGTATTGATTTCCGTGAGCTGGTAAAGGATCTTGCATCGGTATTTAAGACCAGGATTGAACTGCGCCAGGTGGGCGTAAGAGACGAGACTAAGATTGTCGGCGGAATAGGAATCTGTGGAAGAGCTCTCTGCTGCCACTCCTATCTGTCTGAGTTCATTCCGGTATCCATCAAGATGGCAAAAGAGCAGAATCTTTCTTTAAACCCGACCAAAATTTCCGGTGTCTGCGGTCGTCTGATGTGCTGCCTGAAAAATGAGGAAGAGACTTACGAGTACTTAAACAGCAAGCTCCCGGGCGTGGGAGATTATGTTACCACGGATGATGGCTTAAAGGGCGAGGTGCAGAGTGTGAATGTACTGCGCCAGCTGGTGAAGGTTATTGTGACTGTGGAGAAGGATGAAAAAGAAATCCGCGAGTATAAGGTAGAGCAATTAAAGTTCAAACCGCGCCGCAGAAAAGGCAAAGGCGAACAGGCAGAGGATCATGAACTGAAGAAACTGGAGGCACTTGAGAAAAGGGAAGGAAAATCAAAGCTGAATGAATAATGTGACTTGCGGTGAGGATGAGCGGATTGATGATCTGCAGAGAAACGGTTACCGCATCATCCAGAAGAAGAAAGGATTTTGTTTTGGCATGGATGCCGTGCTGCTGTCCGGCTTTGCCCAGGTGAAAGAGGGTGAGGCAGCTGTAGACCTTGGTACCGGGACCGGAATCATTCCGATTCTTCTGGAGGCCAAGACAAAGGGAAAGCATTTTACCGGTCTGGAGATTCAGGAGGAAGTGGCCGAGATGGCAGAACGCAGCGTCCGCCTGAATCAGCTGGAGGCCAGGGTAGACATCGTAAGAGGAGACATCAGGGAAGCCAGCCGTCTGTTCGGCAAGGCTTCTTTTGATGTGGTTACGTCAAATCCGCCTTATATGAATGATAACCACGGACTGAAGAACCCGGATCTGCCAAAGGCTATTGCGCGGCATGAGGTGTTCTGTACCCTGGATGATGTGTGCCGGGAGGCGTCTTTGCTCTTAAAAAGCGGCGGGCGTTTTTACATGGTACACCGGCCGCACCGGCTGGCAGAGATCATCACGTCATTAAAGACGTATAAGCTGGAGCCAAAGCGTATGAAGCTGGTGCATCCGTTTGCGGATAAGGAAGCCAATATGGTGCTGATCGAGGCAGTACGGGGTGGAAAATCCATGATGAAGGTGGAAGCGCCGATCATTGTATATAAGGAACCCGGCGTGTATACACAGGAAATTTATGATGTTTATGGATACTAAAACAGGAGGTAACTATGGCTGAGCAGGAAAAGGCAGCAGGAAAGTTATATCTTTGCGCGACACCCATTGGCAATCTGGATGACATTACGCTGCGGGTACTCAATACCTTAAAGGAAGCAGATCTGATTGCGGCAGAGGACACGAGACACAGCATAAAGCTGCTGAACCATTTCGGGATCAAGACCCCGATGACAAGCTATCATGAATATAACAAGATTGACAAGGCGCACTATCTGGTGGAACAGATGCGTCAGGGCGTGAACATTGCGCTGGTGACAGACGCGGGAACACCGGGCATTTCGGATCCGGGAGAGGAGCTGGTGAAGCAGTGTTATGAAGCCGGGATTGAGGTGACATCCCTTCCGGGACCGGCAGCCTGCATTACGGCGCTGACTATATCCGGTCTGGCCACAAGAAGGTTCTGTTTTGAGGCATTTTTGCCGGTGGACAAAAAAGAGCGTCAGTGGATTCTGGAAGAGTTAAAGACGGAGACACGGACTATGATCGTGTATGAGGCACCTCATCATCTGGTGCGCACCCTGCAGGAGCTGGCAGATGCACTGGGAGCAGACCGGCGTATCACGATCTGCCGGGAGCTGACGAAAAAGTATGAGGAAGCTTACCGTACTACGTTTGCGGAGGCGCTTCTTCGTTACGAGACCGAGGCGCCAAAAGGTGAGTGTGTTATTGTAATTGAGGGAAAGAGCATTGGAGAACTGAAAGCGGAGCAGCAGAAATCCTGGGAAGAGATGAGTCTGGAGGAGCATATGGAGCTCTATCTGAACCAGGGTATTGACCGGAAAGAAGCCATGAAGCTGGTGGCAAAGGACCGGGGAATCGCAAAGCGGGATGTCTACCGCATGCTGACGGAACAGAAAGAATCATAAAAATGGAAATATATGTCAATTTTCCGATATATATTATCAAAATATTAAATCTATGTCATGTCTCTGAAATCCAATAAGATAGAGGTATTCAAAGGAGAAGGAGATATGACATCATGGAGAACGAGAGGCTGTTGCTTAAGATTGAAGAATTGATGAAGCAGAGGGGATACAGCCGTTACCGGCTTTCTCAGTTAAGCGGAATCAAGCAGTCAACCCTGACTACAATGTTTAATAAGCGAAGCACGGTCAGCATTGACACTTTGACAAAGATCAGCAAGGCGTTTGGCATGAGATGTTCGGAGTTTTTAAGTCTGGTAGAAGACGGTCCGGATGAGAATACTGCGAAAGATTTTCCTGTATGCGAGTGGGAGGCACTGAATAAGGAACGGAAGCATGTGGTGGTTTTGATGATGCGTCTTTTAAAAGATGAGCAGATTGAAACAAAATAAAAGATTGGCTTCAGAAGAGTTTTGTCGGGAAATATTGCTTGACAAAACTCCTTTTATTCTATAAGATAAGAACGTCAAAATACTTTGAGTATCAAAACATTTGAAGCTAAAAATAAAATTCAGATGATTATGACAAAGTTTAGCACGAATTTGAAGAGGAAACAGGTACGAGCATGACAGGCAGAATTATTGGAACCGGTTCCTATGTTCCGGAACGGATTGTGACGAATGAAGAATTGGCAGAGGTTGTAGAGACCAGTGACGAGTGGATTGTCACCCGCACAGGAATCCATGAGCGCCGTATCGCGGAAACGGAAGGCACCAGTGTGCTGGCCGCCAGAGCGGCAGAGCGTGCCCTAAAGAACGCAAACGTATCGGCAGAGGAAGTTGATTTTATTTTGCTTGCGACATCCTCACCGGATCACTGTTTCCCGAACGGAGCCTGTGAAGTGCAGGCGGCCATCGGCGCGGTTCGTGCTATGGCATTTGATATCAGTGCGGCATGTTCCGGATTTGAAATCGCGCTCAGTACCGCCCAGGCATTTATCCAGGCCGGTGTATATCGGACGGGACTCATCATCGGTGCCGACTGTCTGAGTAAGCTGACTGACTGGAGTGACCGGGCAACCTGCGTTTTATTTGGAGATGGTGCCGGAGCGGCAGTCATTCAGGCAGATGAAAAAGACGGTATCATTCATACGGTTATGGGTTCTGATGGAGCCAGGGGCATGGTGCTTTCCTGTCTGGCCCGCAGTGAGGGAAATTTCCTGAACGGAAAAACTCCAGAGCTGGGGTATATCTACATGAATGGGCAGGAGGTATTCAAGTTTGCGGTAAAGAAAGTTCCGGAATGCATTAACCAGGTGCTTTCCGAGAGCGGAACGGATATTGAGAGTGTTAAATATTTTGTTCTGCACCAGGCGAATTACCGAATCTGCGAGGCGGTAGCCAAGCGGTTAAAGCAGCCTCTTGATAAAGTACCAATGAACATTGACAAGTATGGAAATACTTCCGGCGCTACAGTGCCGATCCTGTTAGACCAGTTAAACCGGGAAGGAAAGCTAAGCCGGGGTGACAAACTGGTGCTGGCAGGCTTTGGAGGCGGTCTTACCTGGGGAGCCGTCCTGTTAACCTGGTAGTATGGAATGCGGATGAAATGCCGCTTCCTTCAAATTATAAAAGAAAATATTTCATATCAAAGGAGATCAAAATTATGTTAGAGAAAATGAAAGAAATCATTGCAGACCAGTTAAGCGTAGATGCAGACAGCATCACCGAGGCTTCTTCCTTTAAAGAGGATTTAGGTGCTGACTCCCTGGATCTGTTTGAGTTAGTTATGGCCCTGGAGGATGAGTACTCTGTAGAGATCCCGTCTGATGATCTGCAGAACCTGCTGACTGTTGGCGATGTTATGAATTACCTGAAGGAGAAAGGTGTAGAGGCGTAAGCCCTGCACCCTTTTTTAGACAGCACATCAGGATTGCGTCTGGAATACAAGCTCTGAGCGCAATCCTGATGGAAAGCAGGAAGTTGGAGGAGTCAGATGAAAACGAGAATTACAGAACTCTTAGGCATTGAATATCCGATCATTCAGGGCGGTATGGCATGGGTGGCAGAGAGCCATCTGGCAGCGGCAGTATCTGCGGCAGGCGGCCTGGGCTTGATCGGCGGAGCAAACGCTCCGGCAGAGGTAATCCGCAATTACATCCGTGAGGTAAAGGCGGTGACCGACAAGCCATTTGGCGTAAACGTTATGCTGATGAGCCCGTATGCCGATGAGGTGGCAAAGGTGATCGTGGAGGAAGGCGTAAAGGTTGTAACCACCGGTGCCGGAAACCCGGAAAAATATATGGAGATGTGGAAAGCAGCCGGTATCAAGGTAATCCCGGTTGTGGCTTCCGTAGCTCTGGCAAAGAGAATGGAGCGCTATGGCGCAGACGCAGTTGTGGCAGAGGGAACCGAGTCTGGCGGACACATTGGTGAGGCAACCACTATGACTCTGGTACCGCAGGTCGTAGATGCGGTTTCTATTCCGGTTATCGCGGCAGGCGGTATCGGTGACGGACGCGGTATCGCGGCAGCTTTTATGTTGGGCGCAGAAGCAGTTCAGATGGGAACACGCTTCCTGGTTGCAAAGGAATGCACCGTACACCAGAACTACAAAGACCGTGTCTTAAAGGCAAAAGACATTGATTCTACCGTAACCGGCCGCACCCACGGACATCCGGTGCGCTGCTTAAGAAATCAGATGACCAGAGAGTATGTGAAGCTGGAGAATGAGGGCAAGAGCTTTGAGGAGCTGGAGTACCTGACCCTCGGAACGCTTCGCAAGGCGGTTCAGGAAGGTGATGTTACCAACGGAACCGTGATGGCAGGACAGATTGCAGGAATGGTTTCCAAGGAGCAGACCTGCAAGGAAATGATTGATGAGATGATGGCACAGGCAGAGACACTTCTGGGCCGCAAGTAAGAGAGAAAAAGGAGCAAGAGTGATGAGTAAGATCGCATTTATTTACCCGGGACAGGGCGCACAGGTATGCGGCATGGGACAGGATTTCTATGAGCAGACAAAGGAAGGAAAAGAGACCTTCGACCTGGCAACCGATATCCTGGGATTCTCCGTTCCGGAGCTTTGCTTTACGGAGAATGACCGTCTGGATATCACCGAATATACCCAGGCAGCGATGGTGACCACCAGCATTGCCATGACAAAGGTACTGGAAGCACAGGGGGTAAAGCCGGATGTGACTGCGGGCTTAAGCCTGGGTGAATATTGCGCACTCTATGCTGCCGGCGTTATGAGCGAGAAAGATGCCATCGCAACCGTAAGACAGAGAGGAATCCTGATGCAGCAGGCAGTTCCGGCAGGGCAGGGCGCTATGGCAGCTGTTCTGGCTATGGATGCGGCTGCAATTGAGGAGACCATTGCCGATATCGAGGGCGTGCAGATCGCAAACTATAACTGTCCGGGGCAGATTGTTATTTCTGGAAAGAAAGAGGCAGTAGAGACTGCCTGCGAAAAGTTAAAAGAAGCTGGTGCAAAGCGCACCATCATGTTAAATGTAAGCGGACCGTTCCATTCCCGCATGCTGATCGGCGCTGGTGAGAAGCTGGGCGAGGTGCTGGAAAATGTGGAAGTACATACTCCGCAGATTCCGTATGTGGCCAATGTGACCGCGCAGTATGTAACGGACGCGGCAGAGGTAAAGCCGCTCCTGACCAAACAGGTTTCCTCTTCTGTCAGATGGGAGCAGAGTGTCCATACCATGCTGGCTGACGGTGTGGATACCTTCGTAGAGATTGGTCCGGGCAAAACGTTAAGCGGATTTATGAGAAAGATCGACAGAACTGTAAAGGTTCTTAATATAGAGAAACTGGATGACGTGGCAAAGGTTGTAGAGGAGATCAAAGGATGTTAACTGGAAAGATCGCGGTGGTGACCGGCGCGAGCCGCGGCATCGGAAAAGAAATCGCAAAGACTCTGGCAGCAAAGGGAGCAACTGTTGTTGTCAATTATAATGGCTCTGCAGCAAAAGCAGAGGAGACTGTGAAAGAGATCGAGGCACTGGGCGGTAAGGCAGAAGCTCTGCAGTGCAATGTGTCTGAGTATGACAAGGCAGCAGAGATGATGGAGTATGTGGTGAAAACTTATGGCCGTGTGGACATTCTGGTAAATAATGCCGGGATCACCCGCGACAATCTGCTGATGAAGATGAGCGAAGAGGATTTTGACGCAGTATTAAACACCAACTTAAAGGGCGCGTTCAACTGTATCAAGCACATTTCCCGCCAGATGTTAAAGCAAAAGAGCGGACATATCGTAAACATTTCTTCCGTATCTGGAGTGATGGGAAATGCAGGACAGGTAAACTACAGCGCTTCCAAGGCTGGAGTAATCGGTATGACCAAGGCAGTGGCTAGAGAGATGGCAAGCAGAGGTATCACCTGTAACGCAGTAGCACCTGGTTTTATCAAGACTGATATGACAGATGTGCTGTCTGATACCATTAGAGAAAATATCAATGCCCAGATCCCGATGAGAACATTCGGTGAGACCGCAGATGTGGCAAATCTGGTAGCGTTTTTAGCATCTGACGAAGCAAAGTACATTACAGGACAGGTCATCTGCGTAGACGGCGGAATGGCTATCTAATATAGGAGAACAGATATGAGCAGACGAGTAGTAGTAACCGGCATGGGTGCCATCACCCCGATCGGCAACAGCGTAGAAGAATTCTGGAATGGGTTAAAGGAAAAGAAAGTCGGCATTGCACCGATCACCTATTTTGACACGACAGATTACAAGGCAAAGCTGGCAGCAGAGGTTAAGAATTTCGATCCGAAGCAGTTCATGGATCCGAAGGCAGCAAAGAGAATGGAGCAGTTCTGCCAGTTCGCAGTTGCAGCGACCAGACAGGCTGTTGAGGATGCAGGACTTGATATGAGCCAGGAAGATCCGTTCCGCGTGGGCGTAAGCATTGGTTCCGGTATCGGAAGCCTGCAGTCCGTTGAGCGTGAGTATAAGAAACTTCTGGAAAAAGGACCGGGCCGTGTAAATCCGCTTCTGGTTCCGCTGATGATCAGCAATATGGCAGCAGGAAATGTTTCCATCCAGTTTGGCATGAAGGGCAAATGCATCAATGTAGTAACCGCGTGTGCAACCGGCACCCACTCCATTGGTGAAGCATTCCGTACCATCCAGTATGGTGATGCCGACGTGATGGTAGCAGGCGGCGCAGAGGCAAGCATTACTCCGATCGGCGTGGCTGGATTTACCTCCCTGACTGCATTGAACACCACCGATGATCCGGCCCGTGCATCCATTCCGTTTGACGCAGAGCGCAGCGGTTTTATCATGGGCGAGGGTGCAGGTGTCGTTGTGTTAGAGTCTTTAGAGCATGCGCAAGCAAGAGGCGCGAAGATTTACGCAGAGCTGGCTGGCTACGGCGCAACCGGTGACGCTTACCACATCACTTCCCCGGCTGAGGATGGAAGCGGTGCGGCAAAGGCTATGGAGATGGCCATCGCAGATGCTGGCATGAAGCCGGAGGATGTAGACTACATCAACGCCCACGGTACTAGTACCCATCATAACGATTTATTTGAGACCAAGGCCATTAAGATCGTGCTTGGTGATCACGCATACAAGACTAAGATCAACTCCACCAAATCCATGATCGGACATCTTTTAGGTGCAGCAGGCGGTGTGGAGTTTATCACCTGTGTAAAGTCCATTCAGGAGGGCTATGTCCACGCAACCGCAGGCCTGGAGAAGGATGATCCGGAGTGCGATCTGGATTACTGCAAGGGTGAGGGCGTGCAGATGGATGTAAACTGTGCAATCTCCAATTCCCTGGGCTTTGGCGGACACAATGCAACCCTGCTGGTAAAGAAATTCGAGGCGTAAGGCTTCAGGAGGTAGACCATGACGATTGATGAGATCGTAACACTGATCCAGGCTGTTTCCGATAACGGCCTGACCAGTTTTGTATATGAAGAGGGTGACCAGAAGCTGGTGCTCAAGAAAAAGAAGAAGAAAAACGTAGCACAGGCTCCGGTTGCTCCAGTTGTGATTTCCCAGCCGGCCGCTCCGATGATGGGCACAATGCCGATGCAGATGGCAGCCGCTCCGGCTGCGGTATCTGAGACACCGGAAAAGGCAGCTGAAGAGAAAAAGGAGAGTACCCTGGATATTGGTTCTGATAAGGTTGTGACTTCTCCGCTTGTAGGAACCTTCTATTCTTCCGCTTCTCCGGAGGCAGAGGCATTCGTAAAGGAAGGCGATACCGTAAAGAAAGGTCAGGTTCTTGGTATCATTGAGGCCATGAAGCTGATGAACGAGATCGAGAGTGAATATGACGGTGTGGTAGAGGCAGTCCTGGTGAACAACGAAGACGTGGTAGAGTATGGACAGCCGCTGTTCCGCATCCGATAGGAGGTATATTATGAGACTGGGAATCAAAGAAATCCAGGAGATCATTCCGCACAGACATCCGTTTCTGCTGATTGATTTTATCGATGAGCTGGAGCCGGGCGTACGCGCGGTTGGTTATAAATCCATTACCTTTAATGAGCCGCAGTTCAACGGCCATTTTCCGGGACAGCCGGTTATGCCGGGAGTGCTGATGATCGAGGCGCTGGCACAGGTTGGGGCGGTAGCTATCTTAAGCCTGCCGGAGAATAAGGGCAAGACCGCGTTTTTCGGTTCCATCAACAACGCAAAATTCAAACAGATGGTGCTGCCGGGAGACCGCCTGAAGCTGGAGTGCGAAATCATTAAGCGCAAAGGCCCGATCGGCGTTGGCAAGGCTGTTGCGACCAATGCAGAAGGAAAGATCGCGGTATCAGCAGAGCTGACCTTTGCGATCCAGTAAGGCCGCGGAAACGCAGAGTTGAGGTACGGGAATGTTTGATAAAATCTTAATCGCGAACCGCGGCGAGATTGCGGTAAGAATTATCCGGGCCTGCCGCGAGATGGGAATCAAGACCGTGGCAGTCTACTCGGAGGCAGACCGCGACAGTCTGCACACCCTTCTGGCAGATGAGGCCATCTGTATCGGACCGGCACCGTCAAACCAGAGTTACCTGAATATGGAGCGTATTCTGGCAGCTACCGTAGCCATGAAGGCAGAAGCGATTCATCCGGGATTCGGATTCCTTTCCGAAAACGCGCGCTTTGCGGAGCTGTGCCAGAAGTGCAGCATCGCGTTCATTGGTCCGTCTGCGGAGATCATCAATAAGATGGGAAATAAATCCGCAGCCAGAAAGACCATGGTGGAGGCCGGAGTACCGGTCGTTCCGGGCAGCAAGGAGCCGGTTTACACGGTAGAAGAGGCTCTGAAGATGGCGAAAGAGATCGGTTTTCCGGTTATGATCAAGGCATCCTCCGGCGGCGGCGGTAAAGGTATGCGCGTTTCCTGGAGTGAGGAAGACTTTGAAGCCAACTTCCAGAATGCGCAGATGGAGTCCGTGAAGGGCTTTTCCGATGACACCATGTATCTGGAGCGTTTCGTAGAGAACCCGCGTCATATTGAGTTCCAGATCATGGCGGACAAGTACGGCAATGTTGTTCACTTAGGCGAGCGTGACTGCTCTATTCAGCGCCGCCACCAGAAGGTGCTGGAGGAATCCCCGTCCATCGCAATCTCGGAGGAGCTTCGCAAAAAGATGGGTGAGACTGCCGTAAAGGCGGCAAAAGCCGTTGGCTATGAAAATGCGGGAACCATTGAGTTTCTGTTAGATAAGAATAAAAATTTCTATTTCATGGAGATGAACACCCGGATCCAGGTAGAGCATCCGGTAACGGAGCTGGTAAGCGGTCTGGACCTCATCAAAGAGCAGATCCGTGTGGCAGCAGGAGAGAAATTAAGCGTGACCCAGAAGGATATCCGTATCCAGGGCCATGCCATTGAGTGCCGCATCAACGCAGAGAATCCGGCAAAGAATTTCATGCCGTGTCCGGGAAAGATTACCAACATTCACATCCCGGGAGGCAACGGAGTCCGTGTGGACACACACATTTACAATGAGTATAAGGTTCCGGCCAACTATGATTCTATGCTGATGAAGCTGATCGTACACGGAAAAGACCGTGCAGAGGCCATTGCGAAGATGAGAAGCGCGCTGGGCGAGCTGATCATTGAAGGCATCGACACCAACCTGGATTTCCAGTTCGAGATCTTAAGCAATCCGGTTTATCAGGACGGACACAAAATTGATACCGGATTTATCCCGGATCAGTTCCCGGAATACTGTAAGTAATGTAATAAGGCACAGGGAAGTATTTTCCTGTGTCTTACGCCTATTAAGGAGAATCCTGTATGTTTAAAAATATGTTCAAAAAGACATATACCATGATCGACACGCACCGTAAGGCTAAAAGCGAAGAAGAGCCGAACATCCCGGAGGGACTCTGGAGAAAGTGTAATAAGTGCGGCCAGCCGATCTATGTGGAAGACGTGCGCAACAATCTGTATGTCTGCCCGAAGTGCGGCGGATATTTCCGGGTGCATGCGTACCGCCGGATTGAGATGCTGCTGGATGAGGGCAGCTTTGAAGAATGGAATAGGGAAATGGCGTTTTCCAATCCATTAGATTTCCCGGGATACGAGAAGAAGGTCCAGGCAGCACAGGAAAAGACCGGACTTCAGGAAGCTATCGTAACCGGAAAGGGAACCATCAAAGGCTTTGAGACTGCCATTGGTATCTGTGATGCCCGGTTCATCATGAGCAGTATGGGACATGTGGTGGGCGAGAAGATTACCCGCATGGTTGAGCGTGCTACCGAGGAAAAACTTCCGGTCATTATTTTTGCCTGCTCAGGCGGCGCGAGAATGCAGGAGGGCATTGTTTCCCTGATGCAGATGGCCAAAACTTCTGCTGCACTGGAAAAGCATCATGAGGCAGGACAGCTTTTTATCAGCGTCCTGACAGATCCGACTACGGGGGGCGTGACAGCCAGCTTTGCCATGTTAGGCGATATCATCCTGGCAGAACCCAATGCTCTGATTGGATTTGCAGGGCCTCGTGTTATTCAGCAGACCATCGGCCAGAAGCTTCCGGAGGGCTTCCAGAGAGCAGAGTTCTTACTGGAGCACGGTTTTGTGGATAAGATCGTAGACCGTGAAAACCAGAGGGATGTGCTGGCAGACATTTTGCGGATGCACAAGAAACAGGAAATGACTGTGAATCCACAGTATGTGCAGGCAGAACCTGCAGAGTCTGTGGAAAACTATCTGGAAAAACAGAAAAAGAGTGGAAAAAATGCCTGGGATACGGTGCAGCTTTCCAGAAGCGCAGCCCGTCCGGTGGCACTGGATTACATTCATGCGCTGTTTGATGATTTTATGGAGTTCCATGGTGACCGTTATTTCAGTGATGATGGAGCTATCATCGGCGGTATTGCCACCTTCCGCGGTATGCCGGTAACGGTGATCGGCCAGCAGAAGGGCCGCACCACCAAGGAAAACATTCACCGGAATTTTGGCATGCCGTCTCCGGACGGATACCGCAAGGCGCTGCGCCTGATGAAGCAGGCGGAGACCTTCGGCAGACCGGTGATCTGTTTTGTAGATACACCTGGCGCGTTCTGCGGTATTGAGGCTGAGGAGCGCGGCCAGGGGGAAGCCATTGCCCGCAACCTTTTTGAGATGGCGGCACTGACCGTTCCGGTCCTCTCAATCGTAATCGGAGAAGGCGGAAGCGGCGGCGCGCTGGCCATGGCGGTAGCCAATGAAGTATGGATGCTGGAAAATGCCATTTATTCTATTCTTTCTCCGGAGGGATTTGCGTCCATCCTGTGGAAGGACAGCAAGAAGGCCCCGGATGCAGCCAGGGTTATGAAGATTACGGCAGCAGATCTTTATGAGCGCGGCCTGATCGAGCAAGTGATCCCGGAGCCGGAACCGGCTTCCATCGAAACTATGCCAGAGCTGGCAGAGCATATGAGACAGAGCATGACCGCATTCTTTGAGCGGTACAGCGGCAAGACAAAGGAAGCAATTCGGGAGTCCCGTTACCAGAGATTCCGGAATATGTAAGAGGTATTATAATGAAAGCGTTAAAAATCGGTGATCTTACAGCAAAATATCCCATCATTCAGGGGGGAATGGGAGTAGGCATCAGCCTGCACTCCCTGGCAGGAGCAGTAGCGAAAGCAGGTGGTATTGGCATCATTTCCACCGCGCAGATCGGATTTAAGGATCCGGAGTTTTTAAAGGCACCTATGGAGGCGAATCTGCGCGCCATTGGTGAAGAACTGAAGAAAGCGCGGGAGATTGCGCCGAAGGGTATTATAGGATTTAATATTATGGTGGCAACCCGCAACTACGCCCAGTATGTGAAGGAGGCTGTGAAGGCCGGAGCGGATATTATTATTTCCGGAGCCGGACTTCCGGTGTCCCTGCCGGAGCTTGTGGAAGGGGCAAAGACGAAAATAGCGCCTATTGTGTCCACTGCAAAATCCGCTATGGTGATCTGCAAAATGTGGGATCGCAAGTATAAGCGCATTCCGGATCTCCTGGTGATCGAGGGGCCGCTGGCAGGCGGTCATCTGGGCTTTTCCAGAGAGGATTTGAGCCGCTACGGTGCAGACACAAAGGATGTGCCGCATACCTATCATCAGGATCTGTATGATGAAGAAATCCGCGGTATCATGAAGGTGGTAAAGCAGTTTGAGGAGAAGTACCAGAAACATATTCCGGTAGCCATTGCAGGCGGTATTTACACCAGGGCGGATGTGGAGCATGCCATGGAGCTTGGTGCGGATGCTGTGCAGGTGGCAACACGTTTTGTCACTACCGAGGAATGCGACGCACCGGAGAGCTACAAGCAGGCCTACATCAACGCGACGGCTGAAGATATTGTGATCACCCAGAGTCCGGTGGGTATGCCGGGACGGGCAATTGTGAACCCGTTTCTGGAGAAAATCACGGCCATGAAAGAGCGTGGAGAGAAGGCGAAGATCACCCACTGCTACCAGTGCCTGGAGCACTGTGATCCGGCTAATATTCCGTACTGCATCACAAAGGCTCTGTCCAATGCGGCAGAGGGTGCGTTGAATGACGCGCTGTTGTTTTGTGGAAGTAATGCTTACCGTGCGGATAAGATTGAGACGGTGGAGGCTGTGGTGCAGGATCTGGTTGGAGCAGTGTAACAGGAAGTGCTGGTAATGCAGAAAACAGACTGTATAAAATGCAAAAACACCGCGTGACAAAAGGAAAGTGTTCCCTGTATGACATAAAAGAGATGGAAACTCCATAGACTGAAAGCAAACGGTGCTGTTTTTCGGTTCGAGTGATCAGGAATGCCAGCACCATTCGAACGGAAGGTGACCGGTATGCTGAATTATCTCTGGGGCGGCATGCTCTTAGCCGGAATGCTGTGGGGAGCGATAAACGGAACATGGAATGAAGTGACCCAGGCTCTTCTGGACTCTGCAAAAGAATCCGTGAGTCTGGGTCTTACTATGCTCGGAATTCTGTCATTCTGGTGCGGTATCATGGAAATCGGAACCCGGGCAGGACTGGTGGGATGGCTTGCCGGGCGAGTGACGCTGCTTCTTGATTTTTTGTTCCCGGAGCTTGAGCGGGATCATCCAGCCAGGGAACCGATTGCGGTAAACATCATTGCCAATATGCTGGGGCTTGGCATGGCGGCAACGCCTGCGGGATTAAAAGCAATGCAGGAGATGGCGAAAGATATTCGGGCGACCGGGGATGAGGCACGTACAGCCACCTCATCCATGTGCACGTTTCTTATTTTAAATATCTCGTCTCTGCAGCTGATTCCAGTGACACTGATTGCTTACCGGAGCGAATATGGGTCAAAGCAGCCGGAGACGGTGCTGGGACCGGCGCTGGCTGCAACGGCAATTTCTACGCTGGCGGCGGTGGTTTTCTGCAAGGTTATGGACTGGAAGAACAGGAGGGCTGCTCATTTATGATTCTGTGGTTTTCTAAAATGCTTCTTCCACTTGTCATCAGCTATGTGATCGCCTTCGGTCTGATTTCCCGCCGCCCGATATTCGACGATTTTCTGGATGGCGCAAAGAACGGCATAAAAACGGTGGCGGACATTTTGCCGACTCTGATTGGTCTGATTACAGCTGTGGGGGTAGTGCGGGCATCCGGACTACTGGATGCGATAACGGATATTAGCGCGGGAGCAGCCGGACTGTTTCATATTCCGCAGGAACTGGTGCCTATTACTCTGGTAAGGCTGGTGTCCAACTCAGCAGCTACGGGGCTTTTGCTGGATCTGTTTAGGCAGTACGGGCCGGACAGTCGTATCGGTATGGCGGCCTCTGTCATAATGAGCAGTACAGAGACGGTCTTTTACTGTCTGAGTATTTATTTTGGCAGTGTAAAAGTGCGCCGGACCCGCTATACGGTGCCGGGAGCACTCATCGCTACAGCGGCCGGGATTGCGGCCAGTATCTGGATTACGGGAAAGTAAAACATTACCAAGAACACATTTCTTTCACAATGTTGTAAGAAAAACGCGGTTGTCGAAAGATAGTAAATCATGTATAATCAAGAGCGGAGCGACAGGCTTCGCGTGCAGTGAGGGAGAAAAGTGGATACTTACGCGACATTAAACGATGCCCTGGTAAAGCTGTTCCGTGATGTGATGGATTTAGAGGAACAGGTTATCATTACGGAGGAATTCCAGGATATTACAAATAACGATATGCATGTGATCCAGGCCATTGGCACAGGAGAACCCAAGAACATGTCTACAATAGCCAAAGAGCTTTCTGTGACAGTGGGAACCCTGACCATAGCCATGAACAGTCTGGTGAAGAAAGGCTACGTGACCCGGGAACGAGGAAAGGAAGACCGGCGTGTAGTCTATATTTCGCTGTCTGAAAAAGGAAAGCATGCCTATGAGCATCATGAACAGTTCCACCACAATATGATTGACGCAATCCTGCAGGATCTGACTCCCAACGAAACCGAAAGCCTTGTCAAAGCCCTTGCAAAACTGAATATCTGGTTTCGCAAGGCGAAAGCATAACATACAAGGAGGCTTTATCATTATGAAGAAATTAGTCATGGGCTTACTGGGAGCCATGATGATCTTATCATTAGTAGCATGTACCCCGACTACCGAGAAAAATAAAACCGGTGAAGTGAAAGAGCCGCAGCAGGAAGAAGTAGTTGAGTCTACTGCAGATGCAGGCCCGGGTGTTGTAACCGGCAGACCAGTTGATCAGGAGGCGCCGGATCTTACCATGGTATCTGTATACAGTGTCAGCGAAGATGGAAGCAAGATCGAGGGAACCATGGATTCCGTAGAGACCCTGGATGCACAGAGTCTGGTAGATCTTCTTGTTCAGTACGGAGTTCTGGATAACGGTACTAAGGCGGTCAGCTTCACCACCGAGGGCAGTGTTGCCAGCCAGGAAGCAGGTCCGGGCGTAACTGCAGACACCACCATGGCAGAAAAGGCAACTCTGGAATTAAGTCAGTTCCCGTCTGAGAATCAGGAAAAGGTTCTGCAGGCAGTAGCAAACACGTTCTGCGAGAACCTGGATACAGAGACCATTACCATCAAGGCAGACGGCCAGACCCTGGCAGAGGGACTGAGCTTTGTGGATGCAGGAAAATAATATAAAGAAACAAAAAAAGAGACCGGCAGTGCAATGCGCAAATGCCGGTCTCTTTTTTGTACTGTTTTTTAAGATATCCAATACCATACAGCTTCCTCCGCCTCTCAAAGTTGTATTTGAAAAGAATCCTGAACGTTAAAGAATCAACGCATGTATTGACAAAAATACACAATAAACGACAGCTAATGCCCTCGAAAAATGATGGAACATGCACACTGTTGATAAAAAAGAACGAATGATATGACAATTTTTAGATCATATTGTATAGTAAAAAATACAACTTTCGAGAAAAAATATCTTGTATTGTATTGCACAATTTGCTGTCAAAACGTATAATAAAGCCATGATAGTTGTTGAAAACAATCAAAAAACATGTTGGGAGGAATCAAAATGAAGAAAGTCTTCAAAAAAGCAACGGCAACCGTGACAGCAGCAGCGATGCTGGCAAGCCTGACCGCTTGTGGCGGCGGCGCAGCATCCAGCGCAACCACAGCAGCTCCGGCAGCTGATACCAAGGCAGAGGGCGGCGCAGAGACCACTGAGGCAGCAGCTTCCGGTATCGACAATAAGGACATCAAGATCGGTGTTTCCATCTGGTCTTCTACCGACGTTCTTGGTTCCCAGTGTAAACTGATCCTGGATGAAGCAGCAAAGGCTTTAGGGGTACAGGTTCAGTATGTTGACCAGGGACATGTATCTGAGAAGGTTACCGCTTCTGTTGAGCAGCTTGCAGCAGCAGGATGCCAGGGTATCATTATCTGTAACTCTTCCGATACCGAGATGACTTCTGCAATCAAGACCGCAAACGACAACAAGGTTTATCTGGCACAGTTCTTCCGTGTAATCAGCAAGGATAACAGCGCAGATATCTACGACATGGCAACCCAGTCTCCGTACTACATCGGTGCAGTTCATGAGAACGAGCCGGAGAACGGCGAGAAACTGGTTCAGATCCTTCTGGACAAGGGCGACAGAAACATCGGTCTGATCGGCTGGGAGCAGGGTGATGCTACCTGGTTAGGCAGATGGGAAGGTTACAAAGCAGGCGTTGAGAACTGGAACAAAGAGCATCCGGATGATCAGGCTAAGCTGTCTGAGCCGCAGTACGCTGGTACTTCTTCTGAGGGTGGTTCCAAGGCAGCAGAGGCTCTGATGTCTGCAGACCCGACTCTTGACGCACTGATCCCGGCAGGCGGCGGCGGTGACCCGCTTCAGGGTGCTATCGCAGCAGTTGAGCGTGCAGGCAAAGTTCAGGATATCGACATTGTTTCCACCGACTTCCTTCCGGATCTTGGAGAGAGACTTGAGAACGGTTCCATGGCTGGTCAGTCCGGCGGACATTACTGCGACCCGCTTATCGCTTTCATGATGGTATACAACGCAATCAAGGGCAACTACAGCGGATTTGAAGGCAAGTTCGAGGATGTTCCGTTCCCGTACCTGTATGTATCTTCCGCAGATGACTACAAAGCTTACGAGCAGTACTTCGTAGATCAGCTTCCTTACACCGATGAGGAACTGGTTGAGATGTCTGAGCTGGATCTTGAGGGCCTGAAAGAGGCAGCATCCAAGATCTCCATCGAAGATGCAGCAGCAAGAGCTGGTAAATAATTTACAAAAGATGATTTGGGCTGAGTAGCTTGAGACGGCCGGTATCGCGCGGCGATGCCGGCCGTCATGTCTTAGTATGAAATAAGAATGAGGTAAAGAATATGGGAACTCCTGTTGTTGACACACCCGGAAAGAAAAAACTTTCGGGAACTGCGAAAGGCTATCTGATCCTGTTTGGTCTGGTAGTGCTTTCCTGGCTGATTTTTAAGATCCTGACACCTTCTAACTTTGGTTCACCGGCCAACATGCTGAGCTACTTCCAGGCCAGCCTGATCGCCACAGTCGGTGCAGTTGGCTTCTATTTCGTCATGGTTATGGGAATGTTCGACTTCTCTATTGGCGCAAACATCATGCTTTCCGCAATTGTTGGCTGCGTATTTGCATCGAGATTCGGAATGGGCTATGCAGGCCTTATCATCGGCAGCATCGTGACCGGTTCCATTGTTGGTTTACTGAACGGTGTTTTCTATGTTAAGCTTCACATTCCGTCCATGATCGTAACCACTGGTCTTGCACTCATCTACGAGTCCATCGCAAACTACATTGCAGGCGGCGTGGAGCAGACTCTTCCGTCTAACCTGCGCGCCTTCGGCCAGATGCCGGGCAACATTATCCTGGCAGTGTTAGCCTGTGTGGTTGCTTACATCTTTTTAAACTACACCAAGATCGGTACATACACCTACGCAATCGGCAGCAACGAGTTCGTAGCCAAGAACATGGGTATCAATGTTGACAAATACAAAGTTCTGGCATTCATCTTAAGTGGTGCGTTCCTTGGCGTCATGGCAGTCCTGACCATCAGCTATGGATCTTCCATGGTAGCAGTAACCGGTATGGCATCCATGAGCCGTAACTTCGTTCCGACCATGGGCTGCTTCTTCGGACTGGCATTTAAGAAATACGGTATGCCGTTACAGGCAATTGTGATCGGTGAGTTTGTCATCAACATCATCTTCTTTGGATTCATCGCCATGGGTGCTCCGACCGCAATCCAGGATGTTATCACCGGCCTTGCGCTGCTGATCATCATTACGGTAACCACCAAAGTAACAAAAGGCGAGATCGTCAAGTAGATCATAGGGAGGAAATGCAATGAGCGAAGTAAGGTTAGAGGTAAAAAATCTTTGCAAGTCCTTCGGTATCACGAAGGCGGTTCAGAATGTTTCATTTAACGTAAACAAAGGCGAGGTACATGCGCTGATCGGTGAGAATGGTTCCGGTAAATCAACCCTGACCAACATGTTGACCGGTATCTACAGCATCGGAAGCGGTACCTTTGTACTGGATGGAAAAGAGATCCATCCGAAAAACCAGGTTGAGGCAAATAACGAGGGTGTCTCCATTATCGTGCAGGAGCTTGGTACCCTGTCAGGCCTGACTGTGGCAGAGAATATCTTCCTGGGCCATGAAGACCAGTTCGTACATATGGGAATCAAGAACACCAATGCCATGAACAAGAAGGCAACGGAGCTCCTGAAAAAATATGGATTTGAGCGCATCAAGGCAGCAGATATTATTGATGAGTATAACTTTGAGGACCGTAAGCTCATCGAGATCGTAAAGGCAACCTACTTTGATCCGAAGATCGTTGTCATCGATGAGACGACTACCGCACTTTCCCAGGAGGGACGTGAAGAGCTGTACAAGCATATGAACCGGATCCGTGAGAGCGGCAACTCCATCATCTTCATTTCCCATGACCTTCCGGAGGTTCTGGACAAGTCCGATACCATCACCATCATGCGTGACGGTGTTTACATCGATACGGTTAAGAGCAAAGATGTAACCGAGGATGATTTAAAACGACTCATGGTTGGCCGTGAGGTAACGGGTGACTATTATCGTTCCGATTATGGCGAGAAGGTTTCTGATGAAGTGGTTCTTTCTGTAAAGAATGTATCTGTTCCGGGCCTGATCCACGATGTAAGCTTTGACCTTCACAAGGGCGAGATCCTTGGCTTTGGCGGTTTGTCCGAGTCTGGTATGCATGAAATCGGAAAAGCAATTTTCGGTGCTTCCTATGACCGTACCGGTACGGTGGAGCTGGCAGACGGAACCCAGATCAATGATATCCCGACTGCGATCAAACACAGCATCGCATACACGTCCAAGGACCGTGATAACGAGTCTGTAGTGTTAAACCAGAGCATCGGTGACAACATCTGCCTTCCGTCTCTGGACAGCCTGGCTGGCAAGAGTCATCTGTTAAGCGATAAAAAGTTAAAAGAATTTGCAAACAAATACGCAAAACAGATGTCTGTTAAGATGGTCAATGTAGACCAGTTTGTATCGGATCTTTCCGGTGGTAATAAGCAGAAGGTCGTTCTGGCAAGATGGATCGGCAAGGACTCTGACATCGTTGTGTTAGACAGCCCGACCCGAGGCATTGATATCAAGGTAAAACAGGATATCTACCAGTTAATGAACCAGATGAGAAAGAATGGAAAGTCCATCATCATGATTTCCGAGGAGCTGATGGAGCTCATTGGTATGTGCGATCGCATCATGATCATGAAGGATGGCAAGACCAGCGGAGAGCTGGAGCGTAATGAGGCCATCGATGAGAACAGCCTGATTACGATGATGGTATAAGGAGGCAGCAATGGAGAATCAAGTTAAGACAAACACAGACCAGAAAGAGCAGCAGCTCAAGAAATTATCAAAAATGTCGCTGATCCGTTCCCTTCTGCCGATCGCGGGACTGATTATCATTTTCTTATTATTTAACGTTCTCACGAACTTCAGAATGATCGGAAACCTTCCGCTCGTTTTGTCACAGGTATATGTGACCATGATCGCAGCGACAGGCGTATTCTTTATCATGACCATGGGCGGTCTGGATTTCTCCCAGGGATCTATCCTGGGTATTGCATCCATCGTTGTATGTATGCTTTCCAAGACCAGCATCCCGCTTGCGATTGTGGGCGGCATTGCAGCAGGTGCAGCAATCGGAGCCATCAACGGATACTTCTATGTATACCGCAAGATCAAATCCTTCATCGTTACGATCTGTACCATGTTCCTGTTCCGCGGATTTATCAAATACCTGACAACCAACGCGCCGGTAGCAGGTTCCGCAAAGCTGATTAACTTTGACAGTACCGAGTTAAAGATCGCATGCACCGTGCTGATCCTGGTAATCGGATTTGTACTGTTCCGTTTCACCAAGTTTGGTACCTACTTAAAGGCCATCGGTGCCGGTGAGAAAGCAGCGATGTTCTCCGGTATCCGTACTGACCGCATGAAGTTCTGGATTTACGTATTAGCTGGCGCGATTACCGGTTTTGCGGCATTTATCAACGTTATCAAGGTTGGTTCCGTTACTTCTTCCGGTGGTAACCAGTTAGAGACCCAGATCCTGATCGCCCTCGTACTTGGCGGCATGCCGATCTCCGGCGGCGCAAAGGTACGTTTTGAGAATATCATCGTAGGTTCCCTGCTTTACATCGTATTAAACAGCGGACTGACTATGATGGGCTTCTCCACACAGCTGATGCAGCTGATTCAGGGCGTGGTATTCCTGGTATTCGTAGCAGTATTCGCAGACCGTCAGTCCCTGCAGGTAATCAAATAACAAACAGACATCAGACTGGGGAATGACAGCATAAGGAAAAGCATCGGAGGTTTGATGATATGCCCAGAACAGCGGGAAGTCAGAATCAGGAAAATTTGAAATACCAGAAGCTTTACAACTGGGGTCGTACTCTGATCACCAGCGGAGTGATCAAGAATCAGGACAAGTTTCCGTCGGAGCATATCCTTCAGAAAAAGTTCGGATATTCCAGGCAGACGGTGCGAAATGCTTTGGACCGTCTGGAAAAGGATGGACTGATCATCCGCGTAAAAGGAAGCGGCACTTATGTATCGTATGAAAACAGTGGCGCAGACGGCGAACGCCCCCATGTGGGACTGATTTTAAGCTACTTTTCGGATTATCTGTTTCCGCAGGTCTATGCGGGAATTGAGTCGGTGCTTCGGAATAAAAGCTTTGAAATTGATGTAGCTGTGACCAGAAACCGGCTGAACGACGAAGAAATGTATTTAAAAGGATTTTTAAACCGGAATGTGGCCGGGCTCATTATTGAGGGAACCCGGTCCACCTTCCCGAATCCAAATCTGCGTCTTTATAAGGAAATCCGGAAACGGAACATTCCGACCCTGTTCATTCACAATCATTATCAAAATGAACAGTTCGACAGTGTGGAGATGTCGGATGCCCGGGCAGGCTATGAACTGACCCGGATACTGATCCAGAACGGACACCGCCGCATTGGAGGAATTTTTAAGTATGATGACATACAGGGAATTGAGCGTTATCGTGGCTTTATTGAATGTCTGTCAGATTATGGAATCAATTTTGACGATGACTGTATTCGGTGGTATTCCACCAAGGATATGGAAGAGAAACTGAGCAGAAAGAGTCTGCTGCGGATGTACCGCCGGACCAAAGACTGCACGGCCATGATCCTCTACAATGATGAGGTGGCCGGCTTCTATATGGATTTTTTGAAGGAACGCGGACTGCGTGTGCCGGAAGATATTTCCCTGGTATCGTTTGACGATGCGGGGCCGGAACAGGAAGCAGAACTGAAAATTTTATCCGTGATCCATCCAAAGTATAACCTTGGGCGGATTACAGCCCGGAACCTGCTCCGCATGATGGAGGATCCGGACTGGCAGAAAAAGAACTACGCGCACCAGTTTCCGGTGGCATTCAACAACGGAAACTCGGTTCGTGATATAAGATGATCATTCACATTTATAGGAGGTAGATTGACATGAAGAAGTTATACTTTGCAGTAGGCTCCCAGGACCTTTACGGAGACGAGTGCTTAAAGCAGGTGGCTGAGGACAGCCGCCAGATGGCAGAATTCCTGAATGAGAAATTAAAAGATGTGGCAGAGGTGGAATTGGTTCCGACGATCATCAACTCCGAGAGCTGCATCACGACCATGCGTCAGGCATCCTGCGATGATGACTGTATTGGTGTGATCACCTGGATGCATACCTTCTCCCCGGCCAAGATGTGGATCAAGGGCCTTCAGGAGCTGAGAAAGCCGCTTCTGCATCTGCACACCCAGGCAAATGAGAAGCTTCCGTACGACACCATCGATATGGACTTCATGAATTTAAACCAGGCAGCTCATGGAGACCGTGAGTACGGTTTCATCGTAGCAAGACTCGGCATCCCGCACGAGGTTGTTGCAGGTTACTACAAGCATGATGATGTAGTGGCAAAGATCCGTCAGTTCGCAGAAGTTGCAAAGGCAATTTCTTATTCTAAATCCTTAAAGGTTGCTTCCTTCGGCAACAATATGCGCGAAGTAGCAGTAACCGACGGTGACCGCGTAGAGAGCCAGATCAAATACGGCTGGGAGTGCAACTACTTTGCACTGGGCGATGTGGTTGACACCATCAATGCAGTGACTGAGGAAGAGATTGACGCAAAGATGAAGGAGTACACCGACAAGTACACCATGAAGACTGACCGCATCGACTCCGTTCGCGAGCAGGCAAAATATGAGGTTGGCCTGGAGAAATTCCTGGCAGCCAACGGTATCGGCGCATTTGCAGACACCTTCCAGGATCTGCACGGATTAAAGCAACTTCCGGGTATCGCAGCCCAGAACTTAATGGCAAAGGGCATCGGCTTTGGTCCGGAGGGCGATTACAAGATCTCCGCTTTATCCGCAGTACTCATGAAGATGTCTGAGGGCAGAGACGGCGCTACCGGCTTCATCGAAGACTACACCTACGACTTAACTCCGGGTCAGGAGCTTGAGCTGGCATCCCATATGCTGGAGGTTCCGCCGGCATTCGCAGCAACCAAACCGGAAATTGATGTACTGCCGCTTGGCATTGGCGGTAAAGAAGATCCGGCAAGACTGATCTTTGACGGTGTGACCGGTGATGGCATTCAGGTAACCATGGTAGATATGGGCGATCACTTCCGCCTGATCTGCGCAGATATTGAGCTGGTAAAACAGCCGAAACCGATGCCGAACCTTCCGGTAGCAAGAATCATGTACCGCCACAAACCGAATTTCCAGATCGGTACCGCAGCATGGTGCTACGCAGGCGGCGCTCATCACTCTGTTGTATCTACTGCACTGACCAGAGATGATATCGCAATGTTTGCAAGACTGACCGGAACAGAACTCATCACCATTGGTGAAGATACCACTGAGGCAGATCTGCAGAAGTTCTTTATGAAATAAAATCAGGTAAATAAAAATCCGTCCGGGATCCTGAAAAGGGTTCCGGGCGGATTTTTTTGCCTGCATTTACAAGTTTAGTTTCCCATCTTCTGGTTCATGAGCCAGGTAGTGAAATAGGCCTGGATCACATCGAAGGGAGCGTTTCCCATATCCAGGAGGAAGGAATGAAACTTCGTTGCATCGAAAGAATCCCCAAGCTGCAGTTCGGCTGTCTCCCGCATGTTGCGGATTTCCAGGGAACCGATGAAGTAGGAGAGGTAATTGGCCGGATTGTCTATCATGGTTTCAAACATGGAATCTGCAATGGATTCCGAATCGCTGAAGTAAGTGGACAGATATTTCTGAACATCTTTTTGTTCCCAGCCCAGGTAATTGATGGCCATATCCAGATAGGCGTGGATGCCGAGTGTGGCCTTGGAGTTGGCCTCCAGCAGTTCGCCAAGCAGCGGATCCAGACCATTATCCAGACGGTAAGAGAGAGCCTCCACATAAGCTGCCCAGCCCTCCGTATAGCCGGAAAAGCTTAAAATCTTTCGCAGATCAGAGTCACAGTGGGTGTGGAACCATACCGTCTGGTACAGGTGTCCCGGATAACCCTCATGGGCAATGGTGTTGTAGAGGGGCTGGTTGTCATAGATCGGATTCCGGTTGATGTAGATGACGTTCTGGGAACTGTCATCAATTGGCGAAGTCAGATAAAAGGCAGGACTTAGGGAAAGCTCCAGCGCTTTTGGCACATCCTTTAATGTGTAGCTGCATTCCGGAAGCTGCGGAAAATCTTTTAAGGTCTGCTCCTTCAGTTCCTCCATGATGGCCGTCGGTTCCGTCTGACGGTATTGGTAGTTGTCAAGCATGGACTCCAGCTCCGGGTGTTCTGACAACAGCTTTGAGGTGATCTGTAAGTTATCGGAAATTTCCTGCTCGGTGGCAGTCATCAGTTCATCTATAGAGTGGTAGGAGGTTCCGGTTGCTGTGTATACAAGATATTCGTAGTAAGCTTTTCCATCCGGATATCCGCACATGCCTTTTTCGTTGGTTCCGGTGCCCTTGAGCTTTTCCAGACCTTCGATCAGCAGCTTATAGGCGGGGACAAAGTGTTCCTCCAGGGCAGCTTCGTTGCGGGCACAGAACTCTTTTTTGGCATCATCCGTCAGATCCGGGAGCGCATTTAACCGTTCTGTGAAGGAGTTGATCATGAAATTATTGCCCGGAACCAGCAGGTAGCTTTTGCAGGATTCTATAACGTGATCAATGGAGGTGTCGCTCATCATGAGCCCGGCCTCGGCCTTTTCCTGCTCAAAGGAAAGAATCTGTCCGTAAAAAGTATCCAGGTATTCCAGAATATGCAAATAGTCTTCCACATCCTGACGGGTGTAGAAGGCGTACTCACAGAGCAGCATGGGAAGCTGGGCCTGGATGCCAATGGTGGGTGCTAACGGCTGGCTGTAAAGCTCTAGTCCTTCGCCCTTTTTCTCAGTGTTCATCAGGCTTTCCAGGATACGGAGCGTGAGTTTCTGATTGTCCGTCAGCAGGGCGGTCTGAAAACCGGAAAGCTCACTTCGCAGTTCTTCCTGATCCTTTCTTGTCTGCAAAAAAGCCTCCATGGAGATGGGGGCGATCGGCGCATCGGTTTTTGTGATGCCGCGGCCCTCCGGGTTTTTCAGAAGAAAATGCAGATCAAGGCGGGATGCGGAGATCTCATCCTGAAACAGGCTTTCCTCCAGAGCCGAAAAACGCTGCTGTTCCTTCAGGCTGCTTTCAGTGAGCTGTTCGTAGTCTGCAGAGGTTTCTTCCTCATAGGGAGCGGCCGTTGTAGGCTGAGGCGTGCGGGACGCGGGAGCGCAGGAACAAAGCAGTACGGCGCAGAGCGCGGCGGCTACAAATGGCGGCAGCTTTTTGTAGTTTTTATGCATGAAGTGATCCTCCAAAATGGTCTTAAGTGTTCCTAATTATATAATATACTCTTGAGAAATACAATATATGCGGGGGGTGCAGGCACGAGGAACCCCGTGCACTATATTGAGTTTTCGCAGACTTTATGATATAGTTGATTTAATCAGCGCAGCGAAAAAAACAGGCCTGCGCAGTTGCTGAGCCGGTTGTGCAAAAACAGGAAAAGTCACATTTGACAGGCAGATCCGGCAGCGAGAATTTAGGAGGAATTTGGCTCATGTGTCAGAATGAAAATTGTAATTGTAAAAAACCGTATTATATCACCACCGCGATCGCTTATACATCCGGCAAGCCGCATATTGGCAACACCTACGAGATTGTACTGGCAGACAGCATCGCGCGTTTTAAGAGAGAGCAGGGCTACGATGTCCGTTTCCAGACCGGTACCGATGAGCACGGTCAGAAAATCGAGTTAAAGGCTGAGGCTGCAGGTGTAACCCCGAAGCAGTTTGTAGACGATGTGGCAGGCCAGATCAAGACAATCTGGGATCTGATGAACACTTCCTATGACAAATTCATTCGTACCACCGATGCAGACCATGAGGCTCAGGTACAGAAAATCTTCAAAAAACTGTACGACCAGGGTGATATCTACAAAGGCTACTACGAGGGCCTTTACTGTACACCGTGTGAGTCCTTCTTTACCGAGTCCCAGTTAGTAGACGGCAAGTGCCCGGACTGCGGCCGCGAGGTACAGCCGGCCAAGGAGGAGGCTTACTTCTTCAAAATGAGCAAATACGCAGACCGCCTGATTGCGTACATCAACGAGCATCCGGAGTTCATCCAGCCGGTATCCAGAAAGAACGAGATGATGAACAATTTCCTGCTTCCGGGTCTGCAGGATCTGTGCGTATCCAGAACCTCCTTCACCTGGGGCATTCCGGTTTCCTTTGATCCTAAGCATGTTACCTATGTATGGCTGGATGCACTGACCAACTATATCACCGGCCTTGGCTACGACTGCGATGGCAATAACGGTGAACTGTTCAAGAAATACTGGCCGGCAGATCTTCATCTGATCGGTAAAGATATCATCCGCTTCCATACCATTTACTGGCCGATCTTCCTGATGGCGCTGGATCTGCCGCTTCCGAAGCAGGTATTTGGTCATCCGTGGCTTTTACAGGGGGATGGCAAGATGAGTAAGTCCAAGGGCAACGTGCTCTACGCAGATACCCTGGTAGACTTCTTCGGCGTGGACGCTGTCCGCTACTTTGTTCTGCATGAGATGCCGTTCGAGAACGATGGCGTTATTTCCTGGGAGCTGATGGTAGAGCGCATGAACTCTGACCTGGCAAACATCCTTGGAAACCTGGTAAACCGCACCATTTCCATGTCCAACAAATATTTTGGCGGCGAGGTGAGAAACGGCGGTGCTTCCGACGCCGTTGATGAGGACTTAAAGAATGTCGCTCTGGCATCCGTAAAGAAGGCAGAGAGCAAGATGAATGAGCTTCGTGTGGCAGATGCCATCACCGAGATTTTCAACATCTTCCGCCGCTGTAACAAATATATCGACGAGACCATGCCTTGGGCACTGGCAAAGGACGAGGCTCAGAAAGACCGTCTGGCAACCGTTCTCTACAATCTGGTAGAGGCCATCACTATCGGCGCGTCCCTGCTGGAGTCCTTCATGCCGGATACCTCCAGGAAGATCCTGGCCCAGCTCCATGCACAGAAGCGTGCCCTTTCTGAGATGGACCAGTTTGGTCTGTATCCGTCCGGCGAGCATGTAACCGACGCACCGGAGATCCTGTTCGCAAGAATGGACCTCAAGGAAGTGATGGAAAAGGTAGAGGCTATGCGCGCGGCAGAGAAGGCAGCACAGCCGGAAGCTGAGGAAGCAAAGGAAGAAGAGCCGGTCATCGACATCGAGCCGAAGGCTGAGATCGAGTATGATGATTTTGCAAAGCTTCAGTTCCAGGTTGGCGAGATCATTGCCTGCGAGGCAGTCAAGAAGTCCAAAAAGCTTCTCTGCTCCCAGGTTAAGATCGGCAGCCAGGTAAAGCAGATCGTCAGCGGCATCAAGGCACACTATTCACCGGAAGAGATGGTGGGCAAGAAGGTTATGGTAGTTGTCAACTTAAAGCCTGCAAAACTGGCCGGTGTTCTGTCTGAGGGCATGCTCCTCTGCGCAGAAGACGCAGATGGCAACCTGTCCCTGATGGTTCCGGAGAAGAAGATGCCGTCCGGCGCTGAAATCTGCTAAGACGGATGACAGAAAAACAGATTTTAAGACATGGATTAAACGGCAATCAGTTAAAGCTGATTGCCGTTGTCAGTATGCTGTGCGATCATGCGGCGATCCGTCTTCTGGCTTACGGCCTGATCCCGGCACTGTATGCGGTGGGGGAGGATGCACTGGCGGAGCGGTGGAACCAGGTATTCTGGATTCTGCGGTCTGCGGGGCGTATGGCGTTTCCGATTTATGTGTTCCTGCTGACAGAAGGATTCTGTCACACCAGAGACCGCAGCCGATATGCGCTGCGCCTTGGTGTATTTGCTTTCATTTCGGAAATTCCCTTTGATTTACTTGTTTACGGAAAAATATGGAATACACACAGCCAGAATATATTTTTCACACTGTTTCTCGGTGTGCTTATGCTGACTGCGGTGGACTGGATTGGCAGGAATACCGATGCAGCCCTGGCACAGTACCGGCAGATGGCAGTGATTGTGGCAGCGGCACTTCTGGCCTGGTTTTTGCGGACTGACTATGACGCGGCCGGTATTATGCTGATCGCGGTGCTGTTCTGGTTTCGCCTGACACCGGATACAGCGTGTCTGGCGGGCTTTGTCCTAATGGCGGCAGCAGAGTTCCGGCCGATTTATATTCCGGGACTTGCAGTGGCGTTTTTTCTGATCCGTTGTTACAACGGAACCCGGGGAACCTGGAACGGGAAATGGTTTTTCTATCTGGTGTATCCGCTGCATCTGCTTGTGCTCTACGGAATTTCAAAGATGGTGTTCGGATAACTGTCAAAGCAGATGCAGCCCGGTGCGGAAATGAGTCGGGACACATTCTTTTTCAGAAGAGGAGAATATAATGATTTTTGATACCCATGCCCATTACGATGATGAGGCATTTAATGAGGACCGGGATGCGGTCTTAAGGAGTCTTGCGGAACACGGCATTGAGGCCGTGGTAAACGTGGGTGCCAGCATCCAGACAACGAAAAATACACTGGAACTGATGAAAAAGTATCCGTTCGTATACGGTGCAGTTGGTGTGCATCCAAGCGAGACGGCAGAACTGAATGACCATCTCTTTGACTGGCTGCGCCATGTTTCGGAAGAGGAAAAGGTGGTAGCGATTGGTGAGATTGGCCTGGATTACCATTGGGATGAGCCGGAGCCGGAGCTTCAGAAAGCGTGGTTCGTGCGTCAGCTGGGACTGGCCCGGGAGAAGAAACTTCCGGTCATCATTCACAGCCGTGACGCGGCGAAAGATACCCTGGATATCATGAAGGCAGAAAAGGCAGGGGAGATTGGCGGTGTAATTCACTGTTTCTCTTATAGTCTGGAGATGGCAAAAGAGTATCTGAACATGGGATTTTATCTGGGAATCGGCGGGGTGCTGACTTTTAATAACGCAAAAAAGTTAAAAGAGGTGGTTGCTTATATGCCCCTTGACCGGATTGTGTTAGAGACTGACTGCCCGTATCTTTCCCCGGTACCGAACCGCGGAAAGCGCAATTCCTCGCTGAATCTGCCCTATGTGGTGGAAGAAATCAGCAGGATCAAAAACGTGTCGGTAGAGCAGATTATTGAGATAACGAATCGGAATGCGAAACAGATGTATCGGCTTTCATTGTAATCGAAAAAATTGTATGATAAGATAAGATGAAATACAAGTGAACAGCCGAAACAGGAGAATTATAGAATGAGAGAAAAACTTGGCAACCCGAAGAATACCATCGAGGTGATCCAGAAATACCAGTTTGCTTTCCAGAAGAAGTTCGGACAGAACTTTCTGATCGATCCCCATGTACTGGACAAGATCATTGGGGCAGCAGGCGTGACAAAAGAGGATATGGTGCTGGAGATCGGCCCGGGTATTGGAACCATGACCCAGTATCTGGCTGAGGCAGCCAGAGAAGTGGTTGCGGTAGAAATCGACAACAACCTGATCCCGATTCTGAAAGAGACCCTGGCAGAATATGACAATGTCACTGTGATCAACGAGGATATCTTGAAGGTTGACATAAAAAAGCTGGCAGAGGAACACAATGGCGGACGCCCCATCAAGGTTGTAGCAAACCTGCCATATTACATTACCACACCGATCATTATGGGACTGTTTGAAAGCAATGTGCCGATTGACAACATTACGGTTATGGTGCAGAAAGAAGTGGCAGACCGCATGCAGGTGGGACCGGGATCCAAGGATTACGGCGCGTTGTCTCTGGCGGTGCAGTATTATGCTGAGCCGTATATTGTGGCAAACGTTCCGCCGAACTGCTTTATTCCGCGTCCGAATGTAGGATCCGCGGTCATTCGTCTGACCCGTCACAAAGAGATGCCGGTTCAGGTGGCAGATCCGAAGCTGATGTTCCGCCTCATCCGCGCTTCCTTCAACCAGCGCAGAAAGACTCTGCAGAATGGACTGAACAATGCGCCGGATGTTTCCTTTACCAAGGAGCAGATCGTGGCAGCCATTGAAAGCCTGGGCGTACCAGCCACCATCCGCGGTGAGGCACTGGATTTACAGCAGTTTGCGCAGCTGGCGAATTATTTTACGGAAAACTGTAAATAGCATGGACATAGCTCTTGTCCCTTTCGCATATATTAATTATGTATTTTGGGAGTTTTATGAAGTACATCAATTGCGGAGGGGATGAGAGCTATGTCTGATTATCGGAGACTGATTTCGTACATATATGCCTATGAGGGCGGGGAAAAGGGGAAAAACATCGGCTTTGCCAAGATTGATATGCGTGGCCTGCAGTGCCGCATTCAGGTGAATGTCAAGAAAGTGTATGTGGGCAGCAGCGATGTGGGGGTGTATCTGCTTCATTCCGGCGGCGAACTTCTGCTTGGCCGGATCTTTATCCGCAGCGGTGCGGGGGAATACCGCACTCAGGTGCAGTCAGAGAATGTAGATGGTTCTGGACTTTGCATGGAGGACTGCTATGGACTCACCATTCATGATGTGGAAAATGCATGGCAGAGCTACACCACCATTTGGGAAGATGCGGTGGCGCAGACTGCGGAGATTCAGCTGGCGGAAGTGACGGCAGAAAATCTGAGAAAGCAGAAGGAAGAGCAGGAGCGAAAGGAAAAGGAACAGAAAGAGAGGGAAGCGCAGAAGCAGGCAGGTCTGGGACGAAATGAAGTACAACTTTCTGGAAAAGAAACTGTGCTGTCGGATTCTGAAGTACAGGTTCGGGCAGCGGAGCTTGAGGGAATGACAGAGAACGGCGAAGCAGCAGAACCGGACTCAGAGCCGCTACCAGAGCCAGTTCCAGAACCAGTTCCAGAACCAGTCTCAGAATCGATTTCGAAACAGATTTCGAAACACATTCCGAAGTCAGACTTAGAGTCGGTTATGCAGGAAACTGCGCAGGAGTTTCCGATTTCTGCAGAGATTGAGCGAGAGCTGGAGGCGGAGGAGCAGAAGCTTGAGACGATAGCGCCATGGGGAGAAGAACATGAAAGCTCTGATAAAGGAGGAATAGAATCTGGGATGCAGCAGGCAACTCTGCGCTCCCAGATGCAGTCTCAACAGGACCCAGAAGAGCAGCGGACTCAGCCTCAGGGCCCGGAAGATACGGCCCGTCTCGCGGAACTGGACCGGGAGGAAAACGAGGAACTGGCCGACACGAACATCTGGAAGAAAATGAGTGATCAGTACACCAAAGTTCTGGCTTTTGACTATGACAATGGCTGCGAGATCCTGTCTATCAAACCGCAGGACATCGGCCTTCTGCCCAGGGAAATCTGGACCTACGGCAACAACAGCTTCCTTCTTCACGGCTATTATAATTACCGGCATCTGATTCTGGCAAAGCTTCTGGATCCGCAGCAGCCGCCACGCTATCTCCTCGGCGTTCCGGGCCATTATTTCAGCAATGAAAAGTATATGGCTTCCATGTTCGGTTTTCCGCATTTTGTGCTGGCCAGGAAGCAGCCCCAGGGCGATGGAAGATTTGGGTACTGGTATACGGATATCCGGCTGTAACGATTGTCTCTTTCATAATAGAAGATTTTCCGCTATACTGGTAGCAGAAAATATCTGGGTGCATGAATGTGGAACCCGGAAAGGAATGGATTGTGGCAGAAGAAAAGGTAACAAAAGAGAATCAGATAATAGAAGCATCAGAAATAAAACAGGTATCATCCGCATCGCCGGAGGACATTCGCTATATGAAGGAAGCCATCCGCCAGGCAAAAAAGGCAGCAGCCCTGGGTGATGTCCCCATCGGCTGTGTCATCGTCTATCAGGACAAGATCATCGGTCGCGGCTACAACCGCCGCATGGCAGACAAGACGGTGCTGGCGCATGCGGAGATCATCGCCATGCGGAAAGCCTGCAAAAAGATGGGCGACTGGCGCCTGGAGGACTGCACGATGTATGTGACTCTGGAGCCGTGTCCTATGTGCGCAGGAGCCATTGTGCAGGCACGGATTCCCAGAGTGGTCATCGGCTGCATGAATCCCAAAGCGGGCTGCGCCGGTTCGGTGCTGGACATGCTTCACGAAGAAGGCTTCAACCACCAGGTACAGACCGACATCAACGTGTGCCAGGAGGAATGTTCCGGTATGCTGTCTCGGTTTTTTAAGGATCTTCGCAAAAAACGGGCAGAGTTAAAGGCCCAGAAGCAGTTGCAGGATGCAGATCCGGAGAAAGCGGAATAGCATCATGTTTTCGGAAAAGGAACTGGAAAATTCCGGCCAGCCTTGACAAAACCCTGCTTCCTGGGGTATACTAAACAGGCATTTGCGGGAGAACGCGCAGGTGCGCACAAGAACAAGTCAAAAAGCTTCCGCGCAGCCGGGGAGATAGCGGTGCCCTGTATCTGCAATCCGCTCCAGCAGAGGTGATATCCCGCCTCGGATGCGATCTTGCAGGGCTGCCCCTGGTAAGCGGCGTTGACGTTTGGGTCTTGCGCAACAGAACCTCATGAACCGTGTCAGGGCAGGAATGCAGCAGCACTAAGTGAGTCATTCTGTGTGCCGCAAGGAAGCCTGGACCGAGCTGGCTGCCAGGGTAACGCCTGTGAGCCGTATACAAAGCGGGGTGCGCGGATTTAAAAAGAATAGTTTAGCAGGAGTATGATAGGCTTTAGCCATTCATGATACTCCTGCTATTTTTTTGTTAATGCCAGTTTCGTTTTCGCAATAAAACCATGGACAAACGAGAAACCAGTGTATTATAATGAAGCAGAATGGGGAAATTTTCCCTATGTCTACTAAAAGTAAAGAAAGAAGGGTGTGTCTTCAATGAGAATTGGAATGCTGACCAGCGGCGGCGACTGCCAGAGCTTAAACGCAACCATGCGCGGCGTAGCCAAAGCGCTGTATAAGATGTTTGAAGATGTAGAGATCATTGGTTTTGAAGATGGATATAAAGGCCTGATGTACGCAGATTACCAGATTATGAAACCTTCGGATTTTTCCGGAATCCTGACAAAGGGCGGAACCATCCTCGGAACTTCAAGACAGCCATTCAAGCTGATGCGTGTTCCGGACGAGAATGGTCTGGACAAGGTAGAGGCCATGAAGCACACATACCGGAAATTAAAACTGGAATGTCTGGTGGTGCTGGGCGGAAACGGAAGCCAGAAAACGGCCAATCTCCTGCGGGAGGAGGGGCTGAACGTGGTATCCCTTCCTAAGACAATCGATAATGACCTCTGGGGAACCGATGTGACCTTCGGATTCCAGAGTGCCATCAATGTAGCAGCTAATGCCATTGACTGCATTCATACAACCGCGGCATCCCATGGCCGGGTTTTCATTGTAGAGGTTATGGGCCATAAGGTTGGCTGGCTGACGCTCTATGCCGGAATTGCAGGCGGGGCAGATATCATCCTGCTTCCGGAGATTCCATACGACATCGATGTTATTGTTGCAGCCTTAAAGGAACGCAGCAGACAGGGCAAGCGGTTCTCCATTCTGGCGGTTGCGGAAGGCGCAATTTCCAAAGAGGATGCGGCTTTAAGCAAAAAAGAGTTAAAAGAAAAGAAAAAGAATCAGGTGGTATATCCGTCTGTAGCTTATGCCCTTGGCGCCCAGATCACGGAGAAGACCGGACAGGAAGTCCGCGTTACCGTTCCGGGCCACACGCAGAGAGGCGGAGAGCCATGTCCATATGACCGGGTGCTTTCCACCCGTCTTGGCGCGGCGGCAGCCAAACTGATTCAGGAAAAGAAATACGGTTACATGGTAGCAGTAAAGAATAACGAGATCACTGAGGTCCCGTTAGAAGAGGTTGCCGGAAAGTTAAAGACGGTAGACCCGAACTGCTCTATGATTCAGGAAGCCAAGATGATCGGAATCAGCTTTGGCAACGAATAACGGCAATCCTGTATACAGACTGCCGGCAGCAAGGAGTTAAGAACTATGTCATATACTGCACTGTACCGTAAATGGCGTCCGGCACAGTTTGATGATGTTAAGGGTCAGGATCATATCGTGCAGACCCTGAAGAATCAGATTACCAGCGGGCGTATTGGTCATGCCTATCTGTTCTGCGGAACCCGTGGAACCGGTAAGACCACCATTGCGAAGATCTTTGCCAAGGCGGTTAACTGCGAGCACCCGGTAGATGGAAGCCCCTGCAATGAATGCGCGGCCTGCAAAGCCATCGCGTCGGGAAGTTCCATGAACGTGATAGAGATTGATGCAGCATCCAACAATGGTGTTGAGAATATTCGTGAGATTCGCGAACAGGTTCAGTATCCGCCTACCGAGGGCGCGTACCGGGTCTATATCATCGATGAGGTTCATATGCTTTCTACCGGCGCCTTCAATGCGCTGTTAAAGACACTGGAGGAGCCGCCGTCTTACGTGATCTTCATTCTGGCGACCACGGAAGTCCACAAGATCCCGGTTACGGTGCTCTCCCGGTGCCAGCGCTATGATTTCCGGCGCATCACCATCGACACCATCGCGGCCCGTCTGCGGGAACTGGCCGATGCAGAAAAAATCCAGGTAGAGGAAAAGGCCCTGCGCTATGTGGCCAAAGCCGCAGACGGCTCCATGCGAGACGCGTTAAGTCTTCTGGACCAGTGCGTGGCATTCCATTACGGCAGTCTGCTTACTTATGACAATGTGCTGGAGGTGCTCGGCGCGGTTGATTCCGGTGTGTTCAGCGAGCTGCTTCGCACCGTGATCGCAAAAGACACGACCGCGTGCATGAAGAAGCTGGAAGAGATGGTTATTCAGGGCCGGGAGCTGGGACAGTTTGTCACAGACTTTATCTGGTATCTGAGGAATCTTCTGGTGTTAAAGACCGCGGATGACGCGGAAAATATGCTGGATATGTCGGAGGATAACTTAAAGCTCCTGCGGGAAGAGGCGGAGATGATAAACGGAGAAACGTTGATGCGATTCATCCGTATCTTTTCTGAACTTTCCAATCAGATCCGTTATGCCAGTCAGAAGCGTGTGCTCATTGAGCTGGCGCTGATCAAGCTGACCAAGCCGCAGATGGAACCCAATCTGGATTCTATTTTGCAGCGCCTGGACGAACTGGAGGACCGGATGGATGAAGGGGTTCCGGTGAATGTCGAGATGATGCAGCAGATGGCGGCCCAGATGGGAACGCAGGGAGCAGCTGGAACCATGATGCAGCCGGCTGCCGGGGCAGAAGCGGCGCAGGCTCCGCAGCAGGTAGCCATTCCCCAGGCACAGCTAGAAGATTTAAACCTCATCCGCCAGGACTGGGGGAAAATTATCCGGGAACAGGGCGGATCTATCCGGCCAAGCTTTCGCGATACGGTGCTGGAACCCAGTGGCGACAGCTGCCTGTGTATTGTATTTTCTAACAGTGACAACTATGCCATCGGAAGCCGTCCGACGGTTCTCGGGGCACTGGAGAAGTATGTGGAGGAGCAGTACGGCAAGACCATGTATTTTAAAGCGCGCATGCGCAACGCCGGAGAGCGTTTAAACACCATCTACGTCAGTGAAGAAGAACTGAAAAACGCGATCCATATGGATATTACCATTGAAGATTAGTAAAACAATTCAGATATAGAAAACAGGAGGAGTAATTGATCATGGCAAAACGTGGAGGATTCCCGGGCGGTATGCCGGGCAATATGAATAACTTAATGAAACAGGCGCAGAGAATGCAGCGTCAGGTGGAAGAGACCACCAAGGAGCTGGAGGAGAAAGAGTACAGCGCGTCCGCAGGCGGCGGTGCAGTCACTGTAACGGTTTCCGGCAAGAAGGAAGTGCTTTCCGTGAAGCTTGCTGAGGAAGTTGTGGATCCGGATGACATCGAAATGCTTCAGGATCTTATTGTGGCAGCAACCAATGAGGCACTTCGCAAGATGGAGGAAGAGTCTCAGGCAGCTATGTCAAAGCTGACTGGCGGCTTAGGCGGTCTGGGCGGAGGCTTCCCATTCTAAAATGGATTATTACAGCAAACAGATCACAACGCTGATCGAAGAATTATCAAAGCTTCCGGGTGTTGGAAGCAAATCAGCCCAGAGACTGGCGTTTCACATCATCAATATGCCGCAGGAGCAGGTGGCGAGCCTGGCGGGAGCTATTACACAGGCTAAAGCCAACATCCGCTACTGCAAGGAATGCTATACGCTGACGGATCAGGAGCTTTGCCCGATCTGCAGCAGCGACAAACGCGATCACAAGACCATTATGGTGGTGGAGAACACCAGAGATCTGGCTGCTTACGAAAAGACAGGGAAGTATGAAGGTGTGTACCATGTACTGCACGGAGCAATTTCTCCGATGCTGGGTATAGGACCCAATGACATCAGGCTGAAGGAGCTGATGCAGCGTCTTCAGGGGGACATAAAAGAAGTGATCATTGCCACAAACTCAAGTCTTGAGGGTGAGACCACGGCCATGTACATCAGCAAGCTGATCAAGCCCACGGGAATCCGCGTGAGCCGGATTGCAAGTGGCGTACCGGTAGGCGGTGACCTGGAGTATATTGATGAAGTAACCCTGCTGCGGGCTCTGGAAGGGCGCGTAGAGCTGTAAGTGTTTGTGCGGTGCATAAACTGCAGCCTGGAGGCAGGAAAGGAGTGCAGAAGATGGATAAATACGAGTTTAACATAAAAGTAGAACAAATTAGAAAATTAAGCAATCAGGGCGATTTTGAGACAGCTATGAAGATTGCGGACACCATTGACTGGAAAAAGGTCCGCAATGCCAATCTGCTGTCTATGGTTGCAAATGTATATGAGAAGAACCATGAGTATCAGGATGCCAAAGAAATTCTGCTCATGGCTTTTGAGCGTGCACCGATCGGAAAGCGCCTTCTTTACAAGCTGACCGATCTTGCGTTAAAAGAAGGCAATGTGGAAGAGGCCAATGCCTACTACCGGGAGTTCTGTGACCTGGCGGGAGATGATCCGCGCCAGCATTTGCTCCGTTACATGATCTTAAAGGCTATGGACGCGCCGATTGAGCAGCAGATCCATTCCCTGGAAGGTTACACAGAAGAAGAGCTGGATGAAAAATGGCTGTATGAACTGGCGGATCTGTATCATCGTGCCGGTGATGCACAGCGCTGCGTGGCGGCCTGTGATAAGATCATGCTGATGTTTGGCCTTGGCAAATATGTAGATAAGGCCATGGAATTGAAAATTCAGTATGCGCCGTTAAACAAGTATCAGATGGACCTGGTGGAGAATCGGGATAAGTACGAGGAGAAACTGCGTGCAGTGGAGCAGGCCTTCGAGGAAGAGGATACCATGGATGATGAGGAAGAATCGTCTGATCAGGAGCCAGTTTCCGGACAGAGCGCGGTAACAGAGCATGAGCCGGAAGAAACGGAAACTCCGGAAGAATCAGAAGTGGTAGCAGAAGAACCGGCAGAAATGGAAGATGAAAACGAGAAAAATCCGGATATCAGTATTACGCCGGATATTTCTTATGGAAAGGAAGCAATCACGGCCCAGATGAAGCAGGCCGAGGCGGAGGCGCAGCTTGCCAGGGAAGTGTCACGCATCGGTACGGATGAGGTAGAAGAGGAAGAAAGTGATCTGGGCAAAACCCGTGTTCTGGATTCCATCCGGCGTATGCCGGCAGCAGAAGCCGGGCAGAACGTGACTGCAAAACAGGAAACAGAACCGGAGGATGACGAGCCGGAGATCGAGGAACTTGACGATGAGCCGGAGCTTCCACGCATGGCCAATCACCTGATGATTGAGGCACGTTCACCCGAAAAAGGTATGGAGATTGCAATTCAGACCTTAAAGCAGATACAGAAAGAAACCGGGATCAAAAATCCGGTAGCTAAGATTACCGGCTCCAAACTGAACAAGCGGGGCATTCTTGCGTGCGCAGATAAGCTGAGTGGAAAAGACCTTATGATCGAGGAAGCTGGGGATTTGACTCCGCAGATGATCGGCGAGCTGGAGGCTCTTATGACGCGCGACACCAGTGGCATGCGCATTATCCTGATCGATAACCCGAAACAGATGGAAATGCTGCATGCGCAGAATCCGTCTCTGGCAGATAAATTTGAATGCATTGGCTGTGATTATCCGCCGGTACAGAGTCCGGAACCGGTGCGGGAAAGAGAGCCTGAAGTACATCAGGAGCCTGAGCCAGATGAACGCCCGGTGCGTCGGGTTGAGCCGGTCAATGATGAAGCTATGCGTGCACCGGAGCCGGAAGTTTTAGAAGAGGATGAGCCTGCGGAAGAGGAAGAAATGGATATCGACGAATTTGCGCAGTATTGCTGCAAATATGCATCAGAGATCGACTGCAGCATCACCGGAAAGAGCATGCTGGCGCTCTATGAGCGAATTGAAATCATGGAAGAGGATGGCATCCCGCTGACCAGGAAAGCGGCAGAGGCGCTTATTGAGGAAGCAGCGGATCGTGCGGAAAAACCGTCACTCGGAAAGGCAATCAAAGGATTGTTTTCATCCAAGTATGACAAAGATGGTATGCTGATCTTAAAGGAAGAACATTTTATATAATGAAAACAAATATCAGATTAATAGCATTAGATTTAGATGGGACGCTTCTGGACAGCCAGAAGCGTCTCTCTGCCAGAAATGAAGCGGTTCTGCGGGAATGTATCTCCCGCGGAATTTATATTGTACCCTGCACTGGACGTATCTGGGGCGGAGTGCCGGATTTTCTGCGCTCTTTACCGGGAATCCGGTATGCAATTACAACGAATGGCGCGATCGTGGAAGATGTGAAAGAACACAGGATTCTGGATGAGCGCAAACTTGGATGCGCCCAGGCCATTGATATCCTGGAGATGGCAGGAAGATTTCATACGATGTATGATGCTTATGTGGATGGACGTGCCTATGGAGAAAAGCGTTTTCTGGAGCATATGGATACTTATGCGATTCCAGATGCAATCCAGACCATGATTCTTCAGACCAGACAGGAAGTGCCGGATGTGAAGGAACAGATCCGTAAGCTGAACCTTCCGGTAGAAAAGGTGAATTACTTTTTTGGAGACCAGCAGGAGCGCAGCCGCGCAAGAAGGGTGCTTCAGGAACGCGGCGATGTGATCGTCAGTTCATCCCTGGATAATAATCTGGAGATTAATGCGCCGGGAGCAACCAAGGGGGAAGCAATCCTTCGGCTGGCAGGACATCTGGGCCTGTGTCGGGAACAGACTATGGGATTTGGTGATGGTGAAAACGATATGACGATGATCCGGACAGCCGGGATTGGTGTTGCCATGGGAAATGCTGTGGAAGCGCTGAAGGCAGAAGCGGATTATGTTACAGTAACCAATGATGAGGATGGGGTGGCAGATGCCATTGAAAAGCTGGTATTGAATGTAGAAATGGAATAAAGGCATAATTAGCTGCAGTTCAGGGGTAGGAATTAGTGCAGCCACGGAGGCGGAACGGAGCAAATATGGATTTTTGGGCAGAACACTGGCTGTCTGTAGGCGTAGGCGTATTCTGGCTGTCTATGATATTGTATGGGCACTACAGGGGGCTGGTACGCATTGCGGTGACAATGTCAGCCCTGATTTTGAGTCTTGTTGTGACGCGCGTGGCTATGCCGTGTGTCACAGCGGTGCTGAACGAGAATACGGCAGTCCATCAGGCAATAGGACAGGGGCTTTTGCATATGGCCGGAGTGAAAGATGAAAACGAAGCGGCAGAGGAAACGGAGATACAGCCGGCTTACCAGCGGAATATTATAGAAGGACTGAAGCTGCCTGAACAGATGAAAGAAGTGCTTCTTGAAAATAATAACAGCGAGATCTACCATATGCTTGGCGTAGATCGCTTTTTTGATTATCTTGGATCATATCTGGCAACTATGGTGATTCGCGTATTTGGAACGGGAATTTTGTTTGCAGCTGTATTTTTGTTTTTCCGCATAGGAGCACACTGGCTGAACCAGATTGCGCGGCTCCCGATCATATGGGAATTGAATCAGATAGCCGGGGCCCTGCTTGGAGCGATTGCAGGTCTTCTGCTCATATGGCTGGCGGGACTGGTGATCCGGGGCTGCTCCGGTATGGTGTGGACACGTCCGGTTCTGCTTCAGATTGAAAAGAGCTGGTGGCTCAGTCTGCTATATCAGAACAATTTGTTTAACTGGCTGTTTCTTCGCATATTAAATGGTTTTTTGTAGGAGAAAGCAGCAGAAGAGGGAACTGGATGTATGCTTTTCATCCGGCTTCCTCGTTTGTTAAAAAAGAGTACAAAAAATTGGAAAAATCTGTTGACAAACCAGTGGTTAAATGGTATAATATAACTCACCCGCGAAAAACAGCGGGGGTTAAAAAGAAAAATAAAAAAGCTGTTGACAAGCACGTGAACATCTGGTAAGATATAACACGCTGTTGAAAACGGCAAAGCGAATCTGAAAAGATTCAAAAAGAAATTTAAAAAAGTTGTTGACAAAGCGAAAACAATGTGATAAGATAT
>NZ_QUFI01000024.1 GCF_003478505.1 Clostridium sp. AF27-2AA
CGTCTTGTTTTGGTGCCCGCATAAAAGCGGGCATTTTTAGTGTGGTTTCCTCCGAGTGGAGGAATTTCCTATCATATAAAAAAGGCTCCCGAATTTGCGGAAGCCTTCTAAGCAGCTGGGCTACAAGGATTCGAACCTTGAAATGACGGAGTCAGAGTCCGTTGCCTTACCATTTGGCGATAGCCCAATAATCAAATCGAATATGAAGTTTTTGAACTGGGCTACAAGGATTCGAACCTTGAAATGACGGAGTCAGAGTCCGTTGCCTTACCATTTGGCGATAGCCCATTGCTGCAACGAGGATTATTATATACGATAGTGTCGATTTGGTCAAGCACTTTTTTCAAAAAATTTTATTTTTTTAATTCTTCCAAAAAAAGAACCGATTCAGCGGATTCCAGAAGATTAAAACAACGGCGGCGGTTCAGTTTTGCCCGCCGCCGTTGTCTGTATCTTTCTGTGTGCTGCTCTCTATACTGGTTTTTGCGTCTTCCGTCTCCTGCTGCTTTGCTTCTGTCATTTTCGCACTGCCTTCGGAAGTTTGCTTCTCATCCGGTGTTTCCGTGCTGGTCCTCGTTTCGGATTCCGCATTCGGATGTCGTTTCTGGCTATTTTCCTGATCGTGTTCTGTTTCTTCCGTTTCCTCATCCGATGCTTCTGAACTCTTCAGTTCATCCGCAATCTCCGGTGCATCAAAATAACCCTTTACCGTGGTTGCCGTGCTGTCGCCCTTGCGTGTGATGCCGCCCAGAACAAAGCTGTAGGTCTTTCCGTCTTCCAGACCACTAACCTCCACAATACAGCTGTCACTCTCGGTCTCGTCTACCATAGCGGAATAAGAATTTCCGTCTTCGTCCCGCACAGAAACGGTCGGATTCTTCCAGCGAACATAATCTTCAAAGTAAATGTAGATGGATCCGTCCTCATAATCCACATAGTCGATCTTCACGCGGCCCTGACGGATTTCTTCATCCGTCTCCGGCTCTGTCTCAGGCTTTGCAGAAGTTTCCGTTTCAGAAATGCTTTCCGCAGCGGCACTGCTTTCCTTCATCTCTTCTGAAATTCCCGTGCCTTCCGCTTCAGACCCGGTGCTGCTCTCTGCGTTCTTCTCTGCTTCCTGTATTGTTTCCGCATGCTGCGCGTTTCCTGATTCCGCATCCTGCGGACTCTTTGCCTTGTCCGCGAACTCACCCAGGTTCAGGGAATCTTTTGCGATCTCCCGGGCAATCTCTTCCATATTCATAGTGGAAAGCCGCCTCATATCAGCCTCGGTAAGGTTCTCATTCTGGCTGATCAGTTCCTTTAAAAAATAGGCTTTGCCATAGGAAATCCCGTAAGTATCTGCCAGCTTGCGGGCCGCATCCTCCTCAATTACCTGCTGGTCATAAACCACCGCTTTTACCTGATTTTCCTGCAGAGTCTGCTCAATGTCTTCCACAACACTGCTGCGCAGAGCCGTTGCTTTTTTGATGCTGTCATTGCTTACCGTAACCAGAATGGCATTGTCCAGATCATCCAGATAGCCGTGGATCACCATGGAACCAATGACCGCATTGACTGCTACATTCAGTTCTACGCCCTTTAAATCCATATCTTCCATAATGGACTCCGCATCCGCATTCAGCGGCTCCGCTTTTAGGATGCGGTTCTTACGGCTAATGGAAAGCTCCACGCTTGGGTTAACATCAATGCCGATCACCGAATCAATCTGACGGTTCTGATACTGGTAATGCCATGCGCCACCCCCGGCTGTCACCAGGCAGAGGCATGCCGCTGCCGCCACAGCCATGCCGCGCATACGCCGCTGCAGGCTTACGATCTTTTCCCGCCCGTCATCAGGCCGTGGCTTTTGCTGCGGCACGGAAAGATCAAGCCTGTCAAAGATATCCGGAGCGAGCGCATCTACCGCGGACTTCAAATGCTGTTCGATTTCCTGGCTGCTCATTTCCCGTTTCTGATACTCCGCTTTCATCTACACTCACTCCCCCTCTCTTAAATAATTCTGCATTTTTTTCATGGCCCGGTTATATTTGGACAAAACCGTAGCCAGCGGAAGGCCCAGACCAGCCGCAACCTCCCGGTGCTTTAACCCGGCAGACGCATGCAAAAGCACGATCTGACGTTCATCCTCTTTTAATATTTCCAGTGCCGCCTTCAGTACAATCGCATCCGTCATATGCTCCAGTGCCGGACACGATTCCCCGGTTTCCTCTCCGGAAAGCTCGTCCAGTCCCACATCCGCAATGCGTTTCTGATCCCGAAACTTCATATAACAAAGATTCCGGGCAATGGTAAACATCCAGGCAAGAGGTTTTCCCTGCGGCTTGTAGCTTCTGGCAGAAGTCCAGATTTTCAGATAGGTCTCCTGCAAAACCTCTTCCGCATCCTGCGGATTTTTCAGGATAGACAGGATAAAGCTGTAGACACTCCTGTTCGTCTCCAGATAAAGCTGGTGAAAGGCTTCCCGGTCACCATGCGCTACCTGTCTCAAAAGTTCCTCTTGATTCAATCGACTGTTCCTTCCTTATAGTTTAATGCGTTCCCGGCAATTCTTATTGCATGAAAATGACAGTTTTTTCAGTTTCTGGTACTGCCATTTTCTTCCTGCTGATAGCTGTTTTCCACCGTGATGATGCAGGCGCAGCGGCTATCCCGCTCCCTCACCCTCTCACAAACCTGGCGCGTCAGCTCCTCCCGCATCTGTTTTGTGTATTCCCGCGGCACTACCAGATCAAAGATCAGATTGATGCGGGCCTGGCTCTGCACAATGCGAAAATCATGCAGGGTCAGCCGGGAATCCAGATGCAGGATCACATCAATGGTCATTTTCTTCAAAATGGCTGCCAGCTCGTTGTCCGTCTCCACCGGGTCCATATGGATGACCAGAAAAATGCCAAGCTTTTCCAGAGCATCCCGCTCAATCTGATCTACCACCGCATGGGAGATTTCAATATCCACTTTGCTTGGTACTTCCGCATGAATGGAAGCCATACTGCGGCTCGGGCCGTAATTATGCACGATCAGATCGTGACTGCCAATGATGCCATCGTAGCTCTCAACAAACGCCGAGATCCGGTGATAAATCTCCGGTTCAATGGCCTGTCCTAAAAGGGGGGCCAGTGTATCCTTCGCAATGTTGACACCCGCAATTAACACCAGAACCGAAACCACCAGTCCAATGATGCCGTCTATGTTAATATGGAAAAAGCGGAACACAAGCAGTGATACGATGGTGGCTGAGGTTGCCCCCACATCCCCCAGGGAATCTGCTGCGGTTGCCATCATCACCGTGGAATTGATCCGCTTTCCCAGCTTTCGGTTGTAAGATGCCATCCACAGCTTGACCAGCACGGAACATACCAGAATTCCTACTGAAAGTGCGCTGAAGCTTAAGGTCTCCGGGTGCAGGATCTTGCCCACTGCCGTCTTTAAAAGAGAAAAGCCCACCTGTATGACCAGAAAGGCCACTACAAAAGCTGCAATGTATTCCATGCGCCCATGTCCAAATGGATGCTCCTCATCAGCCGGCTTTTCCGCCATGCGCACCCCAACAAATCCAATGATGGAGGACGCAGCATCCGACAGGTTGTTGAAGGCATCCGCCATAACGGAGATACTGTTTACCACCAGTCCCGCAAACAGCTTGCCGCCAAACAACAGCAGGTTGCAGCAGATTCCCGTGATACTGGCCAGCATGCCATAAGCCGTCCGCACTTTCACGTTCTCCACATTTTCAAAATCTTTTACAAATCGTCTTACCAGAAAATCCATCATAATGTCTGTTGCGCCATACCTTCCTCATAAAAACATCTTATTGATAAAATACCTGCTGCAGGCAGAGTCCTTCTGCCGGTGCCGTGTATCCGGCCGCCTGACGGTCCAGTGCCGCAAGGATTTCCGGCATACTGCCTGCATCCCGTTTTCCAAGCCCCACCTCAATCAGGGTTCCGGTCAGGATCCGGACCATATTCTGCAAAAATCCGTTTCCCTCAAATTCCAGCTTTACCAGTCCGCTGCCCGCATCCTGCTCCACGGTGATACGGAAAATGGTCCGCACCGTGGATTTTTTCATCTTTTTATTGCCGCAAAAGCTCTTATAATCATGGGTACCGCAGAGCAGATCCGCTGCTGTCTGCATCTTCTTTACATCCAATGCCTGACCCAGTCCGTAACAGATTCTGCGTGAGAATACATCCCGCTTTTCCCCGGTCTCAATCCGGTAGGTATAGATTTTTTTCACGGCACTTAAGCGGCTGTGAAAACGCTCCGGCACCGGAGTCAGTTCTGTTATGGCAATGTCATCCGGGAGATACTGATTCAGATAAGCCCGGATCCATTCAGAAACCGTTTTGTTTTTCCCTGCCGATTCTAAGTTTCCATGCTGCTTTCCGCCAGCCACAGACTCATTTTTCACCGCCATATCCCGCTTCCATCCATCCGGCAGATGGAAATTCGCCACCTGCCCTGCTGCATGCACACCCGCGTCTGTGCGGCCTGACCCATGCACTTCCACCGGAAAACCGGCCATGCGCTCCAGCACCTTTTCCAGCTTGCCCTGTATCGTATTTTCCGTGTTGCCCTGCTTCTGCCAGCCGTCATACCGTGTGCCTTCATATTGTATGATCATTTTATAATTCTGACTCATGGTTTCTCTGCCTCTCCGCAAAATTGCGTTACGCGGTTCACTCGCTGTGTGAACTATAACAATTGCTCCATGACAGTACTCTCGCCGCTGCTGTTTCCGATCAGCCTGCAGCAGATTCTTCCCGTGCTGTCATGAAGCAATTCTCTTTGCGTTCCGCTTTCTCCAGTTCTAACTGTTCCGTTTTTTATTTCAGGATTCCGCAGGCGTCAATCGCCGCAATGCCCTGTTTCAGTTCCGGCTCATCCTGTACCAGAGCCATGCGCACATAGCCCTCTCCGGACGGACCGAAAGCGCTGCCCGGTGTTACCAGGACACCGCTTCGCTTTACGAGTTCCACCGCAAACACCTCGGAGCTTGTGAAGCTTTCCGGAACCGGAGCCCACACGAACATGGTTGCCTCCGGCTTCGGGAACTTCCAGCCAATGTCACTTAAGCCGTCACAGAGCACATCACGGCGCTTCTCATAGGCCGCGCGGGTGGTCTCCACACAAGACTGGTCCCCGGTGATGGCTGCAATGGCTGCCTTCTGAAGCGGAAGGAACATGCCGTAGTCCATATTGGATTTTAACAGTTTTAAATGCTTTACAACTTCCGGATTACCCACGCAGAAACCGATTCTCGCTCCGGCCAGACCGTATGTTTTGGAAAGGGAATTAAACTCTACGCCAACCTCTTTCGCGCCCGGAAAACGAAGGAAGCTTCCACAGTGTCTTCCATCAAAGACCAGTTCACTGTAGGCGTTGTCGTGAAGAACAATGATGTCGTATTTCTTCGCGAACGCGATCAGTTCCTCATAGAAAGAGTCCGGTGCCATCACGGCGGTCGGATTGTTCGGATAAGAAACTACCATGAATTTTGCCCGCTGTGCCACCTCCTCCGGAATGTCGGAAAGACGGATCACATAACCATTCTCTTTTTTCTGCGGCATATAGTAAAGCTCTGCGCCAGCCAGACGCGGTCCATCCGCGAAGACCGGATAGCATGGATCTGGCACCAGCACCAGATCTCCCTCATCCACGATGGACATGGCAATATGGGCCAGTCCCTCCTGGGAACCGAGCAGGGAGCAAATCTCTGTATCCGGGTCCAGGTTCACGCCATAGCGGCGCTCATACCACTGGGAAACGGCCTGTAAGAGATCCTTCTGATCGTTGATGGCGTAAATATAATTGCTTTTATCGGCTGCTTCCTTACAGAGCACATCCAGAATGTGCTGGGCCGGCGGAATGTTCGGCGCGCCGATACTTAAATCCACCACACTCTCTCCTGCCTCCAGCTTCTGGCGTTTGATCTCTGCAAGTCTGGAGAAAACACCTTCTCCAAACCGGTTCATTCTCTCTGCGAATTCCATAATGTTCTCCTCCGTAACCTGGCACATGTCCGCTGCTGTCTGCGCAACTCCAAATCTCCTTGTATCCATATCTATATTTTTCAAAAAGATCAGGCTTATTCTACCACAGTTTTCTTAAAAAGTCTCGACTAACTTTACAATTCTGCGTCTATCCTCTATAGTAAAAAAGAACGGTTTCGGCCTGTTATTGCCAGAAGCGTTCTTACATAAATATCATATGAAAAGGGGACTCATCATCATGCTTACCATCGGATGTCATCTTTCCTCTTCCCGCGGCTACCTCGCCATGGGAAAAGAGGCTGTAAAAATAAACGCCAACACCTTCCAGTTCTTCACCCGCAATCCCCGGGGCGGAAAGGCCAAAGATATTGATCCAGATGATGTTTCCGCATTTCTGGGATTTGCCAGAGAACACGGAATCAGCCGCATTCTCGCCCATGCGCCCTACACCTTAAATGCCTGTTCCGCGGACGAAAAAATCCGTGATTTCGCCCGCCGCACCATGGCAGACGACCTGCTGCGCATGGAATACACGCCTGGAAACTGCTACAATTTCCACCCGGGCAGCCATGTAAAACAGGGCGTGGAAACCGGCATTGCCTATATCACAGACATGCTGAACGCCATCTTAAAGCCAGAGCAGACCACCACCGTTCTTCTGGAAACCATGGCCGGAAAAGGAAGCGAAATCGGAGGCCGCTTTGAAGAACTGCGTGAGATCATCGACCGCGTAGACTTAAACAGCCACCTGGGCATCTGCCTGGATACCTGCCATGTCTGGGATGGTGGCTACGACATCGCAAACCATCTGGACGAAGTTCTCACCGAATTCGACCGCGTGATCGGTCTTAACCGTCTCCGCGCCATCCACTTAAATGACAGCTTAAATCCCCTCGGTGCCCACAAAGACCGCCATGCCCGGATCGGCGAAGGCTGCATCGGACAGGAGGCTCTGATCCGCGTCGTGCAGCACCCGGCACTGAAGGATCTGCCTTTTTATCTGGAGACACCGAATGAGCTGGACGGGTACGCGAAGGAGATTGCGCTGATGCGGGAGCAGGCGGAGTAATGTAAACCAACATGATTACGTCAAAAAAATAGAAGCCATGTGTTACCATTTGGCTTCTATTTTTTCTATGATCCTTATTCTATCCTCTTCACAAAACATTCCTTCTTATAAAACGCGATTCCATAGCACAGAACTTCATTTCCATTTTCCAGAAATTCTTCCGCATAGCTGCGATTCCGAATCTGAGTTAATGCTTCCTCGCATTCCCGTTCAAGCTTTGTTCTGTCTTCTGCGATCTTAACTTCAAAGATCACTACCCGCATGTTGGACGGATCTGCTATCACAATATCACTTCGCCCTGTACCATGTTCCCGATTAGACTCTACCGCATAGCCGATTCCGGTAAAGATTCCCGCAAGAAACGCGTGGTAATAATCTTCCCGGTAATCATGATAGCTGATGGTTTTTCTCAGAAGACGATTCATTTCTGAAATAATCGTCCCCACATCTCCACGCCATATAGCCTCGCCCAAATTCTCCGGTTTCCAGGATGGTGCGCTTTCCATGAACCATTTTACGATCGTATCACGGTAAATTTCCTGAATTTCTTCATTGGGAATCATGAGCGCGGTAAAACCATCCCGGATTCTGTTTCGATCTTCTGGCCGCAAATCTTTCTCCCTGCACCGTGTCAAATATCCGGTCAGATACAGTACACTCCAAAAGTTTTCATCAGAACACCGATCAAAATCATAGGTCAGATTTTCATCGATTTTCTGGATAATATAACCGCCGCCCAATAAGATTTCCAGTTTTGCTGTAATGAGATTCTGCTTATGATCAAGGAAAGAACGAATCACTGCATTGTCACTAGTGTTTCTCCAATAGCTGACCGGCTGGCTGATTTCTTCGTGTTCTTGAAGATCATACACATAATTGAGCACATCCCAGGGACAGTACATGTCAAACTCACCAAAATGATAACCGTCATACCACGCACGAACCCGCTCTGCCTCATTCTGATAACCAGAATCCTCCAGAATCTGTCCTACCTCCTGGCTGGTAAAGCCAAAATATTCATTCAGCCTTGATTTTACAATCGAATCTGAAACAAAATTATTTGTTCCGGTGAAAATACTCTCATTGGATATACGCAGACAGCCTGTCACTACCGCAAAAAGAAGATTGCTGTTATCCTTCACAGAGGTGCTCATCATGGCACGCATCATATCCAGCATCTGGTCGTAATACCCATGCGCGCTTGCCTTTGCCAGCGGCACATCGTATTCATCCAGCAGAAGGATCACCGGCTTTTCGTAATAGTCATGAAGCATCTGCATGATCAGGGAAAGACTTGTTTTCAGCATCGTATCGGTTGTCTTTCCATCCACTACATCGACAAGCTGCAAAAAAATCTTTTTATCAAATGGATTTACTTTCTCGCTTTCTGTCAGATAAAAATACTGCCTGCACAGTTCCGCAATTCTTCTCTGAAGCATACTTTTCGCTGACTCAAAATCAAGCCCATCTACATCTTTTAATGTCAGAAAAACCGTAGGATACTGGTTCATCCAGTTTGCGCAAAGTCCGGAATTTCTGGAAATCGCAAGACCATTAAACAATTCATGGCTGTCTTTCCGGATATCAAAAAAGTTGGCCAGCATACTCATGCCGAGGGTCTTTCCAAAACGGCGCGGACGAGTGATCAGTGTTACCTTAGTGACTTTTGTTTTTACCAGTTTTTCAATCAGTTCCGATTTATCAATAAAGTAATATCCATTTTTGCGTATTTCCGCAAAATCAGAAACACCAACCGGAATATTCAGATTTGCCATCTTGTCACCCACCTTTTCATCATTTTTCAAGCATCTTTCTGGGTTTATGATACCACGAAATAATGATGGCTACAATTCTTATCTTTGGCAAAAAGCGACCGCCCTCTCCCGGTCAGAAACAGCAGATTGCCAAAGGCTTCCACGCTCTGGGATACAGCATCATATCCGACAGCCGCTTTTTCCGCAACGATCCGGAACTCCACTACATTCCCATGATCAACAAAGACGGGACTGCATTTACCAGAAAAACCTGGATGGTTTAGCTTCTGCTTTCCTGCTATTCTACGGTAATAAAAAACACAGCCAGAATGGTACTGGTAAAAGCTGGAAATCATGGCTCTTATCAGTACCGTTCTGGCTGTGTCTATCTTTTCTTAGTGGGGCCAATACAGTAGAAGCCGGTTATCCCGGCATTCCGCGGAGCATAAATATGGGTATACGTGTCCGGCTATGCAGCGACTGGTGTTTGAGGGAGGCGGACATCTTGTCCGACTATCCGCAAACATCTGTCAGCTGCATCGTCCGAACACAATACCCATATTTTGCACAGCGGTATGCCGGGATTACCGGCTTCGGACCTGTAGCGATCTACGCTCTTAAATTTTTATATTGCAATCTTCCTGTAGCTCCTCCAGAAGTACGCCACCTCTGCCGCTCCTGTAATGATCCACGAAAATGCATAAAGCAGATACAGGGATGTCAGCGTGTGGAAATGGGCAAAGATCGTAAATACCCAGATCACACGGAATACACAGGAACCAAGAATGACGATCACTGTAGGTGCGACACTCTTTCCGATTCCGCGGGAGGCTGCGATGGAACAGTCCATAAATGCTGAGATCGCATACGAAAAGGCCATGATGGAAAGCCGTTCCTTTCCCGCATGGATCACGGCAGGCTCTGTTGCAAACAGGGATAAGAACCCATCGCCAAATAAGAAGAAACATCCACCCAGAACCGCTCCGATTGAAAAAGCATATGTCAGGCAGATAAAATAGCTTTTCAATACCCGTTCCTTTTTTCCTGCGCCCAGATTGCGGCTCATGAAGCTGGCGCAGGCTGTATAGAACGCAAACATGGAATTATAGACCAGCGGATCGGTATTGGCTGCTGCCGCATTTCCCGAAACCGTAACTGCGTCAAAGGAATTGACTCCCGCCTGTACAAACAGGTTGGCGATTGCAAAGATTGCCTGCTGCAGTCCTCCGGGAATTCCCAGCATTAAAACAGCCTTACCTGCCATTCTGTGAAAACACACCTTGCGAAGCTGAAGTCTGCAGACATCCCGCCGTCTCCACAGATGATGTAAAACCAGGCCGGCCGATGTATACTGAGCCATGACACTGGCAATAGCCACACCTTCTGCTGCCATATGAAGCCCGATGACAAAGATCAGGTTCATGATCACGTTCAGGACTCCTGCGATAAGCAGATACACCAGCGGCCGTTTGGTGTCACCTCGGGCACTCATAACGCCGTTGCCGAAATTGTAAAGTCCCATGGCAGGCATACCCAGAGAATAGATCTGAAGGTAATTGACCGCACCCTCCATCAGCTCGTCCTTCGTATGCAGAAGAACAAGGAACGCTCTGGAGCTGGTCAGGCCGACCACACAGATCAGAAGTCCGGTCACAAGGCAGATCAGAAAAGAGGAATGGATCGTCTCCTCTGTCTCTTTCTGGTTTCCGGCTCCCAGGCCATGGGCCACGCGGACATTCACGCCAGCGCCCATGCCAATGAGAAATCCGGTAAACAGCGTCACCAGAAGGCTGGTGGAGCCCACCGATCCCAGTGCCCGGTAATCCGCAAAGCGCCCTACAACAGCCACATCGCTTAAATTAAACATGACCTCCAGCAGCTGGGAAAAAATCAGCGGGCAGCTGAACAGAAAGATATTCTTCCACAAGGATCCTTCTGTCATGCTGACCGCAGATGTCTGATTCTTCTTTGAATCCATTTTATTATATTCTTTTAAATTCTGATTACTGCTCATACAGCTTCAAACTCTCCAGGATCATATCAACACACTTTTCTATCCCAAGTTTTCCGCTGTTCAAACTTAAGTGATAGTTTCTTGGGTTTCCCCACTCATTTCCGCTGTAATACTGGTAATAATCGCGGCGTTTCTGATCGATCTGACGCATACGGCTTTCCATCTTTTTTGCAGTCTCCTGCGGCTCTAAAGCCAGCATACGCTCCACGCGCTTCTTCATGCCGGCGCAGATGAATACATGGAATCCATCTTCCACCAGAATATCCGAACAGCGTCCGATGATGACGCATGGGCCCTCCTGAGCCAGTTTTTTGATAATCTGGGACTGGGCCATAAATACCTGGTCTGATACCGGAACTTCATATAGTGGAGAAAACGGATTTACAGACACATAATCGTGATCGATCCGTTCCTTGTTTCCAATCACCTCATCATGGCTGTGAAACACATCTTCCGAAATATTTGTATCCTCCGCTGCCATGGAAATGATCTCTTTATCGTAAAACGGGATGCCAAGCTTTTCCGCCAGACGAAATCCCACCTCACGGCCGCCGCTTCCAAACTCACGGCTTATGGTAATGACTCTGCTCATAATTGTTTCCTCCTCTCCGGTATCGCTTTTTGTTTTACTTTCATTTTTTCGCATGTAAAAACAAAAAAGATTGTGAATGCCGTGCTTTCATCTTAGCATGTTTATCCACAGAAAGCTACCGTTTCCGACAAAATTATGCACAATTTTCCCGCTATTTTCCCTGCATCATACAGCAAACAATACAAATCCGCACCTGCGCTGGAATCAGCTGTCAGGAACCTGGTCAGATTGTTTTGGGCAAAAGCTCAAACGCCAGGCGTTCCTCTCCATTGGCCAGATAAATCTTGCCACATCTGGTAAATCCAATTTTTTCCAGCACATGCTGCATCGGAAGATTATTCCGGTGAGTATCAATCCGCAAATCTCCATGACTGTGCTCTGCGCACCAGTGGATGCAGAAAGAACCAGCCCCCTTCACACGGCCCGGCGCTGCCACCCGGTGCATGACATGATATGTTCCGGTCCCAATCCAGCTTCCCTCATAAATCTTTGCATAATCCGGATCGGGTTCCTCTGAAAAATAGAACACTCCGGCCAATACACCGTCCGCCTCGCAGACATAACTTTTTCCTGCCCGGATATCTGCTTCTATCTGCTCCACCGGCGGATAAGATGTTCCCCACTGCGTGCCATTTCCGGTCGCCTGCATGAAAGCTCTTGCTTCCGCATAGAGTTTTAAAATTTCCGGCAGATCCGTCATCTGGGCGTTTCTGATTTCCATATCGTCAGGTCCTTTCTGATTGCGAATTCTAACATGATTTTCATTTATCCAAGCCCTTTTCCGGCATGCGTCCGGCCGAAAACAGTCTGAGCTATCGGATGAAATTGGTTCTGACCCGCTCTTCCCGGCCGGTCGGCGGTGTAATGCCTGCTGCCTTTCCGGCCTCAATGCACAGGATCATCCAGGCCATATTGCGGCCCATAGTACGCATGGTCTGCAGGCCCTCCAGATCCTGAAGCACCTCCTCCGGCTTGTTGCCATGTACCATATTCCAGTACTGGGATCCAACGGTCATCATATTGCTGATGCCAAAATATTTGTTCAGCACATCAAAGGATGCCGTAGTTCCGCCGCGTCTTGCGGAAAGTACGGCAGCTCCCGGTTTGTACGCAAACGCGCTGCCTGCGGAATAGAACAGCCTGTCCAGGAAAGAAAGCACCCGGCCACTCGGATGCGCATAGTAAACCGGACTTCCGAAAATGAAGCCATCTGCCTCTTTTGCTTTTGCAGCCACAAGATTGACCTGATCATCATCAAATACACAGCGGCCCAGCTTTCCGCAGGAACCGCAGCCGATACAGTCGCGGATAGCATCTTTTCCAAGCTGGATGATCTCAGTCTCCACACCTTCCTCGTTTAATGCCCTTGCCGCCTCACTCAATGCAGTGAAGGTACAGCCATGCTCATTTCCACTTCCATTAATCAGTAATACTTTTGCCATGTGAATATCTCCTTCTATTTGTTTTACAGTCCCGCAGCTCTTACCAGATGCTTCGCCAGCACCGCCGTGGTCACGGCTCCGACACCGCCCGGCACCGGAGTTGCCGCCTGGGCTTTGTCCTGGATGGTATCGTAATCCACATCGCCGCAGAGTTTTCCGTTTTCGTCCACATTGATGCCCACATCAATCACCACAGCATCCTGAGCAACATAATCGCCGTTCAGCATTTTCGCCCGTCCGGCTGCAGCCACCAGGATCTCCGCATTGCGGCAGGTGCCTGCCAGATCTTTGGTTCTGGTATGGCAGATGGTTACTGTGGCATTTTCCTTCACCATTAACATGGAAAGCGGTTTGCCCACAACCATGCTGCGTCCTACGATGGTCACGCGTTTTCCGGTCATCGGGATTTCTGCTGCTTTCAGCACTTCAATGACGGCTTCTGCCGTGCACGGAGCAAAACCGCTGTCATCTCCCTCAAATATCTTTGCGATATTAACCGGGGAGATGCCGTCCAGATCCTTTGCCGGATCGATCATGCCCTCAATATCCTTCTCACAGATCTGCTTCGGCAACGGACGCAGCATCAGGATTCCGGTCACATCCGGGTCCTCATTGATCTTTGTGAACTCTGCCTTGAAATCAGCATCGGTAATATCTGCCGGATACACATAAGACTGCACCCGCAGGCCAAAATTCTCCATCTTTTTGGTGGCACCGCGCTCATAGGACATATCATCCGGATTCTCTCCCACACGGATGATGGCCAGCTTCGGAGCTGCACCCTTGCATTTTGCAAGTGCTGCCTGTACCTCTTCTTTGATCTTTGCAGAAACCTCTGCGCCTTTTAATACTCTCATGGATTTCCTCCCTCGTTCCTTCTGATACTCGCCCACCTGTATTTCAACAGGCACCAGGACGTCAATTCATCAGGTGAGCTGCTCTAACACCTTTTCGTATATTTCGTCTGCTTTCTTTGTTCCGTTTTTAATCAGTTCTCTGGCCTTTGTATTCAGCTCCTCCGCCTTTTCCCGGTTCTTCATGGATTTGGTATTGATATAGACATTCATGACTGCTCCGGTCAATGCGGTGCGGGCAAACTGTACGGCAACGCCTACATCGGACACAGCCATGCGGCTTCCCTTTTCCCCGAGAACCTCCAGAAACGTCAAGGTCTCAACAGCCTTCTCCATCATGTGAAGAGGTACCAGGCTTGCAGCCAGAAGATTTTCCTCCATAATGCGTACCTTCTCCTGCTTTTCTTCCTCGGTGGATGCCGGAAGGGCATAGGCTGCTGCCAGAGGCGCAAAAGCCTTTGCGTCCTGGTCTGCCAGATCCAGAAAATCTTCCTGCAGTGCCTGAAGCTTTCCAAGCAGTTCCTGCATTATTTTTTCTACATCTGCGTATTTTTTCTTTCCAACCGTTAAGTTCGCAACCATCTGTCCCAACGCTGCCGCCAGAGCTCCGCCGATTGCTGATGCTCCGCCGCCGCCCGGAACCGGAGCCTTGGAGGCCAGGCTATTCAGCCAGAGACCCATCAATTCTTTTTCTATCATCAGAGAATCCTTCCTTTTCAAAATATCATTTCACGATTATACCATATCAAAACAAAGAACACCAGTCCTGGAAATAGACTGGTGTTCCTGATTGATTGTCCAAATGGTATTTCTGTATGCTCTTTTTCTCGTTAACCCCGCAGCTGCTCCATCGGATCTTTTCCAAGAATGCCCGGCTCGGTCATGGTGTACGGATCCAGAACGGTGTTTAACTGTTCCTCGTCCATCAGACCCTTCTCCAGGATCAGGTCTCTGACCTGGCGGCCGGTACGCAGCGCTTCTTTTGCAATGTTGGCTGCGGTCTCATAACCCACATACGGACAGATGGCCGTGATGACACCAATGCTGTTCTCCACCTGCCTGCGGCAGTGCTCTTTGTTGGCGGTGATGCCGGTGATGCAGTTATCTACCAGAGTCTTTACTGCATAGGTCAGTGTCTCGATGGACTCAAATAAATTATAGAAAATGATCGGCTCAAACGCATTCAGCTCCAGCTGTCCGGCCTCAGCTGCCATGGTGATGGTCACATCATTTCCGATGATATTGAACGCAACCTGATTCACAACCTCCGGGATAACCGGGTTGATCTTGCCCGGCATAATGGAGGAACCATTCTGTCTCGCTGGAAGATTGATCTCGCCAAAACCGGTTCTCGGACCGGAAGACATCAGTCGCAGGTCATTGGACATCTTGGACAGGTTCACGGCACAGTTTTTCACGATGCCGGACACCGAAGCGTAGCTGTCCAGGTTCTGGGTAGCGTCGATCATATCGTAGGACTGCACCAGCTCCTCGCCGGTCAGCGTGGACATATTTTTTACAACTCGGTGGAAATACTGTACATCCGCATTCAGGCCGGTTCCGATGGCGGTACCGCCCAGGTTCAGGCAGCGGATCTCTTCTTTTGCATTCTCAAAGCGTTTGATATCCCGGCGGATGGCTGATGCGTAAGCGTGGAACTCCTGTCCCAGACGGATCGGCACTGCATCCTGCAACTGGGTGCGTCCCATCTTGATGACAGAATCAAATTCCTGGGCTTTCTGCATCAGCGCCTCTTCCAGGCGTTTCAGCTGTTCCTGGGCATTGCCTAAAAGCTTTAATGCCGCCATCTTGCCGCAGGATGGAAATACATCGTTGGTGGACTGGCCAAAGTTTACATGATCATTGGGGTTTACCAGATTATACTCACCTTTTTTTCCTCCCAGAATTTCAATGGCCCGGTTGGCAATGACTTCGTTGGCATTCATATTTAAGGAAGTTCCCGCACCGCCCTGGATCGGGTCTACAATAAACTGGTCATGCAGCTTTCCGGCAATGATCTCATCGCAGGCCTGGGTGATGGCAGATGCTCTTCTCTTATCCAGCTCTCCTACCTCAAAGTTGGTGATGGCTGCTGCCTTCTTGATCTGTGCCACACTGTTGATCAGCTCCGGGTGCATTTTCAGTCCGGTAATATTAAAGTTCTCATAGGCACGAAGGGTCTGCACACCATAATAGGCATCCTCCGGCACCTCTTTTTCTCCAATGGAATCGTGCTCCAGACGATATTTCTTTCCATCTTCCTGCATCTTTTTATCCTCCTGCATATCATATGAATATGTCTGCTGCCAGACATCATTTCCTCTTGACTTTAGTATAAATTGGCACTACACTATTTTCAAATACTTATAAAATCATACATTTTATAGATTATAATCTATATCAGGAGGATTTATGTTTCAGGGGATGCGCTATGTCTACGAGGTTTACAAAGAAATGAGCTTTTCCAAAGCCGCCCGCAACCTGTTTATCAGCCAGCCGTCTTTGAGTGCCGCAGTCAAAAAAGAGGAAGTCCAGATTGGCTTCCCCATCTTCGACCGCAGTTCCAATCCCATTCAGCTCACCGATCTGGGAAAGGAGTACATCCGATCCATTGAGATCATTATGGATGTGGAAAACGGATTTCAGAATTATATCAACGATATGCGTGAATTAAAAAGCGGATCCCTTTCCATTGGCGGTACCAACCTTTTTACATCCTATGTGCTGCCGCCGCTGATCTCCCGCTTTAATGAGCAGTATCCCCAGGTGCACCTGAATCTGATGGAGGCCACCACCGCGGAACTGACCGAGCGGCTCTTCTCCGGCTCCCTGGATCTTCTGATTGACAACCGGAGTATGGACAGTTCCGTCTACGGTAAACGCTTTTTCTGCGAAGAGCATCTGCTGCTCACGGTTCCGGCTCGCTTTGCAGTCAATGAGACCATGAAAAACTACGCGCTGACCGCCACTGACATCCTGGAAGAACGTCATTTAAACTCCCGTATTCCTCCGGTCTCCCTGGAACATTTTCAGAATGAAAGCTTCCTGCTGTTAAAAGGCGGAAATGACACCCGGGAACGCGCGGACCGGATTTTTCATAACGCCCATTTTCTTCCAAAGGTACGTCTGGAGCTGGACCAGCAGATCACAGCCTACAACCTGTCCCGCCAGGGCATGGGCATCTCCTTCAGTTCCGACACCCTGATCCGCCATGTACCGGATGAGGAGCATCTGGTGTACTACAAGCTAAACCATCAGGATGCCTTCCGGGAAGTAAATTTTTATTACAAGCGCAGCCGGTATATGCCGAAAGTAGTCAGCGCCTTCCTGGATATGATCTAACCAATTGATTCCAATGTTTCCATCTCTCTATATTCCTTATAGATATTTGTCTATATCATCCGGCATTTCATAGTGTATTGATTTTCATAAAACCAAAACCTCCGATCCGGATACAAATTGTATCTCAGAGACTGGAGATGCGGAATACATCCGCCATGTCTGTAAACCACTTCATTTCCCGGGCATAGCGCTGACGGAGCTGCCCGGGATTTTCTGTTCCCTTACCAATATCAAAAAATGCCTGCCCGCTGTGGACTGCAATATACAGCTTCCCGTCCCGGTTCAGATTGATGGAAAATTTCCCAAAAGATCTGTCCGTCAGATTCAGGATCCGCTCTGTCCGGCTGCTGTTCAGGATACGAAGTGCTTCCTGTTCGTTGTCACTGCTCAGATTAAAGCGCTTATCGAAGGTCGCATTTCCGGTCCTGATTGTCTGAGCATGAAACAGTTTATCCATTTTGTCCCGCGGCCAGATGGTAAGCCAGGTCGGAAATTCCTGATCCAGTTCACACAGCATCCACTGACCCGTATAAATCTCCCGCTCATTCTTTTCCCACAGACCGGTCTCCTCACGCTGGAATTCATTTACATCCGTCAGCTTCACGGTACACAGCTCTGCGGTCATACCATGATATGTTCCCCGGATATACCCGCTGCCGCTGCAGTAATTATGGCTGGGCAGCGGAATGTTCGTATCCTCCGCATTTAAAAGATGCGTCGTACTGTTCATTTCTATGTGCTCAAAAACTGTGTTCAGGATATCAGGCGCGATGGTGTCAAAGGTCTGCTGGCTCGCCTTATCTCTGACCCTTCCATGCGTCATCTGCCCCAGGCCAAGCAGCACAGCGCCTGCAATGATTAAGACCATATTTCCGCCCAGAATAATGCCCAGTACAATTACAGCTCCACCCAATAGCGAAAGAAGCTTTCCACCAGCCCTGCCGCCTTTACTCTTATGCAGTTCCTGCGACAACTGCTCATCTGTCATCTTTATCGGTTTTGGGGAATCGAAACCGCTTATTTTTTTCTTCATAAAACTCCTCCTTAGTCGCAAAGGCTGAAATACAGACTGCTGTAGGGGTCTAACGTATCAAGATCCAGAACACAGGCTTCCGGAGAGATGCTGTCCATCTGCATCTTTCTGGCACTTTCCTGATAGGTGTCCGGCTCCGCCTGAGCCGCGAACACAAGTCCATCGTAATCAGCCGGCATATAGACAGAATAGCTTTTGGTAAGAACCGCTCCCCAGTCACCCACCTGGAAATTCCAGTCCGTGGAATAGGTAAATTCGATCAGATAGCTGTTTCCTCTCCAGCTGACGGTATGAAGATAATAGTTGTCGCCGCGGCTGCTGTTGTTAAATGTGGATCCCGCTGTCAGCCACATGCCAGTATATGCATCGTACAGTTCGCTGGACACAACGACTGTTCCATTCGCAGCACTTGAAATTGCGCTTTCCGGGATATAGCAGATTGCGTCAAAGTGCAAATCGCGGATGCCATCATGGATATCGTCCGCCCTTTTCGTAATCTCCCAATAGCAGTCACTCCGGCGGTAGCCATTACCTTTCCCGGAATAGCTGCTTGCGCCATTCGCCAGCAGGAATGTACCAAGCTCCACTTCGGCATTCATTTCCAGGCCATTTCTGGTAAAATAAGGCACGCTGGACTGGATTGCTTCTACCGGAAACAGACTTCCGCCATTGGTAAGATCCATCAGATCGCCGCTGACCGTAAGGTCAAGCTGCAGGGTGTCACCGCTTCCATCAAAGTGAAGGGTGATTCCGTTTTCTTCCACCCAAAGCGTACCGGATTCAATCACATCATCCTGATCATTTACAAATTCCCATGTGAAATCATCGTGGATGCGCAGCCAGCGGTTCTCCCCCTGGTATTCCCAGAGTCCCACATAGTCTTCCAGATTCGTAACCAGATCCGCGTCTGCTTCCAGATGCATATCCTGTTCGGCATCCTGGTCACTGTCACCGATGGCAATGGTAGAAAGATCTTCCCGGAACACATAGCGCTCCACCGGATCCCAGATCCAGATCAGTTCTGTATTGTCTCCATATTCATCAATGAAGCTGACCAGCACATCACTTTCCCCAGTCTTTCCGATATGTATATGGTATTCAGATTCCATTTTGTTTTTGGCATATGAGCACCTCCGACCATTGATATTCCGGCTGATTTATTTTAGTTTACCGTCTCCTCTCCGTCCTTGAAAGACAGTCTGTCAAAACTTCCTCCAGCTGCTCCCTCTCTGGCGGAAAGAGCCCAAAAGCATTTGCATGAAGTTTCCAGAACTCCAGCGCGTTTTTCTCATCTGACAGCCAGATCAGAGAGGCGGCAGGATTATTTTCCCGGATTCTCTGAACAATCTGTGCTCCCTTCTCCCCCCTTGCGGAAACCAGCATGATCAGATATGGATTTCCCCGGACAAAATGCAGATAGTTTTCCAGATTTCCGATATAAGTGTGGATGACCGGCCACCTTTGTTTTTCCGTTAAGATTGCGCGCAGCATCATTTCCAGTCCATCCGTCTCTTCCGCATGTTCTCCATATATTACAATCCGTACCATCACTCCACCTGCCTTTTGGATTATTCATATCTCATGTCTGCCATTATGATTCGTACCATTTTTTATTATTGTCCTGTCATTTACTTTCTCTTCGGAGAATTTTGTATTATAATCATACTAAATACGAATATTTCTGAAAACCACATCGACGTTAACGGTCAATCCTCGACCAAATTGGTCATTGGCTTTCTGCTTATACTTACAGATAATGGAGGTTTCTGCCTTGATGCACTTTGCAATTGTAGAAGATCTGGCTATGGATCAGGAACATCTGATCCGGCTGATACAGGAGAATTTTAAGAAACATAACGAGACGGCAGATTTTGACTGTTATGAAAGCGGTGAGGATTTTTTAGAACACTTCCGCCCCGGCCTTTACCATGCGGTTTTTATGGATATTATGCTGGATCAGAGCGGTTTAAATGGCATTGAAACTGCTGAAAAACTGCGCAGCATCGCAGAACGGATCCCCCTTGTTTTTATTACCTCAGAACGTGACTATTCACTGCAGGGTTACCGTGTCCATCCACTTGATTACCTGCTGAAACCCGTTGATGCAAATGCTCTGTCCTGGTGTCTTGATGAAATCCGTACATTTCTTGCTGAGCCGGCTTATATTGAGATTCAGGCTGCACTTGGTCAGGGACAGACCTCGGCGAAACGGATTTTTCTGGACGATTTTCTGTATGCGGAGACTCAGAATCACCGGCTGATCATCCATACTTTAAAAGAAGATATCTCTGCGCGCCTCTCGTTTGCAGAACTTCTGGCCCTGCTTCCCAAGAGCGGACGCTTCTATATGAGCGGCCGCGGACTTCTCCTCAATTTTTCACAGGTTGGCGACTTTCAGGAGGATGGTACCATCCACCTGAAAAATGGTGAATGCATCTTCTGCAGCCGACGAAAGAAAAAGGAAACCAAAGAAGCATTTGTAGCGTATCTGTTTGACTCTCTCCGGAAAGGAATAACTTTATGAACTGGCATGTATTTGGAAAAGCTTTTCTCTGTGAAACGCTGTACTCGATTCCATTTTTTATCCTGGCACTGTTTCCATTCCGGAAACAGCTGCGCTTTTCTCTGAAAAGCATTACGTTTTTCATTTTTCTGGGACAGCTGTTCCAGTCATCCTGCTATGTATATCTTGTTGCACACGGAAAACCTACCCGGATAACGGATATGATCTTTGCCGTGGTCTGCCTAAGCCTCTACTTTTTATGTGTAAAAGCCAATGCATGGAAACTGCTTTTCCTGTGCTTTTTCATTTTTAACTTTATGGTCACACTTCGCGGAATCTGCTTTTTTCTGGAAAGCTGGTTCTTTTCCGGTTCGGATCTAACGTTTTATTCACTTCACAATGAAAGTATGCTGATTATCTTTGTCTTTCTGTTTTTCACGCTCCCCCTGGGACTCAGATTCATGAAAAATGCCAGGGAACGGGTTTTTGAGGTAGACAGCCCAGCATTCTGGCACAAGGCCTGGTTTCTTCCATTTTCGGGCACTTTTATTGTCTGCGTTCACAATTTTGATTTGAGTATTGATGTGGTCCGCACCCCACGTTTTATTCTGACAAGGATATGGCTGCTGCTCATGACGGTCCTGGTCTATTCCATTCTTCTGGAAGCATTTGATATCATCCGCCAGCAGACCGTGCTCAAAGAACGGGCGGCCCAGCAGGAAACACTCCTGGCCATCCAGCGCACGCAGTATCAGCAGCTTTCCAGACATATGGAAACCGTCCGCCAGGCGCGGCATGACCTGCGTCAGCATTTAAATGTGATCGACCATTATCTGAGCAGCGGGAAAACCGAGGATCTGAAATCGTATATCGAACAGTACCGCATGACGCTTCCCCCAGACACCGGCCGGACCTGGTGCGAAAATTATGCAGTCAATACCATTGTCTGCTATTATGGGGAAGAAGCACGCAAAGCCGGAATTGACTTTTCCGTTCGTCTTGAGCTTCCAAAGCAGCTTTCCATCAATGAACCGGAATTATGTTCCATTCTCGGTAATCTCCTGGAAAATGCACTGGATGCCTGCCGGGACTGCACGGACACTGCACCTTTTATCCGCATCCGCGCCCGGGAAGAAAGCGGGCATATTGCACTGGCTGTAGATAATACCTGCGGCAGCGCTCCCATCGAAGAAAACGGCCAATTCCGTTCCACCAAGCACGAGGGCTTTGGCACCGGAACCGCTTCGGTCCGGGCCATTGCGCAGCGTCATCAGGGTGTGGCCGAATTTCGCCATGAAGATGGCATTTTTTATGCTTCCGTCTTTATCTGAACGAAAGTCCGACCCAATCTTGACATTTTCCGCCGCAAATTCTATACTGTTTTTAATCAATTATGTAAGAGGGACTATCTATGAAAAAGATTCTGGAAGAATTCAAGGCCTTCGCGTTGAAAGGCAACATGATCGACATGGCAGTCGCTGTGATCATCGGCGGCGCGTTCAACAGCCTGATCACCTCTCTGGTTGAAAATGTTGTCATGCCGGCATTAAGCCTGATCACCGGAAAGATTGACTTCAGCAACATGTTCCTTGCCTTAAACGGCGAGCACTACGCAACCCTGGAGGCCGCAAAGGAGCAGACCTCCGTTGTTGCTTACGGCCTGTTCGTCACCCAGCTGATCAATTTCCTGATCATGGCCTTTGTTGTGTTCCTTGTTATCCGCCAGTTAAACAAGCTGTACAAGAAACCGGCTCCGCCTGCAAAGCCGACGGAAAAAGAATGCCCGTACTGCAAAACAAAGATTGCCATCGCGGCAACCCGCTGCCCGCACTGCACCTCCATTCTTTCTGACGAGATTCAGAGCGAGGCCGCTGCTGCATTCAAAGAATAACAAATATTCTTAAGCATAACTCTGTTTTAACAATTCCAGAAGTTCTTTCTGTGGAAGCGGTTTTGAGAAGTATTAGCCCTGGATCATATCCACATTCCAGCTGCTCAGCAGTCTCATTTCCGCTTCCGTTTCTACGCCCTCCGCCACGATCCTGTAATTCATCCTCCGGAAGGTTTCCACCACGCTCTGATAAAACAGAGCCCGTTTTTCATCGCTGCAGATATCAAAAAGAAGAGAACGGTCAAGCTTGATCGAGGAAAACGGAAGCTGCATCACCGTATTCAGGTTCGCATAGCCGGAGCCGAAATCATCCAGGCAAAGACGAACCCCGGCTGCCGTAAAGTCATCTGCGACCTTTTTGAGGCTTCCATTATATTCTGTCGCAACGGTTTCCGTGATCTCAAACTGGATCCAGTCATGCGGGATTCCAAACTCATCCATAATGCGGATAAAATGACTGCTGCAGTCGCTCCTCATCAGATCCAGGGAAGACAGATTCATCTTAACATTCCAAAGCCGGCTGAGCGCTGCGCAGTTTTCCTTCAGGAACCTGCAGATACGCCTGAGCTGCAGATCGGTGATCTGTTCAATCATATGATTTTTTTCCGCGATCTGGATAAAGACATCCGGCGCGATCCAGCCAAGCTCCGGATGATGCAGGCGGCTCAGAGCCTCCAGCGTGACAAAGCGTTTTTCCACAGTGGAATAAACCGGCTGATAATACAGTTCAAATCGATCCTCCGAAATGGCTGTGTGAAGATACTGCTCCACCTTTTTCTGGTATAGAAAGCCATCCAGGTTTTTCCTGTCATTCTGGATCACCTCAGTCAGGCCGCTCTGCGCAGCCAAAGATTCCAGATACTCTGCGTATTCCAGGATCAGTCCGCAATCTCCAAGCGCCTGTGCCTCTGTAATACCACTGAGGATCACAGGCATGCTGATTTTTCTTCGGTCCACATTCATGGACGTCTCCGCGCCAAACATCTGCTCCAGTTTCGTAAGAAAATACTCATATTCCTTCATGGAACCGGCCACCACCAGAAAACGCTTTCCAGTAATGCGGTAAGCCTTCTTCCCGCATAACTCGCTGATCATATCTGCCGTCAGCTGCAGCGTGCGGTCACCTCCCTGGATCCCGATGATCTTGTTGATGTACTTTAACTGATAAAGATATACGGTAATGATATGAAATGATTTTCCGGTTGCGATCAGCTCCTCACATTTTCTGGTCAGATAGAGATGATTGTATACACCAGTCAGACTGTCCGTGTTCACATTGGGATTATTGATCGTGATAAACAAAGCCAGAATACCGAGACTTAAACCGAAGCCTGTCATCAGCAGCGAGTGGTCCAGAAACTGGATCACCACACCGCTTCCACTTATCACAAGAATTTCCAGGAGCACCATGGTCTTTCGGTATCCCAGTCTCCTGCTCCAGGAAATAATCAGGATAAAGGCTGCTGCCATATGACAGATGGCACTGTAATACATCAGCTTATACCAGGGTCCTTCCACATATCCTTCTGCCAGGTCAAAATAAAACAGCTTTTCCGTAAACGGGTTGATCAGAACAAGACCGATCAGAAGAAACGTAGCCAGGCCGGGCAGCAGCATTTTTTTGCGGAAATCATCTTGTTGTCATGCAGCGTCACAATGTAGCAGATCAGGGTAAACGGAAGCAGGGCCTGAAACAGATAAAAGACGGTCGTCGCCAGTATTGCTGCCAGGCCGAAATCTCCACCTCCCAATGAAATATAATAATTGCTGAGCAGCTCCGCTGCCACATCCAGAATTCCAAGGACTGCAAAGAAAAGGAATATCTGGTTGTTCAGATCATCTGCTCTTTTCTGCCCCAGAAAATTCCACAGGATCAGCAGCAATATTACCATTGCCGCAATCAGAAAATCCATATTGTAAACCATGGGTATCCTCCATCCGTTATTCTGTCTTTGAATCGCATGGACAATTAATCCAGCATAGTGGGATACGTTCCCTCTTCTGCCATTTTCACGATTCCCTCAATGCCGCACTGTACCATGCTGTCTACAGCCTGCTCGGTGTAGAATGCCATGTGCTGGGTCATGATGACATTGCGGAACTGATGAAGGTAAAACCAGTTGCGGTTCGCGATGATGTCGCTTCTGCGATCGCAGTGGATGATGCCTTCCTCCCCCTCCGCGGTGTCCATGCCCAGAGCGCCGATCTGCATAGATTCGATTCCTTCAATCAGCGCCTCCGTATCCGTCAGGCCGCCGCGGGCGCAGTTGACCAGAATCACGCCCTTTTTCATTTTTGCAATGCTCTCCTGATTGATCATGTGATGAGTGGATGGAAGCAGCGGCATATGAAGAGTGATGATGTCGCTCTCTTTATACAGGGTGTCCAGATCTGTATACTCTGCCAGTTTTGCCACTTCCGCGTTCTGATAAACATCATACGCCAGAATGCGGCAGCCAAATCCCTGCAAATCCTGAATGACCCGATGGCCAATATGACCGGTTCCCATAACGCCCACCGTCATGGCGCTTAAATTTCTTCCTTCCAGTCCTGCCAGAGAAAAATCATTGACATATCCACGCCAGAAGGCCTGCTTATACTGGCGTAAGCACATCAGCATCATCATGATCGTGAAATCTGCCACGCTGTCCGGCGCGTAATTCGCGTTGCAGACCAGAATCCCAAGCTCCCTTGCGGCTTCCAGATCAATATGGTCACTGCCAATGGTGCGAGTAGAGACGCACTTTACGCCAAGTTTTTTATATTCCGCCAAAAGTTCCCGGTTAATTTTTCCCTGGCCAAGAAACGTAACCCCCTCGCATCCTGCCGCCAGATCTGCATTCTCAAGAGACGGAATCTCGCTGTACTCTTTCACTTCCACGTTATACGCCTTTGCCCAGCGGGCAAACGATGTTTTCTCATCTGGGCGCACTTCAAATGCGGCAATCTTCAAAATAGTCTCCTCCTTCGTTTCAGCCTGTCACCGCCGTTATCTGGAAACGGTGGCTCAATCCTCTGCCCTGATTATATCTGTCACCTGCCCACCCTGTCAATATACAGCAATAAAGCCAGCAGCCCAGAAATTGCAGCACATATGCAGTTTCCAGACCACTGGCTTCATTTTTATGTCATTTTTATTTCATCACAGCTTCAATCGCTGCCTTCAGTCTCACAACCATCTCGTCCACATCTGCCTGCTCGATGACAAGCGGCGGAACAAAGCGGATGATGTTGGCACCGGCGCTGATGAGTACCAGATGCTGCTCTAACAGAGCGTTGGTGACAACTGGGCCGACTGCGGAATTGAACTCCAGGCCCTGGATCAGGCCTTTGCCTCGGTGGGCGATGACGCAGTCATACTCTGCCACCAGCTCTTCCAGTTTCTCATAGAGATAAGCGCCAACCTCTTTGACATGGCCAACGATATTTTTCTCTTTAAATACATCCAGAACTGCGTTGGCTGCCGCGCATACCAGCGGGTTGCCGCCGTAGGTGGTTCCGTGGTCACCCGGTACCATAGCGGTTGCTGCCTTGCCGCAGGCCAGGAACGCGCCGACCGGAGTACCATTGCCAAGAGCCTTTGCAGTAGTCATGACATCCGGCTTCACACCATAGCCCTGCCATGCAAACATCTCGCCGCTACGGCCCATACCGCACTGGATCTCATCTAATATCAGAAGGGCATCATGCTCATCGCAAAGGGCACGCACACCTTTGATAAACTCCTCGGTCGCCGGATAAATGCCGCCCTCACCCTGGATGGTCTCCATGATAACGGCGCAGGTCTTATCGGAGAACAGTGCCTTCACGCTGTCCAGATTATTAAACTCCGCGAATCTGATATTCGGAATCAGCGGAGCGAAGGGCTCCTGGTAGTGGTCATTTCCGGTTACGGAAAGGGCTCCCAGGCTTCTGCCGTGGAAAGAATGCTTCATGGCAATGATCTCGTAATCCGGTGCCATGCCCTTATTGTAGGCATAACGCTTCGCGATCTTTAACGCACCCTCAATGGCCTCGGTACCGCTGTTGGTGAAGAATACCTTGTCCATCTGGGATACGGCCAGAAGCTTCTCACCGGCACTGATGGCCGGCTCATTGTAAAACAGGTTGGAGATGTGAGGAAGCTTGTCCATCTGCTCCTTCACTGCGTTTTTCACTTCGTCACAGCTATATCCCAGTCCCATAACAGCAATGCCTGCGCCAAAATCCAGGTATTCCTGTCCGTCCGTGTCATACAGCTTTACGCCTTCGCCATGGTCAAAAACCACCGAAAAACGGTTGTAAACTTTATATAATGCGTGCTCTGCACGGTCAATGTACTGCTGTTTTTCCATTTGTATTTCTCCTCTTTTCGCAAACCTTATTTTGCTTCCTCATGGAAGTACCGCGCATCGCCATCCTTGTAGATTGCGGTACCGATACCACGGTTAGTAAAGATTTCCAGAAGCAGACAGTGTGCAATACGTCCGTCCAGAATATGTACCCGGGATACGCCGTTCTCGATGGCATCAATGCAGTTCTGCAGCTTCGGCAGCATGCCGCCTCCCAGGCTTCCGCTGTTCACGAAGTTCTGTGCCTCTTTTACGGTCATCTCGGAAATCAAGGAGCTCTTGTCCTCAAAGTCACGGTAAACACCCTCTACATCCGTCAGGAATGCCAGCTTCTCTGCGTTTACGGCACGGGCAATGGCACAGGCCGCATCATCTGCATTGATGTTGTAGCTTGCGTAATGCTCATCAGAACCGATCGGGCAGATGATCGGAAGGAAATCCTTCTCTAACAGATCGTAGATGATCTGCGGGTCTACCTTGGTGATCTCGCCTACAAAGCCAATGTCCTCGCCCTTGGAAAGCTTCTTCTCACAGCGGAGCAGCATACCGTCCTTGCCGCTGATGCCGACTGCTTTCACACCCAGCTCGTTCACCAGCTGTACCAGGCTCTTGTTCACCTTATTCAGAACCATCTCCGCAATCTCCATGGTCGGCTCATCAGTCACACGCAGGCCGTTTACAAAGTGCGGCTCCATGCCTACCTTGTTGACCCAGCGGCTGATTTCCTTGCCGCCGCCGTGCACGATGATCGGCTTGAAGCCAACCAGCTTAAGCAGTACCACATCCTGGATGACCTGGTGTTTTAACTGCTCATCCACCATGGCACTGCCACCGTATTTGACAACAATGATCTTGCGGTTGAAACGCTGGATATAAGGAAGTGCCTCAATGAGGACCTCCGCTTTCTGTAACTCAGTAATCTCGGAATTTTTCATAATCGTCTCCCTCCCCGGACTGCGCAGCCTCAGACGCAGTCCGTACCTTGCTCTGCATGTTTCGCTCCTGTCTGCCAGAATCCGCAGTGCTTAAGATCTATAATCTGCGTTAATCTTTACATAATCAAATGTTAAATCGCAGCCCCATGCGGTTGCGGACGCATTGCCCATCTTCACATCGGCAATGGCGGTTACCTCCGGCTCGGAAAGGATCTTGGTTGCCTGCTCCTCGCTGTAATCCAGTGCCACGCCATCCTTGATGATCTGCATGCTGCCTGCAGCGCTCTCAAAGAACAGGTCTACCTTCTCCGGATCGAACTGTGCTCCGGAGTAACCCATGGCACAGAGGATACGGCCCCAGTTTGCGTCATGTCCGAAGATTGCTGCCTTGGTCAGGCTGGAGGTGATGATGGATTTGGAAAGGGTCACAGCCTGCGCCTTGCTCTCCGCTCCGATAACCTTTACCTCAAACAGAGCGGTACAGCCCTCGCCGTCTCCGGCCATCTTCTTTGCCAGAGTCTCATTGACATAGTTTAATGCCTTGCAGAACTCCTCGTAATCTGCGTTCTTCTCGGTGATCTCAGAGTTGCCAGCCATGCCGTTTGCCAGAACCAGGCAGGTATCGTTGGTGGAGGTATCGCCATCTACGGAAATCATGTTATAGGTATCTTTCACATCCGCGCTCAGAGCCTCCTGCAGAAGCTCCTTGGAAATGGCAATGTCGGTGGTAACAAAGGAAAGCATGGTGCACATATTTGGATGGATCATGCCGGAGCCCTTGCACATGCCGCCTACGGTTACGGTCTTGCCGCCGATTTCAAACTGAACAGCGACCTCTTTCTTTCTGGTATCGGTGGTCATGATGGATTTGGCTGCCTCAGTACCGCTCTCGATGGTGCCGGAAAGCTCCGGGGCCATGGCCGCGATGCCTGCTTTTAACTTATCCATCGGAAGCTGCATGCCGATAACGCCGGTGGATGCCACTAAAACGGCGCTCTCCGGAACCTTCAGTGCCGCGGAAGCTGCCTGGGCGGTTTCTGCGCAGTAGCCCATGCCCTCAGCGCCGGTACATGCGTTTGCGATACCCGCGTTGATAACAACCGCCTGCGCGTACTCAGATTCCTTTACGATTTTCTGGTCCCACTTGACCGGAGCTGCCTTTACAATGTTGGTGGTAAAGGTACCAGCTGCCTTACATGGTTTCTCGCTGTAGATCATTGCCATGTCTTTTCTGTTTTTGTATTTGATTCCTGCCGCTGTAGATGCGGTCTGAAATCCTGCTGCTGCGGTTACGCCGCCCTCAATTACTGTATACATACTGTCTTCCTCTTATTTAATAAAATTGGTAATGTTCTCTTCGTTCAATACGAAATCATAATAGTTTACATCACTGCGTTCCACCCAGCCGACGTTGTGCCAGAACTCATTGCCGGCCTCGTTGGATTTGAAGGCGATGAGACTCACCTTGTTGATACCCTCCGCCTGAAGCGCTTTCATGGCAAAATGCACCATGCGGTGCCCCACGCCATGCTGCCGGTAATCGGACGCCACGCACACATGGTAGAAGAATCCGGTTCTTCCATCATGTCCGCACAGGATAGCGCCCACAATGCGGCCATTCTGCTCTGCCACCACGCTGGTGGTGGGATTGCGCTTTAAGAACCGCTCCACGCCCTCTCTGGAATCATCGATGGAACGGATTCCAAAGCCCTGAATGCTCATCCAGAGCTCATATACCTTATCATAATCTGCCAGGGTCATCTCCCGGACTAAAATACTCATGGTTCCTGCCATGTGCTGCTTCCTTTCCCGGTCAGAAGCTCAGGCTTTCGCCTCCGGCCCTTTTACTTTCTCTTTCCTATTTACGGGAATACCGGAATCTGTTTGAGTCCTGTATTCTCCGGCAGTCCGAACAGCAGGTTCATGTTCTGCATGGCCTGTCCGGCTGCTCCTTTTACCATATTGTCGATAGCACCCATCATAACAACACGTTTGGTTCGCGAATCCAGCTTAAAGGATACATCCGCAAAGTTGCTGCCCTCTACCCAGCGGGTCTCCGGCGGAAGTCCCGGCTCCAGAACGCGTACAAAGTATTCATTCTGATAATACTTATCGTAGATGGCCTTTACCTCTTCCGTGGTCACATCCTTTACCAGAGATGCGTAAGCAGTTACCAGAATGCCGCGGTTCATCGGAACCAGATGCGGAGTGAAGCTGATGGTCACCGGCTTTCCCACCGCGTAGGATAACTGCTCCTCGATTTCCGGAGTGTGGCGGTGTCCGGCCACGCCGTAAGCTTTCATGCTCTCGTTGACCTCACAGAACAGGCTCGGAACCTTTGCACTTCTGCCTGCGCCGGAAGTACCGGACTTGGCATCAATGATCATGGTATTCGGATCGATAATGCCTTCCTTTACCAGCGGATAGGTACTTAAGAAGGAACAGGTCGGGTAACAGCCCGGATTCGCGATGAGTCTTGCGCCCTTGATTTTCTCCCGGTTGATCTCCGGAAGTCCGTAAACTGCCTCACCGATGAACTGCGGGGTTGCGTGTTTGATCTTGTACCATTTCTCATAAACATCTACATCTTTAATACGGAAGTCCGCGCTTAAATCGATAATCTTTGTTTTGGATAAGATGTCCTCGGTCACCTGGGATGCGCAGAAGCCCTGCGGCGTTGCGGTGAAGATCACATCCGCGATCTCTGCCAGCTTTGCCATGTCATCATCCTTGCACGGCTCGTTTACAGCATGTGCCGTGTTTCTATATATAGAAGCGAAATCTTCACCCACATAACTTCTGGAACCGTACCATACGATTTCCACATCCTCTCTCTGAAGTAACAAACGTGCCAGCTCCGCTCCAGCGTAGCCGGTCGCACCGATAATTCCAGCCTTGATCATAGCCGTTCCTCCTGCGGTTTATAAATATTCACTTCTGCGGCTTGCTAATAAAAGAAGGTGCCGCAGAGCCGTTTACTGAGTTTCATTATAAGTACTTTTCCATCACAAGAAAATACTTTTTTCCAAATATTCTCAGGGATCCATGTGCAAAATGATGCGCACGGTCCCCCGCGAGTTTTCATAATTATACATCACATATGCATATTATGCAATGTTTTTTTGAAAAATATGCAATTAGTTCTTGCATAATACGAGAAACTGTTGTATATTTATGAAGTCTTACATGACAACGCAAATTTGAAAAACCATTTTTATAGACTACTCAAGGAGGATTTTGAGATGAAAGAGAAAGTTGTTCTTGCATATTCCGGCGGTCTGGATACCACTACAATTATCCCGTGGTTAAAGGAGCATTTCGATTACGATGTTGTCTGCTGCTGCATCGACTGCGGTCAGGGAAATGAGCTGGATGGCTTAGAGGAGAGAGCAAAGCTCTCCGGCGCTTCCAAATTATACATTGAAGATCTGGTAGATGATTTCGCTGAGAACTACATCGTTCCGTGCGTACAGGCAAACGCCACCTATGAAAACAAGTACCTGTTAGGTACCTCCATGGCCCGTCCGGCCATCGCGAAACGCCTCGTTGAGATTGCCAGAAAAGAGGGCGCAGTTGCTATCTGCCACGGCGCTACCGGCAAGGGCAACGACCAGATCCGTTTCGAGCTGGGCATCAAGGCACTGGCTCCGGACATCAAGATCATCGCTCCGTGGCGTATGACTGATATCTGGACTCTGCAGTCCCGTGAAGATGAGATTGAATACTGCAAGCAGCACGGCATCGATCTTCCGTTTGCAGCAGACAGCAGCTACAGCCGTGACCGTAACTTATGGCACATCAGCCATGAGGGCCTGGAGTTAGAGAATCCGGCAAACGAGCCGAACTACGATCACCTTCTGGTATTAAGCAATACTCCGGAGAAAGCACCGGATGAGGGTGAGTACGTTACCATGACCTTCGAGAAAGGTGTTCCGACCAGCGTAAACGGCGAGAAGATGAAGGTTGCTGACATCATCCGCAAGCTGAACACCCTCGGCGGCAAACACGGCATCGGTATCGTAGATATCGTTGAGAACCGTGTTGTAGGCATGAAGTCCCGCGGCGTTTATGAGACTCCTGGCGGAACTATCCTCATGGAGGCTCACAAGCAGTTGGAGGAGCTGGTTCTTGACCGTGCTACCATGGAAGTCAAGAAAGAGATGGGCGACAAGCTGGCTCAGGTTGTTTACGAGGGCAAATGGTTCACCCCGCTGTGCGACGCAATCCGCGCATTCGTAACCTCCACTCAGGAGTATGTAACCGGTGAAGTCAAATTCAAACTATACAAGGGCAACATCATCAAAGCTGGTACTACTTCTCCGTACTCCTTATACAGCGAGTCCCTGGCATCCTTCACCACCGGCGATCTTTACGATCACCACGATGCAGACGGCTTCATCACCCTGTTCGGACTGCCGCTTAAGGTTCGCGCAATGAAGATGGCTGAGCTTAAGAAAAACGAGACCAAATAAAATAATCTGAATCTGTAAAAACCCGGAAGAAGCCGCTCATACGGCTTTTTCCGGGTTTTTTATTTTGAAAGCTATAAAAGAGGACCACCCCATCCGGGGGCAGTCCTCTCTGAATTTTGAATTTAATTTGCTTTTTCCGGCAGGATCAGGTTATCGGTGCCGGGTTGAAGATGCACATGTCGTTGTGGAATCCGTGCTGATCGCTGTACGGCTGCTTGATTCCGCTTGCCACATCCAGGATCATGTCGAAGATCTGCTGGCCGACATCTGCGATGGTTTTCTCACCGGTAGCCACATCACCGGCAGAGATGTCGATCATGTCGAACCAGTGGTTCTTTAACTCGTTACGGCTGCAGACCTTGATAACCGGGCTGATATCCAGTCCATACGGAGTTCCGCGTCCGGTCATGAATACCTGAAGGCCGATACCGCTTGCAACCTGGCTCGGTCCGCAAACGATGTCGCTGGCCGGGGTAGCTGCATAGATCAGGCCATGTTTGGTCGGCTTCTGAGCCGGGGAAAGTACTTCCACGATCTGGCTGGTACCGCTCTTTGCGATACTTCCCATTGCTTTCTCTACGATATTCGCAAGTCCGCCTGCCTTGTTGCCAGGAGTCGGGTTTGCGTCACGGCCTACGCCGCCCTCTGCAAGGTACTTGTCGTACCATTTCATCTCCTCTGCCAGACGGTCACGGGTGTGGGCATCCGGGCAGCGTGCTGCCAGCATGTGAACGCCGTCGCGAACCTCGGTAACCTCACTGAACATAACGGTAGCGCCGCCACGAACCAGCATATCTGCTGCGTAACCTGCACTCGGGTTAGCGGAGATACCGGAGAATGCGTCACTGCCGCCGCACTGCATACCGATCAGCAGGTCGCTTAACGGAAGCTCCTCACGGGTTCTCTTGTTCAGCTTCTGCAGCTTTTTATCTGCCATTTCCAGAATTGCGTTCATCATAGCGTCATGACCAGCGTAGTCCTGAAGAGTCAGAACGTTCTCCGGGGTGATATCCTCCGGCGGAAGCACGCGGTCATAGGTCAGCTTCTCACAGCCAAGGCCTACTACCATGATCTCACCGCCAAAGTTCGGATGACGGATGACATTGGTGATCGCGCGGATCGGGATATATGCTAACGGTGCGTTGATCGCAACACCACAGCCATACGGATGGGTAACTGCTACCACACCATCTACATTCGGATACTTCGGAAGCAGCTCCTTCTTAATGCGCTCTACTGCTACCTTTAATACGCCAGCCGCACACTGAACCGTGGTTACGATTCCCAGAAGGTTTCTGGTGCCTGCCGGACCCTCGGCATTGCGGTAACCCATCCAGGTGGTTCTGGTCGGCATCGGAAGATCCTCCACCGGTACCAGGTTGGTGCCGTACTCCATATCATCTACAGACGGGCTCTGCGGGAGATCCAGCATATGCTCATTGATCCAGTCACCCTTCTTGATATCGTTGATCGCATAGCCGAGAACAACGCCGTAACGAATGATCTCTCCGCCTGCCGGGATATCGCACAGAGCAATCTTATGAGCCTGCGGAATGTCCTGATTGGTCACAAGACCTTCCATGATCTCGGTGCCGGCCTTCAGATCCTGAACAGCTACAACAACGTTATCCTGGTCTTTGATCTTGACATACAAACGTGCCATACATTTCCTCCTTCTTCGTCTCGCACTGCGGTTTTGCACGAACCTGCAATGCTTTAACTCCTTGTTGATAATCATATTATAATGCAGGAAATGTCATAAGTAAAATTAATTCTTTTTTTTAAAAACTTAGTTTTTGTAAGTTCTATTCATACAGATCCAATACGATCTTCGTGGAAACATCCTTGGCTGTTCCGGTCCGTCTGTCGACCTCAAAGGTTTTTAAGGTGCTTCCAATCTCATCCGGGCGGCTCTCTTCCTGAACTACAACGGTATATTTGTACTGGTTTTTGCTGTCTACCCGGTAATGCAGCACAATATCCTCAGAAATTTCCCTGTTGAACCAGCCGGCACGGTTTACCGCATTCTCCACCAGATAGCAGACGGAAGTCTCATCCAGGGACGGATGGCTGTTCCACGCCCCATTTTCCGCATCCAGGTCATACCAGACACCGTCTATCTTCTGCCAGCCGGATGCCAGGCTGCCATCGTCTTCTTTGTAAGTCCAGTCTCCGTTTTCTGCCTGCTGCCATTCGGCCGCGTAAGCCTTAAGCTCTGTCTCGGTGCCAACCGCAAAAACAGCCGCGCTTCCAGCAGCCAGCAGAAATGCTCCTGCCAGAATGCCCTTCATGGTTTTCTTCATTTTTCCCTGTCTGAGTTTCATAAATATCGCCCTCTTCTTTCTATCTGCAATTGTATTTCATCTTACCAGAAGAATATGACCGTTCTGTGAAGCAAAGCAAAACTTTTTCCGTTTTTCCAGAGACGCGCAAAAGGACCTTCCCCGTACCGGGGAAAGCCCTTTCGCATATCTATGGTTTGGAACCAGGGAGGACTCTGCTATTTGCAAAGCTTTTTGAATTCATCTGCCACAAACTGTACCTGGGTTCCGATGATGACCTGAACGGAGGTCTTGCTCGGACGCATCACACCTGCAACGCCTGCGGATTTGATCCGTTTCTCATCCACCTTCGTGTAATCCTTGATCTCCAGACGAAGTCTGGTGATGCAGTTATCGATAGAAGCTACGTTCTCCGGACCGCCTACGCCTTCCAGAACGATCTTTGCTACCTGAGTAAAGTCATTGTTTGCAAGTTTCACCTGAGTTTCATCTGCGTCATCATCCTCACGACCCGGAGTCTTCAGATTGAACTTAACGATAACAACACGGAATACTACATAGTAGATCACGCCGACAGCCAGGCCAACCGGAATCAGCAGCCACGGATTCTGTGCCAGCGGAGTGAAGGAGCTAAGTACCATATCTACCGCACCGCCGGAGAAGGAGAAGCCTGCACGGATCGGAAGTGCTACGGTAATACCAGCGGTGATACCGGCTAACAGAGCATGTACCACATACAGACCAGGAGCCAGGAACATGAAAGAGAACTCGATTGGCTCGGTTACGCCAGTAAAGAAGGAGCAGAATGCTGCGGATGCAAGCAGTCCGTATACCATTTTCTTTTTAGACGGTTTTGCAGTCTGATACATAGCCAGGCAGGCTGCCGGAAGACCAAACATCATGAACGGGAAGAAACCGGTCATGTACATACCTGTCTGTCCGTAAACACCGGTGTTGCCCCAGAAATTACTTAAATCACTGATTCCGGCTACATCGAACCAGAATACAGAGTTCAGTGCATGATGCAGACCGAACGGGATCAGCAGACGGTTGAAGAATGCATAGATACCTGCACCCAGAGCGCCCATGCCGATAAAGGTCTCACCCAGAGTAACCAGTGCACCGTAAACTAACGGCCATACAAAGAACAGAACAAGTGCTGCCACGATAGAATACAGTGCGGTGAAGATCGCAACTGCACGCTTGCCACTGAAGAATGCCAGCGCATCCGGAAGTTTTACGGATTTGTACTTATTGTAGCAGTTCGCACCGATCAGACCGGAAACAATACCAACGAACTGGTTCACGATCTTGCCGAACGCCGGAGCTGCCTCGTGACCGGTGATACCGGCAACGGAACCGCTGCTTAAGAGCGTAGTGATCATGTACATGGAAACCAGGCCTGCCAGACCTGCTGTACCATCACTGTCATCTGCCATGCCGACTGCAACACCAATTGCAAACAGCCAGGACATATTGTCGATCAGCGCTCCGCCGGCCTTGATCAGGAACAGACCGATGGAATAACTCAGGCCTCCTGCCGTGAAGCCCTGAACCTCACCTGCCATTGCCGCAGGTGCCAGAATGTATCCGATTCCCATCAGGATACCGCATACCGGAAGACATGCTACCGGAAGCATCAAAGCTTTGCCCAATCTCTGGAAAAACTTCATCATAATGTAAAACCCCTTTCTTTTTTTCGCCTCTCGGCGTTTTCTTTATTTGAACCATTCCCCAATGGATTCAAATCACATTTGCATATAACAACAGCCATGAAAGAGTCGGTTTGCCAGCTCACTTCTGCAGAATCTGCGCAATTGTCTTTACTGCCTGCTCTGCATCTTCGCCACACGCCTGGATTTCAATAAAATCTCCGGCTCTGGCCTCCATGGCCATCAGTTCCAGGATGTGATCCGCCCTTGCTGTCTTCTCCCCTAAGCAAAGCCGGATCTTTGCATTCAGGTCTCCTGCTGCCGCAAAAATCCTCGCAGCATTGCGGACATGAAGCCCCTCCGGATCCTGAAGTCTGACCGTAATACAGCTCGTATCTCCTCACTCCGTTCTTTTTATAATCATAAGGTAATGATCGGATCAGCCGGCTTTACCTGCATACCGGTGTGACAGACCATATCCGGAAAATCCGGTGTATTGCAGATGAGGACCGGCGTGATCACATCGTATCCAGCTGCACGAATCTGCTCTAAATCTGCCGTGATCAGAAGATCTCCGGCCTGAACGCGGTCTCCCTGCTTTACATGGGCCGTAAAATGCTGTCCCTTTAACTGCACTGTATCCAGCCCGATATGAACAATGACTTCAGCACCGTTATCTCCCCTGATGCTGACGGCATGTCCGGTGTCGAACATCACTGTGACCTCACCGGAAAGCGGCGCCCTGAATTCTCCTTCAGACGGCTTCACAGCCACACCCTTTCCAAGGATCTCCTGCGCAAAGGCAGGATCATTCACTTCGCTCAGCGGAACTACTGAACCGGATACCGGTGATAATACCTCATCTGCCTCCTTTTTCCCTCCAAACATTTTTTTCAGTGTCTGAAACATAACGCTCTTCTCCTTTCTTTTTTCTGCCATCCATTTCCGTCTGTGTTTTCTGCATGCCGCCGATGCACTCCCCCCCTGTGACAGCGTTTTTCTTAAGCCTGCGGACTGCAATTTCTAACCCGTCGGATATGAACAGACAGATAGGATACCTCTTCCTCCGACACTTCATGGCCGTAGGTCTGCCAGATAAAATCCTTCACACCTCTGCTGCAGGCGTATTCCTCCGGATACATCTGCCGGATCATGGCATGAAATTCCTCCAGACCGGCTCCGTCATCCAGTGACTCTCCGCTGTAGATCCGGTGTGCCAGAAAACGCAGATGCGTGATCATGCGCTCGTAGCTCGTGGAGGTTTCATCCAGCTCTATATGAAAATAATCTCCCACTAATTTAAGGACATCCTGAATGATCTTTGTCATGTCAATGGTGTCACGCATGCGGGTGTTGTACTCCGCATTCACAATATGAAGGGCGATGGAAGCTGCTTCATCGGCCGGAAAAGCAATGCCCAGCCTGCGCTCGATCAGATCCAGCGCAAAAGTGCCAATCAGGTACTCTTCCCTGTAAAAGGTACGAACCTCCCGCAGAAGCGGATTGCCAAACAGCATCTTCTTCTGATACCGCTCTATTGCAAAATTGATATGATCCGTCAGCGTGAGATAAATGTTATGATTCAGTTTTTTATTCATAACACCTTTTGCATACTGGATCACCTCTGCGGAAATCTGGAGCCGCTCCGGCGGAAGCTTCTGGACCAGGCTCTTGAACTGATCCATAATCCCCGGATTGTCGAGACGGAATACCTTCTCGATCAGCTCGTTTGGAATATCCATGCCAGCCCGGAGCTGGAAGCCAATGCCCTTTCCCATAACGACCACTTCCCGTCCGTCTTCCAGGGCACTGACCACGTTGTTGTTAATCACTTTTTCAATTTTCATACTTGTCCCCACCAGTACCAGCCGGTCTTCAACGATCTAATCTGTTTTTATATTATCAGGCAATATAAAAGAAATAAAAAAACCAATTCTGAACAAATATCTGCCACACAAAATATCGTTCAGAACTGGTCTTGCCTGCCGTACAGTAACAACCCAATCTGTTGCTATTCAAATCATGTTATCCTCATGTTACCATGATTTTGACGACATGTCAACTTACTTTTCATCCTCTATTGTTCATTTTTCACAATTCGTGTTGTTGCGCGCGCACAATGGCAATATTCGCACATTACGTAACCGCTTCGGTATCCTCATGAATGACAAAACATCCTCTTCCGCTTTCTTTCGCTTCATAGAGCGCAGCGTCGGTCTCTGTCAAAAGCTCTGTTATGTCATGTGGAAACAGAAAATGGTACGCTCCGATGCTGCTGCCCACTGAAATATCCGGTGAAATTTCGGTAATATCCCGTAAAAACCGGCTCAGCATTTTCTCCAGCTCCGCCCGTTCCAGTTCCCGGCTGATCATCACCGCAAATTCATCTCCGCCGCCCCGGCCGACAATGCCACAGTCAGCAACTGCATCTTCCAGCACCTGGGCAAACCGGCGAAGCACTTTGTCCCCGGTCGGATGTCCAAAGGTATCATTCACCTGTTTAAAGCGGTCCACATCCAGAAACAGGAACCAGCCCCTTGTCCCCGGCTCCGAGTCTGCCTGGATTCTCCTGCACTGGTTCAGAAAAAGCCTCCGTCCCATAACGCCGGTCAGGCTGTCCATCTGCCCTGCATACTCTTTGTATTTCATATACCGGTACATCAGCAGGGCGGCCATCAGAATAATGAAGTTCAGCGCCAGCATCGCTGTACGAAACTGGATCTGCAAATGCAGGATATCATGCTGAATCTCACCAGTCACAACGACATGATGTACAGTCAGCATATAATTTATCCGGTCAGAAAAATAAATCGTAGAAACCGCTGTCATACACAAAACAAACAGGATCATGCCGCAAAATACCACAACGCTCCGAAATGACCAGCGCCAGTCCTGTTCCTGCTGATTCACCGCTTTCCGGTAACGCGTAACAGCCTCACTCTGATAGATCCGGTCAACCAACAGTACACTGACCAGACAAAGCAGCTGGATCAGCATATCATCAAACCGCATGGAGCCTATGGATTTCCAGCTAAAACCACTTGATGGAAAGAAGATTCCCATTGCCGTATAAACCAAAAACGCGTGCAGCTTTGGAGCAATAAACGCCGTCAGGCACTTAAAAAACTGTGCATGCTTCCGTTTTCTGGACCAGGAAAAAAGCAGTCCGGTCAGAACACTAAAGAGAAGTCTGGTCCCAACACTCAAGATCAGACTTTCCAACGGAGCACCGCTCTGAAAGGGGGAAAACAGCCGGTCATCTGCCATCACATACAATGCAGATGCCTTATACATACTGCCAAACCCAAAGATCAGTCCGGCAAACGCGGACTGCGCTGTTCCGAACAGACATCCAATCACCACAACCGGAATATATGCAGTGGCCACCGATATCGGCGGAACGTGGATATACCCCAAAAAGGTAGAGGACATAATCAGCTCCAGCGCGATCAGAATCCCCAGACAACACCATTCAAATTTGCAATTATTCCACTTTTTTCGATTCATTCCCCAACACCTGTTATTCGCAGCTTTCATAGACAAACTATACTAGTTTATAAAAGATTTGCCAAAAAAACAAAATATATTTCAGAATTATGTCGAAAAATGTCAGAATCAATGTTTAGCTATAATCCTTTTCATTTTGCACACTTCATGCTAGAATAAAAACATTCATACAAAAGAAAGGAATTCACGCATCATGTTCAGGAAAAAAAACACCGGCTATGTCTTAAAGCTCAGCCCCCAGGGACCAAAGATGCGCTTCAAGTCTGAAAAGGAAGCCAATGAGTATCTGGCAAAGCTGAAAGAGAAGAACGCGAAGTACCGCAACAACGAAAATTAAAACCGTCTTTGATAACAAAAATGGGGCGAACAATCCATGATGGATCGTTCGCCCCTGCTGCATCTCGTACAGGCTTATTACCGTTTGATATTGAATGCCTTCACACCCGGAAACTGTGCTGCCGCTCCAAGCTCTTCCTCGATGCGGAGCAGCTGGTTGTACTTCGCGACACGCTCACTTCTGCTCGGCGCGCCGGTCTTGATCTGGCAGGTATTCAGAGCCACTGCCAGGTCTGCGATGGTGGTATCCTCGGTCTCACCGGAACGGTGGGATGCAATCGCGGTGTAGCCGGCCTTGTGGGCCATCTTGATTGCTTCCAGAGTCTCAGATACGGTACCGATCTGGTTTAACTTGATCAGGATTGAGTTGCCGCAGCCAAGCTCAATACCCTTTGCAAGACGCTCGGTATTGGTTACAAATAAGTCATCACCAACCAGCTGAACCTTATCGCACAATTCCTTGGTCATCATCTGCCAGCCTTCCCAGTCTTCCTCATCCAGGCCATCCTCGATGGAGTAGATCGGGTACTTCTCGCACAGGCTCTTCCAGTGCTCAACCAGCTCTTTGGAGGTGAACTTCTTGCCGCTCTTCGGAAGCAGATATTCGCCCTTCCTGTCGCTCTTCCACTCACTGGAAGCCGCGTCCATAGCCAGAACGAAATCGGTGCCCGGCTTGTAACCAGCCTTCTCCACTGCTTCCAGAATTACCTGGATTGCTTCCTCATCACTGCCAAGGTCCGGTGCAAAGCCTCCCTCATCACCTACGGAGGTAGCCAGTCCTCTGGACTTTAACAGAGCTGCCAGAGCATGGAACACCTCGGTACACCAGCGCAGGCCTTCTTTGAAGCTCGGAGCGCCGGCCGGCATGATCATAAACTCCTGTACATCAACAGTGTTTGCCGCATGAGCGCCGCCATTTAAGATGTTCATCATCGGCAGCGGCAGACGGTTTCCGTTTGCTCCGCCCAGGAAGCGGTAGAGAGGCATCTCCATGGCATTTGCTGCTGCTCTCGCGCTTGCGATGGAGACAGCCAGAATTGCGTTGGCGCCCAGCCTGGATTTATCTTTTGTGCCGTCAGCCTGGATCATAGCCTGATCAATGGCATAAACGTTAGACGGATCCATACCGCACAGCACATCGGAGATGACGGTGTTGATGTTCTCCACTGCTTTGGAAACGCCTTTTCCGCCAAAGCGGCTCTTATCCTGGTCCCTTAATTCCAGTGCCTCAAACTCACCGGTGGATGCTCCACTCGGTGCCGCGCCTCTTCCAACGGTGCCGTCGGTTAAATAAACCTCAGCCTCTACGGTTGGATTTCCGCGGGAATCGATAATCTCTCTTCCAATTACCTTCTCAATTTCCAGATACATCATAGTCAAATCCTCCTGCTTGTGCCGCTTCCGGCACACATTTTCTGGTTATATGTTAGCTATTGCTAACCGACTACAGTCTATCATAAGGGCTTTGTTCTGTAAATTAGCCTTATTGATCAGTCTTTCTCATTGTCCCCGTTTCTGGTAGTTTTATACCGGAATAAAGACTTCTTTCATATGGAAAAAGATTGACAGGATTTGGATTTATGCTATGATGTTAGCTGCAACTAACTTTAACAAAATTTTCCAGAGGAGGACACCATGCCACTGAATTTAGCTGAGATTAACCAGCAGTACATGATTCAGAAAATATGCGGTGATAAGGAACAGCGTCATTATCTGGAAACCCTTGGTTTTGTAGAAAACGCTGCTGTCCGCATTCTTTCTGTCTTTTTTGGCAATTACATCGTCATGGTCAAGGAGAGTAAGATCGCGATCGGCGCTGATTTTGCGCGAATGATCATCGTACAGGCTGATTAACCGGCCGCGGATCCCGATGCTGTCAATCCATATCAAAACTGCAGCAACTATACTGAAGGAGAACCTTATGAAACGAAACAAGAGCATCCTGCATCTTTGTGAAGTCATCCTGGGCGTGCTCATGCTGATTCTGATACTCAATCTTTATCTTGTCAAGCTTCTGGTCGACCCGGATATCTCTTATACCCCATGTACCGCAACCTCTGCCTGACCCTGGCTCTGCTTGTGTTCTGCATGGTACTGGCCCTGATCCAGCGAGAACTGCTGGCCCGCCTGCTCCATAACGCCTACCGGGATGTCACCGGAATCCACAATAAAAAATCCCTGGAGAAAAAGCTTCTGGAATTAAACGATCGCGCCACCACATTCGGTGTAGGTGTTATGATGTTTGATCTGAATAACCTGAAACATGTCAATGATACCTACGGGCACGAAAAGGGCGACGAATTCATCCAGGCCTTCGCTTACTGTCTGACCCGCATTCTGGATGAGCACAGCTTCCTGGCCCGCTATGGAGGTGACGAATTCATCATCATTCAGGAAAACACCACCCCGGAAGAATTAAAACACATGGATCTGCATCTGAGCACGCTGGTGCAGGAATACAACACCCGCGCAAGCCTGCCTTTAAGCTACGCAGTCGGCTTCGAGGTCAGCTACCGGAATCACTATTTTTTGATGAACGACCTCATCAACGCCGCAGACAAAAACATGTATCAGGATAAATTTTATAAAAAGAATTCCCGCACTGCTACCGAACAGCAAAAGCAGAATCCGCAGGTAATTCCCACCGTATCTTCGGAATATCTTGCGGAGAAAATCCGCCTGATCCAGTCTCAGGCGTACGGAAAACTTCAGATTGCACTGATTTCCACCGATATTGAAAACTTCCATTATATCAATGATAAATACGGCTATCCGCTTGGAAATGAAATTTTAAACATTGTCTACGAAGAAATGACGGCCTATTCCCTTTCTTTATTTACGGCCCGGTTCTTCTCCGATGTATTTATCAGCATCGCCGATGTCAGCAAACAGACCGGAGATGCCCTTCGTGAACAGATTCAGGCACTGGACCAGAAAATCTGTGACCGGATCCGCGATACCTACCACATCAGTTTCTTTCGCACCAACTCCGGCATCTACCTGATTCCGAACGAAGAAGTCACACCGGAAACCATGATTTCCTGTGCTAATGTCGCACGGCGGATTGCCAAAAAACTGATCAGCCACACCTGTCTCTATTCCCCGGAAATTAACCGGCAGGAAAAAATGCAGGCCGAGATCCTGCATTCCTTCCACCCGGCCCTGGAAAACAAAGAATTTGAAATTTATTTCCAGCCAAAGGTACGGACATCAAACCTGGCGGTTTCCAGTGCGGAAGTTTTAGTCCGCTGGATCCGGAACGGGAAAATGCTCTGGTCCCCGGATATCTATATTCCACTCTTTGAGCAGAACGGATTTGTGGTGGATCTGGACTATTATGTTTATGAACAGACCTTCCAGTGGCTCCGCAAATATTCCGGGAAACTGCCCCAGGGATTCCGCATCTCCTTAAACGTCTCCCCGGTCCACTTTGAGCAGCCCCAGACCTTCATCCAGAAGATCCAGGAACTCATCGATTCCTACTGCGTGGAGCCGTCCTTCCTCACCTTTGAGATTACGGAATCCACCTATGTGAACAATCCGCTGGCCGTCAACCAGGTCATCCGTAGTCTCCAGAACCGCAACATCCAGATTTCCATGGATGACTTCGGTTCCGGATACTCCTCTTTAAACACCTTAAAGGATCTGCTCTTCGACGAAGTCAAAATTGACCGGATGTTCCTCGGAGACACCATCTCCGAAAGCGGCCACATCGTCCTGGAAGAAATCTTCCACATGTTAAAGCGCATGAAAAAATCCATCGTCTGCGAAGGCGTGGAAACCCAGAAAGTCGCGGACTTCCTAAAGCAGGAGGGCTGCGATGAAATTCAGGGATTTCTGTATTACCGACCAATGTGCAGAGGGGATTTTGAAAAACTGATGGGATGCTTGCGGTGATATCAATTTAAGGGAATAGCACGAAAGGGTCCGAAGTTTCGGAGAGGGCCTACAGAACCGCAGATGCGGTGGAATTTTGTACTTCATTCGCTCCGCCGCCTATTGTTTCCCCTGCGACCCAAACTCACTCGCTGCGCTCGTTCAGACAAGGGTCTCCGGGGAAACGCTATGCTCGCTCATGAAGAAAATTCCAATGCATCTGCTTATTCTGTATGCCCTCCCCGAAACTTCTGCTTTACTGACTATTCTACGATAATGAATAACGCAGCCAGAACGATATTAACGAAAGTCTGTAAAAATAGACTTTTCCAAATATCATTCTGGCTGTGTTTTGTTTTTGGGCAGAGTGAATGCCTGACTGTAGCCATTATCTTCATTGGCTCCGCTAGAGATAAAAACCACGCAAGCACAAGGTATTAGTTTAAACCTCTTACGATTGCACGGTTTTAATTATCGTAACGGAGCCAATAAAGTAGAAGTTCCGGAAACCGCGTACAGAATAAGCAGAAACATTGGAATTTGCTTTGTGAGCGAGCATAGCGTCAGACCGGAGACCCTTGTTTGAGCACGCAGCGCGTGCGAGTTTGGGTCGCAGGTCTGACAATAGGCGGCGCAGTGAACAAAGCGCAAAATTTCACCGTTTCTGCGTTTCTGTACGCGGTTTCCGGAACTTCGGACCTTTTAGTGGTTCCGTCTCAATATTTTTATTACCTTCAGTCTCTTCAAATATTCCTTCTGCTCTGTCGTGATTCTGTAACTTTCCCTTGCTTTCTGGATGGTCTTATTATGCGTCCACGGATCCAGGCGATTCTGTTCCAGATAAGGAATTGCTGCATCCCACTGTTTCGCCAGCGCTGTCGCAAAAAACCACGCCGTCATCATATTCACATAATACTCTTCCGAACGCACTGCAGCCGGCAGCTCCAGATACCCTGGCTGAAAGTCCTCATCGAGAAACCATCTCATGAGCATTCCTATGCCAAACCGGCAGGTGTATGTATGCTCAGAGGGAATCCAGAGTCTGATTTTCTCCAGAAGCTCCGCTTTGTGTTTTCCAAATACTTTCGGGGAGAGGCCGTCGCATACCGCCCAGTTGTCAATATATGGCAGAAATGCTTCCACGGCTTCCATGCAGGCATCGTAATCTTTGATTTCTGCAATGAGAAGGGCATGAAGAATATTCTCATCGTAATAAGTATGGGGAAGCTGTTTCAAAAACACAGCCGCCTCCGGCTCTTTCACAAATTCCTTTGCCAGCTTTCTCATGGCAGGTATGCGGATTCCAATGATGTTCTCTCTGGGAAGTCCCGGAATCAAACTGCGGTGAAACTCCCTGTACTTCTCATCCTGCAATGCAAATAATCGTTCCTGAATCATAGATACTCCTTTAGAATCCCAGATTATCATTCACCAGAATTACATGAATTCTTCCGGCATGTCTGGAATATCTTGTGATCAAAAACTGACAGCAGATGGTATCCGGAGACTTGCAGTCAAAACATTTTCCCGTTGTCTTACAGGGTGTTTTTACTTCAAAGCGCTGGGCATTCACCGGTGCTGCCACATTTCTTGCCCGCTTCATGGCTGCGTCCAGATCACTGCATACCTTATTAATTCCCACGATAAAAATAACCTTTTTCGGTCCCTGGGCAATACAGGATACCCGGTTGGAATTTCCATCAATATTCACCATAATGCCATCATCGGTGATCGCGTTCGCGCTGCTTAAGAACACATCTGCATCGTACGCCGCCATAAGCCCTGCTCTGGGATCCAGCTTCGCACGGTCAATATAATTGTAATTGCCCTCTTCCAGTGCCTTGATCAGCCCGATTTCATGGGCACTCATGCAGCCGCCCATGGCAATCGTGCTGCCCTCCGGGATCAGTTCTAACGCCAGCTTCAGCGCCTCTTCCCTGTTTGCCGCATAATAACCGCTCATATTTCGGGACTGCAGTCCCTTGATCACAGTCTGTGCCAGGCATTCATTTCTTTTTACAAGATTCTCGTTCATGTGATATTCCTCCATTCTGACCACTCCATGCAGCCAATCTTATTTTCATTATAGCGTTGCTTTTCTGAAATCTCAACAAATACCAAACAGATGAATCAGTTTCAGACTGTATCAAACACACACCGATGCAATAAAAAAGCCCAGAATCCCTTGATTTTACAAGGAATTTCTGAGCAATACATTTTGACAAAAAAATAAGCGGGTGATGGGAATCGAACCCACGTATCCAGCTTGGAAGGCTGGTGTTCTACCATTGAACTACACCCGCATCTTACAACGAAAAATATAATACCACAGAATTTCAGAAAATGCAATTACATTTTTATATACCAATTAAAAAATAGTCACGAAAGGTCCGAAGCAGGCCGGGGTGGTATCCC
>NZ_QUFI01000025.1 GCF_003478505.1 Clostridium sp. AF27-2AA
GGCTTCGGACCTATATTGGTATTGCTCTTAAATTTTTATTATGCTGTATGGAACAGTTTTTCTGTCGGTATCTGCACCAGCAGCACCGCTGCAAACACAAGCACGCAACCGAACAGTTCCCGTCCGGAAAGCTTCTGCCCCAGGAGCATCCAGCCTGCCAGGACGGAAAATACAGATTCCAGGCTCAACAGCAGGGAGGCCACAGTCGGATCCACGCCGTTCTGAGCTACGACCTGCAGGGTGTAGCCGACGCCGCAGGACATCACGCCCGCGTACAGGATCGGTGCTGCTGCCGCAATGACAGCAGACATAGACGGGTGCTCAAAAAGCAGCATCAGCACGCTTGCAATCACACCTGCGGTAAAGAACTGCACGCAGGAAATCACCACACCATCTGCCTTCGGGGAAAAATGGTCGATCACCAGGATATGTACCGAAAATACCACGGAACACATCAGCACCAGCCGGTCTCCTGCTCCGATGGAAAAGGACTCCGTGATACATAAGAAATACATGCCCACTGCCGCGATCACCGCGCTGATCCAGATGTTGATGCCGATCTTTTTCTTTAAGAACAGCCCCATAAACGGTACGATAATGATATAAAGGGTTGTGATAAATCCTGCCTTTCCCACCGTGGTCTGAGCAATGCCAAACTGCTGCAGGCAGCTTGCCAGGCAGAGTATACATCCGCAGCAAATGCCGCCGATAATACCCATGCGGGTCTGCTCTTTCTTTTCTTTCTCAGACAAGGTCTGCCATGCGCTGTCTTTTCTGCCATGCAGGAAATAAATACACGGAATCAGAACCGCGCCACCAAGAATAAACCTGCAGGTATTAAACGTAAAGGCTCCTACATAATTCAGTCCCTCACTCTGAGCCACAAAGGCCACGCCCCATACCAGGGCCGCAAGGAGCAGCATACAGCTGTGCCTTGCCGATTTTTTTGTATTCGCTTCCACTCTCTTTTGTCCTCAACTTTCTACTGCCGTTCAGAAAACTCCTGACTGTAACTGCAGCCACTTTTTCATCCTCACTGATCTACATAAGCTCCGAAACCACTGCTCTGTGCCTCCGTTCCATCTGGATAGACCCACAGTGCTTCCACGCCATCCTGCGCTTCCACAAAAGCCATTCCCGTCTCCGGATCCATATTAAAGACCGCTGTGGACAGAGCGTCTGCCCTGGCGCTGTCATTACAGAGGATGGTAACAGAATCGTATGTGTTTTCCGGCATCAGGGTATCCTGATCAATGATGTGATGATACCGCACGCCGTCCACCTCATAATACCGCTGATATGTCCCGCTGGTAACCAGACAGGTATCGGTAAGCTTTAGTACATGCAGATAAGCCTTCGCCGCGCTGGTATCCGGGTTCTGTACTCCCACACGCCATGGCTTGCCGTCCGCCTTTGTACCAATGGTTTCCACATTGCCGCCAAGACTCAGGAGTGCCGAGGTCACCCCCGCTTCTTTCAGTTTCTCAGCCAGACATTTCGTGGCGTAGCCCTTTGCGATAGCTCCGACATCAAGGCTCATGTCCTCATCCGGCAGATAAACTGTGGACGCCTCTTCATCAATCTGCACCTCATCCAGATTTACATGCTCTGCCGCTCTCTGAAGTTCCTGCTGGCCAGGCACCTGCGCCCGGGATGGATTTTCGATTCCTGCCTCCCGGTAGTCATGCCAGACAGAGAGTACACTTCCCATGGCCACATTAATTTTTCCACCTGTTTCCTCATATTCCTGTCTGGAAAACTCCAGAAGCCTGATGATCTCCGGATCTACCGTGACCGGGGCAATCCCGGCGTTGTCGTTGATGGTTTTAATGTTATTTACACCATCATAATTATCGTAAATATCAAACAACTCATGATATTTCTCCATGGTATCTTCTGCCAGATGCTTATATTCCGCAAACTGTTCCTCACTCTCCGCGCAGATTGTAATGCTGGTAATGGTATCAAAATAATCCAGATACTGCGCGTCATAGGCAGTCAGCTTCGCACCGCTTCCGGCACAGCCAGACAGTAAAAATGCGGAAGCCACTGTCAGAAAAATGGCTTTTTTTGTATTCATAATTCACCTGTTTCTTTTCCTGTTTTGCACATACCCGTTAATCATAGCACAAAAAAAGAATGTTGGAAACCCAGCATTCTTTTTTCGTTATACCGCGATAACCCGCTTTTACAGTTTTTCCATCAGTTCCTTCAGATGCGCTGTCAGCTTTGTATTCTCTGCATAATCTACCGGACAGTCAATGATGACCGGCACGTTCTGCTCAAACGCCTTTTTCAGCGTTGGCACCAGATCTTCCGCTTTCGTGATGCGGTAACCGATGGCCCCCATGCTTTCCGCAAACTTCACAAAATCCGGATTTGTGAAATCTACACAGCAGCTCTTTCCGTACTGATCCATCTGCTTCCACTTGATCAGTCCATAACTGGAATCGTTAAAGACCAGCGTAACAAATGGCGTTTTTGCCCGCAGCGCCGTCTCAAATTCCTGACAGTTCATCATAAATCCGCCATCTCCGCACACTGCCAAAATCTTCTTTTCCGGATGAACCAGTTTCGCGCCGATAGCTCCCGGCACGGAGATTCCCATGGTTGCGAAACCATTGGAAATGATGCAGGTATTCGGCTCATAGCAGTTATAATGACGCGCGATCCACATCTTGTGGGCACCTACATCCGAAATCACAATGTCTTCCCGTCCCATGACCTTGCGCACATCGTTTAAGATCCGCTGTGGCTTCATAGGAAAGGAAGCATCGGATGCGTAAGACTCATGCTCTGCCACCATCATTTTCTTAAGTTCCAGGGCCCGCTCCGGCTCCTGGCGTCTGGAGGTTCTTCTTCCGATCTGTACCAGGGCATCGGCGATGTCACCCACCACTTCTACCTCTGGCTGATACAGCTTATTAATGTGGGCCGGGCGCATATCCACATGGACAATATCAATTTTTCCCTCCGGATTCCACTTGGCCGGCGCATACTCCACAATATCATAACCTACCGCAATCACCAGATCAGCCTCTTCCATAATCTTATTCTGGTAATCCTTCTGCGGGATGCCGATGGTCCACATGGAATACGGATTATCAAACGGGATTACGCCTTTTGCCATCATCGTATTGATCACCGGAATCTTCAGCTTGGTGGCAAACTCTGTCAGTTCCTTTGCGGCATGGCCCCGCACTACGCCGCTTCCTGCCAGAATAACCGGATTCTTTGCCTGGAAAATCATGCCTGCCGCATCCTGCACGGTGTCAAGCTCCGCATACTCCTTCGGCGCGATTTTCTTTCGCAGCGGCTTTTCTCCCTCTGAAACCGGCATTTTCGCCACATTTACCGGCATATCAATGTGTGTGGCTCCCGGCTTCTCACTCTCTGCGTATTTGAATGCCAGACGCACGATCTCACCTACCGTATCCGGACGCACCACCATCTTGGTCCGTTTTGTAATCGGTTCAAACATCTTGGTCAGATCCAGAAACTGATGTCCGGTAATATGCATCCGCTCGGTTCCCACCTGTCCGGTAATTGCTACCAGCGGTGCTCCATCACTGTCCGCGTCCGCTACACCGGTTACCAGATTGGTTGCGCCAGGGCCAAGTGTTGCCAGGCACACACCTGCCTTTCCAGTCAGTCTTCCATATACATCGGCCATAAAAGCAGCGCCCTGCTCATGCCGCGTAGTGATAAATTTGATAGGGGACCTGTCAATGGCATTCATAACCGCCAGATTCTCTTCTCCCGGGATTCCAAATATGTATTCCACGCCCTCTTCCTGCAGACATTCCACCAGTAAATCTGCCGCGTTTCTCTGCTTTATTTCTTCTTTCTGCTGTTTTTCCATGATGACATCCTCCTGTTCGTTCACCTGCACATGCTTCTATCTGTCCTCTCGTGCCGGCATCCGCATTCTGGCATTGTCTGAATCAAGTTCTCTGCCTTTATGATTCTGTAATATAATCCTACTTTTTCACAATTACAATCACCATTTTTATTACTCACCTCACAATCATTTTATTGTAATCGCCGCATTTTTTCACTTTTGAAAGTAATTTTCGAACAAAATAAAGTGACGGTCCTCTGCCCGGAAAAAATCAAGCAGAAAAACCGTCACTTTCAAAGAATCTGGCATTTTATATTTTTACTTTTTTACAAATCCGACGGAAGTCAGGAAGCGGCCAAATGCTTCCCGGCCCTCTGGTGTGCACTTGTATACACCCGCATCCTCCAGAACACGGGCAAATACCTTTCCGACCTCTTCTTTTAGGATGCCATCCACATTTTCCTTCGTGATGGATGCGTAATGATGCTTAAACTCATCTACCCAGTCCGCATGCTTTGCGAGCATCTCATCCGCACGGATGTCTTTTCCTTCCACAATCGCATCAGCCAGCTTTGACAGCTCATCCTTTAAGCGGGACGGAAGCACAGCAAGACCCATAACTTCAATCAGGCCAATGTTTTCTTTCTTAATATGATGCAGTTCCTGATGTGGATGATAGACCCCAAGCGGGAACTCTTCTGTGGTAATGTTATTGCGCAGCACCAGATCCAGCTCATAGCAGGCTCCATTTTTACGCGCGATCGGCGTAATGGTGTTGTGCGGCTCTCCATCTGTCTCCGCATAGATGAAAGCTGCCTCATCCGTATAACTGCGCCATGCAGTCAGCACCTTCTCGCCCAGGTCAATCAGGCGGTCCGAATTTTCACCGCGCAGACGTAACACCGACATCGGCCAGTGAACAATGCCTGCTTCCACGTCTTCAAAGCCCGGCATGGTAAATTTCTGCTCCATTTCAGCCTTCGCCATGGCAAAGGTATAGTGACCGCCCTGGAAATGGTCATGGCTTAAGATAGAACCGCCCACGATCGGCAGATCCGCATTAGACCCAAGGAAATAGTGCGGGAACTGTTTTACAAAATCAAACAGCTTCACAAAAGCGGAGCGGTCGATTTTCATCGGTGTATGCTGTCCGTTGAAGACGATGCAGTGCTCATTATAATATACATACGGAGAATACTGGAAGCCCCAGCGACTCTCATTCACCGTAATGCGGATAATGCGGTGGTTGTTTCTTGCCGGATGGTTCAGGCGGCCTGCATAGCCTTCATTCTCCATACAGAGCAGGCATTTGGGGTATCCGCTCTGCTTTGCCAGCTTCGCTGCCGCAATGGCCTTTGGATCCTTCTCCGGCTTAGATAAGTTGATGGTGATATCCAGATCTCCGTAAGGTGTACTGGTCACCCACTTCTGATCCTTGCATACCCGGTATCTGCGAATGTAATCGGAATCCTGGCTCAGTTTGTAGAAATAGCTGGTAGCAGCCTCCGGACCGCCCTCCTGATAACGGGTCCAGAAAACATGCTCGACCTCAGACGGCCGCGGCATCAGGCAGTTCATCAGCTTCGCATCGAACAGATCACGATAGGCAATGCTGTTTTCAATAATGCCCTGCTCACAGGCATAATCCAGAAGCTCTTTTAAAATATCTTCCAGATTTCCAGTTCCCACCGTATCCTGCGGCTCCTCATACTCTTCCAGTTTTAATGCCTCCAGAATCTGATTCGTTGCGTAAATACGGTCCGTCTCTGTGATCAGCCCTGTTTCCAGGCCATACTGCACCAGTTTCTTGATTGCTGTGTAAACCATAAACATCCTCCCCGTTCCCCATGTTTTCTGTGTTTTCATAAACATTTTCGCTGCCATCCCCACATGTTTTTACATGCTTCTGGTTCCCGCAGCTTCTGTTTTCAGTATAGTAGCTTTCCATAGAAAATTCCATAGAATAATCTTTGCCATATCTACAAATTTTTGCGGGACTACCGCCAGGTATCGGTCCACTACCGGCGCAGTCCCCGGATGACCGGCGCGATTCGCTCAGTCACCAGGCCGCCCAGCAGGCCAATGACTCCGCCCGTAATCACTCCAGCTATCAGAAGCACCGGCAGATAAGAAAACACCCCCGCAGTACCTGTAATCCAGGCCGCCATAGAAAGCTGGCCGATATTGTGGAACACACCACCTAAAATACTGACTCCGGTCTTCTCAAACCAGTCCATCCGTTTCATAAGCGCCATGACCGCAAGGCTTAAAGCACCTCCTGCCAGCGCGTACAGCATACTGCCCGGATTGCTGAAGGTAAAGCCCACCATCACAATGCGAACAAGCCCGACTATCATGGTTCCGGCTGCTCCCACCGTGTAGAGCCCTACCACATTCACCAGATTCGCAAGTCCCAGCTTAATACCCGGAACCGGAACAGGAAGCGGAATCAGCGCCTCTACGTAACTGAATATAAAAGCCAGAGCGATTAAAAGACCATACTGCGCAATTTTCCCGGCACTGCTGCGTCCATTGCCGTTCTGGCTGTTTTCCCTTTCTCTCAATTTGACATCTCCCCGCATCTATGCTATAGTTTCGATGCTGTTCACACGTTGTACAGACAGCAATCTTATTATAACATCAACCCCATATTTTAGAAAGAGGTGCTTCCATGACAAAAAAGAAGCGGGAAGTGATTTTGATTCTGGTTCTTCTGCTGGCAGCAGCCGCGGGATTTCTGGTCAACCAGACTATGCATAAAAAACCGGCCGCACAGGTAGAAATCACAGTAGACGGAAAACTTGTCCAGACCCTGGACTTAAACAAAAATGCCGATCTCATCATAGACGGCGTAAACGGCGGCACTAACCATCTGATCATTCAGGACGGCACAGCATGGATCAGCGAAGCCTCCTGTCCCGACAAAGTATGCGTGCACCAGGGAAAGGTTTCCTTAAACGGAGAGCTCATCGTCTGCCTCCCCAACCGCGTAATCGCCAAAATTGTGGCACCAGAACCATAATATAACAATTTAAAAGCAATAGCAATAAAGGTCCGAAGCCGGTAATCCCGGCATACCGCTGCGCAAAATATGGGTATTGTATTCGGACGATGCAGCTGACAGATGTTTGCGGATAGTCAGACAAGATGTCTGCCTCCCTCAAACAACAGTCGCTGCATAGCCGGACACGTATATCCATATTTATGCTCCGCGGAATGCCGGGATAACCGGCTTCTACTGTATTGGCCCCGCTATGAGAGAAATAAAATCAGCCAGAACGGTATGGATAAAAGCCATGATTTCCAGCTTTTACCAGTACCATTCTGGCTGTGTTTTTTATTACCGTAGAATAGCAGGAAAGCAGAAGCAGGCCGGGGCGGTAGCCCGCGTAGCATAAATAAAAGTGCAATGTGTCCGGCTATGTGGCGACTGACGTTTTCGGGAGGCGGACGGTCAGTCCGACTATCCGTAAACGGCTGTCAGCCACATCGTCCGAACACAGCACTTCTATTTTGCGCAGCGGGCTACCGCCCCGGCCTGCTTCGGACCTTTCGTAATTATTCTTAAATTTTTAGAGATATGACTTGAGTGCTTCTACTTTGTCAAGCTTCTCCCATGGCAGTTCTACGTCGGTGCGTCCGAAGTGGCCGTATGCTGCGGTCTGCTTGTAGATCGGACGGCGCAGGTCAAGCATCTTGATGATGCCAGCCGGTCTTAAGTCGAAGTTTTCACGGATCATCTCAACCAGCTTCTCGTTGGAAAGCTTTCCGGTTCCGAAGGTGTCTACCATGATGGAAGTCGGATGTGCTACGCCGATTGCGTAGGAAAGCTGAATCTCACACTTGTCAGCCAGTCCTGCTGCAACGATATTCTTTGCAACGTAACGTGCTGCGTAAGCTGCGGAACGGTCAACCTTGGTGCAGTCCTTACCGGAGAATGCTCCGCCGCCGTGACGAGCGTAACCGCCGTAGGTGTCTACGATAATCTTACGTCCGGTCAGGCCGCTGTCACCGTGCGGTCCGCCGATTACGAAACGTCCGGTCGGATTGATGAAGAACTTGGTCTCTGCGTCAACCATCTCTGCCGGAAGGATCTCATCGAATACATACTTCTTGATGTCTGCGTGAATCTGCTCCTGGGTTACTTCCTCATCGTGCTGGGTAGAAAGAACGACTGCATCCAGACGCTTCGGCTTGCCGTTCTCATCATACTCTACGGTAACCTGAGTCTTTCCATCCGGACGAAGATAACGAAGTGTGCCATCCTTACGGACCCTGGTGAGCTGACGTGCCAGCTTGTGTGCCAGCGCAATCGGGTACGGCATGTACTCCTCGGTTTCATTGGTTGCGAAACCGAACATCATACCCTGGTCACCTGCGCCGATAGCGTCCAGTGCGTCATCGTCCATAGTGTTCTCTTTTTTCTCCAGCGCTGTATCTACGCCAAGGGCAATATCCTTGGACTGCTCGTCCAGAGCTACGATTACGCCGCAGGTATCGCAGTCAAAACCATATTTCGCGCGGTCATAGCCAATCTCACGTACGGTCTCGCGCACGATTTTCTGAATATCTACATAGGCATTGGTGGTGATCTCACCCATAACCATAACCAGGCCGGTGGTGGTGCAGGTCTCGCATGCAACGCGGCTCATCGGGTCTTTTTCCATCAGCGCATCCAGGATCGCGTCAGAAATTGCGTCGCACATCTTATCCGGATGTCCCTCAGTAACGGACTCGGAAGTAAACAGTAACTTTTCCATGAAAATCCTCCTTAGAATAATAGTAAAATGAAACATAAAGAAAAGTCCGTAGCAACGCCGCGGACTTGATTTCTGATTCAATCAAATCCTCTTATTGCTCGATTTCTCGCTCAGGTTGGCACCTTCCGCACGCTCCTGCCAATGGCATTTCGTGAGGGGTTGCCGTGACTTCACAGATCCTTTGTATCTCCATCACTCTGAATAAGGGATTACGCACTTTTCAGTTGTTGGTTACAGCAGTCATCGCGTGACTGCGTGTCATATCTTAACAGATTCAGTATGCACTGTCAAGGACTTTTGTGGGATCCTTACACAAATATCGCGTAAATGAGAAAAGATCGACTGAAAAAGCCAAAAAGGAGCCCGCCTGAGCGGACTCCCTGAATTTTTATTCCGTATCCTGGATTAACGGGTCTTGCCCTTTACCCATATGCCGGATTCGTTTACATAGTAGCCATCTGGTGTCCAGGTATTGGTCACCATGTTGCCGTTGGTCAAATCGCAGTAGTAGTAGTTGCCGTCTCCTGCCTGAACCCAGCCGGTGCGCATATAGCCTACGCTGTCAAAGCAGTACCACTGGTTGTTGATCTGCAGCCAGCCGTTAGTCGGATAACTGCCGTCCGCATAACGATACCACCAGCCTACGCTGTCTTTGATCCAGGATGCCTGCTGGCTGTTACCAGGAGCATTGGTGGTACTTCCAGAGGAATTGGTGGTGCTGTTGTAGTTGCCTGCCTTGATGTTTGCAAGCATTTCATCATCTACATAGATGTAATCAGACTCGTACCAGTCACCCTTCTTGCTGTTGCTGTTTACGGCACGTACCTTAAAGTAATACTCACCCTCTCTGGTGATGCTGGATGCGAAGTTGTAATACTCGTTGCTGGTGCTCACTGCGCTTCCTACCGAGCTGCTGCCGCGGTATAAGCGAACCTGATAGCTCACTGCGCCTGAGGTGGTTTCCCAGGTTGCGATCGGTGAATTCTCATTCTGCCAGGTTACATCATCAATCTCCATGGTGCCTTCCAGATCATCTAACTTCACAGTAATGATCAGGGTGGAGCTGGAATCTTCTCTTCTGGAGGAAACGTAGGTTGCCTTGTCACCCTTTAAGGTTACCTTTGCCTTGCTCATGGAGGTGAAATAATAATCACCATCTGCTTCCAGAGTAATCTCGACTCTCGGAACATCTCCGTCTACCCACTCGCCATCATCATTCACGATGTCCACGTCAGTAACATCATAGTTGCTTCCGTTCGCGCTTGCGGTTACGCTTCCACCGCTGTCACCTACTGAGATATCAGAATCAATGGTGATGCTCACGCTTGTAATCTTGCTGCGGCTCTCTGCTGCCAGGGCAGTTCCCGTTGCCAGTGCTGCCAGCAATGCGGCGCCGATCATGCCGGCCAGTCCTTTTTTCCATAACTTCATACTTGTTCCTCCTTTTACTGTTCTTCTCATTGTGGTCCGTACAGCGCACGAACTGTAATCCTTTTTGATTAATTACAGGATATCGGAAAAACGTGTACAGTTTGTGTCCAGAACATGACGAATTTCCTACAGAATTTAACGATTTGTTTACAATTCTTATCAATATTCTGAATTTTATTGTGTCTGTTTTAAGAAACGGCTCAACCGGTCTTTAAGCGGAACTTCTGCGCTTCTTTTTCGGAATCCACCATCTCAATGGCTGCGCCAAGTGACTGGAGTTTTTCCTCGAATTTCTCATATCCACGCTGGATATAGCCGATTTCATCTACTACCGTGTAGCCTTGCGCGGATAAACCGGCAAGCACCAGAGCCGCGCCCGCACGCAGATCCGGAGACTCGACACGGGCTCCGGTAAAGCCCTTCACGCCGTCAATCACGGCCACGTTGCCCTCTACCTTAATGCTGCCGCCCATGCGGGCCAGCTCGTCCACGTATTTAAAACGGTTTTCAAAAATACTCTCGGTGATCATGCTGGTGCCCTCTGCCAGAGCCAGAGTCACGGCCATCTGCGGCTGCATATCGGTCGGGAAGCCCGGATACGGCAGTGTCTTAATATTCGTGGAACACTGCTTCGGTCTGCCTACCACACGCACCTCGTCATCTCCCTCAATAACCTCACAGCCAATCTCGATCAGCTTTGCGGAGATGGCCTCCAGATGTTTGGGAATCACATTCTTTACGGTAATATCCCCCCGGGTCACAGCTGCGGCACACATGAACGTGCCTGCCTCAATCTGATCCGGAATGATGGAGTAGTCGGTTCCGTGCAGGGTTCTTACACCACGGATGCGGATGACATCGGTACCGGCTCCCTTGATATTGGCTCCCATGCTGTTTAAGAAGTTTGCCACATCGACCACATGCGGTTCCTTGGCCGCGTTCTCAATGATGGTCATGCCCTCTGCCATGGCCGCTGCCATCATGATGTTGATGGTTGCGCCGACAGAAACCATATCCAGATAAATGTGCGCGCCCACCAGGTCAATGGCATGGGCATGGACAGCTCCGCACTCAATCTCAATCTTGGCTCCCAGAGCGCGGAAGCCTTTCAGATGCTGGTCAATCGGTCTGCTGCCAATATCGCAGCCGCCCGGAAGCGGTACCTGCGCACTCTTATATTTGCCAAGCAGCGCGCCAATAAAATAATAGGAAGCACGAATGCGGCGGATGTATTCATCATCTACTGCGACCTCGCGAATGGTAGAACCGTTAATCTTTACGGTATGACGGTCCACGCGGTCCACCCGTGCGCCAATTTCCTGGATTGCCTCCAGAAGGACGTTGATATCACGCACGTCTGGAAGATTTTCAATGATCACATCGTCATCTGTCATAATGGAAGCGGCCAGAATGCCGAGCGCGGCGTTCTTTGCTCCACTGATCACAACATCTCCAACCAGCGGACTGCCGCCTTTCATAATATACTGATTCATTACACACCTCTATATCAAAAGTAAACCTTTACGATTCTATTAAATCTTTATGATTATACCACAGATTCTGATTTTGTAAAGGGAAACTACGGCAGGCTCACTGCGCAGATAAAGTCATTTCCCCGCGCACGGAAAAACTCTGTGCTGTCATTTAAACCGGCCTTGTAAAGTTCCCCCGTCTGCGGATCAAACACCGTAACATTATACTGATCAAAGCCGCAGAGAATCAGGTACTGTCCCTCCCCGGTGTATGCAGCCACCGGAATGCCCTGATCGATAAAGTACAGCATCTGAGCCAGGCTGCTGCCCCGCGCGTTGAGAACCACCAGTCCCTCGTTCGGATACACCGTGCTCTCCGCAAAGGTTTCCAGATGACGCGCCAGTGGAGCAAACGCAGACTGCGGATCCCGGATATTGCGGATGTTTCCACGCTTCACACGATTCCAGAGCATGTTGCGGTCCTTATCTGTCACAAAACCCATCTGGTCGTAGGCGAGCTGCAATGCCTCCGAGAAGTCGGTCGTCACCTTCAGCAAATGTCCGCTTCCATAGGCATAAAATTCCATATCAGAAAGCTGATAATTGGATTTCAGCTCCAGGCGGTCCGACTGTTCATAGCTCACCCGCTTCGGAGCAAAGATTCGAATGCTCCGTCCATTTTTAATTTCTTCCTCCAGCTGGACAAAATATACTCGCTCCTTTTCCGGTGAAGCAAACCAGCCAATGCCGTCCAGTTTGCCATTTCCAAGATCCGCATTACAGACGATGGTATCCTCCGGACTGTCCGCATAATGGTTTGGACCGGTTTTCATGACACGCTTTAAATGAATCCGGCTCTCATCCACCGTAACCTCGGAAATGTAGTAGCCATTTTTCTCATAGCTGGTTTCCTCCTGCATCTGGTCATTGATGATGCGGATACTATACATAGGAAGATTTTCGGTCCGTCCATTGACCAGCCAGATGTCATCTGCCCGCGCCATACCGTATACCAGATCACGGCCTACAAAACCGAGTGTACGGACATATTCCCCGTCTCCGGCCCGGATTTCCCGGTTTTCACCGGTCTCCAGGTCCATCAGATGCAGCACTCCGGACTCATAGATGGTGCCTTCCTGCCATGCGATACGCTTTTTATCACTGCTGACCGCAAAGGTTCCTTCCGCCAGAGAGTCTGCCACCACCATATTCTCACGGCTGTTCATGTCAATGCCATAAATTGCGTGATCTACATACAGATACAGCATTCCTCCTGCAGTCTGGCAGGTCAGGCGGTCAAGGTCCGCCTCCAGCTGCTCATAGGAATCGGAATACGGAATGAAATAGCGCTCCTCCAGCGCATTTTCAGATGCCGTATAGTGATATCCGGCAATTCCATTCTCTCCCTCGTGATTTCCACGGTTCATATAGCCATATACAAGAAAATCCATATCCCCGTCATCTTCTACAGAAAGAATTCTGGTATCATGGTGGTCATAATTGCTGCGCACATCCGCGCTGTCATCATCCCGGAAGGAAAAGACTTTTACGGCGCGCCGGTCCGCCGGGTCATAGCTCCATAAGTCCCGGTTCACCCGGTATGCAAGAACCTTTCCACCCGCGCTCTTTACCAGCTCCACACGGTCATCTCCGGTAATGCCTAACAGGATTCTCTTTCCGGAATATTCACTGCGGTCCCCGGAGAAGATCTGGTTCACGGTACGGTCATACTGCATCATATAAATGCGCAGTTCATTCCATTTCATGGTAAAGTCTTCCTCTACCTCATAGATTTCCGTGCCGCCCTCTCCCTGGCGCTTTGCCTGATAGGAAAGTTGGATGCCACACATGACACCGTCCAGCTCCTTTAAGTGGATTTCCACATTTGCCTCTGGCTGCATGTCAAGTTTTCCCCAGGTCAGTTGGGAAAAGCTGGAATGAATGGAGGTATGTCCAAAGGTGCTGTTATCCTCAGACGGGCTGGTCTCCAGATATGTGGTCAGGCTTCTTGCCTGCTCATAGTCAAAGGTCTTCATGGAAAAATCCGCCGCCAGGTCCACCATGGCACGGGCGTTGTCTGCGGCATCCGTCCACAGAATGCGGGTGTAATAATAGACCGGTCCGAAATTTTCAGTATCCAGCTGGATTTTCAGCTGATATTCCCGCTCTTTTGTCAGCAGGTTCTGGATTGGGAGTACGGCAAGGATTCCATCGTCCGTCTGCCACCAGTCTGAAACCTCAGTCCGTTCCACCAGCCGTTCCCGGTCCATGCTGCGCACTTCATAGCTGATCCCGGTAACCGTTCCTTCTGTAATACGCACGGTAAGTGCCCGGTCCTCCGGCAGGATGGTCAGCGTTTCCCCTGCCGCTGTCGTATTCATCTCCTGACGATATCCGTAGAGCCGGTTCATATCCCGGTCCAGCATCTGTACCGTAACGCTGGGAAGAGAAGCTGCTTCCATGTCCATATATACGGCCTGGTCCTGGCCGCTGTTCCACCGGTTATTCGCGAAAAAAAAGACGCCCAGCGCCGCCGCGAATACCCCGGATAAAATTGCAATTCGTTTTACAATGTGATTCATATCCTGATTCTTTCCTTATTTTTTATTTATCATAAATATTCTACCCTGTTTTCTTCTTCCCTACAAGGAAATGTTTTCTTAAATTTCGCTTGCTATCCTTCTTCGTATCCCTTATAATAAAATTACACTTCCAATCAATTCATAATAAAAATCTGTAATTCATAACATTCTATTTTTTCCATTTTTATTATGTCCCCAATTTTTATAACACAGTTTATTCCGGCGCATTTTATATTTCAGCGGAGGTATTTTATGGTATACGAAACTTTTCTTGAAACAGTGACAAACAAACTGCAGGAGGCATTGGGTGATTCTTATCAGTTTACGCTTCGGCCTCTCCCCAAAAACAACGGTGTCACCCTGGACGGACTGACGATTCAGAGCCCGGGCTGCTCTGTTGCCCCTACGATTTATCTGAACCCCTACTACGAACAGTACCGGCACGGAACCGATATTTCTGAGATCGTGCACGATATTTTGCGGCTCTATCGCGCAACCCCGTCTCCATCTGCCCTGAGAGCCGACTCTCTGGAACATTTTTCCGATCTGCGTTCCCGCATCATGTTCCGGATGATCCACACTGCCTCCAATCAAGTACTCTTAAAAGATGTGCCCCATCTTCCCTACCTCGACCTCTCCATCGTCTTTTTCATTTCCCTGGAACGCAATGAATCCGGCCAGATGACCGCCCTTATCCATCATGAACATATCCGGCGCTGGAATGTGACCGTACAGGACTTATGGGAAGCCGCCAGCCACAACACTCCGCTGGAATACCCCGCACAGATTCAGAGTATGACAGATCTGCTTCAGGAGATTGCCCGGAAAAACATGGGAGAACACTATGACCCGGAGCTCATCGATGAACTGCTGGACTCAGATGAAGCGTCTCCGCTTTACGTGCTCAGTAACAGCAACGGTCTGTATGGTGCCAGCTGCATGATCTACCAGAACGTACTGAAGGACTTCGCAGACCGCATTCAGGCAGATCTCATTCTTCTGCCCTCCAGCGTCCACGAAGTCCTTCTGACTCCGAATCTTCCGGAAACCTCTTATGAAGCACTCAGTTCCATGGTCACTTCCATCAACCGTCAGGAGGTATCCCCGGAGGAACAGCTTTCCAACCAGGTCTACCTTTTTTCCCGCAAAGAAGGGAAGTTAAAAATCGTATCCACCGCACCGGAACTGGTGGGCGCGTCGGCACTTTCCTAAAAAATTCTGCTTCCAATCTGATAGATCAGTACTGCAAAACACCAGGCAAGAGCAATCTGAAACAGAACCATTTGCATCGTGAATTTTAATGACTTTGTTTCGCGCCGGATGGTTCCCACTGCAGCCACGCACGGAGAATACAAAAGACAGAATACTAACAGCGCATAGGCATTTGCCATGCCAAACCCTGCAATCCCCAGAACCCTGGAAAGCTCTGCCATGCCCGCCGCAGAGTTGATGTTGCTGATGCCGTAAAGCACGGAAAAGCTGGATACCACCACCTCTTTTGCGGACAAACCGGAAATCAAAGCCACCGCGATCTGCCAGGTACCAAGACCTGCCGGTCTTAATACCGGAACCAGAATACGTCCGATGGCTGCCGCAAAGCTCTGGGTCACGTCTGTCTCATAACCATGAACACCAAAGTTTAAGACAAACCAGAGTACAATGGATGCCACAAAAATAGTGGTGCCGGCCTTAGTCAGATAATCCTTCACCTTGTCCCACACATAGATGGTCACGGTTCTGGCATTCGGTGTCTTGTATTCCGGAAGCTCGATCAGCAGCGTGTCCTCGTCCTTATTCTTTTCTCGTTTATGCAGGATAAACGCAATGGTAATCGCCACAATGAGTCCGATCACATACAGGGAATAAGCCGCCAGCATAGCATGCTCTTTAAAAAACATCTCCGAAAAAAGTACATAAATCGGAAGTCTTGCAGAGCAGGACATGAACGGTGTAATGAGAATGGTGCGGCGGCGGTCCCGCTCGGTTGCCAGCGCACGGGATGCCATGACCGCCGGAACCGTACAGCCAAAGCCCAGAAGCATCGGCAGAAAAGCCTTTCCGGAGAGCCCCACACGGCCCATGATCTCATTCATAACATAGGCAACTCTGGCCATGTATCCGCTGTCTTCCAGGAACGCCAGAGCCAGAAACAGGATAAAGATGTTCGGCAGGAAGGTTAAAATGCCGCCTACACCTGCTACGATTCCGTCTACTACCAGGGAAATCAGCCAGTCAGATGCCTGCACATGCTGCATAGCCGCAAGCACCGCTCCGGAAAGCCATTCCAGGCCGGTTTCAAAGTATCCCTTCAGGAAATCTCCCACCGTGAAGGTCAGGAAGAACACCAGCGCCATAATGCCCAGAAAGATCGGTACACCAAACACCGGATGCGTCAGCCAGGAATCGATGCGGTCTGTGGATGCCGACTTTTCCTCGCGTCCCATCATGCATTCTTCCATAACTTCTTCTATATAATTGTATTTCTCATTGATGATGTCTTTTTCATAATTTTTTTCCGCAATATGACTGATATCCACCGGATGATCCTTCATGACTTCCGGGTCCTGCTCCAGAAGCTTAACCGCATGCCAGCGCATATTTTCCATTTCGCCGTATTTTGCCCTCAGGATCACCTCGATCTGGCGGATCTTCTCTTCCAGCGCATCATCATAACGCACCACAACGCCCTGCGGTCCTTCCTCATAGTGATGGACCACCGCGTGCATCAGCACATCCAGACCGGTGCGCTTTCTCGCGGAAACCGGTACCACCGGGATTCCGCCCAGCATCTCCGGCAAACGGTGCAGATCAATCTCCATTCCCCGCTCTTCTACAATATCCATCATATTCAGTGCCAGGATGACCGGTTTTTTCAGTTCCAGCAGCTGCAGAGTCAGATAAAGATTCCGTTCCAGGGAAGATGCATCAACTACGTTAATGATCACATCCACCTCGCCGTCCTCAATGCAGCGCCTTGTCACGATTTCCTCAATGGTATAGGAGGTCAGGCTGTAAATACCCGGAAGGTCAATGACCTTGATGGATCTCCCTTTATAACTGGTGCGGCCCTCTACACGCTCGACTGTCACACCCGGCCAGTTTGCAACCTTTAAGTTTGCGCCGGTAAAGGCGTTAAACAGGGTTGTTTTTCCACAGTTCGGGTTGCCCACAAAGCCGACTCGGATTTCCCGCTGGCTCTGTCCGGTTTGCTTCTTTTCCGGCTTCATACCGCCCGCCTGTTCCTGTGCCTGCTCCATCTGCATGTTTTTCTCAGCCATGGTTCTGCACCTCCATCTCCGAAATCTCAATGCCGTCACTGATTCGTTTGCCCACAGCCAGCCTGGTTCCGCGCACCTTAAAAATCACGGAGCCGCTTCCTTTCTTATTTAAAAGAGTCACAGGAGTCATGTTATTAACCCCCAGTGCCTCCAGACGTCTGGTAATCGTCTCATTCACTGCCACACTTTCCACCCGGTATGTGCGGCCGATGATGCCTTCATTTAGCTTCATAGATATTCTCCTTCTAGTTAGCAGTTCATAACTCGTGTAAAAAAAATATACCCTTATTGAGAATATTTGTCAATAAGGGTATATTTTTATCGAACTATCTGTTTTTTCAGGATTCCAGATCCAGTAATGCTTTTTTTACCTCCAGCATCCGGTCACGCAGCACGGCCGCTTCCTCGAAGTTTAACTCGGCTGCCGCCTGGTGCATCTTCCTCTGGATTTCCTTCACCAGCTTGTTCAGTTCTTTTTCGCTCATGGATTCCAGATCCTTTTCGTCCGCGGACGGCGCTTTCTCTGCCGCCTTGGAAATCGCGATCAGGTCACGCACTGCCTTTTTGATGGTGGTCGGCGTAATGCCATGTTCCTCGTTGTAGGCCCGCTGAATCTGACGGCGGCGGTTCGTCTCATCAATAGCCACCCGCATAGAATCGGTAATGGTATCCGCGTACATGATGACATGGCCCTCAGAATTTCGGGCCGCACGGCCAATTGTCTGGATCAGGGAAGTCTCTGAACGCAGGAAGCCTTCTTTATCTGCATCCAGAATCGCCACCAGCGTGATCTCCGGGATATCCAGGCCTTCTCGCAGCAGGTTGATGCCTACCAGCACATCGAACACATCCAGGCGCATGTCGCGGATGATTTCCGCGCGCTCCAGCGTATCAATGTCGGAATGCAGGTACTTGACCCGGATACCGATTTCTTTCATGTAATCCGTCAGATCTTCTGCCATCCGCTTAGTCAGCGTTGTGATCAGTACCTTGTGATGGCCTGCCACTTCTTTGTTGACCGCACTCACAAGATCATCAATCTGGCCTTCCACCGGACGGACCGAAATCTCCGGATCCAGAAGACCGGTCGGGCGGATGATCTGCTCGGCACGCAGAAGCTCATGGTCTGCCTCATAAGGCCCCGGCGTTGCCGATACAAACATCATCTGGTCAATCTTGCTCTCAAACTCGGTAAAGTTTAACGGACGGTTGTCTAATGCGGACGGAAGCCGGAAGCCATAATCCACCAACGTAGTCTTGCGGGAGCGGTCACCCGCATACATGCCGCGTACCTGCGGCAGCGTGATATGGGACTCATCCACAATGATCAGAAAATCATCCGGGAAATAGTCGATCAGCGTCCACGGCGGCTCTCCGGGCTTTCCGAAGTTTAAGTGGCGGGAATAGTTCTCAATGCCGGAACAAAAGCCAGTCTCCCGCATCATCTCCACATCAAAGTTGGTACGCTCGGAAATACGCTGCGCCTCCAGCAGCTTATCTTCACTCTTAAAAAAAGTCACCCGCTCCTTTAGCTCTTCCAGAATATTTTCTGTGGCAAGCTGCATCTTCTCCTTCGGCACGACATAATGAGAAGCCGGAAAAATAGCAATGTGATTTAACTGCAGCTTTGCCTCGCCGGTCAGCGTGTCAATCTCCATTATGCGGTCAATCTCGTCTCCGAAAAACTCCACCCGGTAGGCCACACTGTCAGAATAGGCCGGAAAAATCTCCAGGACATCTCCCCGCACCCGGAAGGTACCGCGGTGAAAGTCCATGTCATTGCGGGCATACTGAATATCGATCAGCTTGTGAATCACCTCATCTCGGTCCTTCTCCATGCCCGGACGAAGAGAAATGACCATCTCCTGATAATCGATCGGAGAGCCCAGACCATAAATGCAGGAAACCGAAGCCACTATGATCACATCCTTCCGCTCGGAAAGAGCTGCCGTAGCGGAGTGGCGAAGCTTATCAATCTCGTCATTGATGGCGGAATCTTTCTCAATATAGGTGTTCGTGGATGGCACATAGGCCTCCGGTTGGTAATAATCATAATAGGAGACAAAATATTCTACGGCATTTTCCGGAAAAAATTCCTTCATCTCCCCGTAAAGCTGTGCCGCCAGCGTTTTGTTGTGGGCAATGATCAGAGTAGGCTTGTTCAGTGCCTGAATGACATTGGCCATGGTAAAGGTCTTACCGGAACCGGTAACTCCAAGCAGCGTCTCAAACTGATTGCCCTCCCGGAAGCCCTCCACAAGTTCGGCAATGGCCTGGGGCTGGTCACCGGTTGGGGCGTATTCAGATACTAGTTTAAAATGGTCCATAATGATTCCTCCGAAATCATAGCTACAGATAATAAATAGGACATTGACCGAAACGGCCTTCCTCAACCTACTATAGCACATGGGCAATAAAAAGTATAGCATTTGCGAACGCACGTTCTTCCTAATATTGTATATCTATTCTCAAAACACCATCTGTACCTCTTCATTTCTGTGACATTGTCTGGAAATACAAAACAATTTCCATTTTTCTTAATAATTTGATAAGGATTTTCATATTTTTTTATTTTTTAAACACAATTTGGTCACATTTTTCCTTTATAGTATGTGTTTGTTCGAGGGGAATCCCGGACAGAGGAGGAAAAAATTATGATGAAGAAAGTATTTAACAAATCCATGATCGCTGTTGCAGCTGCTGCTATGGTAGCTATGGGAATCACCGCTTGCGGCGGAACCAAAGAGGAGACCACTGCTGCAGAGACTACTGTAGCTGAGACCACTGTTGCAGAGACTACCGTTGAGGAGTCCACCGAGGCTGAGGAATCTTCCGAGGAAGCAAAAGAAGAGTCTGTTGAGTCCGAGGATGCATCTGAGGCTGAGGAGTCTTCCGAGGAGGCTGAGGAGTCCTCTGACGAGGCTGAGTCCACCGAGGAAGCAGCTGAGGAAACCACTGCTGCAAACTAATCTGCAGACAGCATCATCTTTCACATAAGAAAATACCGAATGAACACAAAAACCGGCAGACCAGTTTTCACAACTGATCTGCCGGTTTTTATATTAGTCTACCGCAAAACGTTTCAGTGCTTCTATGTAATGCATGGCAAATTTTCCCGGCACCACCTGTTTATGCGTGATATATCCGATTTCCATATAATCATCTGCCTCCAGCGGCACCGCTACAATGTCCCTGCCATTCAGGGTTTCATTGATCACACCACTGCAGATGGTGTAGCCATTTAAGCCGATCAGCAAGTTAAACAATGTTGCCCGGTCACAGACCCGGATGTCTTTCCGGCTCTCCAGCGTACTTAAAATCTCCTCGGAAAAATAGAACGCATTGTGATCTCCCTGCTCGTAGGAAAGCCTCGGATATGGCTCCAGATCCTGCAGAGTGATCTTTTCCCGCTTGGCCAGCGGATTTCCCGATCCGACAAACACATGAGGCTTTGCCAGAAACAGCCGTTCAAATTTCAGATTATGCTCCTTGAAGGTTTTTCGCAGAACGTTCTCGTTAAACTGGTTTAAATAGAGCACCCCAATCTCACTTTTCAGCTTTGCCACATCCTCAATGATCTCATAGGTCTGGGTCTCCCGGAGCCGGAAATCGTAAGTCTTACCTCCGTAAGTCTTGAGCAGTTCCACAAAGGCCTCCACCGCGAAGGAATAATGCTGGGTAGAGACACAGAACTGATGACGCACCGGAGCCGCGCCGGAATAACGTTCCTCCATCAGGCTTGTCTGGGTAATGACCTGTCTGGCATAGCCGAGAAATTCCTCACCCTCCGAAGTCAGGATAATTCCCTTGTTGGTTCTCTGGAAGATGGTAATGCCAAACTCATGCTCCAGTTCCCGGATAGCTGCCGTCAGACTGGGCTGGGAAATATACAGCTTTTCAGCTGCCCTGCTGATGCTCCCGGCCTTCGCGGTCTCTACGATGTATTTTAGCTGTGTCAGTGTCATAGGTGTGTCCTCAAATTTCATAAATTATGATTTTTCTTTTAATTCTACCACATTCCACTGAAAAATAAAATTTTGTTTTCTCCTCTGTACACTGCTGTGCCCTGCTCTGTCTTACAGAACACTGTTAATATCTGCAGCCATATCAACAACTGCCTGTCTAGATGCTTCTGCGAAGTGCTCTGCACCAAACTTTGCGTATTTCTCCTGACGATACGCTGCAATAATGCCGCGTGAAGAATTGACAATTGCTCCAAGTCCATCTTCATTGAAACAATTCTTTAAATCTTTTGCCGTACCGCCCTGTGCACCATAACCAGGTACCAGGAAGTAGGTTTTTGGCATGAGTTTTCTTAAAATAACGCTCATCTCCGGGTAGGTTGCTCCTACGACCGCTCCGACATTACTGTATGCGCCATCCATAGATATCCTGCCCCACTCGACCACCCTGTCAGCAATATGCTCATAAAGCGGTTTACCATCAATCAGCCTATCCTGAAACTCCCCACTGGAGGGGTTCGAGGTTTTTACCAACACAAAAATGCCTTTATCCTCTGCATTGCAAACATCAATAAAAGGTTTTACTCCGTCACTTCCCAGATACGGGTTCACAGTAATAAAATCTGTATTGAATATAGAACAACTATTGTTTCCAACTTTCACTCTGCCCAGATGAGCTGATGCGTATGCTGCTGAGGTAGAACCGATATCGCCGCGTTTTGCGTCAGCAATAACCACAAGGCCTTTCTCATGGCAATATTTCACAGTCCTGTCATATGCCTTCAATCCTTCAATGCCAAACTGCTCGTACATGGCAATCTGTGGCTTCACAGCCGGAATCAGGTCCCAGGTATGATCCACGATCTCCTTATTAAAATTCCAGATAGCATCTGCTGCTCCTTCTAACGTCTCACCAAACTCTCTGAAGGACTTCTTTAAAATATATTCCGGAATATAATTTAACATCGGATCCAGTCCAACACAGATCGGTGCCTTTGTTTTCTGAATCTTTTCAATTAATTTCTGAATCATGGTCTTCTCCTTAGCAGCACGTACAACGTACCACATTCTTTTATTTTTCTTTATCCCGTAAAACAAAATTCAGCAATACATTCAGTCCCACACCACAAAGTACAGCAATAAAAACCGGTGAGGTGCACAACATATTTAAAAATGGAGGAAGGCTGTCTGCCCACTCTTTATAAGTAGATGTACACTGATACGGAAGCATAACTGCCAGCGTCAGAGTAATTCCTGCTACCAGCGTATTTCTCAGGGTTCTCGGTGATGACACAATGGAGTCAATTCCAGAAAACATAATGGAAGCCGCAGAGATCAGGAACACTGCCCCAATAACCGGTTTCGGAATTCCGGCAAGAATATATGCCATTTTCGGGCAAAAGCCATACAACAGGAATAAAACACCTGCATATTGGGTTACCCGCCTGGATGCCACGCCGGTAGCTGCAACAATGCCAATATTCTGCGTGTAGGAAGTACACGGCAAGCCTCCAAAGAGGGCTGTAATCATGCAGCCTAGTCCGCTGGCCATGATTCCTTTATCAATATGTTTCACACGGTAAATCTCATCACAGGCTGCGCAGGTTGCCGCATAATCCCCGACAGATTCAAAAATAGCTCCCATATAGCCGCTGAATCCACCAATAATGGCCGCTGCCGTAAACGTGATTACTGCGTTTGGCTGTCCTGACAGCCCTGTAAATGGAAATAAACGTGGAATCTTTATCCACGGTGCGGCATAAACTGCATTCCAGTCAAAAATTCCCAGAAATGAAGAAACCACAACTCCGACGATAACAACCGTAATAAGGATAAAGCCCTGGGATACCATTCCTTTCGTTTTAAATTTCAGTATAAGCGCCAACAAAAACGAAATCAGCGCAAGAACCAGATATAATGGTTCCTGTCTGGAAAAAGTCCACTGAACCGCGATTCTCGCTGCGACAAACCCAATTGCTGTCACCACAGAACCAACTACTACCGGAGGAAGGAAAGCTCTTACCTTGCTTACTGTCTTTGTAATTCCGAGGATTGTCTGAATCAAACCTCCAATCAGCGAGGCTCCCCACACTGCTGGCAGACCGTAAACAGCCGCAATGTTTCCCATGGATGACATAAGTGCGGAAGAGGATCCCTGAACAATGGGAAGGCGGTTACCTACCGTTGTCTGTAAAAATGTGCAGATTCCCATACAGAAGAAACATGCGCAAAGCAACGTCGGAACAAAATCCGGCTGGTCAATTCCTGCTAAAGAGGCAAACCCTGCTGCCCACATAAACGGTGTAAAATCTACCAGAGTAATCTGCAATGCAAAAAGAACGGCCTTCCAGCATGGTTTTGGCACATCCTCAATTCCATATGCAATTTCAATATTTGATTCAGGCTGTTCTTCAAAAACCGGCTGTTCTGGATTATACATAAAATCTCTCCCTTCCCATTTTAAATCTTCCTGTTCTTTATTAAACCATAGATATTTCTGTTCCAGTCCGGCCTTCAATTCCTTCTTCCGCTTTTTCAAGAAGCGTAATCAAAGCCTTTCTTCCATGACCGGATTTTGCAAAGGCGACCGCTGCCTCTACTTTCGGAAGCATGGAGCCCGGAGCAAACTGCCCATCCTCTATATAAAATTCTGCTTCTCTTACACTCATATGTTCCAGCCATTTTTGCCTTGGTGTGCCGTAAAAAATCGCAACTTTTTCAACAGCTGTTAAAATAATCAGGTAATCTGCATTTAACTCTTCCGCAAGTTTTTCTGAAGCAAAGTCTTTATCGATAATGGCTTCTGTTCCAAAATATCCGTCTTCCTCTTTTACTACCGGAACGCCTCCGCCTCCGCAGGCAATCACAATCTGTCCGTCTTCTACCATTTTCCGGATCGATTCCAGTTCCAGAATCTGCTGCGGCTTTGGAGACGGAACAACTCTGCGGATGCCTCTTCCTGCATCCTCCGCAAACTCAAATCCTCTTTCTTTTCTCAGAACTTCTGCCTCTGCTTCGGTGACATACGCACCAATCGGCTTAGATGGATTTTTAAACGCATCATCATTTGGATTTACTTCCACCTGCGTAAGAATGGTTGTAATGGACTTTAAAATTCCACATTTCTCGAGTTCATTGCGCAGTGCCCTCTGCAGATCCAGTCCGATATAGCCCTGGCTCATTGCAGTGCACACAGACAGCGGACAAAGCTCATAATGCTCCGGATCCTGCTTATGCAAAGCAGTCATTGCCTTCTGGATCATTCCGACCTGTGGTCCATTTCCATGTGAAATTACAACCTGATGACCGGCCCGAACCAGTCCGGCTACGGCCTTTGCAGTTCCTTTTACTACCTCTGCCTGCTCGGAAATTGTCTTACCAAGTGCATTTCCTCCCAGAGCTATCACAATTCGTTTTCCCATAATTCTTCTCCATTCGTTTTTATAAAAATAGTAATCCTACGGATATAATCACCAGAAGTGCCAGCAGACAAATCACACAATATCCCATAACATCCCTGACTTTCAGTTTTGCGACTTCCAGTACCGGAATCAGCCAGAACGGCTGAAGCAGATTACAGCAGGAATTGCCCCAGGAAAGTGCCATTGCTGCCTTTCCTTCCGACACAGCCGGCATAAAGCTCTGGACTGCCTGCATTACAATCGGCCCCTGAACCGCCCACTGGGCTCCGCCGCTTGGTACAAACAGCTTTACGATCACCGCGCTCAGGCAAGTGAAGAGCGGAAAGGTCTGCACATTGGAAATATGTACAAAAAATCCGGCAATCACCTGTGCGATGGAAACACCGGTTGAACCGCCGTGATAGCTGATCAATCCGGCAATTCCGGCATAAAACGGCATCTGAAGCACAACGCCAACCGCTCCGCCCAGAGATTTTTTTACTGCCGCTACCGTACGTACAGGAGTTTTATACATTGCGATCGATGCAAACAGAAAGATCATATTCACCTGGTTAATAGAAAGTGAAAATGACTGTTTTTTGATATAAAGAGAATCTACAAAACTCCAGATTACGCAGAAAAAGCCAATAAACGCAATCAGACCATTTAAAAGTACAGATGTTTCCAACTTTTCAGCCGGCGTCATCTCACTGCGTGGCCTGTACTGTTTTTCCACCGTCTCCTCAGCGAAGATTGCCGGATCCACAGTTTTTGTTTTTTCAGGAGACGGATGCATAGCCGTAATCAAAAGGCACAGCACAATTGCTCCTACCAGATAAATAAACAGATTGTATGGCGCAAATACCGTTTCACGAAATGGAATTCCCGTTGTACTCCATACCCCATCAAATGTCCAGCCTCCGGCAACATTGAGTGCAATCGTTCCGGATATTCCTACCAGGCAAAACGCGTTTCCAACATAAGCGGCCGCTACCAGAAGCGGATAATGAATTCCCTTTACCTGCTTTGCCACTTCCTGTGCCAGGACCGCGCATACAATCAAAGCGGCTCCCCACTGTAAAAAATACGCGACCATACCCACTGCGGAAACTAAAAGCAGTGCCTGTCTCGGAGTTTTCGGAATAGACGCAATCTTTACGATGATGCGGTGAACCGGTTCTGTATTGGCAAACATCGTTCCCGTCACCACAATCAGAACCATCTGCATCCCAAAGCCAAGAAGATTCCAGAAACCGCCATACCAGCCATCGTACACCAGATTCACCAGCCGATCCACCACGGTAATTCCCTCTGCCGGCGCAATTCCTGTAACTGGAACCGCAACCACAAACAGGATTACCGTAAGAAGCAGCACCAGAATATACGCATCCGGAAGAAAACGGCTGATTAATGCCACACTGCCATCTACCAGTGCATCAAATATTTTTTTCACAATTTTCACCTCGTTCTGCCCAAAAGTTTCCAATTTCCTGGTTCTAAGATTTTACAAGTAGAGCCGCCCTGTTTATAAGGCAGCTCTCACTTTTAATTCATAATCTTCTGAAATTTCTGGTAAAACTCCGGGAATGAAGAATCAAAACTTCCGGCACGATCCAGCATTTTTCCAAAAAAGCCGATCAGCGGAGCATTTACGATTGTTGCAAGAACTGTGTTTAATCCGACCATATTAAAAGCAAACCGGCGGAATAACACCAGCATAAGAACTACTGCAATCAAAAGCGCTGACAGATCAAACAGCCATTTCACTTTTGTCATATCTTTCTGATACGTATCCGTTACATCCTTTACGAACATTTCATAAGCTTCCTGAGGAAGATACGTTCTCAGGAAAAAAGCTATGGCCAGTGAAGTGATCAGAATTCCAAAAACACAAGCCATTCCGCGCTGCCAGTATACGGTATACTGTTCCGAACCTAATACAACATACCACAGATCCAAAATATTTCCGTAAATAAACGCCGTAACAAAAGATAACAGATACTTCCACTTAAAGCGCCGCACAGCAAAGGCCAGCACGATCAGCAGCAATCCCTGAAAGATATACTCTGATTTTCCAAAAGTAAACCAGGGAATTGTTTCTGAAATACGCAAATAAAGCACATAGGCCGGTGCAACTACCATTGACACGCCAAATCCGCTTTTCGCCGACAGGCAGACCCCCAGTGGGCACAGAATTATTCCCAGGACATACGCAATCTCTGCAAATCTTCCTTTCTTATTTTCCATATGCTTCTCCTTTTTGAAGCTGTTACTTTACGGTAATATCAACGCCGTTCTTAATAACATAAGCCGGTGCTGTGTGATGCCAGATTGCATGGTATACATCTTCGTCCTGAAGTACTACCAGATCTGCATCTCCGCCTTCTTTCAGTTCATGGTTTTTGATTCCAAGAACCTTTGCGGCGCTTGTTGTGATCATGTCGTAAAGCAGCTCCATATCGTCGAAGCTTACCATGTGGAGTAAATGGCTTGCCAGGAAAGCTACCTGAAGCATATTGCACTCACCGTATGGATAGTAAGCATCTGCTATATCATCCTGTCCAAGAGCAACCGGCACGCCTGCCTTCAGAAGGTCTTTGACTCTTGCATGCAGCGGGCCGGTATGCGGATCGGATACCACACCAATCTGGGCTTTCTTTAAGAGGGAAACGAGCTTTCTGAAGTAGTTCTCCGGATACAGCTCCATGGCACGGCAATGCTGTGCGGTTGCTCTTCCCTGCCAGCCCATCTCGATGACCTTTTTGCATAACATCTCCAGGGTTCTCTCCTCTGCATCACCTACATCGTCCAGAAGCATGGAAATGTCTTTGTCATACTCTTTTGCGTAGTTACACATAGAATTTACATGGTCTAACTCCTCTTCTTCAGTGAACTCGATCCACGGGATTCCGCCTACTACATCGGCACCAAGATCCATAGCCTGTTTGATCAGTTCTTTTGCTCCCGGCTCTCTGGCAACACCATCCTGCGGAAATGCAACGACCTGAATATCCAGGCGGTCCTTATATTCCTCTCTTCCACGGATAACACCTTTTACGCCTTCCAGTCTGGCTTTGCTGTCCACATCTGCAAATGCGCGGATATGGGTATTGCCGTATTTCACAGCAAGATCGCATGCCTTACGGACATTCTCAATGATCCACTTTTCATCATAGCATGCCTTGAAATCTGCTGCTCTCTCGATGGAAGTCATAGCACCGCCCATGTTATTGTCGTTGTACTCTTTTAATGCAGCCTGTCCGGCCATTTCCAGAGTATAAACCTTACACAGATGAAGGTGTCCGTTTACAAAGGACTCGGTTACCAGGTTTCCTTTTGCATCGATAACCTGCTTTGCCTCGCCCTCTACTGCAGACGCGATTGCCGTGATCTTTCCGTTCTCAATTCCGATCTCAACTAATTCTTTTCCGGTATTTCTTGTTTTTGCGTTCGTAATCTTAATATCCAGCATATGTAAACCTCCATTATTTTACATGATTCAACATTTTTGCTAACCAATATCCTCTTTCAGACTTTCAATCCTTGCGGATGCCCTGGTGAGAAGATCTTTTCCTACCTGGTTTACGTAGTCACGCTTCTCCTCTTCGCTTACCTTTGTAAGTTTTCCAGAAGATACTACTAATTCCCCATTTACTACTACATTTTTAACAAGACGAGGATCGCCGCTCTCTACAATGCATGCCACCGGATCATAGCATCCGCCTGCATAAGTCAGCTGATTCCAGTCCATCTGGGCGAAATCTGCTGCCATTCCAGGTGCCAGATAACCGATGTCATCCCGTCCAAGAACTTTTGCTCCGCCTGCCGTTGCCATATACAGATAATCATCCGGTGTTGCCGCCTTATCACCCCAGGTAAGACGATTTAACAGATATGCGCACCTGATTTCCTCCAGCATATTCGATGAATTGCTGCTGGCAGCTCCATCTACACCAAGACCAATTCTTGTGAGACCGTGTTCCAGATAAGAAGGCACCGGACATGCACCGGAACTTAAAAGCATATTAGAGATCGGGCAATGTGCCACTCCGGTTCCGGTCTCTGCCATCTGCGCAATTTCTTCTTCATTCAAATGAATGCAGTGGGCAAAATAAAACCGTTTGCCGAGCAAACGGTGCCGTTTAAACCACTCAAATGGCCGGCAACCCCAAGTCTTCAGCGTATATTCCACCTCATGCTGGCTCTCTGCCAGATGACCGTGAACCATAATGTCATACTCTTCTGCCAGATCTACTACAGCTTCAATGATATCTTCCGTTTCATACTGGGCAATGCTCGGAGCGATGCCAACCTGGCACATGGAAAAACGGGACCGGTCATGATATTTTTTCACCAGTCTGATCGTGTCTTCCACAACACTCTCTTTTGTATCCACAACTTCTGGCGGTACAATACTGCTAGGTACAGAGTGGAATCCTCTGGTCGGATGGAAACGGATTCCAATTTCTGCCGCGGCCTCAATTTCCGCGTCAACCAGATATTTTACTCCCACAGGATGCGGATACCAAAGATCATTGGATGTCGTACATCCAGTTTTAAGCATATCTCCCAGACCAGAATAAACACCAGCACGAGCCACATCCGTATTCAGATCTTTATAGATCTCATACATAACAGTCAGCCACGGTTCCAGCTTCAGTCCTCTTGTTGCCTGGATATTGCGGATCAGAGACTGCCATGTATGATGATGCACATTTACAAAACCCGGAAGAATCACCGTTCCTTCTGCCTCTACCACATGGTCAATCTTTAATGTTCCTTCATATTTTTTCTCCAGATCCGTTCCTACATCCAGAATTTCTTTTCCTGAAATCAGCAGATCACCATGACGGATTTTTTCTCTTTTCTCGTTCATGGTAATGATCCAGTCAGCATTTTTATATAGCGTTGTCCCCATACAGACTCCTCCTTTTCGTTCAGAGGGTTCCCCCACGAAACCCTCTGAACCGGCCTGTTACTGTTCTTTATACATCCTCGAAACCATCGAATGCCACGATACGGCTGATGCAGCTTTCTCCATCCTGGAACTTCCACGGGAAGCATCCGATTACAACACGCTTGTTGGACAACTTATCGATCTCACCTCCCATGCACTCTGCATGGATTGCCTCATACGGCTGGCCAAACAACTCTAAATGCATTGCCTGGTAATGCTCCGGCCACGGATAAATCTCATTTAAGGATTTGCCATATTTCTTGCGGAAAATAGCGTCGCACTTTTCAGCCTCCATCGGCTCCCAGTCACGGATCTTAGTATTCATCGGATGATCTGCGGAACCGCAGTCAACTCCCAGCCATTTAATCTTCTTTTCACGTACCCACTTGATAAAATCAAGAGACGGACCCGGGTGACGCAGCATATAGCGGCGCTCATCTGCCTCCGGCTGGTCAAATCCATACTTATGATAACCAGTGTTGATGATCAGGATATCTCCCTCACGTACCTCAACGCGCTTCTCGATATCTTCCGGGGTATAGATGCCGAAATCCTCTGCCATATCAGACAAATCAACTACAACACCCGGTGCACACAGCTTGGTTAATTCCAGAGCTGCAATATCTCTTCCTGCGGTGTCGAAATGACGCGGGCCATCCAGATGGGTTCCTACATGATTGGAATGGGTCACAAGCTGTCCGTTTGCTCCATTCGGTGCCAGACGCTTGAAATACTTCACCTGAAGCGGCTCATAGGTTGGCCACGGCGGAGTACTGATTCCAATCGGAATACTTAAATCGTAGATTTTGATGTCAGACCACTTACTCATAATTATAAATCCTCCTTAATATATAAATATTTTTATTATCTAGTTTGTCCATGCTTTTGCGCATGCTTCGATGGCTTTTGTAAAACAGCCTTCCGGCGGATTTACAAGACCTGCTCCAATCTGTCCAACGCCGTAATCCTTGTGAGCAATACCAGTATTGATGATCGGGCGGATTCCAGTCTCCAAAACCTTTACAATGTCGATTCCAGTTGCGCTGCCTCTGAAGTCCAGTACCGGAATTTTATAGGCATTTCCTTCCCCTTCTGTAATCTCGTACATCTGAGAAGAGTAGTTGATCGCATCCTGAACCTGGCCTCCTACAAACTGTACGATAGCTGGTGAAGCTGCCATACAGAATCCGCCAATTCCGGTTGTTTCTGTAATACAGCTATCTCCGATATCCGGATTTGCGTCCGCTTCGGAATATCCCGGGAAATAAAGGCCGCGGATATATTCGGACGGTGCCGTAAACCACTGGTCTGCGCCAAGTCCGGAAATCCGGATGCCAAATTCCACACCATTTCTGCACATGGTAGAAACAATGGTGCTGTACGGAATTCCCAGAGTCGGATCCATCGTAGCTTTACAGGACGGCATAGACAGATTCAGAAATGCATGGTCATTTCCATTGATAAATGCAATTGCCTCCTGCTGCTGCTCCAGCGGAAAATGGGTCTTGTAAACATCCGAAAGAATCTCACGGATAAACAAGGACGTGCCAGCCTTATTTCTGTTGTGCCCCTCGTCTCCCATCTGCAGAGCCTGCGCAATCATAACTTTCATATCGATCTCGCCATGGATTTCCAGTGCTTCTTTCAGTACCGGATAATAAACCTTTTCCATCTTTCTCAGGCGGTCAAATACCTCTTCATCACAAGCTCCAAACCGCAGTACCTTTCCAAGTCCTTCGTTCATAGTGCAGTACGCATCATTTCCGAAAGTTTTGTTTACCACATGCCATACCGGCATAGAATAAGTAACAATACCAACCATCGGACCTACTGCATTGTGATGATGGCAGGAATCAAAGGTAATCTTTCCGCTTCCGGCCAGTTCTTCCGCTTCCTTCATATCCTTTGCCAGTCCCTCATAGATCAGGCCGCCCATAACAGCGCCTTTCATAGGACCGCACATGTCCTCCCACTTCACTGGCGGGCCAGCATGAAGGATCGTCGTTTTGGTCATGCCAGGAATTGCTTCTCCGGCAGTTGACATTCCTACCAGCGCCGGCTGAGCCGCAAGGATTCTGCGAAGTGCCTCCTTGTTTGCGGCTGCGATCTTCTCTGCCAGATTCGGATCCTTTAACTGTTTTAAATAACCGGCAATCTTTTTATCTCCGCCAGCCACCGGTTTCCACGCAACATGGACCGATTTGACATTCTGCTTTTTCAGGTCCTGATAAAAAGACTCAATACCGAAATTGACTACGCATAATTCTTTCTCAAATAACTCATTTACCTTGCTCATGTTCTTCCTCCTCCCCTACAGATTTTTCGTGATCAGTTCTACAAATCTCGCTGCCTGTGCATTGGACGGAAGTACAATTGCCCCTGCTCCTGCCAGTTGGAGAGATGTTGCTGTACGGTTTTGCGGATCACCCTCTGTGCCGCATACAGTAGCTACCACAGACAGGTAACGGCCTTCTTTTGCTGCCAGTTCCTTTGCCTTCCGAATCGCATCGGATAAATCCTTTGCCGGATCCTCGTGGGAACCATAGCCAATCACACAGTCTACCAGGATCACAGCGGTTTCCGGATCCTTTGCCTCCTCGACCACACGCTCTGCTCTAAGGGATGGATCAATCATCGGATGCGGACGGCCAACAGTAAACTCATCATCTCCGAAATCCAGGAAAGTATTTTCCCGTGACTTTCCATTTCTTGCGTTTTCCAGTTTATCTTCCGCTTTCAGCGGGATATTGGAATAAATATGTCCCATACTTCCGATCAGAAGTTTCATTGCCTCATCGCAAATGGTTCCGCCGGTATAAAGGCCTCTCACATATTTCTGCCCCTGGATCATGCCGGCTCTTTCCTCTGCGGCCAGCGCTTCCGCTTTCTTAAGGCCCATGGTGAAATCTTCAAAATCCGATACAGCCTCTCCCTTTGCCAGTGCCACTGCCTTATGCGCTGCATCTTCCAGCGATACTGCTGCATATAATCCGGCTTTTTTAATTTTCTCTGCGTCACCGCCAATGAAGCAGACTACAACCGGCTTGCCAGCATTAGCAGCAATCTTTAAAATCTGATCCTCCACATCCTTTGCCGGCGGTTTAGACACCAGCACAATAATCTCTGTCTTCGGATCTTCAATTAGTGCGTTCAGGCACTGCTTCATCATGATTCCGCCAATCTCACTCTTTAAATCTCTTCCACCAGTTCCGAGGAGCTGGGAAACACCTTCACCAAGCTGGTCGATAATAGTGGAAACTTCCTGCGCACCGGTTCCGGATGCACACACAAGACCGATTTTTCCAGGCTTAATCACATTTGCAAATGCAAGCGGTACATGATTGATAACTGCGGTTCCGCAATCTGGACCCATCATCAGGAGTTCTTTGGATACTGCGTACTCTTTCAGTGCTTTTTCTTCCTCGATGGTGACATTATCACTGAACAGCATAACGTTGATATCACGATCCAGGCAGTCTTTTGCAACATCTGCCGCAAAACGTCCCGGAACTGAAATCACTGCCATGTTCAGATTTTTTTCCACTTTTATGGCTCCATCCAGAGTCGGCGGGAAATACTCTGCCTTGCTTTTTTCTGCTTTCTTGTTCAGCAGTTCATCTACCTTTTCCACTACTTTTTTGAAGCAGTTCTCGTCATCACAATCCGCTGCCACAAAAAAGTCATTTGCGGTTACATCCTCAAAGCCGTCTGCATCTAAGCCAAGATTTCCCGCAATCTCACGGTTCAGATCCGTTCCCATGCCTACCAGTGCTTCGGAAACACCTGACAGATTTTTTACATCTTTCGAGATGATCATCAGGGTTACTGAATCGTAATAGGTGTTTTTTCTGATTTCAAGCTTTACCACATCTGTTTCCTCCCATCTTATTGCTATCGATAACTCCATAATACATGCCGGTCAGGAAATCACATCCTGAGCTGCTTCCGAAACAGGCAACACGTTTCAGCGCTGTGCGAATCTGTTCTGTGTCGCAGTTTGCAAATCCTTCCAGAAGACCAAGAACATCCTCTGAAAACATTCCTTCGCCCGCATGTTTCAACAAAGATCCACTGACATCGTTTGTTCTGGATGCCGCTGCACCGGTGACTGTTTCCGCAAACCCTTCCCAGGGATAATTCTCTGGCCACGATACTATATAGCCACAGAGAAAATCATCGGAAGAAGGTGTCAGGCCCGGCCCTCCTCCAGCCAGCTGCCCTGCCGCATACACCGCTGTTTCCCGTTCCCCATTCTGCACTGCTTCTCGAAAGGCTTCGATCCTCGATGCAAGAAAAGCGGAAAACACATCCTCTGTTCTTCCTTCAATTAACCCATGAATTCCTTTTTCCTCCTGATGTGAAAGAAAACTTCGGATGAAATTGGCTGCTACCGGATTCAGGATCTCACTCTGCCTTTTCTTCAGATTCAGAATCTCAAACGTTTCAAACTCAAACACCTGATAAGTTCCAATCCAGAGCCCCTGCAGATTTAACCGCATTTCTGTTCCCCTGGAACGTACCAGTTCTTTCACAAACATGAAATCACCGCTCCAGTCGAGATTTAGGGAAAAAGGCTGAAGGCTCTTTTCTTTTGCAAGAAAGGTAACCAGGCCGTTTTCATATGCCATATTCATGGCTCTGTGAAAACAGGAATGTAAAGTTCCTTCCAGTGTCTGTTCCGACAGCGCTTCGTATAAGCGGCTGCAGATCCGAACCCGCACCTTCATTTTCCACTCCTCCCTTCTCCGTCTTGTGAACTCTTCACAATATTTTTTGTTTGCTTTGTTTTTTATCTTTGTTATGTTTCATATTATAATCACTAATTTTGTCATTTTCTATGTTGACTGTTCACAATAAACTTCTTATACTTTTGGTAAGCGTTTCAATTTTGAATGGAGGAAGCCCAGATGAACTACTATATTGAAGAAGCCTATTACCCAACCGTAAAGGAGCTTTTAAAACTCCCTATTTTTTCGACCAGCTATCTTGCTGCCGGTGAAAGTGGGTTAAACCGCACTGTTTCCGGCATTAACTTAAGCGACAACCCTGATTACGGACAGTGGATTTCCCCGGGTGAACTGATGATATCCACCTGTTTTTCTGTCTATCAGGACCCTGATGCCATGAATGCCTATATTCCTACTTTAGTGCAAAACCAGATGGCCGCATTCTGCATCAAACCTTCACAATACCTCGACAACGTTGTTCCCCCCATTATGATCCAACAAGCCAATGAAGCTGGCTTTCCGCTCATTGTACTTCCGCCCGACATGCAGTTTTCCCGTATTACCCAGGTACTTTCCGACGAACTGACCCGTCGCCGGACTGCGCTTTTGCGAAATACCCTTTCTGTAAACCAGATGCTGACCCAGACCATCACCGAGGGAGCCAATCTAGATGAGATTGCTTTCATGATTTCCCAGCTTACCGGCGGCAGTATCCTCATTGTAGACAGCGTCAACAACCGCCACAGTATCTTTCTTAAGGAAGAAGACCGCAGCGATTTTAAGGCAGACTCCGAATCTCAGATGATCAATACACTTATCCAGCGCTCCCAGGCGCACGATCTGACATTAGGGGACCACTCCTACGGCTGCCTTTATATCTGCAACCCGACCCAGTCTCCGGCGCTTCCCCCGGAGCTTTTATCGCAGGTTCTCACCGCCATTCCACTGGAAATCACGCGGGAACAAAGTGTCCGGGAACAGGGAGATTCTCTTTTCACCAGTTTTCTACTCCATCTTCTATCAGACCCTATCGTAGACCATCAGCTTGAACAAACCCGCGCCGATGAATTTAAGCTCACACTCGCTGACAACCACCTAATTCTGCGTTTAAAAACACAGATTCAGGATGAAAAAAATCAATATAAAAAAAATTTTCAGCACACACTCCTTATGGGCAATATCCGTTCTGTTTTTTCAAGGTTGGGACTGGACGTACGGATTGTCCCTACTTCCGATGATTACCTGATCCTGCTGAACGCCCCTGCATCCAGTTCTGATCTGGAACATTTATCACACCATATTCCAAAGCTGATCACATCACTTGCCCAGGAATATCCGGATCTTCATATTTCTGCCGGCTGTGGCCGCCCTCACCCGGGTATCCGCGGAATCGTCCAGAGCGATACTGAAGCCCGCACCGCACTGCGCACTGCGCTGCTGAACCAACAGACTGTTCTTGATTTTGAAAATCTCGGTCTGTTACGTCTTTTGTACGCTGCGGACCCAGAAAAAGAAACCAGCCTATTCGTCCAGGAACTGCTTGGTCCGCTGATTGAAACCGATTACCAGAAACACACAGATCTCTTAAAGACTCTGGATTATTATTTTGAATATGCCGGAAATGTAAAAAGAATCTCAGAAGAAATGTTTACGCATTACAATACCATTGCGTACCGCATCAAGAGTATCCAGGAAATTACAAAAAAAGACCTCCATAACAGGAATGATCATTTCCTGCTGGAGGCCGCTGTCTATCTTTATAAATTTAAGGTCCGGTTTTAACGTACTTCTACGATATAACCTTCTTTGCGGGGAGCTGCTTTCGGCTCCTCGCCTTCCAGGTATCCAAGTGCCACTGCACCGACACCTCTTAAGTTTTCCGGAAGATTCCACTGTTTCAGAAGCTTCTTTCCTTCTTCACTGTCAAAAATTTCTTTTTCCCTGTGTACCCATACACTGGAAACATCACATGCTTTTGCTGCCAGCATCAGATAGCAAAGTACGTTTGTACCATCTTCCACCCAAGTGCTCTTGCTGCCATCTGCCAGAACCAACGCAATAGCCGGTGCTCCATAGAACGGATCTGCATTCTCATCTCCCATGATCTTCGCGTTCAGATGCGCAATGTGATCTCGCATGGTTTTATCTGTAACTGCAATGATGACCGGTGACTGTCTCCCACCGCCTGTCGGTGCATAAGTTGCAGTCTCCAGAATCTCCTGCAATACATCTTCCGGGATCATAAGATCCTTTTTATAACTGCGCACAGAGCGTCTTTCCTTCATGATTTTCAACAGTTCCTGTTTCATGATCCTCATCCTCTCTTTGGGTTTTCTTTTAAGTTCATTGTAACAAATAAACTTTACAAATGTTCCCAAAAGAAAGGCTTTGAAATTGTGAAGTTTTATTTTCCGGTCCCAATCCACTTTCCCATTCATCCAGCGCGGCTTTCTCGTACTCGTCCAGTTCCTGTTTCCGCTCCGTCTGCCATGTCATCTCCTTCACCACCAGGCGGGCATCTGCTGCCATGTAAGGACAGTGCAGCACCTGTCCGGAACCGACACTGTTGTTTTCCGGCCAGTATGCCTTGATGTGTTCCATGCGGCAGGGCTCATAGCCTCAGGCAACCGCAAAGAATTCCAATTTGCTTTTTCTGCTAACTTCCAGCCCTGCTTCCGTTCATTTTCTCACTACTGATCCGCTTCGCTTCCCTTGGCCACCGCCCCGATCGGACAGATCTCATAACAGATTCCGCAGCCATCGCAAAAACGTAAATCGATCCGGTAATGTCCCTGACGCGGCACCAGCGCATGAAGTTGGCATTTCTGAGCGCATCGCCCGCAGCGGGTACAGCTGTCCAAAATATAGTATCCTGCTTTTTCCTTATGGGATTCCATTTTGTTTGTCATTTCGCTGCTCCTTCCTGCAATTTCTTTTCCGCATCCATCCATTCCTGCGCGGTATATTCTTCCACCGCTGTCGTTGTCACCCGTTTTATATGTTTTTCCTTCAGTCGCAGATACACAACTTCCCTGAAAACAGTATAACAAACAGATGCAAGCGGAATAAAGATGAGCATCCCCGCAATTCCCATAAGATTTCCGCCGATGGTAACTGCAGCAAGAACCCAGATGGACGGAAGTCCGACGGAACCTCCGACCACATGCGGATAGATCAGATTCCCTTCGATCTGCTGAAGCAGCAGAAATACAAGGATAAACAGCATTGCCTGCTTCGGACTTACCATAAAAATCAGAAAACAGCCCAATGCGCATCCGATAAACGCGCCAAAGATTGGGATCAATGCCGTAAAGGCGATCAGGATTCCGATCAGCAGTGCATAGGGCATTTTCAAGATGCTTAACGTGACGGCAAACATGCTTCCGAGGATCACAGCCTCTAAGCACTGTCCTGTAAGGAAATTGGCAAATGTCCGATAAATCAGGGAACAGATTTTAAGGAGTGCATTTGCTTTCTGTTTGGAAAGAAACGCAAAACATACCTTTCTTATCTGTATGTGTAATTGTTCTTTCTGAAAAAGAATATAGCAGGCAAAGGAAAATGCAATGAAAAAGGTGGCAAGTCCGCTGACGATCGAGCTCACTGCTGACATGGTCGTGCTCATCATATTCCCTGCTCCGCTGCCAAGAATGCTGATTCCCCACTGAATGGCCTGATCTGGCTGAAACTGGATCTGATTTACATAATTCATAATACTCTGGTTATTATGTGAAAAATCCCGAATCCAGCTTTGCATCTGCGGAATAAAATCGGCAATGCTCATCATCAGTGTTCCCATAGTCCGGGTGAGCTGCGGGATCACGCCAAACATCACCAGTACCATGACACCGACAGCCAGTATCATGGTCAGAAGAAGGCTTACCGGTCTGGCAAGCTTTTTGCTTTTTTTCTTTCCGGCTTTGATCTTCCCAAAGATCATCTTTTCCAGAAAGCTCATTGGCACGTTGATGACAAAAGCAATTGCGCCTCCCAGTGCAAAGGGGAATAGGATTCCCCATATTGTTTTCAGCACATCGATCACAACTTCAAATTTCCACAACGCAGCTGCCAGCAGTGCTGTGAAAATGATCAGTTCCCGAATTTTTTTCATAGATAGCTTACTGAAATCCATTATCTTTCTCCACTTTTTCCTAATTTCGTACGAATCCACTTCAGCAACTGAATGATCGGAAGACTGGCAAAGGCATACAGATATACGCAGCCGAGCTGTCCCGGATTGAGAGTCTCCACCTGAAATACACGATGAAGGCCGGGAACAGTCAATACTGCGGTGATCAGTACTGCGCCGAGCATAAAGGCTCCCTGCAGCCATGGATTGTTAAAGAACCGTTTTGTAAAGATAACCGGATGATCCGACTTACAGTTAAATCCATGGAACAGGCGTGCCAGGCAAAGTGTTCCGAAAGCATACGTACTGCCAAGCAGTGCGCCATCCTGGTGATATCCTGTCAAAAATGCGATCATTGTCATCGCACCGATCACAAAGCCCTCCAGACCGATTTTGCCGAGGAAATCCTTTGTCAGTATTGATTCGTCCGCTGATCTTGGTTTCTCATTCATCACATCACTGTCAGAAGGCTCCACGCCAAGTGCGATGGCTGGAAGGCTATCCGTCAGAAGATTAATAAACAACAGGTGTACCGGTGCGAACGGAACCGGAAGTCCTGCGACTGATGCATACAGAACCGCTAAAATTGCTCCAAAATTTCCCGACAAAAGGAACTGGATCGCATACTGAATGTTTCGATATAAATTTCGTCCATTTTCTACTGCTTTTACAATGGTTGCAAAATTATCATCGGTAAGCACCATGGCGGCAGCATCCTTTGCCACCTCGGTCCCGGTGATTCCCATTGCGACACCGATGTCCGCCTGCTTCAACGCCGGAGCATCATTCACACCGTCTCCGGTCATTGCAACGATCATTCCTTTTTCCTGCCATGCACGGACGATACGGATTTTATGCTCCGGGGAAACCCTTGCATACACAGATATATCCGGGACAAAATCCTTCAGCTCCTCATCACTCATTTTCTCGATATCCGCACCCTCGCAGGCTTCCGATAAATCATGCAGGATTCCAATTCTTTTTGCTATGGCCGCTGCCGTAATTTTATGATCTCCTGTGATCATGACCGGCCGGATTCCTGCTTTGATGCATTCTGCGACGGCGGCCTTTGATTCTTTTCTCGGCGGATCCATCATGGCAATGAGGCCGAGAAATACGAGATGAGCCTCATCCTTTGCTGTTAATACATGCTCCTTTGGAATTTCGCGATAGGTGAATGCCAGTACACGCAGGCCTTCCATTGAAAAATCACGGTTCTGCTGCTGTATGGTTTCTTTATCTGCTTCTGTGATTTCGCGGATTCCGTCTTTTGTCCAAATCCGTTCCGTCAGCTCCAGCAGACGGTCGACTGCTCCTTTTACGATCATCCGGTTTTCACCGTTTATCCTGTGAAGTGTTGACATCATCTTGCGGTCACTGTCAAACGGAAGCTCTCCTTCCCTCGGATAGCGGTTCCGTACGCTTGCGGCCTCGATTCCGTACCGGCTTCCCAAATTAATCAATGCGGTTTCTGTCGGATCCCCGATCTCTACTCCGTTTTCATTCGTCGAATCATTACATAAAATACTGCACTCCAGAAGATAGTTCTGTGCCGGATCTGCTATGTCAATCTCTGCTGCCGGGATTCGTTTTCCTTCTACATAGTAATCCTCAACCGTCATTTTATTCTGTGTCAGTGTTCCTGTTTTATCCGAGCAGATAACGGAAACACTTCCAAGACCTTCCACTGCCTGCAGTTTTCGGATGATCGCATGCTCCTTTGCCATCTTCTGTGTTCCGAAAGAAAGGACAATGGTTACGATCGAGCTTAACGCTTCCGGAATTGCCGCAACCGCCAGTGCTACGGCAAACATGAATGCACTGCTGATCTTTTCCCCGCGAAATACGTTGATCGCAAATAACATCCCGCAGAATACCAGGATCAAAACGGATAATTTCTTTCCAAACTCTTCCAGGCTCACCTGTAACGGAGTCTGCTTTTCGGAAGTTGACTTCAAAAGTCCTGCAATCTTTCCAACCTCCGTCTGCATTCCTATGTCCGTTACTACCGCCTTTCCGCGTCCATATGTCACAAAGCTGCCGGAAAAGAGCATATTGGTCCGATCTCCCAGTGGAGCCTCTGCCAAAATAGCCTCTAAGCTCTTTTCGACCGCAAGGCTCTCTCCGGTAAGAGCACTCTCATCAACCTTAAGACTTGCATTTTCAATCAGCCTTGCGTCCGCCGGGATCATGTCGCCTGCTTCCACCAGGATCACGTCTCCAACCACCAGCTCTCTTGCCGGAAGCTGGATCGTGGAACCATCACGCAGTACCTTGGCCTGCGGTCCTGCAAGCTTCTTTAAGCTCTGCAGAGACTGCTCCGCTTTTATGGTCTGCACAGTGCCCAGGATCGCATTGATCGTGATCACGATCAAGATCACGGCCGCGCTTTCCTCATCGCCAAGCATACCGGATATAATGGCCGATGCAATTAAGATCAGTACCAGAAAATCCTTATACTGTTCCAGGAAAATCTGCGGGATACTTTTCTTCTTTCCCTCTGCAAGTTCATTCCAGCCACACCTTTCCCGAGATTTTCCGGCCTGCTCACTGGTGAGACCTGTCTCTCTGCTTTCCACACGATCCAGAACCTCTTTCACCGTTTGCTGATAAAATTCCTTCATCATTTCTGCCTCCTCTTTCTAAGCATTTGTCCGCTGTATTTCTTATGCAATGAAGGCTTTTCGATAAAAAAGAGACCTTTATTGCACAATAATAATGCAATAAAAGTCTCACCGTTTCTTTGTGACACCGGATGCTTCCATCGTACTGACGACATCACAAACGCAGATTACCAGCGTAGGTTACTCCCCTTTATTAAGCTCATCATATACCAAAAACCGTGCGGATGTCAAGATGCTTTTTAACACCGCGCAGCCTCATCACCTACACCAGCAGCTCCGCAAATTCTTCCCGAAACTCTGCTTTCAGCATAAACCGGTCGATCATGCCGTTGTTTAAATACCATTCAAAATCAGGTCCGCTCTGCTCCGCAATAAGGATCAGGCGGATTTCCGGGTTAATACGGCGGATGACCTCGCACAGCTCAATGCCGTTCATGGTTGGAAGCGTATACTCCGCGATCACCAGCTCATATGCATCCGGATTTTTCTGAATCCGGTCAATCAGTGCCGCCGGATGTGCATACAGATCTACTGTTTTCTGCTTTTCGGCTGATAATCCCTTCCAGCTTTTTTCCGACGCTTCCCGGGAGACAATGGCAATCCTTCGTACCTGTTTTAAGCGTTTTCGGCTGTCCTTTTCTGTCTCAGATCGGCTCTGGGGGATTTCCAGAATAAAGGTCGTTCCGACATCTGCCCCGCTCTCCACCCGGATGCTTCCGCCAACGGATGTGACGATATTCTGAACCACAGAAAGACCAAGCCCGGTTCCCTGTCTGGAACCTTTTGTGGTGTAAAACGGTTCAAAAATTTTCTGCATGGCATCATTCCCGATACCGCAGCCCGTGTCGGAAACCTGCAGGCAGATCGTGTCGGGATCTTTCGCGCGCAGACGGATCCAAAGCTCTTTTCGTTCCGTTTTTTCCATGGCCTGAAACGCATTTTTGCAGAGGTTCATCAGGATATGCTCTGCCATACGTTTTCGCCCCAACGCATAAAGGGGTTCTTTTGTGAGCTCCGTTTTTACCGTGATCGCGGCCGGAGCCAGCTGCCTCACAACAGAAACCGCATGCTCCACCTCTTCCGTAAAATTCAGCAGCTCCAGGCGCACGCCGGTGTCCTGCCTGGAAAATGCCAGCAGCTCTCTGGAAAGGTTCGATGCCTTATCCACTGCTTCCGTAATTTCATGGATCATCTCCTGATTTTCTGCTGAAATGGAATCGTCATTTTCCAGAAGCTCCGCATAGATCAGCACGGGGGTCATGTAATTGTTGAACTCATGGGCAATATGGCTGGCCATCATGCCGAGGGACTGGATCCGCTGGTAATGCCGGATTTCATTGTTTTTCTGTGCCAGCATCTCCATGCCCTGATTGATCTCTTTTAAATAGGTGATTTCCTTCTGCTGAGTTTCCGCCAGAAAACGGTTTTTCAACAGAATGACCGTAGCTACAACCAGGAGCAGGATATACAGAAGTACTGCGCCGGTCAGCATGGTCATCATACTGTCCAGCGGCCTGGAAAGTTCCTGCACCGGAATCGTGGAATTGACGATCCAGCGCTCTCCCTGAATGTAAATGGACTGGAATGCCACCACGCGCTGTACTCTGGAAAGTCCCGGATCATCCCAGACATAGGTGTCGATCACACCGGTACCGGAGGTGTCCTGCGCCTGCTTTTTAATCCAGGCATTCATGCTGCTCAGATCCAGCTCCGGGTATTTTTTCATACGGTCATCAAATGCCTCCAGACCAATCTGATCCTTGGCGTGATGCATGATGATGCACATGTTCTGATCTTTGACACTGGAATAACCGTCTCTTCCAATTTTGACCGGAGCAATGATCTTTTGATAGATGGTTTCCAGATTCATGGCAAAGGTCAGTATACAGATTCCGTTCTCCGAAGGAACTTCCTTCCGGATATAAAGTTCATACCAGCCGGTCTGGCCGGAAATTGCCTTGCCAAAAATCCGGGAGGGCTGATCCGGAAGCTGATTTTTACCTTGCCGGATAGCTTCTTCTGCCTGCTCCCGAACTGCTTCTTTCCCCGGCTCGTACCGCAGGCTTGTCCCATCCGATTCCGTCACTGTAATCCAGTTATATAGGCCTCCGTTTTCCTTCAGAAAATACGCGGTCCGGGTCTCAATATCCTCCGGCGGCATGTTATTCTCAGAATCCGCCTCCTGCGCATAAAACAGGTCAATCTGTTTTAACTGCTCATCCAGATAGGTATTCAGATTGTTTCCAATGATTCCGGCCATCGTTAAGAGCTGGCTTTCCTCCGTCTGGATCACCTGTTTCCGGTACTGGCGGTAAAACCAGGAACCTGCAAATGCCATGGCCAGTGACAAAAGCAGCAGCAGGCATGCTGCCGTAAGCTCTGTTTTCCGTTTTCTGACGATTCTTCGGAATTTCTGCATCCTTCGTCTTTCCTTTCTTCCTGCATCCCCTGAAATGTCAAGCCACATCCGTGTATTTCAGTCCGATCCTGCTTCACACGTTACTGTTTACGCGTTGCGCAAACAGTAACGGATTTTGCCGATGCTTCGCATTCCAAATCGGCAAAATCTGCTGCCACCACGATATCATACGGCATTTTCAGTTCAGAAAATGCCTACCCGCGTACTCACACACTCAGCACATATCCGATTCCGCGCACCGTCTTCAGATACTGCGGCTGCTTCGGATCATCCTCAATCTTGTTCCGTATCCGCTTCACATAAACCGTGATGGTGTTATCGTCCACCACGGCCTCATTCCAGACCTGGATGTAAAGCTGTTCTTTTGTAAATACCTGTCCCGGATGCTCCATCAGGAACCGGAACAAGGTCATTTCCCTCGCCGTGAAATTCAGCGGTTCTCCGTTTTTCAGGCACTCCATTTTCAGGGTATCTACCGCAAACGGCCCTTTCCGGATTCCGCTCTCCGCGCCGCCCTGACTGTAGATCTGGCTGCGGCGGATCAGGGCCTTGGCCGTCTGGATCAGAACCGCCGTGTGAAAAGGTTTGGTAAGGTAGCTGTCCGCACCGAATCCAAGTCCCAGCACCTGGTCCATCTCATCGGATTTTCCAGACAGCATCATGACCGGCGTGTGGTCCCCCGCCGCCCGCATGGCCTGCAGCACCTCATAGCCGCCCACACGCTCCATCATCACATCCAGAATCACCAGATGAAACTGCTGCTTTTTCAGAAGCTCCAGCGCCTCACTTCCATCGGAGGCTTCCGTCACCTGCATCCCCTCCCGGGTCAGGGCCGTGCGCACCGCCAGGCGGATGGCACGCTCATCATCCACCAGTAAAATTCTTTCTGTATTCATACACATCTCCCTCATTCTATCTGGCCTAATTATATCATAATATAGCAAGAATAGTCACAAAAGGTCCGAAGCAGGCCGGGGTGGTAGCCCGCTGCGCAAAATAGAAGTGCTGTGTTCGGACGATGTGGCTGACAGACGTTTGCGGATAGTCGGACAAGATGTCCGCCTCCCGAAAACGTCAGTCGCCACATAGCCGGACACGTTGCACTTCTATTTATGCTACGCAGGATACCACCCCGGCCTGCTTCTGCTTTCCTGCTATTCTACGGTAATAAAAAACACAGCCAGAATGGTACTGGTAAAAAGCTGAAATTTCCGACTTTTTATCAATACCGTTCTGGCTGATTTTATTTTTCTCGTAGCGGGGCCAATACAGTAGAAGCCGGTTATCCCGACATTCCGCGGAGCATAAATATGG
>NZ_QUFI01000026.1 GCF_003478505.1 Clostridium sp. AF27-2AA
TGGTTGAGACAGCTTCCTTTGATATCCAGAAGATCAAGAACCCGGATATCCAGGGCGCGGAATATCAGCAAGGTGATCAGCTAGAATTCTGGAACGTCAGGGAATATGTTTTATTCCGTGACGGCCATATCTGCCAGTGCTGTAAGGGTAAGTCCAAGGACAAAATTCTGAATGTGCACCATATTGGGAGTCGTAAGACTGGGGGCAATGCCCCGAACAATCTGATTACACTATGTGAGACCTGCCATACTGGTTACCACAAAGGTACCGTACAATTGCCAAAGGCCATTAAACGCGGTATGCGATTTAAGGATGCTGCATTTATGGGAATTATGCGATGGGCTTTCTACGAAGCACTAAAGCAACAGTACGAACCTGTTGGTACCCCAGTGCATAACACATACGGATATATCACGAAACATACTCGTATTGCGTATAACTTGCCTAAAGAGCACTATGTTGACGCAAGATGTATCAGTGGTAATCCAGAGGCATCTTCAAACGGTGAGTATTACTATCAAAAGAAGGTCCGTTGTCATAACCGTCAGATTCACAAACTAACAGTTTTGAAGGGTGGAATACGGAAACAGAATCAAGCCACATATCTGGTAAAAGGTTATCGGTTATTCGATAAAGTCTCATATCAGGGAAAAGGATATTTCGTTTTCGGACGACGGCAAAGCGGATTTTTTGATATACGGACATTATCTGGAGAGAAAGTAAACAAAGGTAGTTTGAGTTGTAAAAAATTAAAGTTCATTGCAACGAGAACGCATTATTTAACAGAAAGGAGAGCCGTCTAACGACGGGCGCATTCCTCCCACGACCTAAGAGGTCGGGGTATCCTGCGCTGTTTTATGATGAAGATGACGGGAGTTATGAAACGGGCGGCTGTGTTGTGCATGGCGGTGCTGCTTACATTGTCTTCTGCATTCTTAAGCTATGCGGAGAACGGCTGGAAGCGCAGCGAAAGTGTATGGAATTATTACTATTCCAATGGCAAGATGGCTAAAAATACCTGGATCAAAAATGGAGATGTGCTGTTCTGGATCGAGGAGGACGGTACTATGGCCACATCCAAATGGCACGAACAGGACCATACCTGGTATTATCTGGATGCCAGCGGAGCAGCTGTGACCGGCTGGAAGGAAATAGACGGGAAGTGGTACTATTTCAAGGAAGATCATGCTATGGCTACGGAAGAAACGATCGGAAGCTATTATGTAGGTAAAGATGGGGCCTGGGACAGCCGCAAATAGGACTGAAAACAAAGCGCCAGGACATAAAAACGATAATGTGAAATCAAAACATCGCCGTGAGGATATGCCTCACGGCGATATTTTTGTGCTATTTTATAACTTAAAATTATGGGGCTGATTCCAATCTTGTATAGATGTTTCTGAATAAATTCGAAGTGATTAGTTGAAAAATGGAAATAAATGCGTTAATATGAGAAGAAACGTGTTATTGTTTGTGTATAGCACCGTCAGATACAAAGATCCCGATCAGAGAGAGGCGGATCAGAAAGAGGTAAGACAACATGAATTGTAATATCGTAACAATCCCTGGAGATGGAATCGGACCGGAAATTGTGCGTGAGGCGTGCAAGGTCCTTGATAAAGTAGGAGAGGTATATGGACATACCTTCCAGTACACAAAAATTCTGATGGGCGGCTGCTCCATTGATGCATACGGAGTTCCGTTAACGGACGAGGCACTGGAAACCGCAAAGAAGAGTGACGCGGTTTTACTTGGCGCGGTTGGCGGCAATGTAGGAAATTCAAAATGGTACGATGTGGCACCGAACTTAAGACCTGAGGCGGGGCTGCTGGCAATCCGCAAAGGCCTTAATTTATTTGCGAATCTTCGCCCGGCTTACCTTTACAATGAACTGGCAGATGCCTGTCCGTTAAAGAAAGAGAACATCGGAGATGGCTTCGACATGATCATCGTGCGCGAGCTGACTGGCGGTCTGTACTTTGGCGAGCGTCATACCGAAGAGGTAGATGGTGTTCTGCAGGCAACGGATACCCTGACTTATAACGAAAATGAGATCCGCCGCATTGCCATCAAGGCATTCGACATTGCCATGAAGAGAAGAAAACATGTCATCAGCGTGGACAAGGCCAATGTTCTGGATTCCTCCAGACTCTGGAGAAAGGTCGTTGAGAAAGTGGCTAAGGATTATCCGGAGGTAAAGCTAGAGCATATGCTGGTTGATAACTGCGCCATGCAGCTTGTTATGAACCCGGGACAGTTCGATGTTGTTCTGACCGAGAATATGTTCGGTGATATCCTTTCCGATGAGGCCAGCATGATCACCGGTTCCATCGGTATGCTCTCTTCCGCAAGCTTAAACGAGACCAAATTCGGCATGTACGAGCCGAGCCACGGTTCCGCACCGGATATTGCGGGCAAGGATCTGGCAAACCCGATTGCGACCGTTCTTTCCGCAGCTATGATGCTTCGTTATTCCTTCGATATGGATAAAGAGGCAGATGCCATTGAGGCAGCCGTACAGCAGGTACTGACAGATGGTTACCGCACCGGAGATATTTATTCCGAGGGCTGCAAAAAAGTCGGAACCATGGAAATGGGTAACCTGATCGCGGCACACATCCAGTAAAAATATATAGAAGTTCACATGAGGAGGAGTCAGATATGAGAAGTGATAATGCAAAAGCAGGAATGCAGCAGGCACCGGCCCGTTCCCTGTTCCGTGCGTTAGGATTAACCGATGAAGAGATGGAGCGCCCGTTAGTCGGCATCGTAAGCTCCTACAATGAGATCGTGCCGGGACACATGAACCTGGACAAGATCGTAGACGCAGTAAAGCAGGGTGTTGCTATGGCAGGCGGTACCCCGATCGTATTCCCGGCTATTGCAGTATGCGATGGTATTGCCATGGGCCATGTGGGAATGAAATACTCCCTGGTAACCCGTGACCTGATCGCTGACTCCACCGAGTGTATGGCTATGGCACATCAGTTTGACGCGCTAGTCATGGTTCCAAACTGTGACAAGAACGTACCGGGACTTTTAATGGCAGCAGCCCGCTTAAACATTCCTACCGTGTTCGTCAGCGGCGGCCCAATGTTAGCCGGTCACGTAAAAGGTGAGAAACGCAGCCTTTCCAGCATGTTTGAGGCGGTTGGCTCCTACGCGGCAGGCCTTATGTCTGAGGAAGATGTCAAAGAGTTTGAGTGCAAGGTCTGCCCGACCTGTGGCTCCTGCTCTGGTATGTACACTGCAAACAGCATGAACTGCCTGACCGAGGTTCTCGGCATGGGCTTAAAGGGCAATGGCACCATCCCGGCTGTTTACTCCGAGCGTCTGGTCCTGGCAAAGCATGCAGGCATGGCTGTTATGGATATGTTAAAGAAGAACATTCGTCCGAGAGACATCATGACTGAGGCAGCATTCCGCAATGCCCTGACCATGGATATGGCTCTTGGATGCAGCACCAACAGCATGCTGCATCTGCCGGCTATCGCCCATGAGGCTGGTGTGGAGTTAAACGTAGATATCGCCAACGAGATCAGCGCAAAGACTCCGAACCTGTGCCATCTTGCACCGGCCGGACATACCTATATGGAAGACTTAAACGAGGCAGGCGGCATCTACGCAGTTATGAACGAGATCAGCAAGCTTGGCCTCTTAAATCTGGACTGCATGACTGTAACCGGCAGGACGGTTGGCGAGAACATTAAGGACTGCGTCAACAAGAACCCGGAGATCATCCGTCCGGTTGATAACCCATATTCCAAGACCGGCGGTATCGCGGTTCTGCGCGGTAACCTGGCACCGGATTCCTGCGTGGTAAAGCGTTCCGCAGTAGCACCGGAGATGCTGGTGCATGAAGGACCGGCCCGTGTCTTCGACAGTGAGGATGATGCTATCGCAGCCATCAAGAGCGGCAAGATCGTGGCAGGCGATGTGGTTGTTATCCGTTATGAGGGACCGAAGGGCGGCCCGGGCATGAGAGAGATGTTAAACCCGACCTCCGCCATCGTCGGCATGGGTCTTGGCTCTACGGTAGCCCTGATCACCGACGGACGTTTCAGCGGCGCATCCCGAGGCGCATCCATCGGCCATGTGAGCCCGGAGGCAGCAGCAGGCGGCCCGATCGGCCTGGTAGAGGAGGGCGATATCATTGCCATCGATATCAATGCCAATACCATCAACATGAAGGTATCTGATGAAGAGCTGGCAAGACGCCGCGCAAACTGGACCCCGAAGACCAAAGAGGTAAGCGGATACTTAAAGCGCTACGCTGCACTGGTAACCAGCGCGGACAAGGGCGCGATCTTAAAGGGAAACTAATGAATGTAAACCGTACCAGAGATAGACAAGGAGTGTTTTAACATGGCGGAAACCAGAGTATTGAATGGATCAGAAATTCTGATCGAATGTTTAAAAGAACAGGGTGTAAAGACCGTGTTCGGTTATCCGGGAGGAGCCATCCTAAATATCTATGATGCGCTTTACAAGCACCAGGATGAGATCACCCACATCCTGACCTCCCACGAGCAGGGCGCATCCCATGCGGCGGACGGTTATGCGAGAGTCACCGGAAAAGTCGGCGTATGCCTGGCTACTTCCGGTCCTGGAGCTACCAATCTGGTAACCGGCATCGCTACCGCCTTCATGGATTCCATCCCGATGGTAGCTATCACCTGTAACGTTGGCGTGAGCCTGCTTGGCCGCGACAGCTTCCAGGAGATTGATATCACCGGTGTGACCATGCCGATCACCAAATATAATTTCATTGTAAAAGACATCACGAAGCTGGCAGATACTGTGCGCCGCGCGTTTACCATCGCCCAGAGCGGAAGACCGGGTCCGGTCCTCATTGATATCACCAAAGATGTGACTGCGGCAGAGTATGAATATACGCCGCAGGAACCGGCACCGATTGAACGCCAGACTGATACCATCCGTGAGGAGGATGTCGAGACTGCCCTTGAGATGATCCGCAAGAGCCAGAAGCCGTTTATATTCGTAGGCGGCGGCGCAGTGCTTTCCGGCGCGTCCGAAGAGCTGAAGGTGCTGGCTCACAAGATCCAGGCACCGGTTGCCGATTCCCTGATGGGCAAGGGCGCATTTGACGGAACCGATGAGCTCTACACCGGCATGGTGGGCATGCATGGAACCAAAACTTCTAACTTCGGCATCAGTGAGTGTGATCTGCTGATCGTGGCAGGTGCCCGCTTCAGTGACCGTGTGACCGGCAACGCGTCCAAGTTCGCAAAGAATGCGAAGATCCTTCAGATCGATGTGGATCCGGCAGAGATCAACAAGAACATTCATACTCACGCAAGCATCATCGGTGATTTGAAGGTGGTTTTGAGAAAACTCAATGCCCGTCTGGACCCGATGAACCATGAGGACTGGCTCCAGCACGTCGAGATGATGAAGGATATGTATCCGCTCCGCTATGCCAAGACCCAGCTTACTGGTCCGTTTATCGTGGAGACCATTGATGAGCTGGCGAAAGGCGACGCAATTATCTGTACCGAGGTTGGCCAGCACCAGATGTGGGCTGCCCAGTACTACAAATACAGAAAGCCGAGAACCTTTCTTACCTCCGGCGGCCTTGGCACCATGGGCTACGGCCTTGGCGCTTCCATCGGAGCCAAGATGGCCTGCGGCGATATGGGACATCCGGATACCCCGGTGTTCAACATTGCCGGAGACGGCTGCTTCCGCATGAACATGAATGAGATTGCCACCGCGACCCGCTACAACATCCCGATCATTCAGGTTGTGGTGAACAACCATGTGCTCGGCATGGTTCGCCAGTGGCAGAACCTGTTCTACGGAAAACGCTATTCACATACCGTATTAAATGACGCAGTAGATTTCGTGAAGCTGGCTGAGGCCATGGGTGCGAAAGCTTACCGCGTGACCAGACAGGAAGATTTAAAACCGGTTCTGGAGGAAGCCATCGCATTACAGGCTCCGGTACTCATCGAGTGCCAGATCAACTGTGATGACAAGGTATACCCGATGGTATCACCGGGTGCACCGATCCAGGATGCATTTGATGACACCGATCTGAAAATCAAGTAGGATCGTTATCATATTATTATGAAAAATCTTATTCTATAAAGAAGGAGGAAGAAACAATGGGAAGAGTCTACAATTTCTCAGCAGGACCAGCCGTATTACCGGAGGAAGTCCTGAAGGAAGCCGCAGAAGAAATGCTTGATTACAGAGGCACCGGAATGTCAGTGATGGAGATGAGCCATCGATCTAAAGCCTTTGAGACCATCATTGAAGAAGCGGAACAGGACCTTCGGGATCTGATGAATATTCCGGATAATTACAAAGTGCTGTTTTTGCAGGGAGGTGCCCATCTGCAGTTCTCCGCCATTCCGCAGAACCTGATGAAGAACGGCGTAGCCGATTATATCATCACGGGTCAGTGGGCGAAGAAGGCATTCAAGGAAGCGCAGAAATACGGAAAGGCAGTGGCTGTTGCATCAAGTGAAGACAAGACCTTCAGCTACATTCCGGACTGCTCTGACCTGCCGATTGACGACGACGCGGACTACGTATACATCTGCGAGAACAACACGATCTATGGCACCAAATACAAAACCCTGCCAAATACCAAGGGAAAAACGCTGGTGGCCGACATCTCTTCCTGCTTCCTCTCTGAGCCGGTAGATGTGACCAAATATGGCCTGCTTTATGGCGGTGCCCAGAAGAACGTAGGACCTGCAGGCGTGGTCATTGTGATCATCCGTGAAGACCTCATCACCGAGGATGTCCTTCCGGGAACCCCGACCATCTGTCAGTATAAGGTACAGGCAGACGCGAAATCTCTTTATAATACCCCGCCATGCTACGGTATCTACATCTGCGGCAAGGTGTTCAAATGGTTAAAGAAGCGCGGCGGCCTGGAAGCCATGAAGGAGTATAACGAGAAGAAGGCAAAGATCCTCTATGATTTCCTAGACCAGAGCAAACTGTTTAAGGGAACCGTGGCAAAAGAGGACCGCTCCTTAATGAACGTTCCGTTCGTGACTGGAGACAAAGATCTGGATGCAGAGTTTGTCAAAGAGGCAACAGCAGCCGGATTTGTAAACTTAAAAGGCCACAGAACTGTGGGCGGTATGCGTGCCAGTATTTACAATGCCATGCCGATGGAAGGCGTGGAGAAGCTGGTGGAGTTCATGAAGAAATTTGAGGAGGCGCATCAGGCATGAGAAAGATCCATTGCATCAACGCCATTTCCCAATATGGCACAGACCAGTTCACAGAGGACTATGAGCTCACAGATGAGGTAAATGAGGCAGAGGGCATTCTGGTCCGCAGCGCATCCCTTCATGAAATGCAGTTTTCCAACTCCCTGCTGGCGATTGCCCGCGCAGGAGCCGGTGTCAACAATATTCCGCTCGATGCCTGCGCACAGGAAGGCATTGTTGTTTTTAACACTCCGGGTGCTAATGCAAATGGCGTAAAGGAGCTGGTGCTTGCCGGACTGTTCCTGGCTTCCCGTGATATCGTAGGCGGTATCGAATGGTGCAAAGAGAACAAAGACGACGCAAACATCGGAAAAACCGCAGAGAAGGCAAAGAAAGCCTTTGCCGGCTGTGAGATCAAGGGCAAGAAGCTTGGCGTGGTAGGCCTGGGTGCCATTGGTGCTGAGGTTGCAAACGCGGCCATCGCTCTTGGCATGGAGGTATACGGCTATGACCCGTACATTTCCGTCAACGCGGCATGGAGACTGTCCCGGGATGTCAAGCATACCACTAGCCTGGATACCATCTGCCAAGAATGTGATTACATTACCCTGCATGTTCCGGCTGTGGATTCCACAAAGGGCATGATCAATAAGGCGGCTATCGACCAGATGAAGGACGGTGTGGTGATTTTAAACTTTGCCCGTGATGTTCTGGTAAATGAGGATGACCTGGCTGAGGCTTTAAAGTCCGGCAAGGTGAAGAAATATGTGACAGACTTTGCAAATCCGAAGTCCGTGGCTATGGAAAATACCATCGTAATCCCGCATCTGGGCGCTTCCACAGAAGAGTCCGAGGACAACTGCGCGAAGATGGCAGTCCAGGAGATCATGGATTATCTGGAGAATGGCAACATCCGCAATTCCGTGAACTATCCGGCCTGCGATATGGGCGTGAAGAAGACGGCCTGCCGTGTAGCGGTATTACATATGAACATTCCGAACATGATCGGCCAGATCACCGGAGTGCTGGCTGCCGGAAAGATCAACATTTCTGACATGACCAACAAAAGCCGCGATAAATTCGCCTATACCCTGATGGATTTGGAGCATACGCCGGATGATATCATGGTGCAGAAGTTAAATGCCATTGAGGGCGTGTTAAGAGTCAGACTTATCTAATTCATTTTAGAAGGCTGGGGATATCGAGAAGTCCCCAGCCTTGCTGATTTCTGGGGAGGCCGAGATCTACGGCGCGTTCCCGCAGAAAAAGCTTTACATCCCGGTTCGACATCTCCGGGTGCTGTTCCAAAAGCAGGGCAATGGCACCGGATACGTAAGGGGTGGCCATGCTGGTGCCGCTTTTTACAGCATAGCCGCCGGGCTGATTGCTGCAGCTTGTGATGGCAGCGCCCGGGGCCACGATATCCGGCTTGCAGATGCAGGAGCGCGTGGGGCCGCGGCCGGAGTAGTCGGACATGCGGTTTCCCATGACATTTACTTCTTTGTCATCATCGGAGCAGCCTACGGTAATAACCTTGCGGCTGATGCCGGGGGTGGTGATGGTCCCGTATCCTGGCCCCATATTTCCGGCGGCTACCACAACCACAAAGCCGGCGTCCCAGATTTCCTCCACGCCCCGTACCAGGGCGGAATTCTCGCTCATGTTCCGGCCGGAGAAGGAGCCAACGGAGACATTGACAATGCGGATATTATAGCGGTCCCGGTGCTGAAGGACGGTGTGCAGTCCGGAAAGAACATCCGAGACATAGCCGCCGCCCCGTTTGTCCAGTACCTTTACCGGAATGAGGTGGCAGCCGGGCGCAACACCGCAGAAGAGGCCGCCGCTGGCGCTGCCGTCCCCGCCGATGATGCCACAGACATGGGTGCCGTGGCCGTTGTCGTCATAGGGAAGCCTGCGCCGCCTTACCATATCGAAAAAGGCAGCAATCCGTCTGCTGTAATCCTCATGAGGAAAACAGCCGGTATCCAGCACAGCTACGCCGATGCCGCGCCCGGAAGGGCAGGAAGAGCCGGATCCGGAAACAGGAAAATGTGCAGAGGGAGTCTGGCTCATGGGAAGCCTCGGAAGCTGTTTTGGTATTATGATATTCGAAGGAAGCGCGCAAGGTGAGCTTTTCATATTTAAGAATATCTTCATAATCTATTTAAATATTATACAAACATTTTCGTAAGGCATATGTTATACTAAAGTCAGAAAAAAGATAAACATCTGAACTCCTTAAAACTTTTTTGAAATCGATATGTAAGAAAAGAAACCTGTGCAACCATCACGGCACAGGTTTTTTTCTGGTTATTTTTCATTTTCAAGGTTTGACATGGTGCCCTGTGGCATGATATAGTGAAAGTGCAGTCTGGACGGCGCTTCCACTCCGTCCCTTTTCAAAAGAATCTATCCGGCATCTCGCCAGAATCCCGGAAAAACTTATGGTAATTTGTTGACATTTTGATTTGTTTATACTATGATTAGAACATCGAAAAGAACATTTGTTCGCAGCTGCAAAAGCAACTGTAGCTGCGCTTGTTCTGCATTTGGAGGAAAATATGAATAAAGACGATAAATTAAAAGCCCTTGACGCTGCCATTACACAGATTGAGAAATCCTACGGAAAAGGTTCCATCATGAAACTCGGTGATTCCGGTACCAATATGAATATTGAAACTGTACCGACCGGCTCCATCAGCCTGGATATTGCTCTGGGACTTGGCGGTGTGCCGAAGGGACGTGTCATTGAAATCTACGGACCGGAGTCCAGTGGTAAGACTACCGTGGCGCTCCACATGGTAGCCGAGGTGCAGAAGCGCGGCGGCATTGCCGGTTTCATTGACGCAGAGCACGCTCTTGATCCGGTATACGCAAAGAATATCGGTGTAGACATTGACAACCTCTACATTTCCCAGCCGGATAACGGTGAGCAGGCACTGGAAATTACCGAGACCATGGTACGTTCCGGCGCGGTAGACATTGTCATCGTGGACTCCGTTGCAGCCCTGGTTCCGAAGGCTGAGATTGACGGTGAGATGGGAGACTCCCACGTAGGCCTGCAGGCACGTCTTATGTCCCAGGCGCTGCGTAAGCTGACCGGTATCATCAGCAAGTCCAACTGCTGTGTCATCTTCATCAACCAGCTGCGTGAGAAGGTCGGCGTGATGTTCGGCAATCCGGAGACGACTACCGGTGGCCGTGCGCTGAAGTTCTATTCCTCCGTCCGCATGGATGTGCGCCGTGTTGAGTCTATCAAGCAGGGCGGTGAGGTGATCGGTAATCACGTTCGCGTGAAAGTTGTAAAGAACAAGATTGCTCCGCCATTTAAAGAGGCAGAGTTTGACATCATGTTTGGCCAGGGCATTTCCAAAGAGGGAGACATCCTGGACCTTGCCGTGAAAGATGACATCGTGGAGAAGAGCGGCGCATGGTATGCCTACGGCGGTGCCAAAATCGGCCAGGGCCGTGAGAATGCCAAATCCTACTTAAGAGAGCATCCGGCAGTCTGTGCCGAGGTTGAGACAAAGGTACGTGAGAAGCATGGTCTTCCGGCAGACGAGACTGTAGCAGCCCTTGCGGCAAACGCGGCCGAGGAAGAGGCACAGGACGCAGCATTCGCTGAGGCTGGCCTGGAAGACGAAGAGTAAGGGCATGAAGGTCTGGAGTATACAGGGCGGAGAAGTACAGGTGCAGAATCTGTCCCTGGAAAACCTGCAGTCAGGAAAACGGCAGAATCCGGATCCGGCCGAGAACACAAAGAAAACAGGCAGTCAGAACAGAACCGTCCGGGAGTGTGCCCTCGCACTCCTTGAGTTTCGTGACCGTACGGAGCGGGAACTGCGCCAGAAGTTAAAAGAGCGCGAATACAGCGCCGAAGAGATTAACGAGACGGTACTCTTTTTAAAGGAGTACCGTTATTTAGACGATGAAGCCTATGCGGACCGCTACATCCGATCCTGCGCCGCGCGCAAAAGCCGCCGCCAGATCCGGGCAGATTTAGAGCGCAAAGGGGTATCCCGGGAGATCATCGACCTGCAGCTTCAGGAGAAAACGGTGGACGAGGACAGCCAGATCCGAAAGCTTCTTGAGAAGAAAGGATATGAACCCGGAAAGCGCATGGAGCCGTCTGAGTACCGGCGCATTATGGGGGCTCTTGGACGGCGTGGATTTTCAGGGGAAGCCATCCGCAAGGCTATGGAAAGCATGCGGGAAGAACTGGAGGAATTCTTCTGATTTGTGACGCGGGATGCGTAATGAACTTCTACAGAGTTATTGACATAATGCACAAAACAGTTTAAAATTGTAGTGTTGTATTGTTGTACAATGAAAACTAAATAAGGAGGTGCTCCTGTGTCAACGATAATAGCAGTTGTAATTACACTGTGTGTTGTGGCGCCTATTAGCTGGGCTGTTGCGACCGCGCATCGGAAAAATGCTTACGAAAGCAAGATCGGAACCGCGGAAGAAAAAGCCAGGGAAATAATAGATGAAGCGTTAAAGACGGCAGAGACAAAGAAGCGAGAAGCTCTCCTGGAGGCGAAGGAAGAGTCCTTAAAGACTAAGAATGAGCTGGATAAAGAGACAAAGGAAAGAAGAGCTGAACTTCAGCGCTATGAACGACGTGTGCTGAGCAAAGAAGAAAACTTAGACAAAAAAACAGAGAACCTTGAACGGCGGGAAGCCGGGCTTGCATCCCGTGAGGAAGCCTTGAACAAGCGTAATGGTGAGGTTGAGGCCCTTTACGAAAAAGGGATACAGGAACTGGAGCGTATTTCCGGTTTAACCTCCGAACAGGCAAAAGAGTATCTGCTCAGATCTGTTGAGGCGGAGGTCAAGCATGACACTGCCAAGATGATCAAGGATCTGGAGAACAAGGCAAAAGAAGAAGCTGACAAAAAGGCAAAGGAGTATGTGGTTACTGCGATTCAGAGATGTGCTGCAGACCATGTGGCTGAAACTACCGTATCTGTAGTACAGCTTCCGAACGATGAAATGAAGGGACGCATCATTGGCCGTGAGGGACGTAACATCCGTACCCTTGAGACTATGACTGGTGTGGAGCTCATCATCGATGATACGCCTGAGGCAGTCGTATTATCCGGTTTTGATCCGGTACGGCGTGAGGTGGCAAGAATTGCCCTGGAGCGCCTGATCGTGGATGGACGTATCCATCCGGCGAGAATCGAAGAGATGGTAGAAAAAGCACAGCGTGAGGTTGAAGCAAATATGCGTGAGGATGGTGAGGCTGCAGCCCTTGAGGTCGGCATCCACGGCATCCATCCGGAACTGATCAAACTGCTTGGTAAGATGAAATTCAGAACCAGTTACGGTCAGAATGCATTAAAGCATTCTATCGAGGTTGCACAGCTTGCAGGTCTGCTGGCCGCAGAGGTTGGTGCAGATGTGCGTCTGGCAAAGCGTGCTGGTTTACTGCATGACATTGGAAAATCCATCGACCACGAGATGGAAGGCTCTCATGTACAGCTTGGCGCAGACCTTTGCAGAAAGTACAAAGAATCTGCGACTGTCATCAATGCAGTAGAGTCTCATCATGGCGATGTTGAACCGCAGGGCCTGATTCCATGCCTGGTACAGGCTGCAGATACCATTTCCGCAGCAAGACCTGGCGCAAGAAGAGAAACTGTGGAGACATACACCAACCGATTAAAACAGCTTGAAGAGATCACCAATTCCTTCAAGGGAGTTGATAAGTCCTTCGCGATCCAGGCTGGCCGTGAGGTTCGTATCATGGTTATCCCGGAGCAGGTAAGTGACGATGACATGGTTCTGATGGCACGTGAGATTTCCAAGCGCATTGAGGATGAGCTGGAATATCCGGGCCAGATCAAGGTCAATGTGATCCGCGAATCCCGCGTAACTGATTACGCAAAATAATCGTTTTTATGCGGACAGCAGTACAGTATAGCAGCAGAAATGAAAGACCGGTATTGAGAAAATGCCGGTCTTTTTTCATTATGTCCGATATCATGCTCTGTACGCCATTGTGATATAAAAGCTCTATAGCGTTTACTGATATTTATGTCTGAAAATTGACTTTTTTGCTGTCACCCTTTATACTACATAGAAGAAAAGTCAAAATAAGAAGTGGCATACTGCCATGCCATTCTCACATTGTCCTGCGGTTCGTGAAAAGGTATTGAAATGGGGAAGGAGGAAAATTCAACCGCCTGTTTTGACTTGTTCTGAAAAAATTAAAGCCCACCGATATCTGGTGGCGGAATGGAGCATTTCAAATGATTCATGATGGATTTATCTATCTGGCCACTTTAATGCTGCTGGCAGCAATTTTGGTCAATCTTCCTGTGTACCTGCGGGGAAAGGGCGCACAGACTTTTTTTAAATTTGCACCACCGATCGTTCTGATCTATTTAGGCATGATGCTTTTATGCACTATGAAAGTATGGGATTTGCAGGATACGTCAGCCGTTTATGTAGCAATTAAAAATCCATTACTCTACGCGATGCTGTTTTTAATGCTGCTTCGTTGTGATCTGAAAAAAATTATTAAATTAGGACCGAAAATGCTGATCGGTTTCTTCTCAGCAAGTATTTCAATCGGTATTGGTTTTGTAGTAAGCTATGGCATTTTCCATAAATTACTGGGACCGGATAGCTGGAAAGCACTTGCAGCACTGTGCGGAAGCTGGTTAGGCGGCGGCAGTAATATGCTGGCGGTTCAGGCAATTCTGGATGTAAGTGAAGAAAGTCTGGCATATGCCCTGGTAATGGACTCGGTTTGTGCAGTGATCTATGTTATGTTCCTTCTGTGGGTGATTAATTTCTCTAAGGAATTCAACTCCTGGACAAAGGCAGATGTACGTCTGATCGATGAAGTAGGAGCATCTCTGGAAAAAGAGGCAAGGGAGGACAAGAGACCTCTTGCATGGAAAAACATGCTTCTTTTGATCGGTGTATCCTTTTTTGTATCCTCTCTGTCCAAGGATGCCGGTGTTATGGTTGCTTCCGTTCTGCCTGTTTTTGATAAGGCAACCTGGACGGTCCTTCTCGTAACAGCTGCCGGCCTGATCGCAGCGATGACTCCGTTTGGAAAGATTAAGGGAACGGAAGAGGTTTCCAATATCATTCTTTACATTGTCGTTGCGATGATCGCTTCCAGAGCAGATATCTCTGCTATGGGAAATGCACCGGTATGGCTGGCAGCCGGATTCCTGATCCTGCTGATCCATGTAACGGTTATGGTAATCCTCGCAAAGCTGATCCGGCTGGATATCTTTACCTGTGGCGTTGCTTCGCTGGCGAATATCGGAGGAACTGCGACAGCACCGGTACTTGCAGGCGCATACAGTAACGCGCTGGTTCCGATCGGTATCCTGATGGCTCTCCTCGGCAATATTATTGGAACGCCGGGCGGCGCATTTGTAGGATACTTAATGAGCCTGATCGGGTAGAGAACAACAATTGAAACGGGTAACACAAGAGAAACGAAATGAAAGACCGGTATTGAGAAAATGCCGGTCTTTTTTCTTACGTTTTTATGAGAAAACTTACGAATCAGGACGGCATCTTGACATTGGAAAAGAGATGTAATAGAGTAAAACTGTAATAATCCAGATCCATAAAAAAGCTGAGTATCCAGCAATAAATCATAAAAAGAGAGTGGGGAAGATGATGAGTAAAAAGAAACTGATTGGTATGATTACCATCGCAGCTCTCCTGACAGGGCTGATGGCAATGCCGGTTATGGCGGCCAGCAAAAAGAAAATCAAATCGGTAAATGTAAAAGTGACAGCAAGTATTACCCCGGAGACCCGCATCGGATCTGAAGATGTTGATGTCGATGTAAAGGACTCCAGCAAGTATTATTATGATACTTATGAGGTGAACAATTCCGGTTTTGAATGGGTAGCTACCGATGTACCGGAACTTAGCATTTATCTGCGTGCAGAGGATGGATATTATTTTTCCCTGTCAAAGCTGAGTGATGTGAAACTGGACGGAGCAACACTGGTAAAGGCATCTAAGCAGGATTCCTCTGAAACATTGAAACTGGTAGTAAAACTTCCGTCCCTGTCTGAGTATGTTGCAGATTTTAACGAAGAAGAGACGGTTAATCTGACCAATAATGGTTTTGCCATCTGGAATCCAATTTCCGGAGCAGGAAGCTATGAGGTTATGGTCTACCGTGATGGCAGTGCAGTAGGTGTGACCACGCGGACAACTACAGAACCGAACTATAACCTGAAGAACGAAGTGACCAGACCTGCCAGTTATCAGGTAAAGGTGCGCCCGGTTAATGGAGAGAATGCTTCTAACAAGGGTAAGTGGGTAGAATCCAATGTTGTTTCTTACAATGCGGACCAGGTGAAGGCAATCCGTGCCGGAGAGGCAGGCGGTCTGCCGGTTTCTGGTGAGTGGAAGAGCGATACAACCGGCTGGTGGTATCAGCACAGTGACGGAACTTACACGAAGAATGCCTGGGAAGAGATTGATGGCAAGTGGTATATCTTCGATGAGAATGGTTACATGAGAACCGGATGGGTTGACTGGAACGGTGAAAAATACTATTGTGACAATTCCGGTGCAATGCTGAAAAACACTACAACTCCGGATGGATATATTCTGGATTACGATGGACGGATCAAGAATCATTAAAAAATACGATAATAAAAACAGCCCAGACGTTAAGTCTACGGGCTGTTTTTGTTTGTCATATTTTGTTTTTTTACAGAACCCATTCCTCCAGAAAATGAGCTGCTCCATCTTCTTCATTATTCCCGGCTACAAATTTTGCTGCCTGTTTTACATCATCTTCCGCATTTCTCATTGCGGCTGAAATGCCCGCAGCCTGAAGCATGGAGATATCGTTTTCGTTATCCCCAATAGCCAGAACATTTTCCAATTGTATCCCCAGTTTTTCACAAAGTATATATAGTGCATTTCCTTTGGAAGCATTGGTGGAGTTTAGTTCTATAATGCCATCGCCGGTTCGCAGAAATGCAATGCCTGGTATGGGGCTTCCTTTTTCCAGCAGTTTCTGTGCCAGTTCATCTGTTAAGACAAAAGCCCCCATTTTCATCACGTTTACCCCGCTGGTCTTTAAAAACTCTCCCAGATTTTTTACATTTCCTTCGCTGAATCTGATGTAAGGATATTTCTCCGAAAGCCCTGTTTTCTCCCAGCCTTCTGCCCGGAAAGTACCTTTGTCTGTATGGACATATACAGCCACGGGAAATTGCTCCAGATAAGCAAGGGCTTTCAATGCTTTTTCTGTGGGAATACCTGTCTCGCTGATACTTTTTTCTTTTTGTACATCCATAAGCATGGCACCATTGGAGCAGATGGCATATTTGATTCCTTTCACATTATTTAAGACAGCAGCTTTCATTCCATTTAAAGGTCTGCCAGATGCCGGCACCAGGAGTATGCCTTTTTCAACAATCTTTCTCAAAACATTTATTGTATAGTCTGATATGCTTTTGTCATTATGAAGAAGAGTTCCGTCCATGTCTACGGCCACCAGATAAATGGTTGGTTTCTTGTTGTGCATATTGATTTCCTCCGTTTGAATTTTTCTGTATGATTCATTAAGTATAGCATACTTAGCCTATATAACAGTGTCAATTCTAGTGTCGAAGCCATTCTCACCCATCGAACATTTCATCATTTTCCTCATCGATACTGACGAATCCCTTGTGAAACTGGCGAAATCGTTCAAAACATCTTCCTTTCAAAACTATTTTTTGTATAATTGTATTTGCAGTCAGGTAGATATTAAAAACGCGTGAAAAGAATTCAAGTCAAATCAAGAAGCAGGAGAATCATGTACATGATCAGCACAAAAGAAGAACTCTATCTTTACCTGGAAAAAATAAGCAGGGGTTATGCTCTGAAAGATCTGAAATATTTTACGGCAAATCATATCAGCGAATCATTGAACATTTCCCGTAATCTGGCCAGTCAGTATCTGAACGAGTTAGTAAAAGAAGAGAGGGCCATTAAGGTAAACTCCCGCCCTGTTTATTTCTTCCATAAGAAAAATGTTGAACGTGAGGCCCAGGTCACCTTGGAAACCTGCGTATTCTCCGGTATGGACGATTTTCAGCGTAAATGCCGCAGTGATGAAAAGAAAAGAGATTTTCAGAAAGCTATCGGTTATTACCTGAGTTTAGGTTCCTGTATTGAGCAGTGTAAAGCAGCTATCAAATATCCGCCAAACGGTCTTCCGGCCCTCTTTAACGGAGCCGGTGGAACAGGAAAGGCTTTTCTTTCCGGGTTGATGTATGAATACGCTGTAAACGAACGGGTTCTTGGAACTGCAGGCGCAGCTTCTCTCCCGCCCTATATCACAGTAGACTGCTCCGAATATGCCCAGAATGAAGAAAAATTTGCTCTTTCCCTTTGCGGCAGCGAAGAGGGAAAAGGCTGGCTTGCAAAGGCAAACGGCGGCATCCTTTTCTTTGATGAAATTGACAGGCTCCCATTTTCGGGACAGGAACTGATCTATTCCTACTTAATTTCGGGACAGTACAAAGGATATCATGATGATGAACATATTTTTGAATCCAATGCACGACTGGTATTTTCCACCACAAAAGTACCGGCGGAAACACTCTATAAACCACTTGCAAGGATGATCCCCATTGTGATTCCGGTCCCAACGTTACATGAACGCACAGCCGATGAAAAAGAGGAAATGTTAGTCTCCTTCTTAAAAGAAGAAGGGCGGCGCATGGGCGTAGATGTAAGCATCAGCCAGAACGCCTTCCACTGTATGCTGGAATTTTCCTACGAAAACAACATCGACGAGTTAAAAACCTGCGTTACCAGTAGCTGTGCCGGAGCTTATCTGGAAAAAAACAGCGATGGTATCGCTATTCACAGCTATCACCTTCCGGAATACATGCTCTCCTCCTTAAAACTGGAGGTTGAGGACAAAGACAAACGGATGATCCACTTAAGCAGTTATAGCCGTGATACCTCTTTGGGGCAGACGGTACAGTATTTTCAGATCATGCTGGATGTCTTTGAAGATTACCGTCAGGATATGCTCAGTTTTGACAGCCTGATGATGGAATTCCGGAAACAATTAAATGATTATTACGATTATCTGATCTACGGACAGAAGCTTGTAAACATCAAGATCTCCACTTACGAACAGCTGATCAATCAGATTTTTGAAAATGTAGGTGAAATGTATGGCATCAGCCTTTCCAAAAAATACAGTCACTTACTTGCCCGCCGCTTATATATACAGCTTCAGGGCGACCATCTGATCGACAACTGGATGAAACAAAACCATGACGAGATTGAAGAAATGTTTCAGGCTGTAAGCGCTGTTCTTGAAAAAGAAGCGGTCATCTGTTCCAGGATCGTAAACCTGATCAAACTGAATCTGGACATTGAAGCAGACAGTTTAAACCAGCTGTTTTTGCTTTTAGATATAAAAAACCAGAACCAGAAGATCCAGGGACTTTCCGCAGCCGGTATTATCTTAAGCCACGGCTATGCAACAGCTTCCAGTATTGCAGATGCCGCAAATCAGATCATCGGGCGAAAGGTATTTGATGCCATTGATATGCCTCTTGACATGCAGATGAGTGACATCACCGGACTGTTAGAAAAACACATTGAACGATTTATCACCTGTCAGGACGTAGTACTTCTGGTGGATATGGGTTCTTTAGAGCAGATCCACAGCCAGATGGGCGGCCTGCGAAACTTAAACATCGGCATCATCAACAATATTTCCACTGCCTTAGCTGTTGATATCGGCCTTGGCATCTGTGGGAACCAGAAGCTGGAAGACATCCTGAAACGGGCCAGCGAAAGCAATGTCTGCACCTACCGTATCATCCACAATGTACAGAAGGAAGACGCCGTGATCTTCAGCGGAGAAAACGGTATTGACACAACGGAAAAGCTAAAAGAGCTGATCTTAAAGACTTCCGCCACTTCCATTCCTGTAAAATTTGTGGCTTACGATTATTACCGGCTGATGAAAAACGGCAGCCATGATGAGATTTTTCAGCAGTACCATGTAAAATGTATCATTGGGCTTTTTAATCCGGAAATCGAAGGAATTCCTTTTATTTCTTTGGAGGATATTATTTCTATGAATTCCGCAGAAAAACTGACAAACATTTTTTCAGAGTACCTGGATGAAGAACAAATGGAAGTATTTAACCAGAACCTGGTAAAGAATTTCTCTCTGCAGAATGTAGTAGAGTCCATTACCATTTTAAATCCTGACAAGCTTCTAGATGAAGTGGAGCAGGCGGTGGGACGGCTTCAGAAGATCACAGGAAGAAAGATCGCAGGACGTATCATGATCGGGCTTTATGTCCACCTTTGCTGTCTGGTGGAACGACTGGTCACAAAAACGACCATTGATAATTACCAGGATCTGGAAGAATTTGAACAAAAACACGCCGACTTTATCAGGCAGGTAAGGGACAGCTTTCAGGATATCTCCCGGCATTACCGGGTGGCTCTGCCTGTAAGTGAGATTGCTTACATTTATGATTACATGCATTTGAATTCAAAAAACAAGCTTTCCGGGCAGGCAGAAAGCCCGGCCGTCCGTGAGGACGAATAGGAGGAAAATATGGGTATTGTACTTGCAAGAATTGATAACCGTCTTCTTCATGGTATCGTGGCTACACAGTGGGCAGGACGTTCCGGCGCACAGCGTATCATGATTATTGATGATACGGTTGCCAACAATGAACTGACCAAAGCCAGCATGAAGCTTGCCAGACCTACCGGAATGGCTATTTCCATCATTACCGAGGAAGCAGCTTTAAATAACTTCAAAGCCGGAAAATACAATGATCACACAGTATTTGTACTGGTTAAGAGGCCGGAAACATTGGTAAAGCTGTCTGAAATCGGTGTAAAGATCCCAGAACTGGTCATTGGCGGAACTGTAAAACCTGCGGAAGGCGAAGAAGCTGTAAAACTTTCCCAGAGAGCTTACGCAAAGCCGGATGACCTTGAGGCTTATAAGAAATTAAAGGCTGCAGGGACCAAACTCTATGCACAGTATGTACCTGCAGACGCAGAAGTTTCTATTGATGAATTTCTGAAATAACAAAGGGGGAAATTGTTATGCAATTAAGTGCTTTACAAATTGTACTGCTTGTCCTGGTGGCTGCTGAAATCAACGTTGACCGCCGCGGATTATCACTGACACATGCAAGACCTGTTATCGTAGGTTTCCTGTGCGGACTGATCTTAGGCGACATGAACAGCGGTCTTTACATCGGCGGTACTTTCACACTGATGTCCTTAGGTGTTGCCGCTCTTGGCGGTTCTTCTGTACCTGATTATGGCGTTGCAACCATTATTGCATGCGCATTTGCAAAAACAACCGGACAGGGACCGGAAGTTGGTATGACGATCGGTCTTCCTGTTGGTATGCTGGGCGTACAGATGGACGTTTTATACAAGATCTGCAACTCTTTCATTGCCCAGAAATCCCAGAAATATGCCAATGAAAAACAGTTTGGCAAAATGTATGCTATCCTTTACCTTTGCCCTGTTATGGTAGCTGTATTCATGGCATTCCCAACCGCTGTTGCATTAACAGCAGGCGCTCCTTTAGTTCAGGCTATCCTGGATGTGCTTCCTTCCTGGGTAACAGGCGGTCTGTCTGTAGCAGGAAAGCTCCTTCCTGGTCTTGGTATTGCCATGCTGCTCCATTTCATGCCGGCAAAGAAGTACTTCAACTATATTCTGATCGGCTTTGTACTCAGCGCATACATGGGCGTACCGATCCTCGGTATCGCATTCCTTGGTGTAGCTTTAGCTTACAAGTTCTATATGGATGAAGAGGCAAAGGAAAATGTAGGATTTGCAGGAGGTCTTGAAGATGAATAATGAGAATGAAGTAATGGAAAAAGCTCCCGTTTTAACAAAAAAAGACTGTGTGAAAGGTGCCATCCGCTGGTCCTTAATGGCAGTAACAACCTTTAACTACGATACCCAGCTTGCTCCGGCTGTTGTTTTCGGTATTGGACCTCTGCTGCGTAAGATTTATAAAGATGATGACGAATATGTTGAAGCATTAAACAACCATTATAAATACTTCAACACCATGCCATGGCTGGCAAATATCGTTCTTGGCGCTACTCTGGCTCTGGAAGACAAAGAGGGAATCACTTCCCTGGATGCTGTACAGAATATCAAGGTCAGCTTAATGGGACCTTTAGCTGGTATCGGTGATACCTTATTCTGGACACTGCTTCCTACTATCATGGGCTCCATTGCAGGATATATGGCTCTGGAAGGCAACCCTATCGGTGTTATCCTGTGGCTCATTGTAAACCTTATCTTCATCTGCATCCGTACCCAGTTAATGTGGATCGGATACCGTGAAGGTACCAAACTGATCACCAAAGTGGGCGGTAAGCTTGCCCGCATCACAGATGCTGCTTCTGTTCTGGGCCTTACTGTTGTTGGTGCTCTGTCCGCAACGGTTGTAACTGCAAAAACACCTCTGGCATTCCAGATGGGTGAAGTTAATCTGGCAGTTGCAGATCTGTTAGACAAGATCATGCCTTCTATGATCTCTGTAGCTACTGTCCTGGTACTGTATAAGCTCCTTGGAAAGAAGGGCATGAAGATCACTACCCTGATCCTCATTGTTATCATCTTCTCCATGATCTGTTCTGCACTGGGAATCCTGGCTTGATCATTTATAACTAACATAACTAAACGGACATGTCGCCTGATGGTGACATCACCATAATGACGGTTCTGCCTGTCTTATTTGGCAGGCAGAGCCCTTTTTTATTCAACTAAGGGGAGATATCATATGGTTGAAGTAAGCGCAGCAAAACGTAATATCACACCTCCATTTCCTATGTATATGCGCGGTTATGCCATGAGAACAGGAAAATCCATTGGTGTTTTAGATGAACTTTACTGCAGGACTTTAGTCCTGCGCATTAACGGGGAGATTTTTATATGGTCCACTCTGGATCTGTGCCGGTTAGAAGAACCGATCTCTGATTATGCCCGCACAGTCCTTGCCGGAAAATATTCTGTTCCAAAGGAAAATATCATCATCGGAACCATTCATACACACTCTGGCCCTGATATCAGCTTTGAAGATGAAGGAGAAGACAGAAATCATCGCAAGGCAGTTTACAGGGAGCTGGTAATGAAACAGCTTTTTGACGCTGTAGATGAATGCTTTGACCGTGGTTTCTTAGAGGTAACACCTTATATGGTAAAGGGAACAATAGAAGGTGTATACGGAAACCGCAATTATATTGACAAACCAAGTGATAAAGATATCAACATGATCCTGTTCCGCAATGAAAACCATGTAGTAGCAGGTATGTTCCAGTTTACCTGCCATCCAACGGTCCTTGGCATCCACAATATGAAGATCAGTTCTGATCTTTTGGGAAATATCGGAAAAGCACTGGATGAAAAATACAATAGTATTTTCATTACCATGCAGGGCGCCTGCGGTGATATGGGCAATCGCCAGTACCGTCAGGGAAATAATGAAAAAGAGCTGTGGCGTGTCCGCGATGGAATCATGGAGCAGATTGATATTTTTGCGGAAACAGAAACTCCTATGGAGTTAAAGGTTGACGCTGTAAAGACTGCCGAGTATACCATTCATCAGACCTATGATCTGGATGTCATGAAGGCACAGTTAGCAGAAGATGAAAAGAAACTGTCTGCTGCTGTCACAGAGGATGATAAGAAGCTTCTCTGGTCCGGTGTCCGTCACATGAGAAGAAAAATTAAGGCAGGTGGTATCGATGTTACACTCCGATCTGTTATTTTCCACTTAGGTGATCTGGAGATCATCACGATTCCGGGAGAGTTGTTTTCTACCTTCGGAATAGAGATCAAAAAGCATTTTCATGCTCCTATGCGCATCGTATGGGGTTATGCAAACTACAGTGCAGGTTATATCGTAGAGAAAGATGAATTCGGAAAAGGTTATGAAAGCATGCAGACTCCTTTTCTCCAGGGAGAAGCAGAACTTTACGTAGATCATCTGATCAAATCTCTGTAGAATCTGATCCCCGTCACGCTATCGCAATTACAACTATAAAACTATAAGGAGAAGCGTTATGAGAAGATATATTATCGCCTCCCATCATTTACTGGCTAATGGCCTCAAAGACACATTGAATTTTCTTACTTCTATGGACGGCATCATTGACATCAGCGCTTATATGGATGACACCGATCTTCCAACCCAGATTAAGGAATTATTTGATTCCTTTGACCCGGAAGATGAAGTAGTTATGATGACAGACATGTTAGGAGGCAGCGTAAATCAGCAGTTCTGCCCATATGTAAACGAACATCGGCACCTGATTTGCGGTATCAATCTTCCATGTGCCTTAAGCCTGGTATTACAGCCTCAGGATATGCCTCTTACTGCTGAGACTGTCCGGACTATAGTAGAAGAATCAAGAAGTCATCTGATCTATGTAAATGAGTATCATGATGGGACAAATGAGGATGATGAGTAGGAAATATGTAAAGTGAGAAGATAAACACGACGGCCTCCCGCATTGTGCGGGAGGCCATTTTTGTTAAAGCGCTATAATATCCCGGTCTTCCGGCACATAGAGATTTCCATGATAGTAAGTCTTGCCTTCGGTCATGTAAAGCTCTTTCCGCTTTCCGACGGATTTGTCTTCGGTATGCCAGAGCACCAGATTCGGAATATGCAGGCTTTCGGCCAGCTCTGCGGCGTCTTTGACGGTGCTGTGATGTTTCTCATAAGGCTTGAAGCGGTCACGCTCATCGTACAGGCAGAACGCCTCGTGGAGCAGCCAGTCGCTTCCTTTTACATAAGGCTCGCAGGCTGGATTGTAAGGCTCATCACCGGCGCAGGTCAGCTTTTTGCCATTTTTCAGAACCGTGGTAAAGCCAAATTGACGGGCTTTGGTGGAATGGATGTCGAAGAATGTAACATCGTAATCCAGGATATGTAAGGTTTCTCCGTCATGGACCGGAATCAGGTGAATGCGGTCGCCAATGAGACGGTAGAATTTGTCCTGCAGGGTCAGTTTGCAGAAGGTGTCGATGGTGGATACCAGGCCGTCGTGGCAGTAGATCTGGAAATCTCCGTCGTATTTGCCGTTTTTCATGCGGGTGGCAATGAAACGGACCAGCCAGATGACACCGAGAATGTGGTCGGTGTGTTCATGAGTCACGAACAGATGATGGATCTGAGGATAATCAATTTTCATATCTTCCAGAATCCGCAGGATTCCGTTGCCGCCGCCGGCATCGACCATGAAATACTGGTCTCCGTCACGCAGGGCAAAACAGGTATTGTAATAATGGGTGGCATTGGCGTTGCCGGTGCCAAATACATAAAGCTCTTCCATAGGATGTCATACTCCTTATCATTTCGTGAAAACTTGTAACTGTTCAATTTGCAGTATTTATGGTACTATACTTCTAGAAAAAAAGCAACCTGAGAGGAGGCATACCGAGTTGAACAGAGAAGAATTTCTGCGGGGACTGGAGAATGCGCTTTCCGGCAATGTTCCGCCGTCTGTGGTGCGGGACAATCTCCGTTATTACGATGATTATATTCGTTCCGAGCGTCAGAAGGGGCGGTCGGAAGCTGACATTATGGATGAACTGGGAGATCCGCGTCTGATTGCCCGTACCATTCTGGATACAACGCCGGGAGCGGCAGAGGGTGAGTATGAGGAGTATCATCCATTTGGCAGTTTTGCCGGAAACAGCGGCAGAAGCAGTCAGCAGGAGAATGCACAGCAGACGCAGTCTGGTGGCTACAGCGGAAGCGGGAACATTCATTACTATGACTTGAATAAATGGTACTGGAAGGTGCTGGCGGTTGTGATTGTAATTTTATTTTTCACACTGGTGCTTACAATCATAGGCGGCATTCTGACGCTGCTCATTCCGCTGCTGCCGGTGATCGGCATTGTGGCACTGGTCATGTGGCTGGTACGCGGTCCGCGCGGCTAAAACAACAGAAAATGGAGCTGTGATCCTGTCAGGGCACTGCTGGATCTCGCATTTCAAGAACTCGGAAATATTCTTTTGTTTCCGGGTTCTTTTTTGTCTCGGAGCGGTTTAACTGCAAAAACTGGACAAGCTGGTAACAGTCAATCCAGATTTCGTTGTTTCCCTCTTTCTGGGATTCATCAAAGATCAGCTGGAGACCGAAATGCAGATGCGGTTCGTCAATGTTGTTTGTGTTTTCCGTGCGGCTGTAGCCGGTGCGGCCCAGATAGCCGATCACATCACCGGCCTGGACGATGCTGCCTTCCTTTAACGATTTATGATAGGGATAATTTTTCCGCAGATGCGCGTAATAATAGTAGCGTTTTTTATCAAAACTGCGAATGCCGAGCCGCCAGCCGCCGTACTGGTTCCAGCCGATGGCTTCCACATAACCAGATTCTACGGCAATGACAGGTGTTCCCACCTGTCCCATCATATCGTGTCCCAGATGCTGACGCCTGTAGCCATAACTGCGTGATACACCGAAATCGTCATAATCCTGGTAGGGAAAGTTTTTTGCGATCGGGGAAAATGCCTTCAGTCCGTATTTGGTGACCCAGGATACACTGCCGTCCTCAACGGGTTCTTCAATTTCATAAGCGCCGACCATGCCGCCCAGAACTGCGGTATAGGCTTCCAGATAATAGGCGTAGTATTTCATGTTTTCCGTCAGGGACTGCATGGAGGCTCCGCCTTTTATGCGTTCTGCCAGCGCGTCCATGTCTGCGGCGCGGTAGCGGGAAAAATCACCGCCGTAGCGGGCCGCCAGATAGGCCAGAAGCTCGATCCAGTTTAAATGGCAGTCAGAGGTAAAACTGTCCACATCCAGCCGCAGAGCCTGGCGCAGCGCTTCATTTGAAACTGTGAAATCTACCCACTTGATAAAGTGTTTTTCTTCTGTCCTGGCAGAATCGGATGGAGATGCGGATCGGGCGGCGGAGAGAAGTGCGTTGGAGGACGGCATTCGGGAAAAAATGGAGAAGGCCAGGGCGGTAAGAATCAGAAGTTCTGCGGTAACCACAAAACGGAGAAACCGCGACCGGGCATACTGAAACAAGGGGGAAGATTGCATGGCTCTGTTCCCTTGGCTTTTTACCATTTTATGGGAAAATCATACATTTATCACAGAAAGTTTAAGAAAATTATTAAGAAATAGTAAATTCTGCCCAGATTGCTTGACTCAGAAGCGTCATACGTGTATAATCAGTTTGTAACATAGTTAACAATTATGTAATATTTGGAAATAAAGTATTCACGATTGGAGAGCGGTTCATGAAGAAAACAGTATTATACATAGCAGCAGTGCTGGCAGTATCAGGCGGTTTGATGTGGCAGAAACCTATGGTTGCACACGCAGAGCCAGAGGTCATCCAGGAAGCTCCGGTTTCTACTGTACTTGAAGTTGCGACGGAAGAAGATTCCGATGAGGACAACGGACCGGCTCCGGAGATCCAGGCGGCAAAGAAGCTGGAAGAAGAGCTGGCAGCAGCAGAGACAGCGGCAGCCGAGGCAGCGGAAGCAACAGCCAATGCCCGCCAGAATCTCGTGAACTACGCCCTTCAGTTTGTGGGTGGACCGTACCGTGCAGGCGGCAATGACCCGCGTACCGGTGTGGACTGTTCCGGTTTCGTGCGTTATGTCATGCAGCACGGCGCAGGCATCAGCATGAACCGTTCCTCCGGTTCCCAGGCAACCCAGGGACATGCAGTGAACTCCAGCCAGATGCAGCCGGGGGATCTGCTGTTTTATTCCGGCGGTTCCGGCATCAATCATGTGGCTATGTACATTGGAGACGGTAAGATTGTGCATGCATCTACCTATGCGACCGGTATCAAGATTTCCAAATGGAACTATCGCAATCCGGTAAAGATCGTAAGCATGTTTTAAATTACATTGCTTTTTCCAAAGATATCCAGTATAATGAAGCGGAAGAATGCTGATTCCCTTAAATCAGTTTCTTCAACCTTATTAATTATTTATACTCCCTAAGAAAAGTCGGACAGCTCCCCTGTCCGGCTTTTTACGTTGTAGTAAAATGGAAAAAACAGACAGAACCGCGCCGGTATATTTGAACCTTAAAACTGCATACTAATCCTGTAACAAATTTACAAGTCCAAACAGGAGGGAATCATTATGAGAGATCATTACAGTGATATGGACAACAGCAGAAACTGTCATACTTCTAATTTCGTGGATTCTGAGAAGAACAGCACTCAGAATACCAGCCGCAATTCCAGCCAGAACAGCGCCAAGAATACCAGCCGTAACTCCAGTCAGAACAAAACCCAGAATACCAGCCGTAATTCCAGCCAGAACAAGGCACAGAACTCCAGCCGGAATAACATGGATAACAGCAGCAGAAATTAACATTCTCAAATTATGATCGGACACGAGCCAGCGGACGCGCTACAAACGCGTCTGCTGGCTTCCTTTTTTATATGAAAGAATCGCTATAGGAAAAATGCATAGATTTTTGCTGAAAAATTGTCAAGAGTGCTGAAAGTCAGAAATCACCGGAGAAAAAGAGCATATTGGAATTGACGTTAAAAATATAACATGTTATATTTTATAAAAACATAACGCGTTATATTTTAGGACCGAAAGGTCTGGAAGCAATCAGTTTCTTAAAACACAAGGAGAAGGATTATGAAGAGAAAAAAGAATAAGGCAGTCTCATTTTTTGCTGCCTGCATGGCAATTCTGCTCGTTTGTTCCACACTGATCTGGGGATTTCAAACAAGCTGGGGTAGCGTGAAAATCAAACGGCTGAATCTGACCAGTCAGGATGGAACAACCGTGAGTTCCCTGATTTACATACCCAAAAACGCAACCGATGAAACACCGGCACCCGTAGCCGTAATCTATCATGGCCGTTCCAATCATGCTCATTCCAATGATACCTGGAGCATGGAACTGGCACGCAGAGGTTATGTTGTGCTTTCGCCGGATCTTCAGGGAGGTGGGGAGTCTGATCCGTCTGTAGATCGCAGTATTCAGGCAAAAACGGTTGCGGAATACGCAAACAGCCTGTCCTATGTAGAAAAAGATGCCATCAATCTGATCGGTTATTCTGCAGGAACACAAACAGTTCTTCAGACTTATAAAGCAATGCCGGATCAGGTGAAGAGTATCTGTGAAGTGTTTGGACCATTTATGATTCAGATGGCAGGTGGCATTGATGATGTAGATACTGATTTTTGTCTGATTAAATCTGATGCGGACCAGTACGACTATTTCTTTATTGGTGATCCACAGGCATGTACGGATTATGTAACAAAAGCATCTGGTCTGCCTGAGGTTGTGTCTGGTCAGGATTATGACCGAAACGGCAAGCTGTTCCGCTATTCTGAGATTGGCGGAACCCTGCACCAGACCGGCAACATCAGCGGTGAGACGATTCAGGCAATCCTGTCCTTTGAGGCGGCAGTCAATAACGAACCGGTTGCCCGTACAGTAGATGATACAGCATGGCTGCCGCAGCAGATCTTTTCCGGAATTGCCTGCGTGACTATGATGTTCCTGCTGGCAGCACTGGTTAACCTGCTGATGCAGAATCCGTTCTTTGCGTCCGCAGCAAACCCGGTTCCGGTGAAGGTACCGCGCAAAGGCGCAAAGGCCTGGGTACTGGATGCTTTATTTGCAGTTGTGATCCCAATAATCCTGTTTGTACCGGTATCCGCTTACGTTATGGTATGGACTGGAGCCGGAACTCCCTGGTCAAAATTCCTGACTTCCGCAAACTTAAACGGAATCATGGGATGGCTGCTGGTAGTAGCCGCAATTGGCATTGTGCGGATGATTTTTGCCGCATCCAAACGGAAAAAAGAAGGAAAGCCGAAGCATCTGTCCGAGTATGCTCTGGGCGGAGCGGCAGAAACACACATCGACTGGAGCAAACCGGCGAAAGGATTTCTCATGGGTCTGATTTGTGTAACCTTCGTGTTTGTATGGCTGAATCTGCTGGAAGGATTCCTTGGCATCAACTATCAGGTATGGAACCTTTCTACCTATTTAAAAATGAGCCCGATGCGGATTCTTCGCGCAATTCCGTATGTCCTGATCATCTTTACCGTTATGTTCATTGGAAATATGAACCAGCGTGTGCTGCCGTCCACTGGTGATGCGCGCAAAGATATGTGGATTGCGGTTGCTGTAAATACGATTATGACTGCGTTTGCATTGTTTTTGCTGCTGCTCATTCAGTATGGAGGAAGCATGCTTCTGGGCACCGGCCAGACTTTGATCCCGCAGATCGATGTATACGGAACCGGAAAGAATACCAGCTGTGGCGCTCTGGATTTTGCGTTTGGATACTGCTATATGATGGGCGGCACCACTGGTGTGGTAACCTATCTGTACCGCAAATTCGGAAATATCTGGGTAGGAGTCATTCCGGCAGCTATGTTTGCCGGTCTGGTAACCCTGTCTGGATTTACCCTGATTGCCTGACCGTTTCTTTTCAAAATACAGAAAGTACGCTATAATGATTCTATCTATTTGTGCGATGGGAGAAACGGAATATGAGCAGGATCAGGCAGCAGGAGAAGGCAAAACTTTCCAGAGAAAAACTAATGGCAGCAGCGGATGAACTGTTTGCCAGGCAGAAAATTTCAGAGGTAGGTGTCCGGGATATTGCCGCAAGGGCAGGTGTCACGACGGGAACGTTCTACCACTATTTCACGGGAAAAGACGATATCCTGGACCAGATATATCGAAGCCGTGACGCAGATATGGGCGGCATGCTGCATGACCTGGCACAGGACACAGACAGTTACTGCATGAAAATACAGAGTTTCTTTGTGGACAAGCTGGCAGGCACGGTTTTATCAGATGGCCGGGAATTTACCTGCTACCGGGTGTTCCGGATGCGAAAACACAGCAGTGATGAAAACAGCCTGTACATCGGTATGCAGGAACTGATCAGAAAAGCAATAAACGCAGGGGAATTTCGCGGTGATGTTTCCGCAAAGGAAATCAATGATTATCTGTTCGTGGTTTTTCGCGGAGTTTTGTATGAATGGTGTCTGTGCGCGGCAGATCAGGCATTTTCACTGGCAGAGCGCATGGAACGCCTGATCGGTTATGCGCTGAAGTCATTTCAGTAATGTTTGGAAAAAACAGGAGGAAGTCCTGCCTGGCAGGGCTTCCTTTTTTATGCCTAAAACATGGTATCTGCTGGCTGGCGAGTGTGGTGATTGTCCAACAGGTGCCTGTCTGCATAATATAAAGTAAGAAATGAAGACAGGCGGATGCTTATGTGGGATCTGATCAGTGGGGCACAGCTGGATGAATACCTGGATCAGGGAAGCAATGTGTTTCTGGTAGATATGCGGGATGCCAACTCGTACCGCAGGGCACATATCCGGGGAGCCGTGAATATTCCGGCCGGGGAACTGCGAAGCAGGATCGGAGAGCTGCCGCAGGACCGCCTGATCGTGCTGTACTGCTATCATGGACCGAACAGCATGCGGGCCGCGAGGTGGCTGGCCTCCCTGGGCTATGAGACAGCGGATGTGTACGGCGGGATCCAGGCCTATCGCGGAAGGTATCTGGATTGGGGAATGGAAGCGTGATTTCCGGGACTGGCGTTTCTGCGTTGTGATTTCGACAGAGGTATTCGTTGACAAGTCCATGGGCGGGTAATAAAATAACAGTATTAATGCCAAGGAAAGACGAGGAGAATCTACTATGAAATACATGTTTGCATCTGATATTCACGGTTCCGCCCACTACTGCCGGAAAATGCTGGAGGCTTACCGCCAGTCTGGCGCAGACCGCCTGATTCTGCTGGGCGATCTTCTGTATCACGGCCCCCGCAACGACCTTCCGCAGGAGTATGCGCCGAAGCAGGTGATTGCCATGTTAAATGAGTATAAAAATGAAATTATTGCTGTGCGCGGAAACTGCGAGGCCGAGGTGGACCAGATGGTTCTGGAGTTCCCGGTTATGGCAGATTACGCCATTCTGGTGCTGAACGGCCTGACCTTCTTTGCCACCCACGGACATCTGTTTAATCAGGATCAGATGCCGCCGTTAAAGGCTGGAGACATTCTGGTGCATGGCCATACGCACCTGCTGAAAGCAGAAAAAGTAAACGGACATTACATTTTAAATCCGGGTTCTACCTCCATTCCGAAGGGCGGCAATCCGGCAACGTACGCAATCCTGGATGAGCAGGATTTTAAAATCTTTGATTTTGACGGCAACGTAGTCAAAGAAGCAAAATTAGGTTAGGAAGGAACGGTATGGCGACAAAAGTATATGAACTGATTGCACCCTGTCATTTTGGTCTGGAGGCAGTCCTGAAAAAAGAAATTCTGGATCTCGGCTATGAGATTTCCCAGGTAGAAGATGGAAAAGTAACCTTTCTCGGAGATGCGGAGGCCATTTGCCGCGCAAATATTTTCCTGAGAACAACAGAGCGTATCCTGTTAAAGGTAGGAAGTTTTAAGGCGACTACATTTGAGGAGTTGTTCCAGGGAACCAAGGCACTGCCGTGGGAGGAGTACATCCCGCAGGACGGACGTTTCTGGGTCAAGAAGGCCAATTCCATCAAAAGTAAGCTCTTTAGCCCGTCGGATATCCAGTCTATCATGAAAAAGGCCATGGTCGACCGTATGAAGCAGGGCTATGGAGTGTCTGTGATTCCGGAGACCGGAGCAGATTATCCGGTGCGCGTGTCCCTGTATAAAGATATCGTGACGGTGGCGCTGGACACTACGGGCGAATCTCTTCATAAGCGTGGATACCGCAAGCTGACCAGTAAGGCACCGATCGAGGAGACGCTGGCTGCAGCCCTCATCATGCTGACCCCCTGGAATAAAGACCGCATTCTGGTGGATCCCTTCTGCGGAAGCGGAACCTTCCCGATTGAGGCAGCCATGATGGCAGCCAACATGGCACCGGGCATGAATCGTTCCTTCCTGTCGGAGGACTGGAAGCAGATCATTCCGCGCAAATGCTGGTATGATGCCATGGATGAAGCCCACGAGATGGTAGATGACACCGTGAGCGTGGACATTCAGGGATATGATCTGGATCCGGAGGTCATTAAGGCAGCCAGAGCCAATGCGGAGCTTGCGGGTGTAGCCCACATGATCCACTTCCAGCAGAGACCGGTGGCAGAGCTGAGCCATCCTAAGAAATATGGATTTCTGATCACAAACCCGCCGTACGGTGAGCGAATCGAAGAGAAAAAGAATCTTCCGGCACTGTACACCCAGATCGGGGAACGATTTAAGGCGCTGGACAGCTGGTCTGCGTTCATCATCACTTCCTATGAAGATGTGGAGAAGTACATGGGACGTAAGGCAGACAGAAACCGCAAGATTTACAACGGTATGATGAAGACCTACTTCTACCAGTTCCTGGGTCCGAAGCCGCCGAGAAGAAAGCCGGAGGGCATGCAGAAGGACCAGAGTCGCGAGCAGTAGAAGAAAACTGGCAGGGAGAGTCTGAATTGAATAAGAAGTTTGCATGGGCGGGGGTCTCCATTGCCCTGACGATGTCTGTACTCTTTACGGGCGGATGTTCTGTGGTGCGGTCTTCGGAGCCGGAAGGGCATCTGGAATCGAAACAGTCCCGGGAGACGGGCGCATCACGTTTGAAACCGGAAATCTCCCGGGAACCGGAAAGCACGGCTTTTTCGCAGGAGACAGAAAATGCTGCTGTGGAAATTCCAGCAGCAGCCGGATCAGAGCTTCCATCCCGTTACGATGCCCGGAAAGATGACCGCACGGCGCCGGTGAAGAACCAGGGGGATCTTGGTACCTGTTGGGCATTTGCCTCGCTTCTGGCGCTGGAGAGCAGCCTTCTGCCAGAGGAATCCTTTGATTTTTCTGAGGATCACATGTCCCATGATCCGAACTTTCTTCTGGATCAGAAGAGCGGCGGTGACTATATCATGTCCATGGCGTATCTGCTTTCCTGGCGGGGACCGGTGCTGGAAGAGGAGGATCCTTACGGGGATGGAATTTCTCCAACGGGACTTGCAGCGGTAAAACATGTGCAGGAAATTCAGATATTGCCGGAGTACGACCGGGAAGCTATCAAAGCGGCGGTTTACCGGACCGGCGGGGTGCAGAGCGCACTCTATACAACTCTGCAGGGGCAGCAGGACAGCCGCTATTACAGGGAAGAAACCAGAGCGTATTATTATTTCGGGACACTCCCGCCCAACCACGATGTAGTCATTGTGGGCTGGGACAATGATTATCCGGCAGAGAATTTTTCGGAGCTTCCGCCGGATGACGGGGCTTTTCTTTGTGAGAACAGCTGGGGAACGGAGTTCGGGGAAGCCGGATTCTTTTATGTTTCCTACTATGATACGAACCTTGGCACCACCAATCTGGTGTATTCAGGTGTGGAACCGGCAGACAATTACGACCGGATCTATCAGAGCGACCAGTGTGGCTGGCTTGGGCAGATTGGTTATGGCAGTGAGACCGTGTGGGGCGCGAATGTCTATGCTGCTTCCGGCGGTGCGCAAAAAATCCGGGCAGCCGGGTTTTATGCGGTGGATGCGGGCACGGAATACGAAATTAGCGTGGTCACGGATGTGCCGGAGAAGCCAACGGATGCAGACTGGCAGCGGCTGAAGCGTAAAAAGTCTGGAACGGTATCCGGAAAGCTCCAGTATGCAGGGTATTACACAATTCCGTTGTCTGAACCGGTGGAAGTACCAGATGGCGGACGATTTGCCGTGCTGGTTGAGCTTCATACGCCGGGGGCTGTTCATCCCATGGCGATTGAGTATGATTCCGAAGATGGACGAAGCCTGGTGGATATTACGGATGGAGAAGGGTATTTAAGCGCGGACGGTGATGTCTGGGAGCGGGTGGAAACGGAGCAGGAGTGCAACCTCTGCCTGAAGGCGTACTCCGTACTGAAGTGAAAAATGGAGAGAATATGAAAAAACACAGAATCGTATTTGCAACCGGCAATGCCGGAAAGATGAAGGAAATCCGCCTGATCATGGAAGATCTGGGCTGTGAGGTGGTTTCCATGAAAGAGGCGGGAGCAGATCCTGAAATTGAGGAAAATGGCACTACATTCGCAGAGAATGCGGAGATTAAGGCCCGCGCAGTGTGGAACTGCACCGGAGATATTGTGCTGGCGGATGACTCTGGCCTGGTGGTGGATTACATTGGCGGGGAGCCTGGGATCTATTCTGCCCGCTATATGGGAGAGGATACATCCTACGAGATCAAGAACCAGAACATCATTGACCGTCTGGCAGATGCAAGGGGAGGGGAACGCAGTGCCCGCTTTGTCTGCAACATTGCGGCGGTACTTCCGGATGGACGGGTGCTCCATACTGAGGCGGCCATGGAAGGACAGATTGCCATGAAACCGGCCGGATGCGGCGGCTTTGGCTACGATCCGATCCTGTATCTTCCGGAATTTGGCATGACTTCCGCGGAGATTACCCTGGAGCAGAAAAACCAGATCAGCCACAGGGGGAAAGCCCTGGAGGCCATGAAGCAGGAATTAAAGCATTACTTTGAGGAGGAATCCTGATGAAGATACTGATCGTGAGTGATACCCACAGAAAAGACGGAAACCTGTACGATGTGATCGAGAAGGAGAAGCCCCTTGACATGCTGATCCATCTCGGAGATGCAGAGGGAAGCGAGCATGTGATCGCAGACTGGCTCAATGAAGACTGCGAGCTTGTCATGGTGCAGGGCAACAACGATTTCTTTTCCTCGCTGGACCGGGAAATTGAGCTGGATTTAGGGCCGCACCGCGCTTTTCTGACTCACGGTCATTATTATAATGTCTCTCTGGACGTGGATCGCCTCTGGGAGGAGGCAAAGGACCGCGGATGTGATATTGCCATGTTTGGCCACACCCACCGGCCTTATCTGGAGGAACGGGAAGGCATTACGCTCTTAAATCCTGGCAGCCTTTCTTATCCGCGCCAGGAGGGCAGAATGCCGTCCTATATGATCATGGACCTGGAAGAGGACGGAACGATGAAGTATCACATGATGTTTCTGGGCGACTAACATGCTGCAGCAGGCTCATCAGAACGAGACGGAAACGTACCGGAACATGTTGTAGAAAAAAGTTGAAAAAAGTTTTGAAAAACTGTTGACAAATGAAGACCTGTATTATATAATTACTCTCGCGTTGTTCGGTAACGCTCAGCGAGAGCGGATGAACATACAGGTTTTCAGTGATCCGGGGTGTGGCTCAGCTTGGCTAGAGCACCTGGTTTGGGACCAGGGGGTCGCAGGTTCGAATCCTGTCACCCCGATTGTAATTGAATATGCGGGTGTAGTTCAATGGTAGAACACCAGCCTTCCAAGCTGGATACGTGGGTTCGATTCCCATCACCCGCTCTTGAAAAGTTTATCTTTTCAAAGTGAGTCTGTAGCTCAGCTGGATAGAGCAACGGCCTTCTAAGCCGTGGGTCGGGGGTTCGAATCCCTTCAGGCTCGTTTCTTTCACGAAAGTGAAAGAGGAATTTTATAATGGTGGGTATAGCGCAGCTGGTTAGCGCGCCAGATTGTGGCTCTGGAGGCCGAGGGTTCGAATCCCTCTATCCACCCTGATTGTTAGATCCTTATGCAGATATGCGTAAGGATTTTTTACAATTTCATATCCGCGGGCATGGCGGAATTGGCAGACGCGCCAGATTTAGGTTCTGGTATCTTTGATGTGCAGGTTCAAGTCCTGTTGCCCGCACTACGAAAAGCCTCGGGCAATTGCCTGGAGGCTTTTGTTTTTGGCTGCACATTTTGGCTGCATCGACAAAGGTCAGGTTGACGCGCTCTGCTGAAACAATTATAATAGAAGAATCAGCGGCTGTGCCGCACAAAGAACAAAGGAGTCCTATTATTTATGAAACAGATCATTCTGACCGGCGACCGTCCTACCGGCCGTCTTCATGTTGGCCACTATGTTGGCTCATTAAAAGAGCGTGTCAGACTGCAGAATTCCGGCAAATTCGATGAAATCTACATCATGATTGCTGATGCGCAGGCTTTAACTGACAACGCAGAACATCCGGAGAAGGTACGCGACAACATCATTCAGGTTGCGCTGGATTACCTTTCCTGCGGCCTTGACCCGGAGAAGTCTACCATCTTCATCCAGTCCATGGTTCCGCAGCTGACCGAGCTCAGCTTTTATTACATGAATCTGGTTACGGTTTCCCGCCTTCAGAGAAACCCAACCGTAAAGTCTGAGATCCAGATGCGTAACTTCGAGGCAAGCATTCCGGTGGGCTTCTTCTGCTATCCGATCAGCCAGGCAGCCGACATCACTGCATTCAAGGCCACCACTGTTCCGGTTGGTGAGGACCAGATGCCGATGATCGAGCAGTGTCGTGAGATCGTGCACAAATTCAACTCCGTATACGGCGAAACCCTGGTTGAGCCGCAGATTCTCCTTCCGCAGAACCAGGCATGCTTAAGACTGCCGGGTATCGACGGCAAGGCAAAAATGAGTAAGTCCCTCGGCAATTGCATCTACTTATCCGATGAGCCGGAGGATATCCGCAAGAAGATCATGTCCATGTTTACTGACCCGAACCATCTTCGCGTGGAAGATCCGGGTAAGGTTGAGGGCAACCCGGTATTCATCTACCTTGATGCGTTCTGCCGTCCAGAGCACTTTGCAGAGTTCCTGCCGGATTACAACAATCTGGATGAGTTAAAAGACCACTACCGCCGCGGCGGACTTGGCGATGTTAAAGTCAAGAAGTTCTTAAACAATGTCATCCAGTCCGAACTGGCTCCGATTCGTGAGCGCAGAAAAGAGTGGGAGCAGCGCCTTCCGGATGTATACGATATCCTGGCTGAGGGCAGCAAGCGCGCAGAAGCAACGGCAGCAAAGACTCTGGCTGATGTTCGCCATTCCATGAAGATTGACTATTTTGAGAATGGAACTTTAACCAAATAAGATTCTGGAAAGATGCTTTTCAGTCGGCAACGGCTGAAAACGCATCTTTTCTATTGCTTTTTTTACTGGAATCAGATATAATAGACAGGCATTTACATTATATAAACCATTGGGCCATCGCCAAGCGGTAAGGCACAGCACTTTGACTGCTGCACTCGAGGGTTCGAATCCCGCTGGCCCAGCTAAGAGAAAAAGAGCAGAACATTTTCAATTGGAAGATGTCCTGCTCTTTTTGGCTTATAGTATGGAGTGTGTGTGGGTCTGCTTTTATGAAGCGAAGAAACACCAGAGCAAACGCTCTGGTGTTTCTTCGCTTTGATTCTGGATTCTATGACCTCATCGGGAATCGAACCCGAGTTTACGCCGTGAGAGGGCGTCGTCTTAACCGCTTGACCATGAGGCCAGAATCGAGGCGACAAGATTCGAACTTGCGACCTCTGCGTCCCGAACGCAGCGCTCTACCAAACTGAGCCACGCCTCGAAGCGACTCCAATAATATAGCATCATTCTGGAAATAATGCAAGCATTTTTTTGAAAAAAATGAAAAAAGTTTTTGTATACAAGAAAAAACACGGTTTTACGCCATTTTATACAAAATACTTATTGATAAAAATGTGTCAATATGAGAAAATAAACCTATAGTATGCGCACTGTGCGCATTCGTGTAAATTATGGGTTCTGGCGTATTTGCGGGACCGGAATCAATGGGTCAGTATTAACAAAATTGGAGGATAGAGTTATGAGAGTTACGATCTGTATTGGAAGTGCATGTCATTTAAAAGGGTCAAGAGAGATCATCCAGCGCCTGCAGGAGCTGGTAAAGGAACACGGAGTTTCTGATAAGGTAGATTTAAACGGAGCGTTCTGCACCGGCAACTGTGTCAATGGTGTCTGTGTGACCGTAGATGGAGAGCTGTTCTCCTTAAAACCGGAGACCACCGATGACTTCTTTGCAAAGGAAATTTTAGGGAGGCTGTAGGTATGGCGATCATTGACTTTAAAGCAACGAAATGCCGTCACTGCTACAAGTGTGTGCGAAACTGCGAAGTCAAAGCCATCATGGTAAAGGACGGTCGTGCGGAGATTATGCCGGACAACTGTGTCTTATGCGGGCGCTGCCTGCAGATCTGCCCACAGTCGGCCAAGACCCTGGTCAGTGATTTAAGTATGGTCAAAGACATGATCGAGGCGGGGGAAAAGGTTGTTGTATCCCTTGCGCCCTCTTATATGGGTCTTTTGAAGTTTCACACCATCGGGCAGGTGCGCTGTGCGCTGATGCGGCTGGGATTTGCGGATGTACGTGAGACCTCCGAGGGAGCGGCCCTGGTGACAGCGGAGTACGCGAAGCTTCTTTCGGACGGAACCATGGAAAACATCATCAGCACCTGCTGCCCCAGTGTGAATGCACTGATTGAGAAATACTATCCGCAGCTGATTCCGTATCTGGCTCCGGTGGTTTCTCCGATGATCGCCCATGGGCGCATGATCAAACAGCAGATGGGAGCGGACACGAAGGTGGTCTTTGTGGGACCCTGCATCGCAAAAAAGCAGGAGGCCCAGGATCCGCGCCATGCGGACTGCATTGACGCGGTGTTAAATTTCAATGATATCAACCGCTGGCTGAATGAAGAGGACATCGTCATTGAGGACTGCGAAGATACTCCGTTTCCACAGATGGATCCGCGGGTGAACCGCCTCTATCCGGTGACCAGCGGCGTAATCAGTTCTGTGGTGGCCACGGAAGTAAAGCGGGACAGTTATCGGAAGTTCTATGTACATGGTGAGAGCAATTGCATCGACCTCTGCCAGAGTATGGTCCGCGGCGAGATTACGGGCTGTTTCATTGAGATGAACATGTGCTCCGGCGGCTGCATCAAAGGACCGACTGTCCATGACCGTTCCATTTCCCGGTTTAAAGTGAAACTGGATATGGAGGAGCAGATCAGCCGTGAGCCGGTTCCGGCAGAGGAGACCACTCCGGTCCTGGAGCAGGTATCACTGAACAAGGTATTTTTTGACCGTACCCCGCATGATCCCATTCCGTCTGAGGCGGAGATCCGTCAGATTCTTGCAAAGACCGGAAAAATCCGCCCGGACGATGAATTAAACTGCGGCGCCTGCGGATATCCGACCTGTCGTGAGAAAGCCATTGCGGTGTATCAGAGGAAGGCGGAACTTGACATGTGCATTCCGTTCATGTACGAGAAATCCAAGTCCTTCGCGAACCTGGTCATGGAGACTTCTCCGAATGTGGTCATGATCGTAGATGAAGATATGAAGCTTCTGGAGTATTCCGCGGTGGGCGAGAAGTATTTTGGCAAGACCCGGGCGGAGGCGCTGCAGATGTATCTGTACGAGTTCATTGACCCGGCAGATTTCCAGTGGGTCTTTGATACGCACCAGAACATTCACGGCAAGAAGGTCCATTATCCGGAGTTTAAGCTGGATACCCTGCAGAATATTGTATACATACCGGAGCAGAATGTGGTGCTTGCTACTTTCATTGATATTACTAAGGAAGAAGAGCAGGCCAGACTGGAGTATGAACGCAAGTTAGACACCATCGACCTGGCCCAGAAGGTCATCCATAAGCAGATGATGGTAGCCCAGGAGATTGCGGGTCTTCTCGGTGAGACTACGGCAGAGACCAAGACGACGCTGACGAAGCTTTGCCGGTCCCTTCTGGAGGACGGAAGCGACAACGGAGGTAAGTAGTATGGCGATTACCGTAGATGTTGCTTATAAGAGTCTGAATAAATTTACTGAGGTCCTCTGCGGTGACAAGGTGGAACTGTTAAAAACCGATGATTCCAACATCATGATCCTGGCAGACGGCATGGGAAGCGGCGTAAAGGCCAACATTCTGGCCACGCTGACATCCAAGATCCTGGGAACCATGTTTTTAAACGGTGCTACGCTGGAGGAGTGTGTGGAAACGATAGTGGAGACGCTGCCCATCTGCAAGGTGCGGCAGGTAGCCTACTCCACCTTCAGTATCCTTCAGGTGTTTCACAGCGGTGCTGCCTATCTGGTGGAGTTTGATAATCCAAGCTGCATTTTCATCCGGAACGGCAAACTGGTGCCGATCCCCCAGAATATCCGGGAAGTGCAGGGAAAGAAGATTAACGAATACCGTTTTCAGGTTCAGCGGGGCGATGCGCTGATCCTGATGAGTGACGGAACCGTCCATGCGGGCGTAGGCCAGCTTTTAAATTTTGGCTGGCTGTGGGAAGACATCGCCAAGTATGCGGTCAAGCAGTATGCCCTGACCATATCGGCTATGCGCCTCGCTGCAGCCATCTGTCAGGCCTGCGACGAGCTTTACCAGTATCGTCCGGGGGATGACACCACGGTGGCCTGCATGCGCATCATCAACGCAAAGCCGGTTCACTTAATGACCGGCCCGGCGCAGGATCCTTCCATGGATGAGGAGATGGTACGAAGCTTTATGTCGGGGGATGATTCCACCAAGCGGATCGTCTGCGGCGGAACAAGCGCCACCATCGTCTCCAGAATATTAAAGAAGCGGCTGGATGTGTCCATGGACTATGTGGATCCAGATATCCCGCCCATTGCCTACATGGATGGCATTGAGCTGGTTACAGAGGGTGTGCTGACCTTAAACCGTGTGGTACAGCTTCTGCGGCGCTATGTGAAGAATGAGACCGTTTCAGAAGATTTTTTCCTAGAACTGGATAAGCCAAACGGCGCCTCCATGGTAGCCAAGATGCTGATCGAGGACTGTACCGAACTGCATTTATATGTAGGAAAAGCCATCAACAGCGCCTACCAGAATCCGGGCCTGCCATTTGACCTGGGCATCCGTCAGAACCTGGTGGAGCAGTTAAAGACTGTGGTGGAAGAGATGGGAAAACAGGTAACCGTAACCTATTATTAGGTTTTCAATATAAATACAAAGAAAATAGAAGAGTTGAGCAGGGCGCATGGTTTTGCGGACCAGACGCCTGGAAATGAGGAGGAAAATTATGGTAACAAATGACGCAACAATCTTACGCATCAAACACGACGTACTTTACGAGGTAGCAAAGCTTGCATGGAACGGCGAGCTGGATGAGGAACACAAGGCTCAGGTTCCGTACACCATCATACCGGGACCGCAGGCACAGTTCCGCTGCTGTATTTATAAAGAGCGCGAGATCATCCGTCAGCGTGTCCGCCTGGCAGAGGGCAAGTGCCCGACCAGCGGCAAAGATTCCAGAAACGTAGTCCAGGTCATCGGCGCAGCCTGCGAGGAGTGTCCGATCGCATCCTATACGGTAACCGATAACTGTAGAAAATGTATGGGTAAAGCATGCCAGAACTCTTGTAACTTTGGCGCGATCAGCATGGGAGATACCCGTGCCCATATTGATCCGAACAAGTGTAAGGAGTGCGGCAAGTGCGCAAATGCCTGCCCGTACAACGCGATCGCACATCTGGAGCGCCCGTGTAAGAAGGCCTGCCCGGTAGACGCGATTACCTACGACGAGTATGGCGTATGCGAGATCGATGAAAATAAGTGTATCCAGTGCGGCGCCTGCATCCACAGCTGTCCGTTCGGTGCAGTCGGCTCCAAAACCTTTATGGTAGATGTCATCAACATGATCAATGCCGGCAAGAAGGTAGTAGCTATGGTGGCACCGGCAACCGAGGGCCAGTTTGGAGCTGACATTACCATGGCAAGCTGGAAGACCGCGTTAAAGAAGGTTGGCTTCGCAGATATGGTAGAGGTTGCGCTGGGCGGAGATATGACCGCTGCAGCAGAAGCAGCTGAGTGGGCAGAGGCTTATAAAGAGGGTAAGAAGATGACCACCTCCTGCTGTCCGGCATTTGTTAACATGATCAAACAGCATTTCCCGCAGCTGCTGGATAATATGTCCACCACTGTTTCTCCGATGTGTGCCGTTTCCAGAATGCTGAAAGAAAAAGACCCGGAGACGGTTACGGTTTTCATCGGACCGTGCATCGCAAAGAAGAGCGAAACTCTGGATTTAAATATCAAGGATAACGCCGACTATGCCATGACCTTTGGAGAGATCCGCGCCATGATGCGCGCGAAGGGCGTAGATCTTGAGCCGGAGGAGAACACCTATCAGGAAGGTTCTGTATTCGGCAAGCGTTTTGGTAACGCAGGCGGCGTAACCGCAGCGGTGGTAGAGTGCTTCAAGGAGATGAACGAGGATATCACCCCGAACGTAATGAAGTGCAACGGTGCGGCAGAGTGTAAGAAAGCGCTGCTTCTTATGAAGGTCGGCAAGCTTCCGGCAGACTTTGTAGAGGGTATGGCCTGTGTAGGCGGCTGTGTAGGCGGCCCAAGCAAGCATAAGACCGAGCTGGAGGCAAAGAAGGCAAGAGATCTTCTGATTGGCCAGGCAGATGACCGCGAGGTACATGCAAACTTAAAGAACCTGGGCGTAGATCAGGTCGCAATGCATAGACACTAAATAACAATATAGAGACAGAACCCACTACAGGTCCGAAG
>NZ_QUFI01000027.1 GCF_003478505.1 Clostridium sp. AF27-2AA
GGAATTTTTATATCAACGGCTGAAATTTAAGCGCTTACGTTAAATTTGAAAGTAACAAGATAGAAAATAAAAATTATAATATTATTTTAGATGATGTAAAAAAGCGTTTTGAGTTATATTATGGAGAGTTTATATCGGCGGTTTTACGGGATATTCCAGCGGTTATTGTACCATTGGAACGCATTGCAAAAAATTCTTACATAAGTCAATTATTTGATTTATCTAACATTGATCAGCATTCTAATGCTGAATATTTCGAAATGGCAAAAGGAAATTCTTTGGCAAGATACTTTATAATGATAGATATGTACAATAAAAAGGGGTTGCTGGGAGAGAAAAGTAAATGTTTTTTAGGTGAATTAACAGATTATGATGGTTTAATTAAGGGTGTTAAAATAACTTTGCTGTTAAGAAGTGGTAACATAACTTTGAAAGACGACGTACGAAATATAAAGAGTTATTTTGACAAAAACTTATATCGATTTTTAGATAAACCTCATAGTAATTTATTTTTTGATGTTATTATAAATCAATTGGCATATCCTATGCATAGTAATGTGAAATGTAATTTCCGTTATTCATATACAGCAAAAACAACAAAAATGTATACCGATGTGACGGTATATGATGAATGCAGATATATTTATGAATGGCTTCCGGGTTTACATCAAATAGTTTCTTCATTTGAGAATTTGTCATGGCAATATGTATTTAGATTTGCGTTGGATGGATTGATAAAAATGCGGCAAAATTATAATAACGAGTTTTTCTTCCAAGGATCGATAGTTTCTAGTTCTGTAGAAGGGTTTGAAAGCAAAAAATTAGAAGAACGAATAAATTTAGACTAATATTTTAGGAGGAAAACAGATGTCTAATATACAATTGGATTATTCGGATATTACGGATATTTTTAGAGAAAAATTAAAAATTGATAATATTGTAAAAAAAGTATCTTCCATTTTTTTAAATCAGCGATATGCAGGGAAGATAAATTATAAGCCTTATTTTCAAAGAAATTACGTATGGGACGAAGAAAAAGCCACGTACTTTATAGAAAGTATTTTACTTGGAACTGAAATACCGCCGCTTGTATTATTCCAAACCAAAGATAAAAATGAAGTTATAGATGGTAGACAGCGTTATGAAACAATAGAACGTTTTTTAGGTGATAAGCTTGTCTTGAAAGAAAAAGGTTTACATAGTTTGAAAATACTTTCTGGTAAAAAGTATAGTCAGTTAGATGAGGAAACCAGAGAGCTATTTGAGAATACAAGAATCAGAATTTTACAATTTAGTGTGGTTGACGAACCTAAATTAGATGAAGAAAAGGAGGAAAAAATAAAAAAGGAGATTTTTAGGAGATATAATTCGGGAATTACACCATTACAAAAATATGATATTTCCAGAGCAATGTATATAAAAGATCATTTAACAAATATATTATATGATAAAATATATGTAGATAAAAAATTGTATGATTTTTTATGTGAAATTGTTCTTCCTAAAAGCAAGAAAAAATCAAATAAACGTGATAAAGTTAATATAATTGTATCTCGTGTGAGGACATTAATTACATTACCTTTGATTCCTATATATAGTTATGCAAAAGGGAGTTCCAAAGAGGATATTGTATGTAAATATTACTATTCAATTGTTGTAAATAAAGATGAAAAAGAAATAATAAACAACTTTGACACTGTAATAAAATTATTAGTGAAATTTAATGCAATTGGAAAAGAAAAAGAAAGTAGTCTGTGCAATAATAAATTATTTTATGAGGTATTATATTGGGCAATTGATATTACGTTAAAGAACGGTCAATCTATTAATGACAATAATATTACGTCCATTTTTTCTTATATTTCTAATGCGTCAAAGTGCAAAAAGTTATGGGAACATGTAATAAATAATCCACAGAAGAATGTGGAAAATATTTTTGAAGCAACAGGAAGCCATTATTATTCTGCAATTAATAATAGGTATAATTTTATTGCTAATATTTTTAATCTTGTTTTTAAAATTGATTTTGAAAAATACATGAAGGACTCAGAGGCTTTTTCTCATATGATGGAGTCAAGCAATGAAAGGGAAGAAATAGCTCATTATAAGATAAATAAACCGTTACCTGAAACATTAACAATTGAAGATATCATTTTAGATATGAAGAAATCTAGGTTTATGTTAAGACCGGATTATCAGAGATCCGAAGTAAAAAATATTCAAAAAGCGTCGTATTTATTAGAAAGTATTTTGCTTGGTATCAATATACCACCGCTTTTTATCTATAAACGTAAAGAAAAAATAAAAGAAGTAGTGGATGGACAACAGCGTCTATTAGCAATTTTAGGTTTTTTAGGAAAGACATATATAGATGAGCGGGGAAATGTAGCATGTTCTGATAAAGATAAATTTAAACTTTCTAAATTAAAAATACTTTCTGAATTAGATGGAAAAACGATAGATACAGTGGGGGATAAATTTGAAGAAAAGATTTTAGAATTTCCTATGGACATAATAGAAATTGATGCAGAACAGAATCCAGATTTTAGTCAAATTGATCTGTTCTTAAGATTAAATACAAAACCGTATCCAATCAAAGAGAATACTTTTGAAATGTGGAATGCATATATTGATAAAGATATAGTTATTAAGGTAAAAAGTATAGCAGAAAAATATGAAAAAAGAGTTTTTAAAGCTAGAGATACGCGAATGAAATTAGAAGAACTAATAACTTCATTAGCATATCTTGATTACAGAATGGGGCAACCGCAAACAGAAATAGTAAATGTTTTGAATATTTATAAGCGCAATGACAGAATGTGTGCAAGGATTATGAGTAAAGACAATGTTACAAAGACGTTGAGTGAATTATCAAATAATAATCCTAGTGCATTCCTTAGATCACTTGATAATGTTGAATTGTTTGCTGAAAAAATTTTAATGTTGATAGATAATGATACGGAGAAACTACGTGATTTATTTAATCATTCAAGAAAAGGTACACAATATAAGTCAGACCAAAATTACTATTTTATATGGGCGATTCTATTAAAAGTGCCTTTGGATAGAATTCAGAAAGCGAGAAGTGAAGAATTTAACCGGATTACAAAAATTTTTTCTCTTATTCAAAAAATGCCAACAAAAATGACAACAGAACAATTCTTAAAATATTTAATGTAAAAAGGACGCAGTGTAGGTCGAGATAATTGGTAAACGCTTTAAATTTTGTTATTGATATAAAAAACCGGTCACCTCTCGGTGGCCGGATTTCCTTGAGGCTTCCCGTTTATTGGCAGCATCGACAGTTGCCTTAAGCGTTTTTATCATCTGTTTCAAATTAGTGATTATATCTTTCAGACTACGAAGCAGGAGATTCTTGGAATTGTCTGCCACAGTTTTTTCATCCTGTTTTTGGTACCTTTATTATATCAAAGCAGTTGAAAAACCCAGAAAAATGGTGATTTCAGCAGGTTTGAAGACGTCGAAAATACAAGAGAAAACACTGCTTTTATGTTCCATCTATTCATTAGGGGAATGTTTTGAAGCACGTTTACAACTCATAATGAATCCTTCATGTAGAGTAAATTTCTACTTTCCAGCATAAAAAGTGGAGTAAAAATTTACGTACTATCATTAAGATGTATTTGGTAGATGATAGCTAGTTGATCGGAAATAAAATGCGTATGATTATACTGACTGAAGTTGATATATTATAATCTTTTTAGGAAGCACCTCTTGTAAGTTGAGTGCTTTCTTTTTATTGGCTTTCATGATAGGATAAAAGAAAAATGTTGGAGAATAATGTACAGATGAAAATCTTGAAAAATAAGGTCTTGGTTGATGCTATTTTGCTTGTTATTCAGTTTTGCAATCTATTTGTTGGAAATATAATGGTTTATGAAACGACAGAAAATAATATGTTTGATTGGAGATTATTATTTCACAATAAAGGTTTTAAAATTTGGGCATTTGTATTTATAGGATATAATATTTTAATCTTCTACAGCGAGAAAGGAAAAGAGGAAAGCGAAAATATTAAAAAAGCATATGAAAAAAGTGAGATAAATCTTCTGGAATTAGTGGAAAAAGATGCAAAGAATCATGATTTTAGTTCTGTAAATGAAACAACGAAATTAATTAGAGAGTTACGGAAGTTGAAGAATGGGGAATAACTATGCAGATAAAGACTATAAATGGATTGTCACAGAAAGTAAAAAAATTTAATAAAACAGAAGCAAAAAGTTTGTATGATGCTTTGCAAAGACTAGAAGAAGGAAATTTAATATGGCTTTCTTTAAGCGGAAAAATTCAGAAAATTGCTGGGGAAAATAATGTTTTTTCATATAGAGTTAATAGATATTTGAGACTTATATACAAGGTTGAGGAAGAAGATATCATGGTAATTGATATCATAGATATGAGAAAAATATAGATGAATTACTAAAAAAGTCATTCAAAGAGTTCTTTTTCTAATCCTCCAAACCGGAAAAATGAATTGATCAAACAAGACTAGAATGTTAAATTCAGAAATTGAGCAGGCGAAGGGCCTGCATTCGAAATGCTTGAAATTGGGGAAAGATTGCAAGTTATACGGTTTGCAAGAATATATAAACAGGATTTGAACAGAGATTGTGTTGAAACAGTATTTGTATAGAAAGGATGCTTTAAGGATGGCAGCAAAGAAATGGGTTACCATTGTAACTTTTGTTTGTACGATAGAAGTAATTATTTTTATAGTCATATTTAAATTGTACTGTCTTGAAAATAATATTGGATATGACATTGCGCTTGCAGTTTTTGGTAGTGCCTTGTTAGGATTTGTAATGTCATTAGTTGAATATTTTTCGGAACGGAAAAATGCAATGGAGCAATTTTGATTAGAGGCCGGACGTGTTCTTATGCAATTTCGAGAGGCTAAATGTATTCATTTTGATGAACCACAGGAACTTGCAATGAAATGTATTATTGAATATCATTATAATAAGATTACGGAGCAACTGCCACAGGGAATGTCTATTTTATTTAGACCAGAGGAATCACATGATCATCAGACAGAATATATCGAATGGATGAAAGTACATGAATTTAGGATGTTTGCTGATAAAGATGATATTAATGAGATTTTAAATAAAACGTATATTTCAAGAATGGATAATTATGAAAAGATGATTAATGGAGCAATTGATAATTACATAGAACTTTCTAAAGTTAGTTTGTCTGAATTGGACAGTGCTTATGGAAATATGAATTTTATATTTGCAAATAATAGTATTCGATCAAAAGCATATAACGAAATATTTAATAAGTTGCGTTTATTAAAACAAAAAATACTTGAAGAAGCTTATCATTTTAATCTTTACAAAAATGGTAAGGGAAACTTTGCTGTGTGTGCCCAAAAAGCACTGGAAGTTAGCAAATCTTTGTTTATGGAAGAAAAAACGAAACAAGATGTTTTTGATAGTATACGCGTCTATCAGAAGCAATTTGATGATATAGAAGAAAGCCTTGAGAATTTTAGAGTTAAGATTTATTACAAAGAAAAGGAAGCTTCTATTGAAAGAGAAAGGTAATTGCATGGCAGATGATAGAATCATAGATTTACAAAATGGTTTTAGTACCGCGTTTATAAATCAAACATTTCAATCCAACCTAGCCTACCGTCCACAATTCATCTACAACGACAACAAAAACGGCCAGAAAGTTTTTTCTTCCATCGAAGAAGAGCTACTCCGTTGCGACAGCTTTGCCATCAGCGTGGCCTTCATCACGCGGAGCGGTATTACACCGTTATTGCAGACATTTAATGAACTGGAACGGAAACACATTCCCGGGCGGATTTTAACCACGGATTATTTATGCTTCAGCGATCCGGAAGCATTGGATACGTTAGCGAGCCTTTCTAATATTGAGTTGCGTATGTACCAGACGGAGTGTGCTGGAAACGGATTTCATACGAAGGGATATATTTTCCAGAAATCTGAGGAATATCGATTTATTATTGGAAGTTCTAATTTAACCCAGGACGCGCTGACCAGAAATATGGAATGGAATACGAAACTCGTTTCTACGAAGCAGGGAGAAATGATTCAGTCTGTATTGGGTGAATTTGAACGGCTGTGGAATGAGAAAAAATATACGAAATGTTATTCAGACTTCATTGAGGAGTATCGTAAACAATACGAGGAAAAGCAGCTATTCCAAAAGCTGGTTGCGGAGCAGAAACGGATTGCAAAGCAGGAGGCTATTCCATCGGTTGAGGCATATACATTACAGCCGAATTCTATGCAGAGAGCGTTTATTTATAATTTGTTGGAATTGCGGAAACGAGGTATGGACAAGGCTCTTTTGATTTCTGCAACAGGAACTGGTAAGACGTATGCTTCTGCATTTGCGATGCGTGAATTGGGATTTAAGAGAGTCCTGTTTTTGGTGCATCGCAATCAGATTGCGCGTCAGGCGAAGGCATCTTTCGAACGTGTTTTTGGAAGTCGTGTAAAAACTGGTTTGGTTTCTGGAAATAATCGTGATTATAACGCAGATTTTGTATTCGCAACGGTGCAGACATTGAGTAAACAGGAAAATTTGCAGCGTTTTGCGAAAGATTATTTTGATGCGTGTATTTATGATGAGGCGCACCATACCAGTGCTGGAAGCTATAAGAAGGTGATGGATTATTTCACACCTCAGTTTACTTTGGGCATGACGGCAACGCCGGACAAGCGTGATGATAATATTGAGGGTCGCAATATTTATGAGATTTTTGATCATAATATTGCCTATGAAATTCGATTGCAGCAGGCGATGGAAGAGGACTTGTTATGTCCATTCCATTATTTCGGAATCACGGACCTGTCTATGATTACGGATGAAGGTGGAGCGAAAGAGGAGCAGTTGGAACAGTTCCGTTATCTGACCAGCGATGAACGTGTGAAATATTTGATGCAGCAGGCATCTTATTTTGGCTATTCTGGTGATCGGGTAAAGGGATTGATCTTTTGTAGCAGAATTGAGGAAGCAAGAGAGTTATCTGCAAAGTTTAATGAGCAGGGGCTTCGAACCATTGCTTTAAGTGGAGCTGATTCGGAAGAAGCTCGCGCAGAGGCTATTGAACGATTAACCATGGATGTACAATCATCTGAGGATGATTATTTGGATTACATATTGACGGTCGATATTTTCTCTGAAGGTACGGATATTGTCGAGGTGAATCAGGTGATCATGTTGCGTCCGACGCAGTCTCCGATTGTATTTATCCAGCAGTTGGGGCGCGGAGTGCGTAAAGCAGAAGGAAAAGAATATGTGGTGATTTTGGATTTTATTGGAAATTATAAAAATAACTTCATGATTCCGATTGCCCTTTCTGGAGATCGCAGTTACAACAAAGACAACATTCGCAGATATTTGATGGAAGGCGGTCGGGTGATTCCAGGGGCCAGTACCATTCATTTTGATGAAATCAGTAGAAAACGGATTTTTGCAGCAGTGGATAATGCTAATTTCAGCGATATTAAATTAATCAAAGAAAATTATACGAACCTGAAAAATAAGCTTGGGCGTATTCCGAGGTTGCGTGATTTCGATGATTACGGAGAAATGGATGTCCTGCGAATTTTTGATAATGGCAGTTTGGGTTCTTATTATAAATTCCTGGTGAAATATGAAAAAGAATATAAGGTGCGTTTGTCGGCGGAAGAGGAAAAAGTAGTGGAGTTTGTTTCTAAAAAGCTGGCAAGCGGAAAGCGAATTCAGGAATTAAAGTTGTTAAAACGAATGCTGACTTATGTTCAGGGCTACCATTTGTTTTCAGGATTACGGCAGGAACTGCAGAAGGAATATGGCATTCAGCTTAGTGAAGATCAGAAAAAGAATATCATCAACATTATGACAAATGAATTTCCGGCTGGTGCCAGCAAGAAAACTTATGCAGAATGTGTGCTGATTGAAAAAGAAGATGGAGCAGAAGCTGATTATCATGTTTCAGAATCATTTACCAGAATGCTGAAAAATCAGGATTTTTATGAAATCATGAGAGAGCTGGTGGATTTTGGAATAAGCCGAAATGAACGGGATTATTCCAATACATATCGAAAAACAGACTTTGTGCTGTATCAGAAATATACCTATGAGGATGTTTGCCGCCTTTTGAATTGGGAAAACAATGAAGTACCATTAAATATTGGTGGTTATAAGTACGACAAGAAAACGAAAACATTTCCGGTATTCATAAACTATGATAAATCGGAGGATATCAGCGATACCACAAAGTATGAGGATCATTTCACCAGTAGTAGCAGCTTGATAGCAATTTCAAAATCAGGCAGAAGCGTATCATCAGAAGATGTACAGAACTTCCTGCATGCAGAGGAACGCGGAATTCAGGTCCATTTATTTGTGAGAAAGAATAAGGACGATAAAATTTCCAAGGAATTCTACTATCTGGGATATATGAAAGCAAGCGGCCGAACAAAGGAATTTACGATGCCAAACACAGATAAGACAGCGGTAGAAATCGAATGGCTGCTGGATGTTCCAGTACGCGAAGATTTGTATGAATACATTGTAAATGAATAAGGCTTATATTTAGCAATATAGAAAATCGAGGAACAAAATGAAGACAGTAAGAGTAGTAGCGGCAGTAATCAAAGCGGAAAAAGAAAATGGAGAGCCAATTATTTTTGCAACTCAGCGTGGGTACGGTGAATTCAAAGATGGTTGGGAATTTCCCGGAGGAAAGATTGAGGCCGAAGAGACACCGCAGGAAGCATTGAAACGTGAAATCCGCGAAGAGTTGGATACAGAGATTTCAGTGGGAGAGCCAATTGTCACAGTGGAATATGATTATCCCACATTCCATCTTTCTATGGATTGCTTTTGGGCTGATGTGGTTTCTGGAGATTTGGTGCTTCGGGAGCATGAGGCTGCGAAGTGGTTGACGAAGGAAGAACTGGACTCTGTGGAGTGGTTGCCGGCGGATGTGATTGTGGTGGAAAAGGTGCGAAGGGCAATATCATATTCGAATAATTGAGAAGCCGACAGAACTGTGGTAAAATATATTTGTATTAGGGCCTATAACGTAAGTTATGATTTCCGGTATGGAGATAATGTAATTAATAATTCGTAGGAATTTATTTCTATAGGCTTTCTAATGAAGGTTATGTGTTGAGTATTCAGGCCCTAATACATACGTGAGGATAAAATGGAAAAAAATAAAACATTGGCAAATCAGATATGGACAACTAGAGTATCAAGGGTTAATGCTGAAAAAAGATTGATAAATAAAGAATCATTTTTTCAAGCAATCAATATTTATTATTCATGTTTGACGATTATATTTTCTATACTTACATTGTTAAATGGTAATGAGAAAAATGGTGATGAGAAATTAAGTCTTTTGACGGTTCTTATGTCAATATCATTACTTATTGTTATTTTGTATTTAAATGGACAAAAATATTTGGAACATGCTCGAGAGTATAGGAAAAATTATACGGAATTACAACGGTTAGAATTTGATTTAGAACATGTAGATGAAAATGATCAGGAGTCAATTAGAAAAATATATATGAAGTATTGCGACTTATTGGATTCAAGTAGCAACCATATATCTTTTGATTATTATGCAACAGTTCATGGAAGTTCGGGCGAGTATCACGAGAAAAGATGGCATAGCGTTTGTTGTAAATACTATTGGAATGTGTTATGGAGGTTTTTATTAAAAAGTTGCATTATAATTTTGCCATTAGCCTTATACATGATATGTGAGGAGATATAAATGCAAGCATCGTACTTGTGGAAAAAGTTATTTACAAAGAAACATCTTAAAGCGCGGTATGAGGAAAAAATAAAGAATAAGCCTTCGATAGGATTGGATAAAGTTTCGCCAAAGAAATTTGAAGAGACTTTAGATGAAAATTTTGAAATTATCATACGTAAAGCTTTAAATGGATCTTATCAATTTACAAGGTATAAACAGCTGTTGTTTACAAAAGGCCCAGCAAAATTCCCAAGAGTAATATGTGTTCCAACGATGAGGGATAAGTTGGCGACATCTGTATTAAATGAGTTGTTGGTAGGGGTATATGCAAATTCGTGCATAACGAGATTGCCACAATTGGTCATAGATGACATCGTGCGAATGATGCCATTCTATGATTGTTTTATAAAATTAGATATTAAGTCATTTTATGCGTCTATTGATCAGGAAAAACTGATGTCTATATTAAAAAAGAAGATACGAAAGCAGGAAATACTTCTTTTAATATGGAATGCTATAAAAACAGAATCTTTATCATATCCCGTAAAAGAAAAAATAGAAAAAACACAAAGACTAAGAGGAATTCCGGAAGGTTTGCCGATTTCTAATGCATTGGCTAATATTTATATGTCAGGTATCGATAAAAAGTATCAGAATATGGATGGCATATCTTATTATAGATACGTAGATGATATTCTGATTTTGGTAAACGAGGAAAAGTTTTTTGAAATAAAAAAAGAAATTGCTAAAGATATTGATGAACTTGGTTTGGAATTGAATGAAAAAAAGGATGAAGGAAAAATATTTGACTCGTTTGAATACTTGGGATACACTCTTAGCCATGATAAGGTTTCGGTACGGAAAAGTAGCATATTAAAGCTTGAGCAGTCCATGGAGGATTTGTTTGGAGAAGTAAAAAAAGAAAATATTGAATATTTGAAGTGGAAACTTAATTTAAAAATTACAGGTTTTATTCTTGAAAAGCAAAAATACGGTTGGATGTTTTTCTATTCTCAAATTACAGATGTAAATTTATTGTTTCATTTGGATGATGTTGTACAGAAACTTTTAAAACGATATAAATTAGATGGAGAGTTACATTTAAAAAAATTTGTAAGAGTATATTGGGAGATAAAAAAAGCTTTACATACGACTAAATATATTCCCAATTTGGATAATTTGAAATTAGAAGAGCGAAGAAAAATATTATCGGACATATATCAAATGGATTTGACAGGAAAAGACGAACGTTTTGTAGAAATTCAATTTAGGAAAATAATGAAACGGGAAATAAGAGATATTGAAAGAGACATTGAAAGCATTTCATGATATTGAAAGGAAACTATAAAAAAGTATAATATGAAAAACAAAACCCTCAACTACTACAACCACCATGCCCAATCCTTCATCTCCACCACCGTATCCGTAAATTTCAAACCCGTCCAGGACAAGTTCATCCACGCTCTGAATGGTCCTAAAGTCCTTGATTTTGGCTGTGGCTCTGGCCGGGATACAAAGTATTTCTTAGAATCCGGTCTTCAGGTGACTGCGGTGGATGGATCGGAAACGATGTGCCGATATGCCAGTGAATTTACCGGTATCCAGGTTCAAAATATGCTGTTTCAGGATTTGGATGCACAGAATCAGTATGATGGAATCTGGGCCTGTTCTTCGATTTTACATCTTCCGAAGAGTGAATTGCATATGGTATTATCGAAGATGGCGGATGCGCTGCGTGATGATGGAATTATCTACACATCGTTCAAATATGGAGATTTTGAGGGCGAGCGCAACGGAAGATATTTTACTGATTTTACAATAGAAACATTTACGGATTTCATAAAGGATCTGGAGAAAATCAGGATGGAAACATACTGGATTACAACGGATGTAAGACCTGGAAGAGGCGAGGAAAAATGGCTGAATGTAATGCTGCGAAAACATTAGACAACGCGGTTTTAGAAGGATATGACACCGATGTCATGACGGGTGACCGGGACAAAAGAAGGTATTTGTATTATCAGCTGATCCACAGCATGCGCAAGGCGGATCGCATCGATATCATTGTCTCTTTTTTGATGGAATCCGGTGTGAAAATGCTTTTGGAAGAACTGAAAAAGGCTATGAAGCGCGGAGCGAAGGTCCGCATTCTGACTGGAAATTATCTTGGCATTACGCAGCCATCGGCATTGTATCTGATTAAACATGAGCTGGGAGAGCTTGTGGATCTTCGATTTTATAATGAAAGGAATCGGTCTTTTCATCCAAAATCTTATATCTTTCATTATGCAGATCACAGCGAGATTTACATAGGTTCTTCCAATATTTCCCGCAGTGCGCTGACGTCCGGGATTGAGTGGAATTACCGGTTCAGCAGCCACCGGGATCCTGAAAATTACGAGAAATTTTATCGTACATTTGAAGATTTGTTCCAGAATCATTCCATTGTGATTGATGATAAAGAATTAAAGCGGTATTCGAAAACCTGGCACAGGCCTGCGGCTTCCAAAGATCTGGATCGTTATGACAATGTGGAAGAAGAGGAAGATACAAAGGTTAGACTTCTGTTTGAGCCGCGGGGAGCGCAGATTGAAGCGCTTTGTGCGCTGGAAAACAGCAGGGCAGAGGGTGCTTTGCGGGGAATTGTCCAGGCGGCTACGGGGGTTGGAAAGACATATCTGGCCGCTTTTGATTCCAGGAATTACCGGAGAGTGTTGTTTGTGGCGCACCGGGAGGAGATTCTGAATCAGGCAGCGATTTCTTTCCGGAATGTCAGAAATTCGAATGATTATGGATTTTTCCATGGAAAAGAAAAAACGACCGGCAAGTCGGTGATATTTGCGTCTGTTTCTACACTGGGGCAGAGAGAATATTTGACAGAAAAGTATTTTCCGAAAGATTATTTCGATTATATCGTCATTGATGAATTTCATCACGCAGTAAACAATCAGTATCTTCAGATCGTCAATTATTTTAAGCCGAAGTTCCTGTTGGGCCTGACTGCCACGCCGGAGCGGATGGATGGCCGCAATATATACGAAATATGCGATTATAATGTGCCCTATGAAATTTCATTGGGAGAGGCAATTAACAAGGGCATACTGGTGCCGTTCCGCTATTACGGCATTTACGATGACACTGATTATTCCAAATTGCATGTGGTAAAGGGCCATTATACGGAAAAGGAATTGAATGAAACGTATCTGGGAAATGTCCATCGGCATGAACTGATTTACAAATATTACAATAAGTACGGATCGAAAAGAGCATTGGGCTTTTGCTCCACCAGGGAGCACGCGGAAGAAATGGCAATGGAATTCAGCAGAAGAGGAATCCCATCGGCTGCGGTTTACAGCGGTGCGCCCGGAGCGTATGTAGAGGAGCGAAATGCCGCAATTGAAAAGCTGAAGTCCGGCGAAATCCGGGTGATTTTTTCGGTGGATATGTTTAATGAAGGCGTGGACATTCCATCCGTGGACATGGTCCTGTTTTTGCGGCCAACGGAATCGCCGGTTGTATTTCTGCAGCAGCTTGGCCGGGGCTTAAGACGCAGCGCCGGCAAGGAATATCTGACCGTGCTGGATTTTATCGGGAACTATGAGAAGGCAGGAAATGTGAGAAGATTCCTGACTGGAAATGCTGGTTCCACGGCAATATCATACCGCCCGTCGGACCGGGAAGGAATTCCAGATGACTGTCTGATCGATTTCGATATGCGGCTGATTGATCTGTTTGCGGAGATGGACAAAAGACAGCTGAGAATCCGGGATCAGATTCAGGCGGAATATTTTCGGGTAAAAGAAAAGCTGGGAAGAAGACCTTCCCGCATGGATTTATTTACCTACATGGATGATGATGTCTATCAGCTTGCCATGTCGCATACGAAAGACAATATTTTCAGGGATTATCTCGGTTTCTTGCATGCATTGGGTGAGATTACGGAAATAGAAAATGAGTTGCTGCAGGGCATTGCAAAAGAATTCTTAAATGTTCTGGAGACAACGAGCATGACCAAGGTCTATAAAATGCCTGTCTTGATGGCATTTTACAATGACGGTGATATCCAGACCGATCTGACGGCCCCGCAATTGCTGCAGGCCTGGAAACAGTTCTTCGATCAGAACCGGAACTGGAAAGATCTGGACAAGCAGATAACCTATGAAAAATATAAAGCAATGTCGGATAAAGACCATTTAAAGAAAATCATTTCGATGCCGGTTCATTTCCTTCTGGAATCAGGAAAAGGATTTTTTGAGGAGAAGAGCGGCTATGTGATTTCCCTGAGAAGTGAATTGCAGAGCTGGGTTGAGAATGAAGCGTTGAAAGAGCAGATGAAGGATATTATTGAATATCGCGCGATGGATTATTATCGGAGGAGGTATCGGGAGACGAGATAGGCTTGTTGGCAGGAGGTATTTAGATTGACAAAGAAGAAAAATGAAATCACTATCCGTTCCAGTGCGGCAGAATATCTTACTTATGTTGCATCAGTTGGAGAGCAGCAGGATAGTATTGAAATGCGTTATGAGGATGAGAACATCTGGCTGACACAGAAGATGATGGCTCTATTATATAATGTGGGTACAAATACTATAAATTATCATATAAAAAAAGTGTTTGGTGATAGTGAGCTACAGGAAAATTCAGTTATTCGAAAATTTCGAATAACTGCTGCGGATGGAAAAAGCTACAGTACGAATCATTATTCATTGGAAATGATTATAGCAGTTGGATTCAAGGTGAATTCTGAGCGAGCTGTACAGTTCCGAAAGTGGGTAAACCAGATTGCAAAGGATTACACCATCAAAGGATGGGTTATGGATGATGAACGCCTGAAAAATGGTGGTTCCGTGCTTACGACAGAGTATTTTGATCGTTTACTTGAGCAGATTCGGGAAATCCGCTTGTCCGAGCGCAGATTTTACCAGAAGATAACAGATATATATGCTACAGCCCTTGATTATGATCGCACCGCAAAAACGACAAAGCAGTTTTTTGCAAAGGTACAGAATAAGATGCATTATGCAGTACATGGGCATACGGCAGCAGAATTGATTTACGAACGGGCCGATGCAGAAAAGCCGCATATGGGCCTTACAACATGGGCGGCAGCACCAGAAGGAAAAATTGTAAAAAGTGATGTCACAATGCGTTCATTGGAACGCATTGTGTCGGCTTATTTGGATTTAGCGGAGGATCGAGCAGAACGACATATTCCAATGACAATGGAAGACTGGTCAAAACGTCTAGATTTATTTTTGATGGCAGACGATAGAGAAATTCTTTAGGACGCAGGAAAAATTACTGCTGAGATCGCAAAAGCGAAGGCAGAAACAGAATTTGAAAAATATCGTATTGTGCAGGACAGATTATTTATGTCGGATTTTGATAGGTATATGTTGGAATTAGAGAATCATATACAAAAGTGAAGTATGAAAAGATAGAGGTATTGTAGAAAATGAATCGATTTTCAGAGAAGGATTGGAAGCTGTTTCGAAGCAAGATTGTCGACTGGCAGGAAGCTTACATGGAAAAATTAAACCAGGAGTATGTAACAATATTGACCGGACCAGGAAATTGGATACCTTAAGGATGCTTGCCGCAATGGAGGAGTCACCGATCCGGCTGGTGGAGCGTCTGGGTGAACTTCAGCAGATCATAAAGGAAAAGCCGCAGGATTACAGTTGTCCGTTTGTTTTGTCTACGATTCATGCCAGCAAAGGACTGGAGTACGATGCAGTATATCTGCTGGATGTGATCGATGGGATTTTACCGGCTTAGGTTCTACAGAATTCAAAGTCGGCGTCCAAAGAAGAACTGGAAACTTATGATGAAGAACGGAGATTATTTTACGTAGGAATCACAAGAGCAAAAAATCAGCTGAATGTATTTACCATGAAGCCGCAAAGTTCGGATTTTTGCGATGAATTATTTGGGCGAAAGGTTCCTAAAAAGCCAATGGAAATACCAAAGAGAGCAACCGCAGTGAACCAGCTCAAAGCAAAGCGGGAGCAGCCGAAAACCATTTCCGATGTAGCGTATCAGTACTTCCTGGATCAGCTTGGAGTTGGCACGGTCGTGGAGCATAAGAAGTTTGGAGAAGGTGTGATCGCAGAGATGGAAAAAGGAAAAATCTGGATTGCTTTTGAAGAAGGCACGAAGTCATTCTAGGCCAGGGCACTGGCGGGAAGTGGAATGCTAAAGTTCCACTAAATGATAAGAAGTTCCGTTGACATGAGGAAGGGTTCATGATATATTCGAGTTAGCAATAGCTAACCAATATAAATGATAGCATTCCAGGGAATGCTATTGCAGAAGGAGGGATTTTAACATGTCAATGATCAACAAAGAAGTAAGTGATTTTTCGGTTCAGGCTTATCAGAATGGGGAGTTTAAAACGGTAACCAAAGAAGATATTCTGGGGAAATGGAGTGTATTTTTCTTCTATCCGGCGGATTTTACCTTTATATGTCCTACCGAGCTGGAAGATCTTCAGAACAAATACGCTGAGTTTCAGGCAGCAGGATGCGAAATCTTTTCCGTATCTACGGACTCTCATTTCGTTCATAAGGCATGGCATGATTCTTCGGAGCGAATTGGTAAGATTATCTATCCTATGCTTGCGGACCCGACCCATGCACTGTGTAAGGATTTCGAAGTGCTGATTGAAGCGGACGGAATGGCAGAAAGAGGAAGCTTCATTGTGAATCCGGAAGGAAAGATTGTAGTATATGAAGTCAATGCGGGGAATGTTGGACGCAATGCGGATGAACTTTTCCGCCGTCTGCAGGCAAGCCAGTTTGTAGCGGAACATGGAGATCAGGTATGTCCTGCAAAATGGCATCCGGGCGAAGAAACCCTGAAACCAAGCCTTGATCTGGTTGGTATGCTTTAATGGAAAAAGAAAAATTTTATGATGTGATTGTAGTTGGCGGAGGTCCGGCGGGATTGACGGCTGCATTATATCTGGCGCGGGCGTGCTATCGTGTTCTTGTGGTAGAAAAAGAAAAGTTTGGTGGCCAGATTACAATCACCGATGAAGTTGTAAATTATCCGGGGGTTGAGAAAGCCAGCGGAAAAGAATTGACAGAAACCATGCGCGAACAGGCTGAAAATTTCGGAGCAGAGTTTTTGCTTGGTGAGGTTTTGACACTGAAAAAAGCGGAAGAGATGCCGGAAACGCAGATATGGGAAATTACGACGGATAAGGGACGGTATCAGTGCTTCGGAGTACTTCTTGCAACGGGAGCCCATCCGAGAATGGTAGGCTTTCCGGGAGAGGCAGAATTCCGAGGACATGGAGTTGCTTATTGCGCGACCTGTGACGGAGAGTTTTTCTGCGGGAAAGAAATTTTTGTAGTGGGAGGTGGCTTTGCAGCTGCGGAGGAATCTGTATTTCTGACAAAGTATGCAAGCCATGTGACCATACTGGTTCGTGGAAATGACTTTTCCTGCGCCGAGGCTGTTGCGGAAACAGCCAGAAAGCATCCGAAAATTACGGTTTTAACTAATACGGAGGTTGTCTGCGTGGAAGGTGACCACCTGCTGCGCAAAATCTCTTACAGAAATAATCAAACCGGAGAAACTAGTATTTTCCATAAGGAAAATGACACATTTGGCGTATTTGTGTTTGCGGGTTACGCACCCAATACCGGCCTGGTAAAAGATATGGTAAGTCTGGACGCTGGCGGGTATGTGGAGACTGACCGAAATCAGCAGACCAGCTGTACGGGAATTTATGCAGCGGGCGATGTATGCCAGAAGAGCCTGCGTCAGGTCGTAACAGCAGTTGGAGATGGAGCAACAGCAGCCACAGCCCTTGAAAAATATGCGGCAGCCATGCAGGAAAAAACAGGGATTCATCCGGAAAAACCGGTGAAAAAAGAACCAGAAAAGCCGGGAAAGGCTTTGGCGGGTGTCTTCTCACAGGACATTGTAAATCAGTTAAATGTGGTATTTTCCAGGATGGACGGGAAGCTGCAGCTTGACCTGCATCTGGATTCCCGTCCGGTAAGCCAGGAATTAAAAAGCTATATGCTGGAGCTGGCAAAATATACGGACAAGCTGACTGTGCGTGAGAGAGAAGCTTCGGAGGATGCATCCTCCTTCCTTCCATATGTGGAAGTGAAGAATGTGTCCGGGCAAAGCTGCGGACTGGCTTTTCATGGAGTGCCCGGAGGCCATGAGTTTACTTCGTTTATCCTGGGGCTCTACAATGCGGCCGGATCGGGACAGCCGCTTGCCCCTGAAATCAGAGAGAAAATCCAGGCAATCAGTCATAAGGTCCAAATGCAGATTCTGGTATCCTTGTCCTGTACCATGTGCCCGGATCTTGTCGTGGCAGCCCAGAGAATTGCGTCGCTGAATCCATTGGTAACCGCAGATGTATATGACATCGCACATTTCCCGGAATTAAAAGAAAAATATAATGTTATGAGTGTTCCGTGTCTGGTTATCAATCAGGACAAAGTAACATTCGGGAAAAAGAATATCCAGCAGTTGCTGGAAGTGATTGGCACTGGTAATAGCAACGAAATATAACAGATTCCCTATTGACTTTCCCTCGTACATTGTCTATGATGATTTATGTACACGAGTAATAGAATACGATGGATTGAACGGAATTGGTGCATTCATTTTACAATGCTCTGGTTTCGTATATCATTTTAGTATAAGTTCTTTGACTTTGTGTCAGGGAACTTTTTTTCATTTCATAGAAAATTAATTGGGGGAAACATGGAAGATTTAATCAAATTGAAAACAGCGATGGATCTGATTGTTACAGGTTTATATGAGAAGGAACGCCAGAAAAAGAAGGGGGAGTATTTTTACAGCAAGCGTCTTATTCATGGAATTAATCTGTTTCAGAGTTTAAATTATAAGTACAACCCGGAAGGGTTTGATTTTGGAAAGATGCATGAGCAGAGTTTTATTACGGAGTATGCCATGCGGCCGGTGGCAGAATGGTTTCAGGGATGGAAAAATAAGGAGAGCCTGAAGCTGGAAGACCAGAGTTTTTATTATATGGATGCACTGGTGGGGGACAGTGGTTTTCATACGTTTCATGTAAATGACAATTGCGAGGATTACATCGAGTATGTGGAAAAGGATGTGATTGCCGGGATTGAGCAAAGAGCGGTTTATGACTGTTTGAAGTCACTGGATCAGAATGCGTATGTGAATCTGAGAAAGTTTTTGATTGAGCATCCGGTTATTCCGGCAAAAGATCTGAGGGGATTAAAACTGGGATATGCCAAGAACAGCATTGCGCTGCAGGCAATTGAAAATGCCTATGAAGAGATTCAGAAAGATTGTTTTGTCTGCCCAAGGTGCGGCTGGACTCTGCAGAAAGAAAAGATCGGGATGCGGTGCCAGAGCCGTACCTGCAGTGAAGCAGTTTATATTCCGGGGGAACTGAAAGTGATTTCCGGCAATGCCGGGATGCTGCGGTTAAAGCGTGGTGTGATGAAGTACATCGCGGTTCCGGGAAAGCTGGAACTGGAAATTTATGCGTATTGTGAGAAGCATGGGGTTCAGAGTGTGTTGTGGCCGCAGATGGACCGGTATGATATTGAAATCACGTTTCCGGACGGAACGGTGTGGGCAATTGACGCGAAAGCGGTAAAAGAACCGCATTTTCTGAAAGAGAATGTGGCGCGGGATGGTGGTTTTCCATCCGGGACTTATGACCGGAGTTTTTATGTGATTCCGGATGAGTATGCGGCGGCAAGAACAGATTATAGGATGATCATTAACCAGGAACTGGCACGTCTGGGAGATCGTCAGACCCGCTGTATCCGGCTTTATGATTTGAAAAAAGAAATCAGGGAAAGGGGGAAACGCTGATGCAGGATATCAAAAAAAGATGGAAGCCATATTACGATGAAAAGAAGCATTTTTTGAGACTGGAACAGTTTGTCTTATTTGAGATGGCGCTTATGATCGTGAATCGCTGGAAACAGGATGCGGACGCCAATAAAGGCTATATTGTATTTACTAAGTACCAGAATATCGGAAAGAAGCAGTATGTTCCAGAGGATTATATCATCCAGAATGCCAGTGTCTGTCTTAGAAAATTCCGTTCTGAAAAGATGTGGAAGGATACGCTGAAAGAATACAAAAAGGATGAGTATGCGGGCATACGGTTATATGACATCACAGAGGACCGGATTGTCGAGAAGAACACGGGAAATCTTGTCTATGCGGCACGTAAAAAGGATTATCTGTGCTATATTCTGTCATATTCCCGCAGTAGGGATAAGCGGTATGCAACCCATGGTACATACCGGTATTTTAATAAAAATAATGAAGAAAAACAGATCTATATTACGCTGAATGAAGAACTGGATGAAATGATCTGTGACGTGAAGCGGGGAGGAGAACCTCGGAAGAGGATTGTAATTACAATGGAAGAACTCCTGGATGCCGCAGAAGAAATACAGGAGAAACGCCCGGGCGATCCCTGTGCCAGGATTCTGAAAACCAATGTGATCAAGGCAGTGAAAAATGGAAGCGTAAGCATGGCAGAACAGCTGGAATTGGATCGTGTAGTGAACATTGTGGGCATGGTTGGCGCCGGTAAGACCACATTGTTAAAGGTTCTGGCATATATTCTGGATCAGCGTAAAAAACGGGCAGTGATTGTCACGGATACCGTTGCAGAGGTATTTCAGTTGTATCAGTATTTTCGGTCTTTGGGCTGCCAGTGCAGCCCGCTGATCGGCAAGGCGGAACGGGTAAAATATATTAACCAGTTGATAGGAGAAGAGGAAGATTATCTGGATGAAGAAATATCAGGATATCTGACGACAAACTGTCTGATTGACGGCCTGGATACAAAAAATGAAAATGCGGTATCCTTTGGCGAGGAACCTTGTACGAAGTTGGAACAGGGAAACCGGCGGTATGTCTGCCCTTATTTTGAACAGTGTCCGGCCACGGCCATGCAGCGTGAGGCATTAACTGGCAATCTGGTGATTACCACCGTCGCGGGCCTGGTTATGGGCAGAGTGGGAAAGCTGCAGAGGGTTTTTCTGGAAGAGGCAGTCGCAGCAGCAGATGTTGTGTTTTACGATGAATGTGACCGGGTACAGAAAAACCTGGATGATCTGTTTACTCCTGCAACGGAATTTAATATGTTTATCAATGAGTGTGCAGAGCCGGTCAGCCAGTTTATGCTGGAGACGAATACGCGGCGTCTGGGTAATCTTGCGAGTGCCTATTATGCGGAACTGCAGGCGAAATCCCCCACGGTACTGCAATGTGTTTCCAATGCGGTGAAAGCGGCGAAAAACAGTGAAAACGGCAGTGTGCTGGCCAATACATTTTCTGCTTATACGTTGTTAGACAGCATTGTGGATGAAATATCTGAAGCTACGGTAAAAGAAATCTATCGTCTGATGGATTTTCAGACAGCAGAAATGAGTTCGCTGTTTGATATTATGAGTCGTTCCTGTGAAAGTATCCGGTCAGACCGTTTTGAGCAGCTGCTGGCAGAATGGCTGGATCGAAGGGAACCGCAGCTTAAAAATAATGAAAAAAGATTGCGGTCAGGAAAAAAATACAGCTGATCATTACCTTGATTTTCTTTGACCGGTTTGTCATGGAGATTGGAACAGCGTATGAGGATTCCCAGGATGTCACGATGGGATATAATGAACTGGTTGGTTTCATCCGGACGCGTTTTACCGCACAGCAGGACTACCTGCCCTCTGCGTTAATGGGCAATCTGTTTGGAATAAAATTAACCAGCGAAGATGATATTCTGCTGTTTCGGCAATATGCGTATGGCAGAGCGTTACTGACAGATCTGCCTTATTTGCGGGTCAATAAAGAAGGCGTGCCGATCGGGCCGCATGTGGTGCTGCTGTCAGGGTCCAGCTATGCCAAGGGCTCCTATGAATATCATGTCAATGCGGATGTAAATTATATTGTTGAAGCGGACAGATCTGTGCGGGAATTTATTGGAAATACACAGTTTATGGAGCTTGGTTTAGCGGAGCGTGTATCCGGAAGTCCTCTTGAAAACCGGGATGCGGTTTTAAGAGATGTAGTAGATCGTTGTACTGCATATATCATTTCTGAATTGTCCGACAAAAAGGGCAAGATTCTTTTGGTAGTGAATAGTTTTTCCCAGGCAGAGACTGTGGCGGATCGTTTGCGGGCTAATTTTGTCAAACGTGGGTGCAGGGAAGAAGTTTGCGCGCTGATTTCTGACAAAAATATAGAAAAGAAAGATTTCAGTCAGTATATACGCCGTGGGGAGGTTTATAAATTTGACCAGAAAAAAGCGAGAATTCTGGTGGCTCCGGCGTTGGCAATTGAACGAGGACATAACATTGTGGATGAGCAGGGCCATTCCTCTCTGAGCAGCGTGTTCTTCCTGATTCGCCCTATGGGTGTTCCAGATGATGTGAAAGAACGGAGCATTAAGATGAATGGTTATATGGCATCGAAATTATTCGAATACAAAGAAAATGATCTGTATCAGAAGAATCTTTATGTCCGTCAGGAAGCTACGAAATTCTGGAACCGCATGAATTATTCCGCGAAAAGAAGGCTGGATTATCTGTGTGATAAGGAAATAAAAAGAGATCTGGTTTCTACCATGTTTGTTCTCATTCTGCAGATATTTGGGCGCCTATGCAGAGTTACAGACGCATCGAAAGAAACACCCACCGTTTATTTTGCAGATGGGGCATTTCGAAAAAAGATAGATGCAGAAGATGGATTTGATGCGTTAAATGAAATGTATGATTATTTAAAAGACATGCTGTCAGATGAAGAACACGGGGAAATTGCCAGAACCTTGTATGAACCATTCTTTACAGCATACGAAGGAGGTATCCGACATGAGTAAGGCGACTAAGATTTATCCAATGGCTTTTGTTCCGAATCCGGATGCGGAATGCAGGCTTTATTACGTTGGTTTTCCGAAAAAATGGAAGGACAGTCTGATCAGGGCAGAAAAGGCAGCGAATCCCAAGTGGAGCGGCGTGTATGCGCTTCCGACCTACGCTTTGGGCAAAAGCCTTGGAACCTGGATGGACGGAATTGTAGAGCTGGCTCCACTCAGACTGGATTCGAAAGATGAAATGTGGGCAATTTCCTGTGAACAGGAAATCAATACAGAGCAGCTGCTGGAGCATATGAAGGCATGGATTCAGGTTCAGTATGGGAACAATTATAAATACCGTCCCGCGGCAGTGGAAATTCAGAAGCTGCTTCAGGAAATGAAGGTTGAGGACTTGAATGAGCTGGCCGGGAGTAAGAATGTCAGGCTGTTTGATGCAGATGGCATCCCAACAGAAAATTATTCTTATGCTGCCTTTTCCCTGATGGTGACAAACGCTTTGACCGGAAAAGAAATCCAGATAGATGGCCACCGTGTAAAGCTGAATTATGCCGGAAAAAATCAACTGATTTCTGATATACAGGGAGAGGGAGACCACAGCTATTCTTATGGAATTTCATTTTCTTTGCAGACAGTTCCGCCGGAACGGAAAGCATTGCTCTTGTGTGATTGCTGTATTCACAGATGGATTCCGGATCGGTGGAGTGAGAAACCTTATCTGAATGGTGATAATCTGACTGCGCATATCTGGATGGAAAACAACAGAATATATAAACTTCCGATTTTTCAGAAATATAAAACGGAAGAGGAATATTCTTGGAAAGAACCGGAAAAAACATATTATAATTTGTATCAGTTCCGGGCGCTGCCGGCAGCAGGAGAAGTGATTCGTTCCATCGTAGACTCGATGACTGGAAAACAGAAAATTACGTGTCTGTATAAAAATGGAATGGATGGCTGCGGATTCAAAAAGAATGTGATCGGAACCGGTGTAAGCGTTTTGGAAAAGAAAGATATCTATGATGGCGTATTTTCTTACATAGCTGACATCGTGCGGGAAACAGAGGGAATCAGCCGTGTGGGAAGCACGAAGCGGGCAGTGAAAAAACTGAAACTGGATACGTTGAATCTGAACAGAGAACTGACGAAGGATCAGCGCCTTCTTCTGGCAAGGAGAATGAAAACCTGTACGGAATCGGATCATCTGACATTTGAGGTGTATGCGACAGATGATACGTTGGAATGCGCAGAAAAAATCATGGAAAAACTAGAGTCCGTATTTGTGTCTTGTGAGGAAATGACATTTACCATAAAACGGTGCAGGCTGGGCAGTATGGGAGAACCAATGAAATCTTCTAAGAGCGCGGATGCTTTAAAACGAATCCATGAAATAGAAAAAGAACTCAGTCCAGCCACAGAGCTTACTGCATGTATCGTAGTGCTGCCTGGAAAGGAATGCTTTCATAAGCTAGGGGATCCGAAGGCATCAATTCGCTGCGGCATGGCGTTAACAAACCGTCTTACACAGTTTGTGACACCGTGGGATGAAACGGTAAAAGAGAACGTTATAGAAAGTAAAATCACCAGCGCAGTTGAGGATCTTTGCAGACAGCTGGGCTATGTCAGGGAGTTAGATGAAAGCGCAATAGAAAAGAAAGAGTTACTGCATCATACACCCGTGATTGGGATGCAGGTTATGACACAGATCTGTACTCCGTATGGGAAAGCGAGATTTTTACCATTGTATGTGGAAATGGATTATGTTTCTGGGAAAGTGTATGCAGAGTGCGACGCATTTGAGCAAACCAGGGTTCTTTACCGGGAGGCAGCCTTTGAACTGGCACATCTGAGCCTGGATAAAAATTTTGAGAAAAAATGTGAAAATGCCGCGCGTGGAACATGGAAGCAGAAAATGATCATGTGGAAAAATCTGTATCGTGACAAGAATCTTCTGGTCCTGATTGAAGCAAATGGGAATACTCGGGCAATCTGTAACGGAATTACAGACAGTCAGATACAGAAGTATCGTTATCTGGCACCATATTGCCCGGAGCAGATTGAGACTGGTACGAAGGAAAACAGTTATTTGCAGGATTTAAATCATTCAGGAGTCCGTCTGATTCGGATTAGACGGAACGGAGAAATCCCGGATTACTATACGGAAATTTCTTCAACAGATGGTTATTCGGCAACCAGCGGTGTATTCCGGTATGGGCAGGATTATTGGGCAATTGCGGGCAGACCGAATGATAAGTCCTATACTTCAAGCTATAAAAAAACAACGTATGACCTGCCGCACCAGAAATTTGCAGAGAGAGACATGATTGAGATATATCCGATTCAGCTGCAAAAGGATGACGATCCGGATGAATGGGTGATTTACACGAATTCCCTGCGCACCGGAGCGATTCAGTACGATGAAGCAACGGCTTTGCCGATTCCGATGCACATGGCGGCAAAGTTGCAGGAGTATTTGCTGGAGGTATAGGAAATCCATTGAAAAAGGCAAACATTGTCTTTCCTGAAAATAACGTGTTCGAAGATAAAATCGAGGATACTTCCGAATATGATTCTGACCAGGGGCGCGGATAGCTAGCAGGTTTATTACAGAAGAGATGGCGAAGCAGTATTTTGCGATGTTCTGGGGCCGAACGGATGTATATGCGAAGCGGGGAAGGAATGGCGGTTATTTTCCCCAGTGTGATCATCGCTGGAATGACAGAATTTGTCCCAGACAAAGGGGAGAGAAGATTCGGTGTGGAGACTGTGAGTATACAAAATGGACAAAACTTACGGTGGAGAAGATCGTAGATCATTTAGCTGGTTACAAAGAAGATGGAACCGATGTGATTGGTGTCTATCCATTGCTTCCGGATGGAACCTGCCGTTTTCTTGAATTTGATTTTGACAAATTTTAGTTGTGCTGCCCCTTCAGGAAAGAGCATTAAAATCATGTTAACCTGGTCAGAATTTTACAATCAATTTTCCTTACAACTGAATGAACAGCAGCAAAGTGCCGTGCAGAGCGTGACTGGCCCGGTGCTTCTTCTTGCGGTTCCGGGCTCAGGAAAAACGACGATACTGGTTACACGCCTTGGTTATATGATCTTTTGCAGGGGGATTGCTCCGGAGAAAATTCTGACGGTAACGTACACGGTGGCGGCGACAAAAGATATGTCGGAGCGTTTTGCGAGTCGGTTTGGGCAGGATCTGGCAGACCGCCTGGAGTTTCGTACCATTAATGGAATCTGCGCCAGGGTGATTCAGTATTATGGACGGAAAACGGCACGGACTGCTTTTTCGCTTCTCACGGATGAGAAACGGATTTCCGCGATTTTGTCTGCAATCTATCAGAAAACGGAGCGGGTTTATCCGACGCAGGGCGATCTGAAGAATGTCCGAACCCTGATCACGTACATAAAAAATCGGATGCTGAATGAGAAAGAAATTGAGGCGTTAGATGAAACAGCCGAGATTCAGATTTCCGAGATTTATAAAGAATACTGCAAGCATTTGCGGGAAAACCAGCTGATGGATTACGATGATCAGATGGTTTATGCCTACAACATGCTGCGGAAAATTCCTTGGTTGTTAGAGTATTTTCAGGATCAGTATCCATATATCTGTGTGGATGAGGCCCAGGACACTTCCAAAATCCAGCATGCGATCATTGCGCTGCTGGCATCCAGAACGGAAAATCTTTTTATGGTAGGAGATGAGGACCAGAGTATTTACGGATTCCGTGCAGCTTATCCGGAGGCGCTGCTTGAGTTTGAGCAGCATCATCCTGGGGCAAAGGTTCTTCTGATGGAGGAAAATTTCCGCTCCGATGCGAACATTGTTCAGGCCGCGGATTCCTTTATCCAGAAAAATACGTTGCGTCATGAAAAACATATGCGTCCGTCAAGGCCAAAGCAGAGGGAACTGAGGGAGATTTCGGTTGCGAACAGAAACGCGCAGTATTCTTATCTTTTGAAGGTGGCAGCGGGGTGCACAAATCAGACTGCAGTTCTTTACCGGGATCATGAATGCGCTCTTCCGTTGATTGATCTTCTGGAACGAAACGGAATTCCATATCGGATGCGCAATGCGGACATGACATTTTTTACGAACCGGGTTGTGATGGATATCAGCAATATCATAAAGCTGGCGGCTGATCCGCAGAATACGGATTTGTTTTTGCAGGTTTATTATAAGCTTGGCACATATCTGCGCAAACAGGATGCCCATAAAATCGCGGATATCAGCAGAAAACAGAAATTGTCTGTCTGGGAGGCAGCCCTTCAGTACGGAGATCTGGATGGTTATGTAAAAGGCAGCATCAGCGCAATCCAGACACATATGAAGCATTTGCTGGAGGAACCGGCAGGCAAGGCAATTTACCGGATTGTTCAGTACATGGGATATCAGGATTACCTGACCAGAAGTGAGATTAAGGATAACAAACTGGATACCTTAAGGATTCTTGCGGCATTGGAGGAGTCACCAATCCGTCTGGTGGAGCGTCTGAGTGAGCTGCAGCAGATCATAAAGGAGAAGCCGCCGGATTACAGCTGCCCGTTTATTTTGTCAACGATTCATGCCAGCAAGGGACTGGAGTACGATACGGTGTATCTGCTTGATGTGATTGATGGAATTTTGCCGGATCAGGTTTTACAAAATCCCAGAACGGCATCCAAAGAAGAATTGGAAAGCTATGAGGAAGAACGACGTTTATTTTATGTAGGGATTACGAGAGCAAAAAATCAGCTGAATGTATTTACCATGAAGCCGCAAAGTTCGGATTTTTGTGATGAATTATTTGGTCGGAAGGTTCTAAAAAAGCCAATGGAAATACCAAAGAAAGCAGCTGTAGTGAACCAGCTCAAAATAAAACGTGAGCAGCCGAAAACAATTTCCGATACAGCGTATCAGGCATTTCTTGAGCAGCTTGGAGTTGGTATGGTCGTGGAGCATAAACGCTTTGGAGAAGGCGTGATCACAGGAATGCCAAAAGGAAAAATCAGGATTGCTTTTGAAGAAGGAACAAAGTCATTTCAGGCCAGGGCACTGGCTGAAAGCGGAATGCTGAAGCTGTGATCAGATACGCTATCTATTTCAGACGAATATCATCACCATAGAAAAGAAATTTTCACGAAGTTCTCAATATAATAAATTGGAGGAAAAAATATGAGCAGAGTATTAATTGTAATCGATATGCAGAATGATTTTGTGACAGGATCTCTTGGAAGCAAAGAAGCACGGGCCATTGTACCCAATGTGCAGGCTAAAATCAAAGAATATGCGGATCGCGGAGATCGGATATTTTTTACCAGGGACACGCATCAGGAAAACTATCTGGATACTGCGGAAGGAAAAAAACTTCCGGTAAAACATTGTATCAAAGGCACAGATGGTTGGCAGATTATACCGGAACTGGAAGCGGAAGGCTGTGAGTACATAGATAAACCGACCTTTGGATGGCTTAACTGGGGTGGATTTGGTGAGCATGATGAAATAGAGCTTGTGGGTGTATGTACCGACATCTGCGTGGTTTCCAATGCTTTGATTTTGAAGGCCATGTATCCAGAGGCTGTGATTTCGGTAGATGCAGGCTGTTGTGCCGGGGTTACGCCGGAAAAACATGAGGCTGCGCTGGAGACAATGAAGAGCTGTCAGATTGATGTGTGGGGCGAGTAGAAGAATGCAAGTTAACAGCTGTCTACAAAACGTTCAAAATTCAGATCGACTTAGGAAAATAAATATTGGTCATCAATCTGACAGACGAGTTCTCTGATCAAGCCAAAGAAAAAGCAGATGAAAACGGAATCATTCTGATCAACGGATTAACATTTGCGTCTCTTCTTATGAGGTATGGAATAGAGGTTGATATACGATAAAGTGCCTGGTCGGCAAATCGGAAGTTGAAGGAGCATCACCGTTATGATTAGAAAATTACGAAAAGCGGATATAAATAAAGTTGCTGATATATGGTTGGATACTAATATAAAGGCCCATTATTTTATCCCTGCTCAATATTGGAAAAGAAATTTTGATTTAGTAAAAGAACTGCTATTACAGGCCACTGTCTATGTTTACGAGGATAAGCAGGAAATACAGGGGTTTGTAGGGCTGAGTGACGAATACATTGAAGGTATTTTTGTTTCTGCCGAAATGCAGTCTCAAGGTATAGGCAAAATTTTGTTAAACTATGTAAAGGGGAAAAGAAACAATTTACTTTTAAATGTATATCAAAAAAATGCACGGGCAATATCTTTTTATCAAAGAGAAGGGTTTGAAATCCAGTGCAATGGCATTGATGAAGCTACCGGGGAAAGAGATTATGCAATGGCATGGCAACGGAAATAGATGCCATTGTGAATGCCACAAATGATGGCCTTTGGGAAGGCAGTGGTGTTTGACAAATGGGGAAAGTAAATAATAAACTGTTCTATTTGTGATTTTATGTTATCATAATAAGAAAAGCATATCACACAAAGGAGAACCCCATGATTCTGTTTTCGACTGTTTTAAGATTAAATAAGAATTTTACCCAGGATGATTTTATAAAGACTGTGATTGAGTGGAACCAGAACAGCCCGCATCCGGAGAATGTGATTTCGGGAATCGCATGGAACGGGGAGCGGAGCGCACGATATGGGACGGACAAGCTGTGGCTTGCGCTAGAGGAGTACCGGAATGAGAACATTATAGCGGTGCGTTATGAGAAGGTGGAGGCCAACGGTACCATCTGGGACAGCGACTATATTATGAATTTTAATACCATGAAAATGGCAATTCAGCTGGACAGAAGTTATACGGAAGATGCGCTGATCATGGATCCTGCATTTTCTACTCCGTATTTTATCCGGCTTCTGATTGAGAAGGGATATCTGCGCGCGGACGGTGATCTGCAGATTACGGAAAAACCGGTTCTGGTAACAGAAACAGAAGTCCCCAATCTGGCTGATGTGATCAATGGGCAGGCGAAGCATGACCTTCCGATTGTTTATGTATCAAAAAACGCAGAAGGAACGACAATGGTGAATACCTGGGATATGGCATACCGTCTGAAAGGGGTTGCACATGTCCTGGCGGCAGAAAACTCACAGATAGATACGCTGCTCAGTGCAGCGTGTGCGGACCAGAATGAAAAGAATGGTTCTGTTGGAATCTATTATCCAAATACGGCTGCAAAGAACAGGACATTTCCATACCACGTATATGAAGATGGCGGTAAAATGCTGGCAGACCGCATGGTGCGGAATGTCATTGACTATTGTAACGCGCAGCTGGCGGATCCGCTTTATACCTGGCAGGGCGTGAATAATGCGCTGCTATTAGACCGTCTGAAGGCTCGGACTCTTGAATTTCAGACAGCAGAACTGGAAACCAGGCGTATGAGGGAGGAAAACTATGAACTTCTCGATTCTGTAGATAAGGATCTGGTCCGCTTAAGAAAACAGGTGGAGGAACTCACCAGAACCAATGAAGCTTTAAAGTATGAAAACCAGGGTCTGCGCTCCAAATTAAACCGTACGGATGCCGCACCGATTCTGTACCTGGGCGAGGAAACAGAGCTTTTCCCGGATGAGATCAAGGCAATTCTTCTGGACGCGCTGGAGGCAGAATTACCCAAGTACGAGGAAAAGACACGCAGACATACGGTAATTGAAGACGTGATCCGCGAGAACGACTGCAAGAAAACAGCCGGAGAAAAGGCTGAGAAGCTGAAAAATCTGCTGAAAGGCTATAAGTCCCTGAGCGGATCCCTGAAACGGGAACTGCAAAATATGGGATTTGAGATCACCGATGACGGAAAACACAGCAAGCTGACCTACTACGGAGACAGCCGTTACATGGCAACCCTGGCGAAAACACCGAGCGATGGACGGTCGGGGAGTAATATTGCGGCGGAGATGATCCGGACGATGTTTTAGAGGGCGCAGGAATCATTTGCTGACAGAACTGACGCAGGCTGTTCGAAGCATAGATGAAAAAGATTTGGAACCACGCCAGATTGCATCCGTGTTGGGTGGAAGGCCAGGGTAAATAAGAAAAAGGCCTATAGGACGGAGTACTCCGTTCCCACAGGCTCCCCATGGTACTATATTCTTAGTCTTCTGGAAGCATTAATTGACACTTGCCATGATAGGCATTGCAAGTATACAACAGGTTGTATCCACCATTATTGTCTTCGGGTGAAACCCATAGACATCCGGCTTTTAGTTTTACAGTATGTCCTGTTAATTGAAAAGAAGTGAGCCCTGGCTTTCCCCATTCATTCAAGTATTCATCCTTGACTGTTTCTGTTTCCATAAAATCATACTGGAGCTGCGAATAGTAGCTTCTTACATTGGCCCAGTCTGTCGCAACTCTGGCTTTATGAAGCTGCTGACTGAAGATCGGAACGGAGATCGCTACAAGAACTCCAATAATAGCAACAACGACCAGGAGCTCTGACAGCGTGAATCCATCGTTTTTCTTTTTCATAGCACTTCACCTCCTTATATAATCAAGTGTTTTCTATTGAAGATTCCTTTGTAATCAAACGCTCTGGTGTAGTGCATTTCACTTCCGGCATCAATTCCGAGTACCAAAGTTTTTTCTGTAATAGCTTCAATTTTCAACATTCACGTTTTTTGTTATACAGGAAGCTCCGATTTCGTTCAACTATTATATCTTGAAAACGTAAAAACACAAATGGAATCTATAAGGATTCGAAGGCAGAAGAGCATATTGATCGTTCGATCTTTCGAGGTCTGCTGGGAGAGTATCCGCAAACCGAAGAAGTAATTAAGCGAAGCCGCGAAAGCGGCTTTTAGCTGGCAAGGTGCTTGTATGGAGCGTTTACTATGTGTAGAAGAATAAGATATTTTGTGATAAAATGAGATTTGTGGAAATTTACGCTGAAGGCAATTGCATGCAGAACCGCCGGGCAGATGATTTCTACAATCACACCATCATGCGTGCGGTGATACAAATCGCAAGTTAACAGCTGTCTACAAAACGTTCAAACTTCAGATCGACTTAGGATAATAAATATGATTGATGCTATAAGGGATAGAAGAAGTATACGAAAATATAAAAGTGAACCTGTCAGGAAAGCTCTGATCGATCAGATTCTACAGGCGGGGATTCTGGCACCTTCATCTAAAAACTGGCAGCCGTGGAAATTTATCGTTGCTACGGGAAGCGCGAAGGATGAAGCATGCCGTGTGATGGAAGACGGTATTAGCCGCGAAAGGTCTGCTCCGTTCATTCTGGAGAGACGTGAGCATATCGGTGGCGCGGAGCATACGGTTCAAATCATGAAACAGGCTCCAGTCCTGATTTTTGTGGTGAATCCATTGGCTTCAGGCTTCGATAAGGCACTATCAAACGATGAAAGGGTGTCGGATATCTGCAATGCGCAGTCTATCGGGGCCGTCATCGAAAACATGATGCTGGAAGCTACGGACCTGGGGTTAGGAAGTCTCTGGATCTGCAATTCTTTCTTTGCACAGCAGGAACTAAGCGAGTGGGCCGGAGGCGAGCTGTACGCCATTCTGGCGCTGGGATATCCGGATGAAGCTCCGGAAGCTAGACCGAGAAAGAACATGGAGAGTGTGGTCGAGTGGAGGGGAAAGTGGAATGAGTAATTACTACGTTTTCCGAATAAATTATGATGATCGTTTTAAGCTGATTCGAAGAGAATTGGTAAATCATCATCTGTTGAGACAGGGCTGGGGAACCTATGGCATGGCTCTGGATTCCTCGTATGATACCTTTAAGGCAGGGTGGCAGTCTGAATGGGAAAAGGATCTTCCAGACGAAATGATGCGCGCCCGGTACAATAATCTTTCCATCATGCTGAAAATCGAGCCGGGGGATTATATCATCGTACCGAAGGTCAGCGTGGAGGAGGATTATGTGTGCCGAAGCTTCGTCATCGCAAAATGTAAGAAGAAATATTATTTTGATGTTCTTGCGGAAGCAGAGGATTTCGGTCATATCATAGAGGTCGAAGATGTCTTCAGCTGCAGCTATGATAAGAATCTTCATGCTCAGAATATTAAGAGCAAGTTTATAGCGTATCAGTCTCCGTTGAATCATGTACGGAGTGAATCCTTCAAGGAATCCGTAGATGAGCTTGTGCGTTTGCATGCAGAGCAGCCGGACGAATTTGCAAAGAACAGCACAGATCTGATTTCCATGATCGGCCGAGCGACTGCATCAGCGAGAAATCAATACCTCGAACAGATCAAAAGCGTGCTGCAGAAGATCGATAATCATAAATTTGAAGATATCATCGGAGAGCTGTTTATAAAGAACGGCTACACGCTGACAGATAACAACTGGTATGACGGGGAAGGCGGTGATGTGGATCTGGTCTTCGAATGCTTTAACCGGAACACCCTGATGTATAACATCTATGAAATCTGCGATGTAAAGATGCCGCATATTTATGTTCAGGCAAAAAAGAAGACCGGCAAAGACATTGGCGATATCGTAGGTGTAGATCAGCTTGTGAAGATGGAGGAGCGGATTCCGGAGAAAAACGCCATTCTGATGGTGATCAATCTGACGGACGAGTTCTCCGATGAAGCTAAAGAAAAAGCTGATGAAAACGGAATCATTCTGATCAACGGATTAACATTTGCGTCTCTTCTTGTGAGGTATGGAATCGAAGTTGATATACGATAAAATGTCTGGTCGGTAAATCGGAAGTTGGAGGATACACGCATGAAAATTGTAATCATTAATGGAAGTGCCAGAAAAGGAAATACGCTGGCAGCAATCAATGCATTTATAAAAGGAGCGTCAGAAAAGAATAAAATTGAAATCATTGAACCCGACAAACTCAACATTGCACCATGCAAGGGATGTGGTGTCTGTCAATGCTCTAAGGGATGCGTCGATAAGGATGATACAAATTCTACAATTGATAAAATTGCTGCCGCAGATATGATTCTGTTTGCTACACCAGTTTATTGGTGGGGAATGTCAGCACAATTGAAACTTATCATTGATAAGTGCTACTGCCGTGGATTGCAGTTAAAAAACAAAAAAGTTGGCACAATTGTTGTAGGTGGTTCTCCCGTAGGCAGTATCCAGTATGAGCTGATTGATAAGCAGTTTGACTGTATGGCAAAATATCTTTCATGGGATATGCTTTTCAAAAAATCATATTACGCAACAGCCAGAGATGAACTTGAAAAAAATAAGGATTCCATGAACGAACTTGAGTGGATCGGAAAAAATTTATAAAGCACACACCAAATTCGGATTTGCTACTCCTATATTATGATATTGGAACGCTTATTAACGAATACAAAACATGGGGAAATAAATTTATTGATAATCTTTCTTATGATATTCAGATAGCTATTCCAGAGAGATAGGGGTATTCCGTCCGAAACCTGAAGTATATGGCAAAGTTTTCCGCCTGTTTTTCTGATAAAAAAATTGTGCAAGAGGTGCTTGCACAAATTACCTGGTATCATAATATTGCTTTGATGGATAAGGTCAAAAACAATGTGGTTGCAGAATATTTCCTCAAGGATATTTCAGAGCCGATTGGTGTAAGCGAATATAAAATAACCATTTGCTGGAATTGAGTTATCAACTGACCCGGTAACGCAGACGAAATGGCAGATGGGTTTTGGGAGGTGCGATATGCAGATACATTATTTTCAGAGATACCACTCCAAAGAGAATGTGGATACTTCAAACACCATGCTGATGCTCTCTCGTTTGTATAACTATAACTCTGATAAGTTCTTTTCTATGCTGAATAGTCTTATTCTTGGAGAGGACGAAAGCCCGGAGATCACCTTTGATTTGCAGGTTGTTGGTGACGATAGTGTTCCGGATGCGATTATCAGCCAAAAGAGCTTCAAAATAGTGGTGGAAACAAAGCTCTACAATCAGTTTTATAAGCAGCAGCTTGTGAATCATCTGGAGCAGTTCGGTGCTGAGGATATAAAGGTTTTACTCACCCTTGATCCCAAGCCGATGAAACCGCAACTGTTTAATGAATTGGCGGTTGAACTGAAAAAGTATAATAGCGAAAATGCAACCAGACTTATCCATCCGATCAAGCACGTCAACTTGACATTCGAGCAGCTTGTGGACGCTATGGAGGATATTGTTGACGACAGAGATACGGAAATCATTGCCGTTTTAGACGATTTCAAGAAGTATTGCTTTGATGAAAAGCTGATACCGGATGGCTATAAATGGATGAGAGCAATCGTAGCCGGTACAACTTTTCAGGACAATATGGATTTGGATTTGTTCTATGACCAGGAATCCCGCAACTTCTCAGAACATGGATATATCGGCTTGTATAAAGACAAGAGTATCCGTGCCATTGGTAAGCTGAAAAAGACCATCATCGCAGTTGAAAATAACGGCAGCATGACTTATCGTGCCGAAAGCGGAGCCGAACCTACCGCAGATGAGATTGAACGCATCAACGAGGCAATCCGTCGTGCAGATCATTATGGCTATAACCTTCAGACGATTAGCCATAGATATTTCATCGTTGAAAAGTTCTACCCGATGGACTTTAGAAAAAGCAGTAAAAACCCGATTCAAAAAAGCAAATTCTTCAATCTTGCTGATATGTTCGGATATAAAACAATACCTAACACCGATGTAATCGCAAATGATCTGAACGGTCGGACTTGGGAGGAGTTTTAACCTGATTCGGAAGGAGGCCGCAATGGAGTTTTTAGAGCAAGTACACTTATTCGCCACAAAGTGGATTGAGAAATTTAGAGATCAGAAAATCAGCTACATAGAGCTGGTTGACCATTACTTGGCCGATGATTGTCAGGCATTGGGATTCCAGATGGATTGCGGCCATGCCTTTTCAGAAAAATATGGCGATGCAGCAAGCAGTTGTGATGCGCTAAATCGTATCATTGACGAGGTCACGGACATTAAATTGCTTGGCTCGGCAATTTATTCCCAATGGCGATATTTTAATCATTGGGCATACGATGCAGCAGCCATCTTGAACCCCGAAAATCGTTCGTGGTTTATTCTGGCATTGAGCCGCCTTGCCCTGCTTTCCGGCGAGAATCCCTTCCTCTTCAAAGGAGAGCTTAGAAAAATTCGGCTTGTTTCCAATCGACTTGGTTATGGGCCTTGCCCGGAACCGGACGAAGAAGTTGAACAGCACATAACCCTTAATGCAGAAGGGCAAGTATGGTTTTCTTCGTATGTTTTCGGGCAGCGCAGAGATGGTCGATATGAAAAAGCCCATAGTCAGAATCTGCGAATTGATAAAGCGGTTGCCGACAGAATCATTTCTGCGTTTACAGAGTATTTCAGCAATGGATACGATGAAGTCGTTGCAACTGATATTGGAAACTGGAATATGGAGCTGACCAATACCGCAGGAAAGGTCTATCAGTTCAGCGGTTCGTTATGCTCGTTTTTTGAAGTGGACGGAATTGACCTTTCAGATCTGCTTCGTGACAGCTTGAAAATGCCTGATTTGTATGCCTTTGATGGGAATAATAAGCCTGATATGGTGAATCGAATCGAAGTAAACTATCATCGAATCACAAAGATCAAGCCAAAGGTTCCTATTTCAGAACACGCAGAATACGCTGTCTGGGATTATGCAGAGTCTTTAATTATGGACAGAGAGAGCGAAAGTATTGAACACATTCAGAATATCGGTTCTGGGTGTTCTGTAAGCAGAAAATACAAGGTTGAGGGCGGGGTTGAAAGCCTTCTTGAAGATATGGATGCGGAAAGCATCTTTGACCATATAGAAGGAAATCCGGAGAATGTAGTGGTTGATCCGCTTGAAACCATAGACTACACCATTAAGGTTATTTCTCAAAAGGGCAATGAAAAGCTCATTCAAGGAAGCTACGATAAAAAGGGGCTTCCGGATGATTGGGCGGAGTTTATGGAGTCCGTCTTTGAATTTATGTCTTTCTACGGGTGGGGTGAAATTATGAACCCGTCTGTGTATGGAAAGGTGCGGCGCTGTGACAATGATATTATCTATTGCAGCGTAGAGTTTGAAGATGGGTGTAAGAGCTACTACTATATTTCGGATGACGATTCTATTCAGGTGGGCGATTTCGTGATCGTTCCTGCTGGCAAAGATAATCACGAAGCAGTAGTTGAAGTCGTAAAGAAAGAATACTTTGCAGAGGAAAATGTGCCTTTGCCGATGGAGAAAACAAAACATATTATCGGGAAATGTACGGAAGATGATTTTGACCTTCCGGGCGATGAACCTATTTGACTTCCTGATAATAACTAAAAAGTCCGCCAGTCATGATGCGCTGCGCATTGTACTGGTGGACTTTTTCTGTAAGGAAATCCCTTATGGCTATATCCGAAACCAGGAAAAGAATACATTCGATGTTGACGAAGAAACAGCGCCTGTGGTTGTTCGTATTTTTGAACAGTAATATTTTACTTCGGATTGCATACACTATATTGACGTACAAAATATTGTACGTTATAATAAGGATACCGAATATTGTACGAAATGAGGTGATATGATGTTAGCGGTTAATTATTCAAATCTTCGGGACAACATGAAAAATTATATGGATCAGGTAACGGATGATTATGAAACTATGATTGTCACCAGAAAGAATAATAGAAACGTGGTAATTTTGTCAGAGGAAAGCTACAATAATCTGATGGAAAATGCGCATATCCTTGGGACTAAGGCTAATTATGACTGGTTGATGGAATCCAAAGTACAGTTGGAACGTGGACAGTTTGCAAAGCATGATTTGATTGAGGTAGGCGATGAATAAAGTTTTTACTGATAATGGATGGGCAGATTATGTTTATTGGCAGACTGAGGACAGGAAAACACTGAAAAAGATTAATCAGCTCATAGAAGACATTTGCCGTAATGGTAATGAGGGCATAGGAAAGCCGGAGCCGTTAAGAGGTGATTTAGCCGGATTTTGGAGCCGCCGCATAAATGATAAAGACAGATTGGTATATAGAATAGATGATGCCAATGTTTATATCATTGGTTGCAGATTCCATTATGGAGATACTTAAACCGCACATTTTATAAGGAAGAAAGAGCATCAGCAGAGTAAAATCTGTTGGTGCTTTTTGTTTGCCTTTTTAGCACAATAGGCGTTCAGCAGTGAGATATTTTCAGATAATTTCTTGTTTGTCCTACTGCCGGTTGCCGTACCAGAGTATCAAATACCGTCATAAAAGTTCATCAAAGAACTTCACTTGGTTTTGAAGAACGGCACCAGCGATTCCAGAAAAGACTGGTTTGCTATTGGCGCGTATAAGAAACTCCCGAATGAAGTCGGCGGCAGTGATACAGCCCTTCCAGAAGAAGTTGGCGATAAAATGAAGGCCTTGCTGACAGAATATAACGCCAAAGAAGAAAAGACCTTTGAGGATATTCTGGACTTCCATGTGAAGTTTGAGCGGATCCATCCGTTCCAGGACGGCAACGGACGTGTGGGCAGATTGATTATGTTTAAGGAGTGTCTGAAATACAATATCGTTCCGTTCATCATTGAGGACAATCTGAAAATGTTCTATTACCGTGGATTGAAAGAATGGGACAACAAAAAAGGATATCTGACAGATATCTGCCTGACTGCACAGTACAAGTATAAAGCGTATTTAGATTATTTTAGAATTGCACATTAAGCAGGAAACGGGGTGCAGCTATGTCGGAAGAAAAGAACTGGCAATTTGAACTGGAAGAATATATCAAACAGGGTGAACCTGGTCAAATTGAAAAGAGTGAAGCATGGCAGACTGCAATCGGCTTGCAGGCGGTGGATGGTTGGGTTTGCTTCGGATATTTGGCAGATTCATCCGTTCTGTGAAGGAAACACCAGAGCAACGGCTGTTTTTATGATCAAATACATGAAGACCTTCGGGTTCAAAGTAAACAGCGATGCTTTTGAGAAGAACTCTAGGTATTTCCGCAACGCTTTGGTAAGAGCTAATTATAACGATCTGCAAAATGGTATTCATGCTACAACAAAGTTCTTGGAAATGTTCTTCAGCAATTTAATTTTGGGAACGGAATATGAGCTGAAAAACAGATATATGCACATAGACTGTGTGCATGATAATTCCCAAAGTGTCATCCCTAAAGTTCCAAAGTCTCAATTTGACACTTTGGAATGCACTTTAGAAGAACTGGCCGTTTTGAGATTGATTTACAAGAATCCGTCCATTAAGCAAAAAGAGCTTGCTGCAGAGACAGGAAGATCTCTTAGCACCGTAGTGTTACGGAGACCGCCCGGGCAAATGGCCTGAATGTCTACTACTACATGAAGTATTTGCTGACAGAACTGACGCAGGCGGTTCGAGCCGATGGAAGTATAGATGAAATAGATTTGGAACCACTCATGCCGTGGTCAAAAGACCTTCCGGTTGAGTGTTACAAGCGCCGCAAGTAAAATCGGGAATGAATCCAAAGACACTGCAGTACCTCATGGGGCATTCGGATATATCGGTTACAATGAATGTGTACACACATATCGGATTCGATGATGCTGAGGAAGAATTGAAACGGATGGAAGAGTTTAGAAAAGCACAGGCGGAGATTGAAAAGAAAAATGAGAAACCGATGTCGCAGAAAATGTTTAAGGCAATATAATATAGAAGATTTGTGACGCTCTGGCTTTATGGCTGGGGCGTTATTTTTGTGGAAAAAACACTAAGCCACTGATATAATATATTTTGGAGAAATGTTGTATTGGAGGTAAACCAAATGAAATAGTTTTTGTATTTAGACACAGATATAGTAAATTCTATTATTGCTCAAGCGGAAAAGGGGATAATAACTCAAAGAACTATCGAGGCGTCTGAAACCAAAAATAAGAATCGAAGAAAATTGTTTTCTCCTAAAGTAAATGCATCTTCTTCTGGAGGTTTCTGGAAATTTGTAGAAGCAAAAGCTCAATTAGAAATGTCGGGAGAATTTGAAGGTGTTATGTCAAATGGACATGCATCTAAAGATGTAATAGAAAAAGTTTTGCATGACGCAGCATTTGATGAGGCATGCAAATACATAAAAATTCATGATGTTAAAGAAGGAATACAGGATTTTGATGAAGAAGGCAATTATCTGAAATTATGGAGGGAGTTTACATTTGTTGACTTAGATTACTTAGAGAATATTTTTCAGATTGGAGAAGATTCTACACTAATGAAGGAGTTGTCAAAAGAACAAATAGAAAAGAAAGCTTCTGAATCAACAAACAGGAAACAGCGAAGAAATAATAAAGATAAATTTAATCAATTGTTGGATGAAACAATTGAAAAGAGTGCTGGGCAAATTGATATGCTCAATTCAATGATACGTTTGCTGAAGAGACTGATTCCATACAAAAGGTTGTTGTTGTCTAAAGATGGATATATTATACCTGTTGATGATAAATATTTTAGAATTGATTCAAAGTGTATGGGATTTAAGTATGGAGGTTCAATCACATGCATTGGAATGGTGACTAATTTGATTGGTGAAGATTTTAACCCTACAGATAACGATTATGTTTTTGAAAAAATTCAATTTTCAGCACACGAAGCATTAAGAGGATTGCTTCCTATAAAAGAAAAGAACCTCTGTGTAATTCATCCGATTGCAATTTATTACGGAGAGTAATTATTGCATTTAATATAAGCAAAATAATAATGAAAACATATATTTCACGTATTTCAAAATGATTAGGAAGGATGATATAAATTGAGAAAAGTTTTGAAAATAATTGGATTTATAGCGTTGATAATAGTTGTACCATTGCTAATTGATTTGTTTATATTTGGCAATGCGTTTCCTAGTAATATTGATAATCAAGCATGGGCAGGATTTTTGGGAAGTTATCTTGGTGGAATAGCAACATTAGTAGCAGTTTTTATTACTATTTCAGATAACAATAAGAAAATAGAAGAACAAAAATTATATGAGCAAGAACGCATAGCAGAGGAAAAGAAAGCTGCAGTAAAACCATATCTTGATACTCGTTATATTTTCTTTAATGAAGATGCAGAATTTGGACTTAATGATAGGGTGTTTGATATTAAGGATGGTATAGTGGATAAGGTTCGATATGGTTTGACATCAATGGATGAGAAGTATATAAAAATGAGACAAACAGTACCTAGTTTTGTATATCTTAAATATATAATCAGAAATATTGGCGCTGGTAGTGCTGTAAATATGCAGGTTAATGTAAATGGTTTTTCTGAAAAAATCACAATTGCAAAAGATGAAACAGTTAACCTTTATATGCTCATTAGTCTGGGTAATGAAAAATCGGTTCCTTTTAATGTGTTATTGGATTATTGGGATGTTGAAAAAAGAGCACATTATAATCAGTCGGAAGAATTTGAGATTATAATTGATGGAACACATCAAAAAATTCAAGATAAAGAGCGTAAGCCACAAATTGAAATTAAAAATCCTTAGTAGTAGGAATTTTCGTTTTACTACTAATTTTACTACTAACAGGTAGTAATAACGTAAGCGCTTAAATTCTGGGTAACTAGCTATCGTCTTC
>NZ_QUFI01000028.1:0-10807 GCF_003478505.1 Clostridium sp. AF27-2AA
CATCGTCCGAACACGGCACTTATATTTTGCGCAGCGGGATATCACCCCGTCCTGCTTCGGACCTTTTGTGACTATTCTTAAATTGTTACTTCACATTACGCGGCGTGGAACCCGCTTTTCTTTCGATTGCTTGCTGCCTCAAACTCTCTCAGCTTTGCTAATGCTTCCGCACTTAAGTTTGTCGGCACTTCAATCTGGACGGTTACATAGAGATCACCGAAGGTCTTCGGATCCCGCATATTGGCTGCGCCTTTGCCTTTCAGGCGGATCTTGGAGCCGGACTGGGTGCCCGGTTTGATGCGGCAGGATACACGGCCATTTAAGGTATTGATGATGGCCTCGCCGCCCAGCACTGCCGTAGTGAACGGAATGTTTGCTGTGGTATAGACATCCGCGCCTTTTCTGGTGAAGCCCGGCTTCTCCGCAACATGAATGCAGATCAGCAGGTCTCCGGCCGGAGCACCGTTTACGCCTGCGCCGCCCTTGCCCTGCAGGCGAAGGCTCTTGCCATCTTCCATGCCTGCCGGAATATGGAGCTGCAGTGTCTGTTTCCGTCCGTCGGAGCCGGTCAGTGTAATCATCTTGTCACAGCCGAAAGCGGCCTCATCAAATGTCACAGTCAGGTCAGAAGTAATATCCTGGCCGCAGCTCTGATATCTGGATGTTCTCCGCTTTCCGCCATGTCCTCCAAACATACCACCGAACATGCCGTCCAGAATGTCATCCATGTCTTCCGGATTGCCCTCAAAATGAAACTCCTGGTATCCGCTGTTCGGATCACCGGAATAACTATGGAACCCTCCGGCACCATGACCAAAGCCACCTGTTCCGCTGCCGAAACCTCCATGGAATTCACCAAAACCACTGGCTCCACCGAAGCCTCCAAAGCCGCCATATCCTCCGGCTGCCGCCTTCGGATCGAACCCGGCCTCGAATGCTGCCGCGCCAAACTGGTCGTACAGTTTCTTCTTCTCCGGATCACTCAAAACATCATAGGCTTCATTTATCTCTTTAAACCGCTCTGCTGCCACGGTATCGTTCGGATTGCTGTCCGGATGATACTTTTTGGCAAGTTTACGGTATGCTTTCTTAATTTCTGCATCACTCGCTGTCTTGGACACACCGAGCACTTCATAAAAATCTCTCTTTGCAGCCATTGTTCTCACCCTGCTTTCTAAATTGGCTGCTACCCACGCATTACACATGGACAACAGCCAGAATCATACATTTTGACTTGTTCTATTTGTATTATAACACGCATTTTATGAATAGCAAGGGGGAACAATAAAATTAACATAAAAAACACAATTTCTATTTTTTATTATTTTACCGACACCATATCCCGGTTTGTCTTGTAATAAGTTGCCCTGGAAATCTTCCCCGGAATCAAATATCCCTCCGCTTCCAGATTTCCAAGAATTTTCTTTCTCAGATAAGTGGAATTACTGATTCCCAGATATTCCGCGATTTCGGATGCTTTATGAGCCTGATAATAGCAGAATGCCAGCACTTTTCCATCCATTTCTGTTCCGTTCGCGATGGGAATATAATCCACCACCGGTATGCTGCTGTCCTCCACTCCGTCCAGATATGTCAGATCCGGCAGAACCAGCGTAAAATGATCCGATGAGGAATAAATGTATGGTTTATGTTTCTCATCTGCCTCTGCATATTCCTCTGTGATCTTGTCAAATCCAGTTCCTGCTGCCTCCATGACGTTGCAGGCCACCAGAACACCCGTGATCAGTTCATTTCTCTGCTTGGATATAATTCCTGATAAGTCATAGGTCTTTCCCAGTTTTTCACCCCGGTAAAAGCCTCCTGGCGAAGAAATTTCCAGGCGGTCCTTAAACATATCCACCTGAATCTGTGTTCCATCTAAAAAATAATCCCGGTGCGCAACTGCATTGACCACGCCCTCAAACAGGGCGCGCTGCGGATACGCGTCAATATTCTTTCTGGTATCCTCCAGCTTAATCATGGAATGATTCATTCTCTGGTTTACAAAATCCATGATATACTGAATGGTTGAGGTAATGTTCCCATGAAAGCGATTAATGGTAATGATCCGCTCGCTTCCCTTGTTGAATCCGGAGAATACGGAACACTGCACTTCTGTTTTTCTTCCATCATAATGATCGGTAAACAGAACTGCTCCATTGGCCAGATAGCCCTCTTTATTATAAAAGCCCAGCGACTGAAGCGCCTTCTCCTTTAATTCCTTCCCATCATTGTGTTCGGAATAAAAGGCCCGAAGCATGGAAATCTCGTCTGCATTATACTTTTCATCCGAAACAAGAATATCGTACTGGACGTTCTTGCTTTTCACGCTCATTTCTATGATTTCTTCATAAGTAGCTCCATTCGTAAAGCCATCTCTTCTCATAAAAATAGACGGAATGTTTTTGTATTTCAAAATAACCGGCTTCACCGCAGACTCCGGCACTTCTACCCGGATAATGAAACGCTCGGTTCCATTGATCTCATAGCGAAGAAATGAAATGCTCATCTGCGGCCTTGGTGTCAGATGCTCATTCACCTGATTGTTAAAATAATTCCGCTCATTATCTGCATTCTTTTTATCAAATCCAATCAGTTTATTGCTCTTATCCTCTACACCAATATAAAATGCGCCGCCAGCCGCATTCGCAAACCCCGCAATGCTTTTTAACCAGCCCACCACATCTTCCCGGTTCAGTTTACTCTTGCACTCCAGCTTGTCACTTTCCAGGCAGACACCCGGGATCAATTCTTCCAGATACATGTTTTTACCTCATAATACACGGCAGATTCTAGCAGTTTCTAATTGCTTTCATTTTACTTCACGAAAACTTCAATACTACTTCAATATAAGCTTCAACACTACTTCAATTTAACTTCAGTTTGAACAGAACTAATAGAAGTATATCATTTCACCTCACACTTCATACCCAAAATCACCCAATCAATGGACGCGTGACTGGCATTTCATCAATATCCAGCGAAAAAGGCCTGGGATTCCCGCACATTGCAGTGCGTTCCCCAGACCTTTTCATTACATTCTTATTTACTTACTGTATTTGATCTTTCTTACCTGGCCAAACGGTACCACGCCCTCGACTGCCTTTGCCGCATCGATGACTGCATCGTCGTTATCCAGGTCGATAAGGCGGTAGCGGTCGTTGCCCATGCCCAGTTCCTTCATGTAGGAAAGCTGGCGCATGCTGTGGCGGCTGAGCATACGCTCAGTCAGTGCCTTATGATCCTCTTCCTTCATGGCAAATACCATGTCCACGCAGGCCTGGTCTGCTGCCAGAATGTCTGCGGACGCCACGATTCCTACATCCGGGGTAACGACCGGCTCTGCGCCTACGCCCTCGCAGTCGCAAGAGACAGACATGTTGCGCATCACATTAACAAACGCGATATGATCACCAAAATGATCTACGACGGACTTGGTGGATTCGCTGATGCGCTCCATCAGTTCCTCGGTGGCAATGCTCCACATATTGTCAGAACCCTCTGCGGTATGGATCATCGCTTTACCGATGCGTCCGTCCGCACAGCCAATACCGATATTTTTGTTGGAGCCGCCGAAGCCGCCCATCACGTGGCCCTTGAAGTGGGTCAGAACCAGCAGAGAATCGTAATTTAACAGATTCTTGCCGACACTCATCTCGGTGAACCACTTACCGTTCTTCACCAGAAGCATCACGGTTCCATCCTCATCCATAATGTCTACCGGGCAGAAAGTCCAGCCATTGACCTTTAGGGTCTCTCTGTGCTGCTCTGTGGTGTAACGGTCACCCTCGTAGTAGGTGTTGGTCTCAACAATGTTTGCCTCCGGAAGTTCGGATACCAGAAGCTCCTTCACCCACGGACGCGGGATGATGTTCGGGCCGTTTTTCTCGCCGGTGTGAAGCTTCACGCCGGTCTTGCCGGAAATATGCTCCTTGATACGGTTATAAACTTTCTTCAAACCTTCCCCAGAAAGATCTCTGGTGAAATATACCACAGACTCCTCGCCGGTTCTCTGGTCATACGGCACATACTGGCTGCCATTGGTTGCTGCAACTGGTTTCTGGTCGCTCATGAAATTTCCTCCTATTTCTATCAATCGTCTTCCTGTTTGAAAACACAATTTTCTGGATATATCATAGCGCCTAAAGTTAACTTTACCTCAAGCATTTTTTCAAAATTATCCGCAAAATTTTCCAGGCCGCCCCTGTAGCCATTTATCACACCGCAAATCACCCCGCAAATATCATTTCTTTAGAAATCATACCGCACAACCTCGCAGTTCTTCACGCCATACCCAGCAAACTCCTCATTGGTCATATCCGTAAAATAAGACTGCACTACTCTGGCAATGCCATTGTGAGCCACCAGAATATAGTTTTTTTCCTCAGACTGTGCCTTAATTTCATCTAACAGGTTATAAATACGCTGGGCCAGGCGCAGCATGGACTCACCGCCCTCATAGCTGCAGGCAAAGGACTGCTTTGCCACTTTAAATTCCGCCCCGCCTCTCGGCGTAGACTCCCACTTGCCAAAGTTCTGCTCTTTTAAGCGCGGTTCCATTCGCGCCGGAATCCCGGTAATCTCAGAAATATGCTTTGCGGTATCAGCCGCACGCGTAAGCGGGGAATACAAAATTTCATCCGCGTGAATGTGCTCCTCCAGGATCTTTTTTCCGGTTGCGATAGCCTGCTCATGTCCAAGCTCTGTCAGGGCAATGTCTGTCGCGCCGCAGATCTTACCTTCCACATTCCATACGGTCTGTCCGTGTCTTACAAAATAAAAATGTCCCATGGGTCTGCTCCTTTATTTTTCGTATTGTGGTCTCTTATCATCATAAACAGGCGTCCGCAAAAAAGCAACGTAAAAATTGGGGCAGGTAATTTCTGGAAGTATAAATGTATTCATTTCCGTAAATCATGTTTTATGTAGCAAACCTGCCTGACTGCGCATCACGTTTTTCAGGCAGTCAGAATGCTGCAAAAACATCCAGAAAACAACACGATTTGCGGAGGTAAGGAACATGGCGGGCTACAAAGTGGAAATCTGCGGAGTCAATACGGCGAAGCTGCCCCTGCTTACGAATGAGGAAAAGGACGCGCTGTTTCAGCGGATCCTGCAAGGTGACGAGGAAGCCAGAGAACAGTACATCAAGGGAAACCTGCGCCTGGTCCTAAGTGTGATCCAGCGTTTTTCCAGCAGCAATGAAAATGTGGATGACCTGTTTCAGATCGGATGCATCGGCCTGATCAAGGCCATTGACAATTTTGATATTACCCAGAATGTCCGTTTTTCTACCTATGCGGTTCCCATGATCCTGGGCGAGGTCCGGCGCTATCTGCGGGACAACAACTCCATCCGGGTCAGCCGCTCCCTCCGGGACACAGCCTACAAGGCCATCTACGCCAGAGAAGGCCTGACCCGCAAAAACTCCCGGGAACCAACCCTTATGGAAATTGCCCAGGAAATCGGCATCAGCAAAGAAGACATCACCTACGCCCTGGATGCCATCCAGAGTCCGGTCAGTCTCTACGAGCCCATCTACACCGATGGCGGTGATCCGCTGTATGTGATGGACCAGATTAAAGATAAGAAGAGTTCCGAGGAAAACTGGGTGGAGGAAATTTCCCTGCGGGAAGCCATGAACCGGCTGCCCGGACGGGAACGCCACATCATTGATCTGCGTTTTTTTGAAGGTAAAACCCAGACTGAGGTTGCCGAGGAGATCCATATCAGCCAGGCTCAGGTGTCACGGCTGGAGAAAAACGCGCTGAAAACCATGCGGAATTATCTAAATTAACACAGGATTGTCCTTTTGTTTTCTTTACATCCGTACCGTTATATGATATTATTATAGTAACGATAACGTGTAAATCGCCGTTTTGCCATACAGCGCATTTTATTATAAATCAGGCAAAACCGGCAGCCATCATCAGAGGATGAAGAAAGCAGGATGGTTACGCAGAATGAAGAAAATAACTCTGTTTTTAGCAGCAGCAATCAGTACAGCATCCGTTTTCCCGTCATTTGCCGGCAGTAACACAGCCGTGGTTCCGGCCGTATATGGCACATTCCAGACAACGGCAGCCAACACCCAGACAACCGGAACCCTGACCGTGCAGGTACCGGCAGGTTATATCCAGGGAGACAGCAGTGACGGTACAATCACATTTATCAACGAATCCATCGCAACCGTTGTAAGCGTTACTTCTTCCGATATCGGAGTAGATGTCAGCCAGTATTTCAGCCAGCAGGATCTCAAAGATCTGACCGAAGGAATCCTGTCCGAGACTTTGATTGATGAACAGAACACCGTTCTGACTCCGGTACAGTCCAGCGTAACACTGCTTTCCGGAAACTGGATGCGTTACCAGTACGACAACTATCGGATTGATGACCTCAAATGTACCGCAACAGCTTATATCCGCTACAACGGTCAGTACATGGAAATGATCCTGACCATGATTGAAAATTCCCAGCTGCAGAATGTAAATCCAGACCAGGTAGTCAACGCATTTCTTCCGGCCGTCTGATCTGCTCATAAAAACAGGGCGAAGCTTCTTGAAAAGCTTCGCCCCTTTTTTGTTTCGCATAAATCCCGCGTCCCGGAAAATCACATCATGCAAATGGATTTTCTGTCGGATAACGCACGCCGGCCGGCTGGTTATAACCAATCTCCCGGACATCGACTCCAATATACTTAAATACCTCGTACAGTGCTTTTCCGTAATGACCGAAGGCCACTGCTCCATGATGCGGGAAATTCCCCTCAATCAGCACATGACGATAGAAACGCTTCATTTCCGGGATCGCAAATACGCCGATGCTGCCAAAGGAGTGGGTTGCCACCGGCAGAACCTCGCCATTTGCCACATAAGCTCTCAGCCTGTTATCCGCAGTGCTCTGCAGGCGGAAGAAGGTAATGTCACCCGGGACAATGTCGCCCTCCAAGGTTCCCTGAGTCACCTCTTCCGGAAGACTTCTTGCCATGATGAGCTGGTACTTCATCTGGCAGAAGGACAGCTTCTTCGTGCTGGTATTGCCACAGTGGAAGCCCATGAAAACATCATGGCTCTTATAATCGAATTTTCCTTTGATTTCGGTATCGTAAAGGTCATAGGGCACGGTGTTATTGATGTCCAGAAGGGTAACCGCATCCTGGCTGACACAGGTCCCGATGAACTCACTTAAGCAGCCATAGATATCTACCTCACAGGATACCGGAATGCCGCGGCCGGTCAGACGGCTGTTAACATAGCATGGCACAAAGCCGAACTGGGTCTGGAACGCAGGCCAGCATTTTCCGGCAATGGCCACATATTTGCGATAACCCTTATGGGCTTCGATCCAGTCAAGGAGTGTCAGCTCATACTGGGCCAGCTTCGGCAGGATCTCCGGCTTTTTGTTGCCTTCGCCCAGCTCTTTTTCCATATCCGCCACAACATCCGGGATTCTCGGATCACCCGCATGCTTGTTGAACGCCTCAAACAGATCCAGCTCCGAGTTTTCCTCAATCTCCACGCCCAGATTGTAAAGCTGCTTAATTGGCGCGTTGCACGCCAGGAAGTTTAACGGTCTTGGTCCAAAGCTGATGATCTTCAAATCAGACAGGCCAATGACTGCTCTTGCGACAGGCAAAAATTCGTGGATCATATTCGCGCACTCCTCAGCAGTTCCCACCGGATACTCCGGAATGTACGCTTTGATGTTGCGCAGAGCCAGGTTGTAGCTTGCGTTCAGCATGCCGCAGTAGGCGTCACCGCGTCCCTGTACCAGGTTGTCCCTGCTCTCCTCCGCGGCAGCAACAAACATTTTCGGTCCGTCAAAATGTTTTGCCAGCAGAGTCTCGGAAATCTCCGGTCCGAAATTTCCAAGGTATACAACCAGCGCGTTGCAGCCAGCCGCCTTGATATCCTCCAGTGCCTGTACCATATGGATCTCGCTCTCCACGATGCAGACCGGGCATTCATAAATATCCTTTGCGTCATACTTTTTGCCGTACGCCTCCACCAGTGCTTTTCTGCGGTTCACAGACAAAGACTCCGGGAAACAGTCACGGCTCACCGCAACAATGCCTGCTTTCACTTCTGGAATGTTGTTCATGTACTTACCCTCCTGATATAAATGTGAATTTCTATAACACCTTTAATGAATCAGCTGAAATAATGACTTGCATACCGGATAAATCTGCCGGAATTTCTGATACCGTTCTTCGTATTTTTCCACCAACTCCGGTTCCGGCTCCACCGTTTTGGTGACCTTCACCAGTTTCCTGGCTGCATCCTCCACGCTCGCGTATTCGCCACAAGCAACTGCCGCCAACATGGCACCGCCCAGCGCCGGTCCTTCTTCACTCTCAATCATGTCTACCTTCAGATTCATAACATTGGCAATGATTTTTCTCCATAGCGGGCTCTTAGCCCCACCGCCGCAGATTTTCGTGCGTTCAATGTGAATACCCAGGGATCTTGCCACTTCCAAAGAATCCCGAAGCGCAAAGGCCACGCCCTCCAGCACAGCCTGGGTCATATCGGCCCGACTGGTATCCATGGTCATACCAATGAATGTACCGCGGGCATTCGGATCGTTGTGCGGAGAACGCTCCCCCATCAAATAAGGAAGGAAATATACATGGTTTTCTCCCAGCTTTGTAATGGAAGCCTGCTCTTTCGCGTAGTCCGAAGTCTGCAGGATTCCGTCCATCCACCATTTATTGCAGGAGGCCGCGCTGAGCATGCATCCCATCAGGTGATAGTGGCCATCCGCATGCGCAAACGCATGCAGCGCATTGTGTTTGTCCACGCCAAATTTTTCCGAAGAGATGAAGATGGTTCCGCTGGTCCCCAGGGAAATGTTGCACATGCCATCTCCCACCGTGCCGGTTCCGACTGCGGCTGCCGCATTATCCCCGGCACCGGCCGCAACTTTTACCGTATATGGAATTCCCAGCTCATCCGCAATCTCCGGAAGCACAGTTCCCACACTCTCGTAAGATTCATAGACCTTCGCCAGCTGCTCCTGGCGGACGCCGCAGATTTCGCACATTTCCTTCGACCAGCGGCGGTTCCTTACATCAAACAAAAGCATGCCGGACGCATCCGACACATCGGTACAATGCGCACCAGTCAGACGGTAGGCTATGTAATCTTTGGGAAGCATGATCTTCGCGATCCGCGCAAAGTTCTCCGGCTCCTTATTTCTGACCCAGAGAATCTTTGGAGCGGTAAAGCCCGTGAAGGAAATATTGGCCGTATATTCCGAAAGCTTCTCTTTGCCGATCACATTGTTCAGGTAATCACATTCCTCCCAGGTTCGTCCATCGTTCCAGAGAAGCGCCGGGCGGATCACCTGATCGTTTTTATCCAGAATCACAAGCCCATGCATCTGCCCGCCAAAGCTGATGCCCGCCACCTGCTCCTTCTCACAGCCAGCCAGCAGCTCTTTCAGACCGTCCATGGTACCGGCAAACCAGTCCTCAGGCTTCTGTTCCGACCAGCCCGGATGCGGAAAATAAATGGGATACTCTTTCGAGACAATTTTTCTGATCTGGCCGTCCCTGTTCATCAAAAGAAGCTTCACCGCGGATGTTCCAAGATCGATTCCGATATAAAGCATGTCCGGTCCTCCTTTTCCGACACACATATTGTTTTTTTATGGATACATATTTCTGTTCTTATCTTATCGTTTTTGAACATGTTTTTCAATACAAATATCCAAATTCTGGCGGCACATTATTAGCACTCTGCATAAAAGAGTGCTAATATCTGAAAAATATTGCTAATTTTATTATTTTGTATATTTGCTTTTTTGGTACTTTTTGAAGGTTCACTTTTTTCCAAAAGTGCTATAATACAGTCAGTGCAAAAAGAAGAACTTCCTCATAAAGACAAGCTCTCCATCTACACGAATGAATTCAGATAATTGAGACCGGAAGGTTTTCTTCCCCCGGCCATTCAAAGTAGGAGGCAGATTATTATGATGACGTTAGCAGCTGAAAAAAGAGATCCTGAGGTAAAGGCAAAAAAATTGAGAAGAGAAGGCTACAGCACCGGTGTTCTGTATGGCCGTGAAATGAAAGAAAATGTATCTCTGAAATATACAGAGAAGGATGCATTAAACTTCATTAAAAAAGCAAAAGAGGGTGCACAGACCATGCTGGATATCTCCGGTGAAAAGGTTGATGCCCTGGTAAAGAATATTGATTACGATCCGCTCAGCAAGAAGATTCTGGCACTGGATTTCCAGGCACTGGTCGCAGGTGAGGTTGTTGCCGCAACCGTTCCGGTTACCTTTATCAATGAGGAGGTTGTACAGGGTGTCTTCGAACCGGAGATCACCGAGATCCACTACAAAGCAGACCCGGCACACCTGCTTGACCCAATTGAAATTGATCTGGCTAAACTTCCGCAGGGAACCAGGACTCTGTATGTGAAGGATCTGAAACTGGAAGAGAAAGGTGTTACCGTAACCACCACCGCTGATTCCCAGCTGTTCCACATCGGCGAATACGCAAAGGCTGAGGAAGAAGACGAAGAAGCAGAAGAAACACCTGCCAAATAAAAATTTAAGAGCAATACCAATATAGGTCCGAAGCCGGTAATCCCGGCATACCGCTGTATTGCTCCCGCTAAGAGAGAAATAAAATCAGCCAGAACGGTATTGATAAAAAGCCAGAAATTTCAGCTTTTTACCAGTACCATTCTGGCTGTGTTTTTTATTACCGTAGAATAGCCAGGAAAGCAGAAGCAGGACGGGGTGGTATCCTGCGTAGCATAAATATAAGTGCAATGTGTCCGGCTATATGGCGACT